>NZ_JBJYZK010000006.1:0-224656 GCF_048654275.1 Candidatus Pseudomonas auctus | reverse complement strand
TGCACTCGACAGGATTCGAACCTGTGACCGCTCGGTTCGTAGCCGAGTACTCTATCCAGCTGAGCTACGAGTGCATTTGTTGCGCCGCATTATAGCCCGTCTAATCTCTATTCCAACCACTTTTTCTAATAAATTCAACAACTTACAGAAAAAGCCAGATTACAACGTACTAAGCAAATAATGGCGGAGAACGGGGGATTCGAACCCCCGACACCCTTTTGAGGTGTACTCCCTTAGCAGGGGAGCGCCTTCGGCCACTCGGCCAGCTCTCCGCAACACGGGGCGTATATTAACCACCTTCTTCCCCGTTTGCAAACATAAAAATCGATAAAAATTAATGGCTTGGTTCTTCGTCCTTCTCTTTCTTTATACGCAGATAGATTTCTTCACGGTGCACGGCCACCTCTTTCGGGGCGTTGACGCCGATACGCACTTGATTTCCTTTAACGCCGAGCACGGTCACGGTGATTTCGCCATCACCGATAATCAGGCTTTCTGCGCACCGACGAGTCAGAATCAGCATACCTTTCTCCTCACGCGAATCATTTCAGGGACAACAGTCTGCAAAAAAAAGGCACCCGACCTACAACCGGAGCGATCGTAGCCCTACATGCCTGAGTATTGACCAGCGCGAGCAAAAGAACAGTTCGGGGGCTCGCGCCATTCAAAAAATAAAGGGCGCGGTCAGACCGCGCCCTTCAGACAACGCATCACTCGCCCTGACGGGCCGGAGCGTCGAGCTCGAAAGCCGTGTGCAGGGCGCGCACAGCCAGTTCCAGGTACTTCTCTTCGATCACCACGGAAACCTTGATTTCCGAGGTCGAGATCATCTGGATGTTGATGCTTTCCTTTGCCAGGGATTCAAACATGCGGCTGGCCACGCCTGCGTGGGAACGCATGCCGACGCCGACGATCGAGACCTTGGCAATCTTGGTGTCGCCAACCACTTCACGGGCACCGATCTCGCGAGCGGTGTTTTCCAGCACGGTTTGCGCGGACTGGTAGTCGTTGCGGTGCACGGTGAAGGTGAAGTCGGTAGTGTTATCGTGCGCGACGTTCTGCACGATCATGTCGACTTCGATGTTCGCGGCACTGATCGGGCCGAGAATCTTGAACGCCACGCCCGGGGTGTCTGGCACGCCACGGATGGTCAGCTTGGCTTCATCGCGATTGAAAGCGATGCCGGAAATGATCGGCTGTTCCATGGTTTCCTCTTCATCAATAGTAATGAGGGTGCCCGGACCCTCCTTGAAGCTGTGCAGTACGCGCAGCGGAACGTTGTACTTGCCGGCGAACTCCACCGCGCGGATCTGCAACACCTTGGAACCGAGGCTGGCCATTTCCAGCATCTCTTCGAAGGTGATCTTGTCCAGACGCTGAGCAACCGATACCACGCGCGGGTCAGTGGTATAGACACCATCGACGTCGGTGTAGATCTGGCACTCATCAGCCTTCAGCGCAGCGGCCAGCGCCACGCCGG
Organism: Candidatus Pseudomonas auctus; assembly: GCF_048654275.1. NCBI lineage: Bacteria > Pseudomonadati > Pseudomonadota > Gammaproteobacteria > Pseudomonadales > Pseudomonadaceae > Pseudomonas > Candidatus Pseudomonas auctus. Next base: position 223,176 of record NZ_JBJYZK010000006.1, on the reverse strand, counting down.
TGGTGTCGGAACCGCCACGACCCAGGGTCGTGATGTTGCCGTGCTCGTCGACGCCCTGGAAACCGGCGACCACCACCACACGACCTGCTTTCAGGTCACCGCGAATCTTCTGGTCATCGATCTGCAAGATACGCGCTTTATTGTGCGCACTGTCCGTCAGGATCCGCACCTGGTTGCCGGTGTACGACACCGCCGGCACACCGCGCTTGATCAGCGCCATGGCCAACAGGGCGATCGTCACCTGCTCACCTGTGGAAACGATCACATCCAGTTCGCGCGGAACCGGTTGATCTTCGCCACTGATTTGCTTGGCCAGATCGATCAGACGGTTGGTCTCGCCGCTCATTGCAGACAGCACAACCACCAGGTCATCGCCGGCATCGCGGAATTTCTTAACCTTGTCGGCGACCTGCTCGATTCTCTCGACAGTGCCGACCGAGGTGCCTCCAAATTTCTGTACGATCAAAGCCATTTCAAAGCCGCCTCTGCCCATGAAGGGCGCCCAATAATCACTCGAACAGCCGCCGGGCCCGCCACTAGACTGCGGGCCCGACGGGCCGTCTTATAAACCCTGCTCGACGAATGGAACGGTCAGCGCCAGTGCGCTATCCAGTGCGCCGGCGTCGACACCGCCGCCCTGCGCCATGTCCGGACGACCACCGCCCTTCCCGCCCACTGCCGCAGCAGCCTGTTTCATCAAATCACCGGCTTTGAGTTGGCCAGTCAGGTCCTTGGTCACGCCTGCGACCAGTACGACCTTTTCCTCATGGACACTGCCGAGCAGGATCACTGCGCGGCCGAGTTTGTTTTTCAGCTGATCGACCAGCGCCAGCAGCGCCTTGCCGTCCTGACCATCCAGACGCACGGCCAGCACTTTCACGCCCTTGACGTCCACAGCCGAGGCCGACAGATCATCGCCCGCAGCGGCGGCAGCCTTGGCCTGCAACTGCTCGAGCTGCTTTTCAAGCGCACGGTTGCGCTCCAGCACCGCCGACAGCTTGTCGATCAGGTTGTCGCGGCTGCCCTTGACCAGGCTGGCCGCTTCCTTGAGTTGTTCTTCAGCAGCGTTCAAGTAAGCCAGCGCCGCAGCGCCAGTGACCGCTTCGATACGACGCACGCCCGATGCCACACCGCCTTCGCTGATGATTTTCAGCAGGCCGATGTCGCCGGTACGGTTGGCGTGGATACCGCCGCACAGTTCGACGGAGAAATCACCGCCCATGCTCAGCACGCGCACGTTGTCGCCATACTTCTCGCCGAACAGCGCCATCGCGCCTTTCTGCTTGGCGGTTTCGATGTCGGTTTCTTCGGTTTCAACGGCGGAGTTCTTGCGGATCTCGGCGTTGACGATGTCTTCCAGCGCCTTGATCTGCTCAGGCTTGATCGCTTCGAAGTGACTGAAGTCGAAACGCAGGCGCTGACTGTCGACCAGCGAGCCCTTCTGTTGAACGTGGTCGCCCAGCACTTTGCGCAGCGCAGCGTGCAGCAAGTGAGTGGCCGAGTGGTTCAGCGAAGTGGCGTGACGCACGTCGGCTTCGACGTGGGTTTCCACCGGTGCGCCAACGATCAGGCTGCCCGACGCCAGTACACCGTGGTGCAGGAACGCGCCGCCGGTCTTGGTGGTGTCGCGCACGTCGAAACGGCTGTTGCCGGCCTGCAGGTAACCGCAATCGCCGACCTGGCCGCCGGATTCGGCGTAGAAAGGGGTCTGGTTCAGAACCACAACGCCTTCCTGCCCTTCACTCAAGACGTCCACTGACTGGCCATCTTTATAGAGAGCAACGACTTTCGCCGAACCGCTGGTGGCGTGGTAACCGGTGAATTCGGTGTCGACGTCTACCTTGACCAGGCTGTTGTAGTCCAGACCGAACGAGCTGGCGGAACGTGCACGGACGCGCTGGGCTTCCATTTCACGCTCGAAACCGGCTTCGTCGATGGTCAGGCTGCGCTCGCGGGCGATGTCCGCAGTCAGGTCCATCGGGAAACCGTAGGTGTCGTAGAGTTTGAACACCACGTCGCCCGGCACCACGTCGCCTTTGAGCTCGGCCAGATCCTGCTCGAGGATTTTCAGGCCCTGCTCCAGGGTCTTGGCGAACTGCTCTTCTTCGGCCTTCAGTACGCGCTCGATATGCGCCTGCTGGGATTTCAGCTCCGGGAACGCTTCGCCCATCTCGGCCACGAGTGCGGCAACGATCTGGTAGAAGAAGCTGCCCTTGGCGCCCAGCTTGTTGCCGTGACGGCAGGCGCGACGGATGATCCGGCGCAGCACGTAACCGCGACCTTCGTTGGACGGCAGCACCCCATCGGCAATCAGGAAGCCGCAGGAACGGATGTGGTCCGCCACGACTTTCAGCGACGCCTGATTGTCGTTGCTGCAACCGATAGCCTTGGCCGATGCGGCCAGCAGGCTCTGGAACAGGTCGATTTCATAGTTCGAGTGAACGTGCTGCAGCACGGCACTGATCCGCTCAAGACCCATGCCGGTGTCCACCGACGGGGCTGGCAGCGGGTGCAACACGCCATCGGCGGTGCGGTTGAACTGCATGAACACGTTGTTCCAGATTTCGATGTAACGGTCGCCGTCTTCTTCCGGCGAGCCCGGTGGGCCGCCCCAGATGTCGGCGCCGTGATCGTAGAAAATCTCGGTGCAAGGACCGCACGGGCCGGTATCGCCCATGGTCCAGAAGTTGTCGGACGCGTAAGGCGCGCCTTTGTTGTCGCCGATGCGCACCATGCGCTCGGCCGGCACACCGACTTCCTTGGTCCAGATGTCGTAAGCCTCGTCATCGCTGGCGTAGACGGTGACCCACAGCTTTTCCTTCGGCAGGTTCAGCCACTTTTCGGAGGTCAGGAAGTTCCAGGCGTAGGTGATGGCATCACGCTTGAAGTAATCGCCGAAGCTGAAGTTACCCAGCATTTCGAAGAAGGTGTGGTGACGGGCGGTGTAACCGACGTTTTCCAGGTCGTTGTGCTTGCCGCCGGCGCGCACGCATTTCTGGCTGGAGACGGCGCGGGTGTACGCGCGCTTTTCCTGGCCCAGGAAGCAGTCCTTGAACTGGTTCATCCCCGCGTTGGTGAACAGCAGGGTGGGGTCGTTGCCCGGAATCAAAGAGCTGGAGGCTACACGGGTGTGGCCTTGCTCTTCGAAGAAGCGAAGGAAGGCTTCACGGATTTCTGCGCTTTTCATTAGGTTCTTCCACGGAGGCTGCGGCCAAAGGCCTGTACGAAACGTCAACAGACGAAACGACGGCAAAGGGCCGCATTATATCGGCCCTGCGCGCGGGGTACAGCGTGTTTATACGATAGAAACGGTCAATTGGGCCGCTAACGCTGTCACTTGCGCGAAAACTCGACGAATGTCGCGATCACTTGCTCGATTTGCGAGCGATTGACGTCCATGTGCGTGACCATCCGCAGACGGGCGGCAGCGCTCAACTTGATCCCGCGCTCGGCGGCAAATGCCTTGATCGCCTCGGCACGGTCGCCCATCTGCACGTAAACCATGTTGGTCTGCACCGGCTCGACACTGAAACCGGCCTCGCGCAAGCCTTCAGCCAGCAACTGTGCGTTGGCATGGTCATCGGCCAGACGTTCGACATTGTGATCCAGCGCATACAGCCCCGCCGCCGCCAGCAATCCAGCCTGACGCATGCCGCCACCGACCATTTTGCGCAGGCGCCGGGCCTTTGCAATCAACGCCGACGAACCGCACAGCACCGACCCGACCGGCGCGCCAAGGCCTTTGGACAGGCACACCGAGACCGAATCGAAATACTGGGTGATTTCCCGTGCATCGACTCCGAGCTTGACCGCCGCGTTATACAGCCGCGCGCCGTCCAGATGCAGCTGAAGGCCATTGTCCTGAGTGAACTGGCGGGCCCGGGCCAGATAGTCCAGCGGCAGCACTTTGCCCTGCATGGTGTTTTCCAGCGCCAGCAGGCGGGTGCGGGCGAAGTGGAAGTCATCAGGCTTGATCGCCGCTGCCACCTGGTCCAGGTCCAGCGAGCCATCGGCCTGCACTTCCAGCGGCTGTGGCTGGATCGAGCCGAGCACCGCTGCGCCGCCACCCTCGTACTTATAGGTGTGCGCCTGCTGGCCGACGATGTACTCGTCACCACGCTCGCAGTGCGCCATCAAGCCCAGCAAATTGCTCATGGTGCCGGTCGGGACAAACAGCGCCGCAGCAAAACCCAGCCGTTTTGCCAATTCGGCTTCCAGACGATTGACCGTCGGATCTTCGCCATACACGTCATCTCCGGTGTCGGCGCGGGTCATCGCGTCGAGCATGGCGGGGGTCGGTTGAGTGACGGTGTCGCTGCGAAGATCGATAACGCTCATGAACCTGGCCTCAAGTCAGCAGGGAAAATCCCTTTTCGAAGACGAATTACTGCGGGCATGGCGCGGATTAATCAACCCTTGCGCAAGGAAAAGTCGTTTTCACGCTTCGAATAATCCGATGGCAATCATCACAAAGGCGCAATGCGCGGCCTGGCAATCTGTGTTAAAAACGCTGCGCCGCCCGATAAAGGGCGGCGAAACGTTCTCAGGGCGGGGTGCAATTCCCCACCGGCGGTAATTGCGCGCAATGCGCATAGCCCGCGAGCGCTTGGTGACGAGCACGGCAAAAGCCGTGAGCGCCGGCAAGGTCAGCAGACCCGGTGTGATTCCGGGGCCGACGGTCACAGTCCGGATGAAGAGAGAACGGGATTGACGCCAAAGGGCCGTCCGCCGTGTATGCGCGAGCGTGCGTACCCTTGAATCCCTTTCGATTCATAACGCCCTGTTTTTCACACAAACAGGAGTCAGAACATGCAACCCACCGCTATCGACAGCAAAAGCAAACACACCCACGGCGAGCGCGTCGCGTTCATCCAGGCCTGCTGGCACAAGGAAATCGTCGACCAGAGCCGTAAAGGCTTCCTCGCCGAAATGATCGCTCAGGGTTATCAGGAATCGGACATCGATTTCTTCGAAGTCGGCGGCGCCTTTGAAATGCCTCTGCACGCCAAGCTGCTGGCCAAGACCGGTCGTTATGCCGGTATCGTCGCGGCGGCGCTGGTGGTGGACGGCGGGATCTACCGTCACGAGTTCGTCGCCCAGTCGGTGGTCAGCGGCCTGATGCAGGTGCAGCTGGAAACCGAAGTACCGGTGTTTTCGGTGTCGCTGACCCCGCACCACTTCCATGCCGGCGAAGAACACCAGAAGTTCTTCTTCGAGCATTTCGTGCACAAGGGTCAGGAAGCGGCGAAGACCTGCGCCGATACGTTGCAGAAAGTGCGTGCGTTGCGCCGCACCGAGCCGCGTGCTGTAGCGGTCTGATGAAATAACGATCTCCCCCGCGCGCTGCGCGGGGGAGATTCAGTTTCAGGCAAGATTTTCGTCAGTGGTCGGCACGATCAGAATGCCCGCTCGCAGGCCGTTCTTGACCTTGGGATTGGGGAAGATAATCCGCGCGCCCTGCTCTTCGATGATCCAGCGGGTATTGGCCAGGTCTTCGGCCAGCACATAACCCACATCCAGTTCCGAAAAGTTTTCGATGTCCGCTGGCAAGTTCAGGCGGAACGCATCGCTGTGCTTGATGATTTCCCGGGCCACGCTGAACAGTTGCAGACCGTCCAGGCCCTGCTCGGCCATCTCCGGCTCGGTGCCTTCGATGATCTGCTTCAGACGGGTTTCCAGCAGCGACACATTGACCCCGGCGTTCTGCCCGAATGGCCGCGCCTTGCCCAGTTCCAGCGTGAAGGACTCGGCCCCCAGCTTGTCGTAGGTGTAGGAGCTGAACACGATCGACGGCTTGTTCTGCAACAGCACCGCTTCCATGCCGGCGGCGCGCAGACGGGCCAGTTCAAGACGGGAATGCTGGCGACCTTCCTTCCACGGATACAAAGCGAACTGCTCGATCTTCGAACCGCGAATCGCCGTGTGCAGGTCGTAGTGCAGGCGCTGACGGTCAGGAAGGCTGAAGAAACTCGCCGCCAGCCGTTCCAGTTCGCAGGCACGCAGGGCTTCGGAACCGCTGCTTTGTTCGTGACGGCCATTGAACAGCCGATTGACGTCCTGCTCGACGAAACGCTCGCCCTTGCGAATCGCTTCCGGGTTGCCGAACAGAAACAGAATACGTGCACGCGGCTTCAGGTCGCCGCGAGCGATGTCATGCAGCAGCCGGTCGAGCAATTCGATCGGTGCCGTTTCATTACCGTGGATGCCTGCCGACAGCAGCAGGTCCAAGCCGTTATCGCGCGCTTCGGGTGGCCGGACTTCCAGCGCACCCTCGCTCAACCAGCGCATGCGCACGCCTTCGACAGTCAGTTGAGTCTTCTCCGCCGGTTCGCGGCCGGCGAGGGTCAGTTCAAGCAGTTTGCCGAGGGCGAGCATAGAGCGGTTTCCTTAGTGGTCGTGGTTGCAATCCGGGCCGTGCACGTGGCCGTCGTCGTCGCCGAGGTCAGCCGGTTCCATCTCCAGTTGCAGACTTACCAGATTAGTCGCCAATGGGCGCAACAGCAGGTTGGCGTACTCTTCGTCGCCCTCTTCGACGTCCACGCCGATCAGCAGTTGGCCACGGCCGTCCTGCTGGATCCACAGCTCTTTGCCTTGCCACATGACCGCGACGCGGGTGCAGGAAGTTTCCAGTTGCTTGCCGTCGGTGTCTTCAAGGATCAGCCGCAGGGAATCGCTCATGTCTTTTTTACGCTCTGTTGGGGGAGAAAAGCCGCGCGCCGCGTTCAGGCGGCGCGCCGGCCATCAATTGATCTGGAATGGATAAACCGCGCCCAGTTTAAGGATTTGCGTCAGTTCATCCAGTGCCGTCCGGCATTCAAGCAGCAACTGCGGATCCGCCAGATCGCTTTCGGTCAGGCGGTCGCGGTAGTGCTTTTCAACCCATGCGGTCAACGAACCGTACAACGGGGCGGTCATGATAACCCCTGGGTTGACGGCCGCTAGCTCGGTTTCGTTGAGCGCGACGCGCAGTCGCAGGCACGCCGGGCCACCGCCGTTCTGCATGCTTTGCTTGAGGTCGAAGACTTTCACTTCACGGATCAGGCCGCCGGAGCTGGTCAGGCCTTGAAGGTAATTCCACACGCGCTCGTTGCCACGGCATTCTTCCGGCACGATCAGCAGCATCGAACCATCAGGGCGCGACAGCAGCTGGCTGTTGAACAGGTAGGAACGCACGGCGTCGTCCACGGTGACCGCCGAACGCGGCACACAGACCGACTGGAACTTGCCGCCGACCTTGGCCAGTTTGGCTTGCAGTTCGGCCAGCATCTGATCGGTGTCGAGGAACGCGTCCTCGTGATAGAACAGCACCTCGCCGTTGCCCACCGCGATCACGTCGTTGTGGAACACGCCCTGGTCGATAACGGCCGGATTCTGCTGCGCGTAGACCACGCCGTCATCACGCAGGCCGTGCAGACGGGCAACCGCCTGCGACGCTTCGAGGGTCTGGCGCGCCGGGTATTTCTGCGGTGCCGGGTAGCGAGTGTCGAACGCACTGCGACCGAACACGAAGAACTCGACACCAGCCTCGCCGTACTCACGGCAGAAACGGGTGTGGTTCGCTGCGCCTTCGTCGCCGAACTGCGCCACCGCCGGCAATGCGGCGTGGTGAGCGAAGTGTTGCTGGTTGGCGAACATTGCGCCCAGCACGCGACTGGTGGTCGGGTGTTCGATGCTGCGGTGGTATTTGCAGTTCAGGTTGGCGGCGGTGAAATGCACGCGACCGTCAGCAGTGTCGGCACTCGGGCTGACCGTGGCGGCGTTGGCTACCCACATGCTCGACGCCGAGCAACTGGCGACCAGCAACGGCATCGCTTCTTTGGCGGCGCGCTCGATCACCTGAGCGTCGGTACCGCTGAAACCCAAACGGCGCAAGGCAGCCACGTCCGGACGCTCCTGCGGCGCGAGCACGCCTTGCTGAAAGCCCATTTCCATCAGCGCTTTCATTTTCGCCAGGCCTTGCAGCGCCGCTTCCTTGGGGTTCGAGGATTGCTGGCTGTTGCTCTGAGACGCAACGTTGCCGTAGGACAGACCACCGTAGTTATGGGTCGGCCCCACTAGACCGTCAAAATTGACTTCATAGGATTTCATCAGCGAGGCTCCACGAGAATCTGTTGTTATAGGCTTCAGTAACTATTCTTTGAGACCGCGGCGCGGCCATCGCTGGCAAGCCAGTTCCCACAGGGATCTCATCGCCCTTGTGGGAGCTGGCTTGCCAGCGATTAGCATCACGCCATCTTCACGCCAGGCGTCAGGGCCGCCGGCAACACCAGGCTCGGGGTTTCCAGCGAGGCCACCGGGTACGCGCAGTAATCCGCCGCGTAGTAGGCGCTGGCGCGATGGTTGCCCGAAGCGCCGACACCGCCGAACGGTGCGCTGCTCGCAGCCCCCGTCAGTTGCTTGTTCCAGTTGACGATCCCGGCACGGCTTTCCAGCCAGAACTGCTGATAGCGCTCTTCGGAATCCGACAGCAGGCCAGCGGCCAGACCGAATGCGGTGTTGTTGGCTTCGGCAATCGCGGCTTCGAAATCGCTGTAGCGAATTACTTGCAGCAGCGGACCGAACAGTTCTTCGTCGGAACGATCGGCAACCGCCGTCACATCAACGATGCCCGGAGTCAGCAGCGCCGACTGCGCCTGCGGTTGAGTCATCGCCAGCAGCGACACTGCGCCATTGGCCAGCAGATGCGCCTGGGCATCCATCAACGCTTTCGCCGCGCCAAGGGAAACCACCGAGCCCATGAACGGCGCCGGCTGCTGGTCGAACGCGCCGACCTCGATGGTCGAGCTGACTTCCACCAGACGCTTGAGCAGGCTGTCGCCCCACGCGCCTTGCGGCACCAGCAGACGCCGGGCGCAAGTGCAACGCTGACCGGCGGAAATGAACGCCGACTGAATGATCGTGTAAACCGCCGCATCAAGATCAGCGACCTGATCGACCACCAACGGGTTGTTGCCGCCCATTTCCAGCGCAAGAATCTTGTCCGGACGACCGGCGAATTGCTGATGCAGGTGATTGCCGGTACGGCTGGAACCGGTGAAGAACAGACCGTCGATACCCGGGTTCGCCGCCAGTGCGATACCGGTTTCGCGGGCGCCTTGCAGCAGGTTCAGGACACCGGCCGGCAGACCGGCTTCGATCCAGCACTTGACCGTCAGCTCGGCGACTTTCGGGGTCAGCTCGCTTGGCTTGAACAGCACGCTGTTACCGGCCAGCAGCGCCGGCACGATGTGGCCGTTCGGCAAATGACCAGGGAAGTTGTAAGGGCCGAACACCGCGACCACGCCGTGGGGCTTGTGGCGCAACACGGCGGTGGCGTCGCCCAACGGGCCGCTCTTCTCGCCGGTACGTTCGCGGTAGCTCTGCACCGAGATCGCGATCTTGTTGACCATGCTGGTGACTTCGGTCGCGGCTTCCCACAGCGGTTTGCCGGTTTCCTCACCGATGGTGCGGGCCAGTTCGTCGGCGTGATTTTTCAGTGCAGCGGCGAACGCTTCGAGCACGCTGATGCGATCTTCCAGGGTACGACGGGCCCAGCTTGGGAATGCCTGACGCGCAGCCTGCACGGCCGACTCGACCTGAGCGGCGGTGGCGCCCTCCCCCGACCACAGCACTTGCTGGGTCACCGGGTTCAACGATTGAAAGGCCTCGCCCTGACCGGCCAGCCACTCACCTGCGATGTATAGCGAATTCATTATTTCGACTCCCGGGCAGCGGACAACGCCACGGCGCGCACCTGATCGCCAGCGTTGAGTTGAAGACGTTTGGCGGTCAGCGGATCGACCACCAGGGTGCCGGCGGCCAGACGGGCCGGCGCAGCCGTGATGCGGCAATCTTCGCGTTTGCGGTTATGGATGATGAACGGCGTGGCGTCGTCGCCCGGCGTGCCGATGGCCAGCACCAGCGCTTCGCTGTCACGCACCGCGCGGATCTTGCTGGTCTCGCACTCGATGGCCGGGCCGGCGTCGAAGATGTCGACGTAACCCTGATAGCTGAAGCCTTCGCTCTTGAGCATCGCCAGCGCAGGCTCAGTGTCCGGGTGCACCTGGCCGATGACGTTGCGCGCGTCCGGCGACAGGAAGCAGGTGTACAGCGGGAATTTCGGCATCAGTTCGGCGATGAACGCCTTGTTGCCGACGCCGGTCAGGTAATCGGCCTGACTGAATTCCATCTTGAAGAAGTGCCGGCCCAGGCTTTCCCAGAACGGCGAACGGCCGGCGTCATCCGACACGCCGCGCATCTCGGCGATTATCTTGTTGCCGAACAGTTGCGGGAATTCGGCGATGAACAGCATCCGCGCCTTGGACAACATGCGGCCGTTGAGGCCGGTGCGGTAATCGGCGTGCAGGAACAGCGAGCACAGCTCGGAGTTGCCGGTCAGGTCGTTGGCCAGGAACAGCGTCGGGATCTCGCGATAGATGTTCAGCTCCTGCGAGGCGCTGACGGTCAGGCCGACGCGGAAGTTGTACCAAGGCTCACGCAGACCGACAGCGCCGGCGATGGCGGAAATCCCCACCACGCGACCGTTGTCGTCTTCGAGCACGAACAGGTAGTCCGCGTCGCCACGGCCGGCTTCACCGCGAAAGGTCTTCTCGGCCCAGCCGACCCGGTGGGTCAGGCGCTCTTCGTTGGCCGGCAAGGTGGTCAGGCCGGTGCCGGTGCTGCGGGCCAGGTCGATCAGAGCGGACAAATCGCTGCTGCGTACGGGACGAACAATCATGCTATCTCCTCAAACGGGCCGCCGTGGCCACCCGTGAAACTCGCTAAGGCGTTAAACCGCCACCAGGCGCACGCTGGCACCTTCACCGACGCCCAGGGCTTCGGCCGCTTCCAGATCCAGGGTCACCGGTTTGCCCGGCGCGTAATCCAGCTCGAGCAATACCGCGCGGTAATCCTGCAACTGGGCATTGGCCACCAGATACTGGCGACCGGCACCTTTGACCGGCTCGCCGAGCTTCACCGGCACCACACGGCTCTGGGCGATCGAACGGATCCCCGAAACACGCGCATGCAGGGTCGGGCCACCGTCAAAGATGTCGATGTAGTGATCGGTCTCGAAGCCTTCGCGCATCAGAATGTCGAAGGTGATCTGCGCGCGCGGGTGTACCTGGCCCATCGCTTCCTGAGCGGAGTCCGGCAGCAGCGGCACGTAGATCGGGTAATGCGGCATCAGCTCGGCGAGGAACGTACGGCTTTTCAGGCCACACAGGCGCTCGGCCTCGGCGTAGTTCAGGTCGAAGAAGTTGCGACCGATGGCATCCCAGAATGGCGAGTCGCCGTTCTCGTCGCTGTAACCGACGATCTCGGTCACCACCGAATCGGCGAACCGCTCAGGGTGGCTGGCGACGAACAGCAGACGGCCACGGGAGTTGAGCTCGGCCCAAGGCGAACCCACCAGCTCGCGCTGCACGTAGAAACTGGTCAGCAAGCTGTTACCGGTCAGATCGTGGCATTGCGAGAGGACGTGGATCTTGTTGTGGATCTTCAGCTCGCGGGAAGCATGCACGAAGGTCTCGTTGCGAAAGCTGTAGAACGGCTCGGAGTAACCGGCCGACGCGACGATTGCCGAGCAGCCCACCAGTTTGCCGGTGGCAGTGTCTTCGAGGACGAAGAAGTAACTCTCTTCGCCGTTGAAGCTCACTTCGGCGGCAAACGAGGCTTCGCTCGCAGCGATCTTGTCGCTCAGGCGCTCAACGTCATCCGGCAAGGAAGTGACACCAATCGGGCTATCCGCAGCCAGACGCTGTACCTCGCCCAGATCAGCCATTTGCGCGGGGCGCATCACCAGCATGGTGTCACTCCTTTCTCTTATCAATTCACAGAAAAATAACCGGGCAGCTACTGCATACACAGAGATCAGTGTGGGAGCGGGCTTGCTCGCGAAAGCGGATTGTCAGTCAACATTTTCGCTGTCTGACCACCGCTTTCGCGAGCAAGCCTGCTCCCACATTTGATTTTGCCCGGCATCAAAATTGGGTTCGGCGCCTGATCAAGTCAGGCGCCGAAGGGGCTATCAGGCTTGCGTCAGTTTCGCGGCAGCGCGTTCGAAGCGATCCAGACCGGCGTCGATGTCCGCGTCTTCAACCACCAGGCTCGGGGCGAAACGGATCACGTCCGGGCCGGCCTGCAGAATCATCAGGCCCTCTTGTTCGGCGGCGTTGAAGATGTCCTTGGCCTTGCCTTTCCAGGCATCGCTCAGCACGCAACCGATCAGCAGACCGAGACCGCGCACCTGGGTGAACAGGCCGTACTTCTCGCCGATCTGCTGCAGGCGGGTCTTGAACTTGTCGTGCTTGGCGTTGACGCCGTTCAGCACCTCAGGGGTGTTGATCACGTCAATCACTGCCTCAGCCACGGCGCACGCCAGCGGGTTGCCGCCGTAAGTGGTGCCGTGAGTGCCGACGACCAGATGCTTGGCCAGCGCTTCGGTGGTCAGCATCGCGGCGATCGGGAAACCGCCGCCCAAGCTCTTGGCGCTGGTCAGAATGTCCGGTACCACACCGAAATGCTGGTAGGCGAACAGGTTGCCGGTGCGGCCCATGCCGGTCTGCACTTCGTCGAACACCAGCAGCGCGTTGTTCGCGTCGCACAGTTCACGGGCGCCTTGCAGGTAAGCCAGCTCGGCCGGCAGCACGCCGCCTTCACCCTGGATCGGCTCCAGAACGACCGCGCAGGTCTTGTCCGAAACAGCGGCTTTCAGCGCTGCCAGATCGTTGTACGGCACGTGGGTGATGCCGGTGATTTTCGGGCCGAAACCGTCGGAGTACTTCGACTGGCCACCGACGTTCACGGTGAACAAAGTACGGCCGTGGAAGCTGTTGAGCGCGGCGATGATTTCGTACTTTTCGGTGCCGAAACGGTCGAACGCAACGCGACGGGCCAGCTTGAAGGCGGCCTCGTTGGCTTCGGCGCCGGAGTTGCAGAAGAACACGCGCTCGGCAAAGGTGGCGTCGATCAGCTTGTGCGCCAGACGCAGGGCCGGCTCGTTGGTGAACACGTTGGACACGTGCCACAGCTTGTTCGCTTGCTCGGTCAAGGCACCGACCAGCGCCGGATGCGCGTGACCCAATACGTTGACGGCGATACCGCCGGCGAAGTCGATCAGCTCGCGGCCGGCCTGATCCCAGACGCGGGAACCGGCGCCACGCACCGGAATGAAAGCGGCAGGCGCGTAGTTGGGAACCATAACCTGGTCGAAATCGGCGCGTTGTACCGCAGCGTGCTCAACGGACATCGGAGTCTCCTGATGAGGGCCACCCGCCTGAAACTGGCGAGCGATGGGGGGATTGTAAGGACAGTTTTCAGCCCGGCCTTGCCGCCAAGCGACAACTTCTTATAGCGCAAACCCCGGATTTTCCCGGGTTTACGGCAATGCGACATATACCGTCGCAAAGGCGCAGTTTAAACCGTCGACGACAATTGCAGCAGGCCTGCGAGGATATCAATTCCACAGCTTGTCGCTGCGATAACTATGTACCGCACTTCATCGTGCGCATTTTGATTCGCTTGGCACTTTTCCAGACGCCAAGGCGCAATCACCATGCAATCACCGACCGAAAAACCACCCGTGCCTCCTCTGGCTTCCGAGTACGCCCCGCTTCATTCGCCGCCACACTATCAACCCCTTCTCAATGGCATCCCTGAATGGCTGGGCAAGTCTTCGCAGACCAGGCGCGACGCACTGAAAAATGCGCGCAGAACAATTCCCGACACATTCAAGTTGGCACCACGGGCACAACACCTCGCGCTACGCGCCGCCATCGCAGATCACATGCAGGTGCAAAACAGTGTCGATCAGTTGCTGGAAGGCGTGCAGGACGCCCACACTTTTGCCGAACCCTTGTTGAAAACCGGGTTGAAATCACGCTACGGACTTGAGCTGGACGTGAGGGCAACTTTCCTGCGCCTCTATATTCCGATCACGCCGCCCGGCCTTTCCATCCGCACCGGCGTACGGGTCTGGACGGTTTCCTTGCTGGACGCGGCGCTGCACAACTTCGAAGAACATGAAACACGAGCCGACGCCTACGACAGCGACTCCTGCTTCATCAGCAAACCGTCGGCCACAGGACAGTTCGAGACACGGCCGGCGCTCGGCGCACAAATCGGCATACCTGCTTTCACGGGCCTGTGCCGGGAGCTGGATATCGGTGCCGGCTACAAGCGCTACCTTGAAACCAGCCTCGGCATCTCCGATCCGGTCGTGGCCGCTGAATTGACCCCGAAGGTCAAAGCGACCCAGATCGCAGGTCTCAAAGCCGCGCTTGAGCTGGCGCGCCTCAACCGGGATATCGACGAACGCTGGTATCGCCTGATCGGTGGCCTGAGCGACGGTTTGCAGGGCATGCGGGTGAACGGCCAGACCCTGCGCTGTCACGATCTGACGATGATGTCGGCGGAGCTGGCAGGTATCGTGATTTTTGCGCCAGACCTGGAACAGGCAGGCACACCGTCAGGCGTGGCGGCCTACGTGCCAGGCGACCCTGAGCACCCGGTCAAATACTATGCCTCGACCGCCGAACTGGAGAAGGAACTCACCCGTCAGTTACGCTCCCCGCAGTACCAGCAATTTTTCAGCGGATTCGTCGCCCATGCCCAGCGGGGGCAATTCTTCTCCGAGCTGAACCGGCGCCTGAGCCAAGTGAAATGGCACGCCCCCGAACCCGGCAACCCTCAGCCCACCTGGCGCGATACCCCCATTGAGCACCCCAAGTTGCAGCTGGCGATCAGCGCCATCGCTGGCGACCTGTCGGAACACCTTTATCAACGCAAGCTGAACAAGATACTCAACGACGCCGCCACCCTTGCCGTCCCGACCGCGGCCGTCGACCGCAATGCCCGCTGGGCACGATGGGATTCCTTTGTCAGCGTGGCGACATCGATTCTCCAGATTGCCGCGTTTGTCGTGCTGCCCTTCATACCGTTCCTGGGTGAAATGATGATGGTCTACATGGCCTATCAATTTCTCGACGAGGTATTCGAGGGCATTGTCGATTGGGCTCAAGGATTGGCCAGCGAGGCCGGCGAGCAGCTCTTCGCCGCGCTGGAATCCCTGGTGCAACTCGGCGCTTTCGGCATTGGCGGCAGTATCGCCCTGGCCGAACTTCCCAGGGTTCTGCCGGCCCCCGTCGTGGCCTTCATCGATCGTTTCCGGCCCGTCAAGTTGCGCAACGGCAAAACGCTGTATTGGAAGCCGGACCTGAAGCCCTACGAACAGCAGGCCCTGCCGCCCGACCGCAGCGTGCCGGACCCGTCCGGCCTGCATGAGTATCAAGGCCGCAAATGGCTGCCGGCCGAACAGGGGCACTACGCCGTCAGCCATTCGGGACAGCCGGACAAGTTATACATCGAACATCCGAGCCGACCGGACGCGTATCGCCCGACCGTTTTCCATAACGGTGAAGGCGCCTTCCATACCGAACTCGAGCGCCCAATGGAATGGGACAGAGCGACGGTATTGCAGCGCCTGGGTCCAAGTGTTGAATCGTTGCCCCCGGCGCGACGCGAACGCCTGCTCCAGGTCAGCGGTTGCGACGAAGACGTCCTGCGCAGGATGCACATGAACCGCGAGCCCATGCCGCCCTTGCTGGCCGACAGTCTCCAGCGTTTTCTGATTGATCGGGACTTGCAGGATTTCATCGACCGGATCGGCAGCAGCAAGGCCGAGGATTACCTCACCGCCGATCCGCTGATTCAACTCCAGCTTCTCAAGGATCAGCACCTGTGGCCCTCCGGCAGACGACTACGCCTGTTCAGCGAACAGGGCGACGTCGTCTGGCAATCCTCCACCGATCAACAGTTGCCGCTGACGGACATCCATGAGAACAGACTGACCGACGGCGACTTGCTCAAGACTCTGCTGCAGACACTCGACAACCACGAAATCAATACGCTGCTTGAAGAGGAATTCGGCCAGGTGATCGCCCTCGAAGTACGCACCCGAAACCTGCGTGCCCGCCTGACGCAGATCGCGACAACTGAACGCACGGCCTTGTTCGAGACGCGCTATCAGACGCTTCAACACCGCGATGAACCGCTGGCAAGAACCGTGGCCCTGCACGAACCCCGCCTGCCCGCAAAAATCAGCGAAGCGCTGCTCAATACCGCCACGGGTTCGGAACTGTTGGAGATCGAAGCCGGAAACTGGCCCGCTCGGCAACAGGAACTGGCGCAAGAGGCCCGGCATGAACTGCGGGTGACTCGCGCCTACGAAGGGCTGGAGCTGGATTCGGTGAGCAACCCCGACTCCGACACCCTGGCGCTGCACAGCCTCCAGCGATTACCGGGCTGGTCTGGCGACGTGCGTCTGGAGGTACGCTCCGGATCCCCGCAAGGACTACTGCTCGACAGCACGGGTCCCGAATCGGCCGCCATCAGGAGGGTACTGGTACTCGACGCCAACGGTCGATGGAAGCCGTATGACCAGCACGGTCTGGAGTTGCAGGGGACCGCCGATTTCTACACCTGTGTTCTGCAAGCCTTGCCGGACGCCCAGCGCCAGGCATTGAACCTGCACATCGGTGAAGGTGAAAAGCTCAGGCAGGCCCTGCGTGACAATCCGCTGCCACGCAATGATCTGCGCCTGACGATTGTCAACGAACCCCCTTCCCCGCCGGCCATCGAGACTCTGCGCCTGACCGGGGCACAAGGTTACGCCCGAGAAACGCCGCGCACCCCGCGCACTCTGGAAAACCGCATCAGGCAGGTGTACCCGAGCCTGTTGCAGGGCGACTTGCAGGACATGGTCGCGCGACTGCAAGCCCACCCTCACGGGGCGAATGCAGAACTGTCGCGGCTCAGCCTCGAATACGCCCAGCTCGACAGCGACCTGAATCAGTGGATGCACGCCGCTGTTCCCAACAATCCGGAGACAGGGGGCTCTGCGTCCCTCGCCCGGCAGATGGCCAGCCTGCGCGACCGCCAACTGTTCGCCCATCTTCTGCGTAAATGCTGGCGCAGAGAAACCCCGGAAGCGACCGGTTTCCGTCTGTTGTTTTCAGAGCCACTGCCGGGAGACTTGCCCGTCCTGAGCGCCAGTTTCGATCACATCACCAACCTGGAACTGACCGGCACAGACAATCCCGGCGGCGTCGACGCATTTCTCCAGCGTTTTCCAAACTTGCAACGCCTGGCCCTGAACCATTTCGACCTGGACGACCTGCCGCAAAGTCTCCAGACGATGCGCTCGCTGCGACAACTGAGACTGCGCCAATGTGGCGTCGTTCTCACCCCACAAAACCAGCTGCTGCTGTCGTCACTCAACGAACTGACGGCGCTCGATCTGCAGGGTAACCCCTTGGGTATCACGATGGACGTCAACGGCCTTTCTGCGCTGACCTATCTCAACCTCATGGATACCGGCATTTCCGCACTGCCTAGCGGGCTGCTGGATCATCCGCGCATCAGAAGCGCCTGGCTGGCCGGCAATCAGATCACTTCGCTGCCCGGTGTGCTGTTCGAGCTGTCGCCCAGCACCGGGGCGACATTCGATTTCGCCGGCAATCCACTTTCCAGTGCTACGCGTGAACAGGTGAAAGTCTATTTCAACCGCACCGGCAATTACATGGGCGTGCGGCCAGAGCAACCCGAGATCGACCGGACCAAAATGCTGTTCACCGACCTCAACGATCGCCAGGCCAGCGAGCTGATTTACCGACTTCCAGGCTCTCTCGCCCAAGGCCGGCTTCAGCTGGAACGATGGGAAGCCGAAATAACCCGTCTGACCGCAGATCTGGCCAGATGGGTCCGGGACATTCCAGACCGCAATCCACTCAGTGGCGAGACACTGACCCTCAATGAACGACTCGAAGAACTCTTTGCCAGGGAAACGTTCGCCGGGCGCCTCGAACGGCTATGGCGCCACCGTTCCACGACTCAGCCGCTGGTACGGGCCGAAACCTTGAATGCGCAGGCAACCTTCATGGGCGACATGCCCGTGCTGAGCGCGGACTTCAGCCACATCCGCACGTTGTCCTTGAGTGGCAACAAATCGATCACCTCCACATCTTCATTCCTCGCCGGTTTCCCGCGGTTGACTACGCTGGTTCTGCGCGATTTCACCCTTGACCGGACTGCGCAAACGCTCGCCCGCCTTCCAGCTCTCGAAGCGCTGGTCCTGAAAAATTGCGGCGTGACCTTCAGTGCCGAAGCGCAAGCGGCACTGGCCGCCATGCCCGCGCTGGACTCCCTTGAGTTGCCCGGCAACCCATTGGGCGATTCACCCGATGTCGGCGCCTTGAGCCAACTCAACTACCTCGATCTTTCCAGCACGGGAATCAACGAAGCGCCAGTCGGCATGACTCGCCATCCGAACCTCAAAACGGCCATCGTCAGTGACAATCGGATCAGCGAATTTCCCGAGGATTTTTTTCAACTGCCGGCCACCGTCAGCGAAGGATTTGATTTTTCCGGCAACCCGCTGAGCGCTGAGACCCGGGAACGCATCAAGACCTACTCTCGGGAAATCGGTCCGGATTTCGGCGTACCTGCCGATGAAGCAGATATCGCAGCCACCAAAGCCCTGTTCCCCGCCCTGGACACCGAGGAAGCCAGCGACGTCTTCTATGGCTTGCCCGGCGACCTGGAACAGGGCCGCATCCTGCTCAGGCACTGGAAGGCGGAAATCGAACAACTGGTCGCGGACCTCGAACAATGGAAGACCGCGATTCCCGCCTCACATCCGGTCAGCGGTCAACCGTTGAGCCCGGCAGAGATGTTCGTCGAGCACACCAGGAGAACAGCCTTTGCCGACCAACTGGAGCGGTTGTGGCACATGCGGTCTTCGGACAACCCCAGGCAGCGGCACGACACCCTGATAACGACGCTTACGTTCATCGGCGAGCTGCCTCGGTTGTCGGCGGACTTCAGCCATATTGCAGAGTTGTCAGTGCATGGAAGTACGACCCTGAGCGCCACCGACGCCTTTCTGGGGTCTTTCACCGGCTTACATCATCTGGAACTGCATGATTTCAACCTCGCAGAGATCCCGCGAGCCTGCGCACGAATGCCTTCGCTGCAACGCCTGATCCTGGAAAACTGCAGGTTGTCACTGACTTCGCCTGGCCAGACCATCCTTTCCTCTTTGAATGCCCTGCAGTATCTGAATCTGAGTCGCAACCCGCTGGGTACGCCTCCGCCTCTCGACAGCCTGCCGGCACTGATTCATTTGCGTCTGGTCGATACCCAACTGACCAGCGTGCCGGACGGCCTGCTCACACACCCGCGCCTGACTGTCGCAATCCTCGATCGCAACCGGATCAGCGAACTGCCCGAAGACCTGTTCGATATTCCGGTGAACACCCCCCGACAATTCACCTTCGCCGACAACCCGCTGACCCCGGCCACTCGCGATCGGGTCAAAGTCTGCTTCCAGGAGCACCGGCAAAACTTCGGCGTCTCCATGCCCAACGAAGACCTGGACCGGCTCATAGAACTGTTCCCGTCAGTGGATCGCGAGGATGCCGAACGCGTCTTGTACCTGCTGCCTGGAACCATCGAGCAAGGGCGTGCGCAGATTGCCCGCTGGGAATCGGAATTGCAGCAACTGGTCGAAGCCCTGCACCGCTGGGTGGGCGATATTCCCGAGCGTTTCCCCGCTACCGATGAAGTACTCAGTCAAATCGAACGCGATACCGAGCGTGCCGAACGCGAGGCCTTTCGCCTGGAACTCGAGGCGTTCTGGCGCGAGCGACTGGAGGAGAATCCGGAAACACGAGCTGTGACGCTGAGCCTCAATCTTGCGTTCATCGGCGACATGCCCACCTTGAGCACTGACTTCAGCCACGTCACGGCGCTGTCGCTTCATGGCAATTCACAACTGCGGATCAATGACAACTTTCTGCACTGTTTTCCCGGCCTCGAAACCCTGGAGCTGCGCGAACTGGCGCTCGGACGCATTCCACAATCGATCACCCGCATGCCTGCACTCGAGGAGCTGGCATTGAGCGACTGCGACGTGGTGCTGGACAGCGAAGGCCACACCGTTCTTGGAATGCTGACCCGACTCAAAAGCCTGGATCTGTATCGCAATCCACTGGGCATGGTGCCTGACTTGCGCAACCTGCGAGCACTGGAGTACCTCGACCTGTCGGCGACGGCCATAACCGAACTTCCTGCGGGGCTGTTGAACCACCCCGCGCTTGAAACGGTTGTACTCAACAACAACCGCATCACCGAGCTTCCCGAAGATGTCTTCGCCTTGCCGGCAGCCGTCGGCAATGGCTATGACTTCGGCGACAATCCCTTGAATGCCGCCACCCGTGACCGGATCAAGATTTACTATCGCCGTAACGGCGAAGACCTTGGGGTCATGGCCGAAATGACAGACCTGATCCGAGTCCAGACCCTGTACCCCGCCCTCGACGACGAACAGGCGAGCGCCTTCGTCTACCGACTGAACGGCTCGCTGGCGGATGGGCGGAGCGAACTGACACGTCTTGAAACCGAACTGGCAACATTGCTGGGTGATCTTGCGGCATGGGAGGCCGACCTGCCGGTCAATGACATCAGCGGCCAGCCACTCGACGCCGCGGAGCGCCTGAAAGAAGAGCAAAACCGTGCGCGTTTCAAGGAGGAATTGCTGACCTGCTGGCGCAAGACACCGCTGGAAGGCGCGGATATCGAAGATCACCGCTTCGCGTCGAGCCTGCCGCTACGAGGTGAACTGCCGACACTGACGGCGCAATTCGGCCACGTATCGGATCTGTACCTGCTCAGTGTCAGCGATCACTCGCCGCGCATCGGCCGTTTCCTGGAGGCGTTCCCCAGTCTTGATAGCCTCGATATCCGAGGCTACGACCTGAGAACCGTCCCCGAAGCCATCTTCAGGATGGGGCGTCTGACGTCGCTGAGCCTGCCGGAATGCAACATCACCCTGACGCCAAAAGATGTGAACGGCCTGGCGGGGCTGCACACTCTCGAGCTCTTGCACCTGCAGGACAACCCGCTTGGACTGGCTCCCGACCTGAGCAACCTGCAGGCACTGACCGATCTGGACTTGAGCACGACCGGCATCCGCGAAATTCCCAGGGGTGCGCTTGGCAACTTCAACTGGATGGAAATCGATCTGTCAGGTAATGAAATCAGCGAAATGCCGGACGAACTGATGGAGGTACCGGCCTATGTCGGTGATCGCTACGATTTACGTGGCAACCCCTTTTCCATGCGTGCGATGAACCGCATCCGAGCCTATTTCCAGGAGACGGGCAACACCCTGAACGTCGACGGCATTCTCGATCATCCGCCCCAGGTCATACGGCCCGTCGTCAATATCGAAGACTGAGCAAGACCTGGAGTATCAGCGCCCTCGAGGCGCTGATACCCGGAATCAACCGCGCTCGGGCGGCACCGAGGACAGCTCGAACGGGCTGCTGCTGCGCCGCTGGTTGCGGTCTTCCCGCGGCGTGGCGCCGAAGAAGTTGCGATAGGCGCTGGAGAAATGCGGCCCCGAGGAGAAACCGCACGACAGGCCGATCTGGATGATCGACTTGCTGGTCTGCATCAACATCTGCCGGGCCTTGTTCAGGCGCAGTTCCAGGTAATACTGGCTCGGCACGCGGTTGAGGTATTGCTTGAAGATCCGCTCCAGCTGGCGACGGGACACGCACACATGCTGGGCGATTTCGTCGGTGGTCAGCGGCTCTTCGATGTTGGCTTCCATCAGCAACACCGCTTGGGTGAGCTTCGGATGGCTGGAGCCGAGACGGTTCTGCAACGGAATGCGCTGACGCTCACCACCTTCACGGATGCGCTCGACCACCAGCTCTTCGGAAACCGCACCGGCCAGTTCCGCGCCGTGGTCACGGGCCAGTACCGCCAACAACAAATCGAGTACCGACATGCCGCCGCACGCCGTCAGCCGATCGCGATCCCAGTCGAACAGATGGCTGGTGGCGATGACTTTCGGGAAGCGCTCGGCGAAATCGTCCTGCCAGCGCCAGTGCACCGCTGCGCGATAGCCGTCGAGCAGACCGAGGTGCGCCAGCGGATACACACCAGCCGACAAACCACCGATCACACAACCGGCGCGCACCAGTTGCTTGAGCGCGCTGCTGAGTGCCGGCGCCAAAGCTGTCGGTGGCTCATCGGCGAGCAGGAACAGTTTCTGGAAGTTTTCGAGTTTGCCGGCCCAGGGTTCGCCGGGCAGTTGCCACTCACCTTCGGTCGGTGCTTCGGCCTGCAGGAACGACAGCTCGTAAACCACGTCCGGATGCACACGCTGGGCAACACGCAAGGCCTCCTCCGCCAGCGCCAAAGTCAGAGCTTTAGTGCTGGGCCAAATCAGGAAACCAATTCGATGGGCAGTCATGGCGGGCGATCCGAAACGTAAACAGAGGGAAAAACCGAAATCGGCTGCAACCAAATTAGACCATCTGGCGCGCTGCGCAGCATGACCTAATCTGGTGCATAACGGGAGCGATTACTTGAGGCTGCCCGAGAGGAATTGTTGCAAACGTTCCGATTGCGGATTGACCAGCACTTCACGCGGGTTGCCGCTTTCTTCGACGACGCCTTTGTGCAGGAACACCAACTGGTTCGACACTTCACGGGCGAAGCCCATTTCGTGGGTCACCACCACCATGGTGCGGCCTTCCTGAGCGAGGGCCTGCATGACTTTCAGCACGTCGCCGACCAGTTCCGGGTCGAGGGCCGAAGTCGGCTCGTCGAACAGCATCACTTCCGGTTCCATCGCCAGCGCACGGGCGATTGCCACACGCTGCTGCTCGCCACCGGACATATGCCCCGGGAACGCATCCTTACGGTGAGCCACGCCGACCTTGTTCAGGTAGTGCTCGGCTTTCTCGCGGGCTTCGGCCTTGGACACACCCAGCACGTGAACCGGCGCCTCCATGATGTTTTCCAGCGCGGTCATGTGCGACCACAGGTTGAAGTGCTGGAACACCATCGACAGACGCGAACGCATGCGTTGCAGCTGTTTCGGATCAGCGGCTTTCAGCGCGCCGTCCTTGTTCGCCACCAGTTTCAGCTCTTCGTTGTTGAGCAGGATCTTGCCCGCGTGCGGCTGCTCGAGCAGGTTGATGCAACGCAGGAAAGTACTTTTGCCGGAGCCACTGGAGCCGATGATGCTGATCACATCGCCGGCGGCCGCTTTCAGGGAAACGCCCTTGAGCACTTCGTGACTGCCATAGCGTTTATGCAGGTCTTGGACTTCAAGTTTGTACATGCGGTCGGTTCTCACAAAAACAGTCAGTCGTTGAGCAAAGGGCCGTCGCGCAGCGCATCGCGCCCTGCCACTTTGGCCAGCCAGAAACCGGGTTGGGCGTAACGCAGCCGCTCAATGGCAAACAGCACCCCGGACGTACCAGCACACACCGTGCTGACCCGATCCGACAGCGGATCGATCACTTCGAAAATCTTGTCACCGGCTTCAACCCACTCGCCGGGCTTGCGCAGAAAACTCACCACACCGGGATGCGGCGGCAGGAGCATTTCGGTGCCTTCGAACGGCATGCCTTCGCATGGTTCGTGCGCCGCGTTCGGCCACTCGCCACGGATCAGGCCCTGCTCGGCGAGGAACGCCAGAATGCCTTCGGCCCAGGCTTCGGCCTGCGTCGGCGTGGTGTCAGCCTGACCGCCGAGTTCGACGGTGGTCGCCAGGCACGCCAGTGGAATCTGCGCATCCGGGAACAGCCGCGACAGGCGCAGCCACGGCAGCGAACAGGCCTCGTCGAACGAGCTGCCGCCGGAATCTTCCGCCAGCAAACCGACCTTCACGTCCAGGTGCGCGGCGAGCGAACGCCACTGCGGCCAGTGTTGCGGCAAGGCGTACATGTGCAGCGCGGCTTCGCAGTCGCAATGCAGGTCCAGCACCACATCGGCGGTGGCGGCATGTTGCAGCAGGATGCGCTGCATGCCTTGCAACTGGCTGCTGGCCTCGGGCAATGCGGCCAGGTGATCGGCCATTGCCTGACGGATCAGACGGATGTTGGCGTGCGGATCATCACCGAGTTGTCCTTCCAGCCTGGCGGCCACGGGGGCGCTGAGCTCGACGAAATCACGGTTGAAATTCTTGCCGCTGCCGGCCTCGAAGCGGCCCTGATGGTTGCCTTGCAACAACTGGCCGAGACCCAGCGGGTTGGCCACCGGCACCAGCTCGATGACGCCGTTGAGCAGGCCCTTGGCTTCGAGTTCGCCGAGGCGTTTTTTCAATTCCCAGGCGGTGCGCATGCCGGGCAGTTCGTCAGCGTGGAGGCTGGCCTGGATGTAGGCCTTGCGCTCGCCGCTGCCGAAGCGAAAAACCGAAATCCGGCGCTCGCTGCCCAGGTGGCTCCACGGCAGAACGTGGTCGATACGTTCCATATCAGTGCTTCCTCGGGGCCAGGTAGCTCAGCCAGCGACGTTCGGCCAGCTTGAACAGGCGCACCAGAATGAAGGTCAGGCACAGGTAGAACACGCCGGCGGTGATGTACGCCTCGAACGGCAGGTAGAACTGCGCGTTGACGGTACGGGCCGCGCCGGTGATGTCGATCAGGGTCACGATGGACGCCAGACTGGTGGTCTGCAGCATCATGATCACTTCGTTGCTGTACTGCGGCAGCGCCCGGCGCAGGGCCGATGGCAGCAGGATGCGTTTGTACATCTTGAAGCGCGACATGCCCATGGCCTTGGCCGCTTCGATCTCGCCGTTCGGCGTGGCCTTGAGGCTGCCGGCGATGATTTCGGCGGTGTAGGCGCTGGTGTTGATCGCGAACGCCAGGCAGGCACAGAACGTTGCGCTGGACAGCCACGGCCACAAGAAGCTTTCACGCACGGCTTCGAACTGAGCCAGACCGTAGTAGATCAGGAACAGTTGCACCAGCATCGGCGTGCCGCGAATCACGTAGGTGTACAGCCAGGCCGCGCCATTGACCACGGCGTTCTTGGACACACGCATCAGGCCCAGCGGCAGGGCCGCGAGCAGGCCGAAGAACAGCGACAGCGCGAGCAACTTGAGGGTCGTGACCAGACCGCCGAAGTACAGCGGCAGGGCCTCCCAAATGACGTTGTAGTCGAAGATCATAGATCAGCCGCCCTTACGCCTACCGAGTAGCGCTTCTCAAGGTGACGCAGCGCCAGCAACGAGACACTGGTGATCACCAGGTACATCGCCGCCACTGCGAGGAAGAAGGTGAAAGGCTCGCGGGTGGCGTCGGCCGCCTGCTTGGCCTTGAACATCATGTCCTGCAGACCGACCACGGAAATCAGCGCGGTGGCCTTGGTCAATACCAGCCAGTTGTTGGTGAAGCCCGGAATCGCCAGACGGATCATCTGTGGCACCAGCACCCGGAAGAACACCTGGAAGCTGCTCATGCCGTACGCCATGCCCGCTTCGGCCTGACCTTTGGGGATCGCCATGAACGCGCCGCGGAAGGTTTCCGACAGGTACGCACCGAAGATGAAACCGAGGGTGCCGATACCGGCGGCCAGCGGATTCAGGTCGATGTAGTCGTCATAGCCGAGCATAGGCGCAACGCGGTTGAGCAGGTCCTGACCGCCGTAGAAGATCAGCAGGATCAGCACCAGGTCAGGAATCCCGCGAATCACCGTGGAATACAGATCGCCCAGCCACGCCAGCCAGCGCACCGGCGACAGGCGCAACGCGACGCCGATCAGCCCGAGAACGATGGCCAGGGCCATGGACGACAAGGCGAGCTGAAGCGTCAGCCAAGCGCCATCGAGGATGACAGCCCCGTAGCCTTTCAACATGATTCAGGTCCTCGAAAGTTGGGATGAAAAAATGGCGCAAACCGCAGAGATCCTGTTGCTTGCGCCATTTCGGACGGGTCGAGCGACGTCTTTACTTGCCGTAAATGTCGAAGTCGAAGTACTTGTCCTGGATTGCCTTGTACTTGCCGTTCTCGCGGATGGCCGCGATGGCGGTGTTGATCTTGTCTTTCAGGGCGTCGCCCTTGCGTACCGCGATGCCTACGCCGTCGCCGAAGTATTTGACGTCGGTGAACGCCGGGCCGACGAACGCGAAGCCTTTGCCGGCGTCGGTTTTCAGGAAGCCGTCATTCAACAGCGTAGCGTCCGCCACGGTGCCGTCGAGGCGGCCGGCGGCCACGTCGAGGTAGATTTCGTTCTGCGAGCCGTACGGCTTGATCTCGGCACCCAGAGGGGCCAGGACTTCGCGGGCGAAACGCTCGTGGATCGAACCCCGTTGTACGCCGATGTTCTTGCCTTTCAGCTCGGTCAGGCCTTCGCTGACAGCGGTGCCTTCTTTCATGACCAGACGGGCCGGGGTGTTGTAGTACTTGTTGGTGAAGTCCACGGACTTCTTGCGGTCGTCAGTGATCGACATGGACGACAGGATCGCGTCGATCTTGCGCACTTTCAGTGCCGGGATCAGACCGTCGAACTCTTGCTCGACCCACTGGCACTTGACCTTCATTTCTTCGCACAGCGCGTTGCCGATGTCGTAGTCGAAACCGACGATGCTGCCGTCCGGGGCTTTGGATGCGAATGGAGGGTAAGCCGCTTCGATACCGATTTTCAGAGGCTTTTCATCGGCGAACGTCGGCAGGGACAGCACGGACAGTGCCAGGGCGCCAAGCAGCACAAGTTTCTTCATCTTGGGACTCCATCGGTAAAGGGCAAAAACGGCAGAGTGAGCGACAGCCCAATATGCGAATGGGTGTAACGAAATCGGTTGCTGCGTGCGTGGGACAGTTCCAGTCAAAACCGCAACGGCTTCAACGCAAGCCACGACGAGCGAGTGATCGGCATTCTAACGACAGGCCCGAAGCCGATATTTCTTCAATGCGACAACTAATTACAGATGCACCGAGAAACCCGCTTGAGCACATTGACAGCCCCGCAATTTCATGCAAGAGCGAAAGACAGTGAACCGATCTATGCTGCAAATTGCGGGCCTATTATTCGCAAACCCTTCTAATCCGGCAAGCGCGGGGTTATGTCTTATTTTTCACCGGCGGTTTTGAGGCTCTAAAACGGGGCGATGCGTTTCTCATTGCCCCGTTGCGGGGCGGGCGGTTACACATTCGGTTACTTGAAGACTGACAGGTAACAGTGGGAATGGGCTGACGGAACAATTCGATAATTATTGGCTGCGGGTTTTGTGTTACATCAAAGAATTGCACCTTTGCATGACAAACCGCTTTCGCTGGCAAGCCAGCTCCCACAAGGATCTACGCTGCTCGCGCAACCTCCAACACACCACAAAACCTGTGGGAGCTGCGGTGCGACGATTCGACTTGCCAGCAAAGGGGCCAGCACTAACAACCCATAAACTCCAGACAATAAAAAGCCCCGTCCGGCGCGATGCCGGACGGGGCTTTTCAGTGGTTCAGACCCGCCGCTTACGCGACGTTCATGGTCTTGTGCGTGTCGATCAGATGCTGCACCACACCCGGATCGGCCAGGGTGGAGATGTCGCCCAACCCTTCGTATTCAGCCGTAGCGATCTTGCGCAGGATGCGGCGCATGATCTTGCCCGAACGGGTCTTCGGCAGCCCCGGCGCCCACTGGATCACATCCGGCGAAGCAATCGGGCCGATCTCCTTGCGCACCCAGTTCTTCAGCTCCAGGCGCAGTTGCTCGCTCGGCTCTTCGCCATTTTTCAGGGTGACGTAGACATAAATGCCCTGCCCCTTGATGTCGTGCGGTACACCGACCACCGCCGCTTCGGCGACTTTCGGGTGAGCAACCATCGCGCTTTCGATCTCGGCAGTGCCCATGCGGTGGCCGGACACGTTGAGCACGTCGTCCACGCGACCGGTGATCCAGTAGTAACCGTCGGCATCGCGGCGCGCGCCGTCACCGGTGAAGTACATGCCACGGAAGGTCTTGAAGTAGGTGTCGACGAAACGGTCATGGTCGCCGTACAGCGTGCGTGCCTGGCCTGGCCACGAATCGAGAATCACCAGATTGCCTTCGGCCTCGCCCTCGATGATGTTGCCAAGGTTGTCCACCAGCGCCGGCACCACACCGAAGAACGGACGTGCGGCCGAACCCGGCTTCAGCGCATGGGCGCCCGGCAACGGGCTCATCATGTTGCCGCCAGTTTCGGTCTGCCACCAGGTATCGACGATCGGGCAACGGGACTTGCCGACATTCTTGTAGTACCAGTCCCAGGCTTCCGGGTTGATCGGCTCGCCCACCGAACCCAGCAGGCGCAGGCTGCTGCCGTCCGCACCTTCAACAGCAGCGGTGCCGGAGGCCATCATCGCGCGGATCGCGGTCGGCGCGGTGTAGAGGATGTTGACCTTGTGCTTGTCGACGATCTTCGCCACCCGGGTGATGTCCGGGTAGTTCGGCACGCCTTCGAACAGCAGCGTGGTCGCACCGTTAGCCAGCGGGCCGTAGACGATGTAGGAGTGACCGGTGACCCAGCCCACGTCAGCGGTGCACCAGTAAATTTCGCCCGGACGGTAGTCGAACACGCGCTCGTGAGTCATCGCCGCGTACAACAGGTAACCGCCGGTGGTGTGTTGCACGCCCTTCGGCTTGCCGGTGGAGCCGGAGGTATAAAGGATGAACAGCGCTTCTTCGGCACCCATCTCTTTCGGCGCGCAAACGGTTCCCGCCACTTTCATAAGGTCTTCGTACCAGATGTCGCGATGCTGGTTCCACTTGATGTCGCCGCCGGTGCGCTTGCACACGATGACTTTCTGGATGCTGCTGGTTTCCGGGTTGGTCAGGGCGTCGTCGACGTTGGCCTTGAGGGAAATCTTCTTGCCGGCACGGATGCCTTCGTCAGCGGTGATCACCACTTTCGAGCGGCAGTCGATGATGCGGCCGGCCAGGGCTTCCGGCGAGAAACCGCCGAACACCACCGAGTGAATCGCGCCGATCCGGGTACAGGCCAGCATGGCGACCACGGCTTCGGGGATCATCGGCATATAAATGGTCACCACGTCGCCGCGGTGCACGTCCTGGCCACGCAGGGCGTTGGCGAGTTTGCACACTTGTTCGTGCAGTTCGCGGTAGGTGATGTTGCGGCTTTCGGAAGGATCGTCGCCTTCCCAGATGATGGCGACCTGATCGCCGCGCTCGGCCAGATGACGGTCGAGGCAGTTGTAGGAAACGTTCAGGGTGCCGTCGGCAAACCACTTGATGTCGACGTGGTGATCGTCGAACGAAGTCTGTTTCACCGTGGTGAAAGGCTTGATCCAGTCGAGGCGCTTGGCTTGTTCACGCCAGAAGCCGTCAGGGTTGACGACCGACTGTTGGTACATGGCTTTGTAGGTCGCCTCGTCGGTCAGCGTATTGGCCAGAACCTCGGGACGAACGGGATACAGGGAAGCCGCACTCATCTTTCCTACCTCGGTGTAATAGTTGTTTTTGTATGACCCTGTTGTAGCCGGGGCGCCCGTATAGAACCATTCGACGATGGTAGTAACAAGCCCCTACAAAACATCCAGAAATGCCACAGACACCCCTGAAGCAAACCCCGCAACCCTTGTGGGAGCTGGCCTGCCAGCGATTCAGACGACCCGGTTTCCCGAGAAAGCCGCAGCGCTGGTAACACCCTCTCCAAGGATTGTTACCAAATCTGCCAAAGGTGTTTATCAAAACCGGGTCTGTTTACCCCTGCCCCGCCTCCCTAAAATTCACCTCGCCGACAAGGCAAAGCGATTAACAAGGTTACAGCCCCCACGAAGGCCGTTAATCCAGTTCTGAAGTAACAAAGCAAAACGATGAAGTTCCACACGCAACCCCAAAAAGGTTGCGTGACCCCATTCGACCTCAAGAAGGTAAATTTCAAATGAAAGCTTTATTGGTTCTGGCCCTCAGCAGTCTGTGCGCAACCGCCATGGCAGACGAGGTTCCGACTGATGTCGCCCAGCAACAACCGGCTATCGAGGAATACACTTACTCCACTCACCTGGACATCGCCAAAGTTGTTTCCATGAGCGAAGTTCCGAATGTCTGCGAAGTTGTTCCGGCAAAAATGGAGTACGACGACTCCAAGGGTCAGCGTCACATCCTGCGTTACAGCATCATGGGCAACGGCTGCACCAATTGATGCGTTGAGACTGCACCGAATCGGATCACTCAGCGCAACATCGAGAGTCGATTCCAGCCCGGCTTCGGTCGGGCTCAGTTGTGTTTGAAGCGGCGCAAAAGGGTTGCAAAACACAAGATATAGTGAAAAACGCGATTTTTTGCTCGTTTTTTGAGCAATCAATCACACGCCAAAAAATTAATGAAAAAATTTTCTCCGGGGCCAATCCCGGCGAAAGCCCTGTAAACCCTCGCTCCGATCGAAATCACCCGCGCGCTCGACCGCCCTGCGCTGTTTCGCCCTCCCCCACGCCCGTGTTTTTTTCCCTATAATGCCGCCCTAATCGGGTCAGCAATATTCCCTTACAGGGATCAAAGCCATTCTGAAGCCCCGCAGCAGCGACAACGCTGACCTGCGCCCGTCAGAGGCTCTCGGAAACCCGAAAAAATTTTCTGTTTATTGCCTGCGTAGCACCGCTGCAAAAAACGACATCCAACGCGGCCTGTACGGCCGTGTGAAAAACCAACAATCAGTTTTCACACGGGCACAGGCCCTCACGCAGGAGACGACACGTCATGCTGAGCTGGGACGAATTCGACAAAGAAGACAGTGAAGTAGCAGCAGTGAAAGGCGCCAACGCCGGCCACGCTAGCGAAGCCAACATGGACCGCCTCGACAGCGCCGGCGGTGCCGCCGCCCTCGAAGCCCGCGCCGTGACCGCCGAAGACTCGGCCGCCGTGGCCCGCGCCAAGGCTGCACTGGATTCCCTCGACGTCGCCGAAGGCCTCGCCGAACTCGAAGGCTCCGCCGCCCGTGTCGCCGTTGACGAAAAGCGCATGATCAACTGCCGCGCCGACCTCAACCAGCTCGTGCCATTCAAGTACGACTGGGCCTGGCAGAAATACCTGGACGGCTGCGCAAACCACTGGATGCCGCAAGAAGTCAACATGACCGCCGACATCGCCCTCTGGAAAAACCCGGAAGGCCTGACCGACGACGAGCGCCGCATCGTGATGCGCAACCTCGGCTTCTTCTCCACCGCCGACTCCCTGGTGGCCAACAACTTGGCCCTGGCCGTGTACCGCCTGATCACCAACCCGGAATGCCGCCAGTACATCCTGCGCCAGGCCTTCGAAGAGGCGATCCACACCCACGCCTACCAGTACTGCATCGAATCGCTGGGCATGGATGAAGGCGAGATCTTCAACATGTACCACGAGATCCCGTCGGTCGCGAAAAAAGCCGCCTGGGGCCTGAAATACACCCGCGCCATCTCCGACCCGGAATTCAACACCGGCACCGTCGAGACCGACAAAGAGCTGCTGCGCAACCTGATCGCCTACTACTGCGTTCTGGAAGGCATCTTCTTCTACTGCGGCTTCACCCAGATCCTCTCCATGGGCCGCCGCAACAAAATGACCGGCGTCGCCGAGCAGTTCCAGTACATCCTGCGCGACGAATCCATGCACCTGAACTTCGGCATCGACGTGATCAACCAGATCAAAATCGAAAACCCACACCTGTGGGATGCCGAAATGAAGGAAGAAGCCTCGCAGATGATCCTGCAGGGCACTCAACTGGAAATCGAATACGCCCGCGACACCATGCCTCGCGGTGTGTTGGGTATGAATGCTGCGATGATGGAGGACTACCTGAAGTTCATCGCTAACCGTCGTCTGTCGCAGATCGGTTTGAAGGAAGAGTACCCAGGGACGACTAACCCGTTCCCTTGGATGAGCGAGATCATGGACTTGAAGAAAGAGAAGAATTTCTTTGAGACTCGGGTTATTGAGTATCAGACTGGTGGGGCGTTGAGCTGGGACTAAATTTTTTCCGATATGCTCGAACAGTAGTCATTAGAAAGCCCCGCAATCGCGGGGCTTTTCTCGAATGAAAGGGAGAAAATGCAATATGGAAAGCAACACACCCGGATACTTCGAATTAGCACTCTCTTTCGCAGACAAGAATATCTGGCCTCTGATCATATTAGTCATTGTCATAATTACAAGAAAAAGCCTGGCAAGCGCTCTTGAACGGTTGATTAAATTAAATTTCTCATTTGCCGGTGCCACAGGAGCAATGGAAGCTGCATCACCTGTAATAATAATTGAGGAACCTCGCCAACCTCATACTGATACTAAAGAAACGATAGAGCGCCCTCAAGAACAACCGCCACAAGATAAACCTAAAGAAGAAGCAGATTTTTGGGTAGCTAGGCTATTCGACGCGTTTGAGGCCAACGACCAAAAACTAGCCAAGCAAATATTCGAAGACAATCAGCACAACGAAGCTGATGAAGAAAAACAACATGACAACGAAGCTCTTTACCTGTATGTATGCTTCATCAAAGGGAAAGATCAACAAGCGTTAGAAAAACTTGAAAAGCTCTACAATCTCAGCACTTCAGACACTGCAATAAAGAACATTTCATTATGGCTCTCATTGATATACAACGAAACGAACGACCCAAAAAGAGACAAAGAACTCCTTGAAAATGCCATCAGCCGTATTAAAAGTGAATCCGCAATAACAGAGCTCACTCTAAAACTTTCGCTTGCGCATAAAAATCTTGGCAACATCAATACAGGCCTAAAAATTCTTGAAGACAGACTGTTAGTAGTTCACTCAGACGAACAGAAGTCATCAATATATGAATCGATCGCCAGCTTACTAAAAGAGCAGGGCAATTTTAGCGCCCAAGCAATTGCATTAGAAAAGTCTGTCGAATATGCTCCCGGCAATAGAGAGCGTTTGTTCGATGCTGCGTACGTACAAAGCAATAACGACCTCAACGGTCTCGCTATAAAAAACTATTCAACGTTACTGAATTTAGATCCTCAGCATTCAGTAGCACTCAATAATATTGGAGTCAGCGCCGGAGCTCTCAATATACGAGGAAAACAAATAGAGTTTTTCAAGCGCTCACGAGACTGTGGCTCTACCCTAGCCATGTCCAATCTCGCAAATATTTATATTGAGAATGGCCTGTACGATGAGGCACAGCAAATTCTTGACGAGGCGAGAAAAACAGACGATCCACATGAAAACATCGGAACATCCCTATTTACTCTCAAAACCAAAACAACCCATGACAACGAAGCATGGGCAACCACCATCAAAGAAGCAGAAGACTTCCAAAGAAATATAAGACTGTATGGTGAAGCCTACTTTGAGCCTCACACCAGTGCCATCTGGAGCGGGAACTGGAGCACTGAAAAAGGCGAACAAGTAATTTTTACTATTGAGAATGAAAAAATCTCAGCAGAATGGACAATTACCGAGCTTCGCTTTAGCCAAACCCAGAATTTTCTATGCAAACTTTCTGGCACGTTTCAGAATCGCAGCGCAAAATTTACTTACACAAAAAACATGACCCCTGCAAAACCATCTTCTTTACTTGGATTATCAGGCAATGAAAGCATCTCTTTTTTCGCCTACATATCCACAGAAAACGCCACCCTCGTTTTTTTCTCAGCAACAGAGACTAGCAAAACAAAAATTGTATTAAATAAAAATTAAAATCTCGATCCCCCCAAAAAAACAACACACGCGTCACGACATCAAATCAAAAAAAATAGCTCTTTACTATAAAGAGCTATTTTACCCCCCTACGCCATAGAAATAAATTTCCTACGCCGTCTGTAGCTGTTGCCGCATTGTCGCCCTCAAAAACTCATCTACACTTTAAAATAGGTGCCTAAGAAACACCCAACGTGGAAAACTTGGTCAGTGACACAGACGTATATCGTCAGTGGCAACTGCTCTGTTCGTTGGAATTTCTTAAGTCCACTCTACGTTGGGGTCAGGCCCTCCAAAGAATCTAAACGTAGAGGTAATGGATATGCCCGATCCTTTTTCTGTAACAGTCTTCTCGCGTCACAACCTCGCACTACACGCCCTTCTACTCGAAAACCAAACGTGGTTCTGCGCCCGCGATGTCGGCCGCTTGATGGGTTTCCATCTGTGCGAACGCATGGTCAACAAGCTAGATAAGGATCAACGTCGCGTTTTGTGGATTGAGTATTTTCGGCAACCCGAAAAGCAATTGATGCTCAGCGAGTCAGGTGTGTATGCGCTGCTGGTGTACCACTATGTTCCGGGGAACCGGTTGTTGCGGGAGTGGTTGACTCAGCAGGTTGTGCCGGCCTTGCGCGATGCAGAGCACTAAGGACATTCAGAACGACCGAAGTTGAGTTTGTTGGATTGGCCGGAGATGTCATTGAGCCTGCTGCATTGGCAGGATGAAGGCTGGATTCGGCTACGGGATATGCCTTATCTGCTGAGCGATCAGACGCAACGACAGACATCGGGCAAGCCGTGGTGGAGAAAGGTTGCGCAGGTGTTTCAGTCTTCGAGGCATTCCATGGGCTAGTGATGGTGGTTGTAGGACTTCGCGAGATCCGTCGTTATTTTCTGTAGGAATTTTCGTAGACAGCTGTAATGGCCACTCAGTATCGTCCGAGGGTTTTCAACCCTCGGCGATTGTATGGATACGGAAAAAACTAATAGCGATTGGAGTGACGTAGAGATTCAGGCTGCGGTCGATGCCTACCTCAAGATGCTGACGCGTGAGCAGAGCGGCCAGAAATTCGTCAAGACTGAGGAAAATCGCATTCTGCGTGAAGGCCCACTCGCCGGCCGGACGAAGGGTTCTGTCGAATTTCGGATGCAGAACATTTCTACCGTGTTGGTAGAAATGGGTCGAAAGCGAATTGAAGGCTACAAACCTGCCAAGAATGTTGGTGCGAATGTAGCGCGTAGCATCCGTAAAGCACTTGATGATTCCACCGTTCTGACGCTTGAAGATTCTGATCCAACTGCGGACGAAGCGTTACTGGAACAACGCGCAGACAAATTTGAGCGAACGCAATTTGATTACGTCCCCAAAGGTATAAAGACACCTCTTCAAACGACGTCCACCAGAAAGGTTTACTTTCGTGATCCCGAATTGAGGGGCTGGGTTCGTCAGGAAGCCAATGGGAAGTGCGAAGGTTGTGGCGAAGAAGCGCCATTTAAGAAAAATGGAAAACCGTTTCTTGAAGTTCATCACGTAAAGCATATGTCGCAAGAAGGATCGGACCAGCCTTCGAATGTCGTGGCGCTGTGTCCCAACTGTCACCAACGTTGCCACCATTCGGATGACAGAGAGGCTTTCACTGCTTGGCTGTATGACAACGTTGGAAGACTCGAAAGGGAATAATCGCGGTTTATCTGACTAATCGCGTTTGCTGATTTCTGGGCTGCTTCTCAGCCCAGCGGGAGCAGGCTCACTCATACAGATTTTGCATCACCCCGAAAACAATCAGTGCAACCCACCCCACCACCCGCTATTAATACCCCTCCCCCCACTCAAGGACCCGAGCCCCACCATGAAATTCGACCTCGCCTACTGCCTCAGCCTCGACGACAAACTGTCGATCTATGACGTTCGCGATCTGAATTTCGATGAGACGGTGGCGTTCGATTCTGCGAAGGAACACTTCCAGTGCCCCAACGACACCTGTCGTTCGGCATTCGATGCCTCCAACGAGTTGGGCACGTTAAACGCCAAGAACGTGAATTACGTACGCACGCCGCACTTCAAGAATCTGCCCGGTACGCAGCATGTGGCGGGTTGTCCGTATGTGAGTGTGAAGACCTCCGCGTCGGGGGTTGAGGCGGCGGATGGGGACACGGATGACGGTCGGGAGGAGCATTTCCCGTCGGAGTTGTTGCTGACGCGCCGTGAGTATGTGCGCAAACCTGCCGCGCCAGCGGGGGCGGCGGATGTGTTGCGGGATGATCCGGTGCGGGTGGCGACTTCTCCCTCAAAAGAATCGCCGAGTCGTGAAACGGCGCCGGACAAGACCAGTGTTTTCGCTCACCCCGTGGAGTGTTTTGTGTCGAACTTCGCGGACAAGGATTTACTCAAGCGCATGCCGTTGAAGATTGGCGAGCATACGGCGCCGTACAGTTCGTTCTTCAAGAAGATCGAGTACTTGATGGACAACAAGGGGCTGATTTACTGGGGTCGGATCAAGAAGATCGAGGACTTTCACAGCGCCAGTTTCCGGATCGATTTCGAGGACAAGGTCTGGTTCAAGAAGCCGGATGACAGCAAGAAGAAGCCTTATCCGGTCAGTGTCTATCTCAACAAGAAGCTGATCGACAACTACCGCAAGCGCAAGGCGTTTCTGGAAGAGATCAAGCACGCCATCGACAGTGATAAGGAGTTGTTCTGCTTCTTCTATGGCGTGACGCCGGAGTTGAAGCAGGTGCCGGGCAAGAAGAACCCCGAAAAGCCTTTCGAGGTCTTCAATGCCAATATCGAGAATCTGGATCACTTCATCATTCGTGAAGCGCCGGGGCTGGCGTGATGGTTAGTTTTGGGGCAGTTGCAGTTGGACGGCGCCGGGGTGTTGTTTAATCAGGGAGTACGGCAGGACTGACCAGTCCGGCGCATCGCAGGCGCGGGCGACGCGGGCGAAGTAGGCGCCCAGGTACAGACCTTTCGGGGTGAAGTGCCAGGACGGATAACCCCAGATGCTTTCATCGGTGTAGTCGCAACTGTCCTCATCGCCCTCCGCCGGTTTCTTCATTTCATCCGGGTAGAGCGTGGTGAGTTGTTTGATCAGCCACGGCACCAGCACTTCGCGCTGGTAAGTCGAGCGCGCTGCACTTTCTTTTTCGCTCAGCGGCTGATCGCCCAGACTATCGCGCTCGGCGTGCAGAAGTGGTTTGCCCTCGCCTACCCACAACACATCTTCCAGCGACAACGGATGGCCGGTGTTCACGTCGATGTTCAGCGGCGAATCGCCGAAGTCCGGATGCGCGCCGCCGCAGTAATAGCTGGTCGAGATGTTCAGGCTGACCACGGCTGGCGAGATCAGTTGCGGTTGTGCCTGCTGCATGAACTCGACGTTTTCCCCGCCCTGCAACTGGCAGCCGTGATAGCTGATGACTTCGCTCCACAAGCGCCCGAGCAACTGTTGGTTGACCCGCTGCAGGTCATCTTTCGGCAGGCCGGATTCCACGGTAAACAACGCGATCTTCGACTCGGGCTCCGTCCACCATTGCAGGGTGTAGCCCATGAAATCTTCTTTTTTCGTGGCCTTGAGCTTGAGCCCCTGTAGCCGCAGATATTCGTACGGCTCGCTGGCGGGCAGCGTGGCGATGAAGGGCAACGTGGTGGCGGTCGGCGCAGCGATTTTGGCCTCGGAGAGTTGTACCGCAAGTTTTTTGCCCTGAGGGATTTGCCATTCGCCCTGCCAGCCGTCTGCGGTTTCCTCGAGCCTGAGGGTCGGCAGCGGCTTGTCGTCACCGTAGCGATTGTTGCCCTCGACCAACGTCAGCGTACTGTCCTGCAACGCACCGCTGAGGGGCAGATCGCGGTGGTACTTCTCGTAGAAGTAACGGCCGGTCACTTCGTCCTGCTGCTGTGTATTGAGCTCAACCACAATCGGCGTCTTGCCCAGCGTGCCGGTAAACACACGTCTGCCATCGTCAGCCTGAGCGGTGGAAAGCAGTGAAAACAGCACGGCGGTGTATGGCGCCAGGCGCAACAGTCCCTTGAGCATGGATCGATCCCTGAGTGAATAAGGCTGCGGAGTATGCAGAGGATGCGCGCAGGAATCGAGGTGCTACTTCAGTGTCATGCCCAGCATCACGATGATGAGTAGCGCGATATACACCCACGCATGCACCCGATCCGGTATCCGCCCGATCCACCGTGTGGCCAGTCGAATCCCCAGCATCGAGCCCAACGTCAGCACTGCGAACGCCAGCAGATCTACATACCCGATAAACCATGGCCCAAATTTTGTCTCGCTGAGTCCCGCCATCGCCATGTACGTCAGGGTTCCCGCCAACGCCACCGGCACGCTCAACGGATTGGCCATCGAAGTCGCCTGCGACATGCTCAACCCGCAACGCCGCAATAACGGCACGGTCATGACGCTTCCTCCTACACCGAGAAAGGTTGCGATGGCGCCAATGCCTACACCGCCGCCGGACGTTTCCAGCGTTCCCAATCGCCGTGGGATGGCGCCTTCGGACTGCGTAAGAAATCCGCGTCGCAGCAGGCAATCGACAATCGTCACGCCGAGGTAGGCGATGAAGGCATAACGAATGATTTCGCCGCTGACCCACACCGCGGCGATTGCGCCGACGACTGCGCCCAATCCGATGAACCCGCCCAAGGGCCACAGGTAATCACGGATGAGGTTGCCGGCGCGGCGATGTTTGCCGGTGGCGACCAGGGCGTTGACGATCATCACGCAGGTCGAGGTGGCGACAGCGATGTGCATGGCGGATTGGCTGATCGGGTCGTCGGCGCCGTGGCTGGCGGTGAGCATGCGGTATAGCAACGGCACGACGACGAAGCCGCCGCCGAAGCCGAATAGCACGGCGGTGACGCCGGTCAGGCAGCCGGAGAGTGTCAGCAGGAGGTAGAACATGGCGCGTCGTCCGTTGTTGGGGAGCGGTCGACGATAGTGCGGCGGCGCTTGGCCTGCTTCAGCAAGTCAGCCAATAATGTTTGCGTTTACGCCAACTGCTGGGTGCCGCTCGATGCGCAATGTTTCGATCAATCTGCTGGATGACACGCCGCGCTCGGTGGTGGCGATCGGTACGGATTATTCCCACGGCTATCTGTTGCCACGTCATACGCATCGGCGGGCGCAATTGTTGTACGGCGCGACCGGGGTGATGCAGGTCAGCACGCATGACGGCAACTGGGTGGTGCCGCCGCAGCGGGCGGTGTGGATTCCGCCGGGGGTGGCGCATGAGGTGTTGATGCTCGGGGTCAGCACGCGCAGTTTGTATATCGAGCCGGGGGCGGTGGATCTGGGTGAGCGTTGTCAGGTGATCAGTGTGTCGCCGTTGATGCGGCACTTGCTGATGGAAGCCGTGGAGCTGCCGCTGACGTATGACCTGAGCGGGCGTGACGGCGTGCTCATTGACTTGTTGCTGCATGAATTGGTGCGCAGTGCACCGTTACCGTTGCATATCCCGCTGCCGTCTGACGGACGACTGCTCGAGCTGTGTCAGACCTTTCTGCATCAGCCGAATGCCCACCAATCCCCCCAGCATTGGGCCGATCAGCTGCACGTAAGCTTACGCACCTTCAACAGGTTGCTTCGTCAGCAGACCGGCCTGAGTTTCAGTCAATGGCGCCAGCGCGCCTGCGTGGTACTGGCGCTGGCACGGCTGGCGGCGGGTGAAGCAGTGACGCGGATTGCCCTGGATTTCGGTTATGACAGCCCGGCGGCGTTCTCGACGATGTTCCGCCGGATCCTCGGTCAGGCACCGTCCGTCTGGTTGGAGGCGGCGAACTAGGGCAAATCAAAAAATGCGTTTGATCCCGGCCGAAAACAACTGTACAAAAACACAGTACATTTTCCATCAGCACTCTCGAGCCCGGAGCACACCATGGCCTCTTCAGCGATGAACCTCATCCTCGAACGTATCGCCCTTTTCCAGTTCACCCCGACCCATTGCGCCCAGGCCCGAGGGATGTTGGGCTGGAGCATTGAACAGTTGTCGCGAGAGGCCAAGGTTTCAGTAGACGACATTCAGCGGTTCGAAGCGCAACAGGACGTGGCGGATGAGGTGCGGCTGGCGTTGACCTATCGGTTCGAGGCGCAGGGGTTGGTGTTCTTTCCGGGGTTTGCGCCGGGGCGTGGGGGAAATGTCAGAAGTGCGATGCCGGAATCAGCGAGTCATGGAGATTATGCGATGGCTGACTGAACCAATT
The DNA here is from genome assembly GCF_048654275.1 of Candidatus Pseudomonas auctus. Lineage (NCBI taxonomy): Bacteria > Pseudomonadati > Pseudomonadota > Gammaproteobacteria > Pseudomonadales > Pseudomonadaceae > Pseudomonas > Candidatus Pseudomonas auctus. The sequence continues at coordinate 183,481 of NZ_JBJYZK010000006.1, read as the reverse complement.
GATTGAGATTATCCCAACATAGGTATATTTTTCGCATGAGTACAAGGAAGCCACTCCTGTGGGTTAGCAGTAGCAAGAAAGATCTCAAGCAGATGCCCACTGATGTACAGGATGTTTTTGGTTACGCACTGGATTTGGCCCAAAGCGGTCTCAGACATCCAGATGCAAAACCTCTGAAGGGGTTTGGAGGCGCGGGTGTCCTCGAGTTGATTGAGGACTTTGATACGAATACCTACCGCGCCGTTTACACGGTCCGTTTTGGCAATGCAATTTACGTCCTGCATTGTTTTCAGAAAAAGTCGACCACCGGTATAAAAACCGCGCAGTGCGATGTCGATCTGATCCGAAAGAGACTTCAAGCCGCTCAGGACCACGCGAAAGGAACTTAGAAATGATTGAAATCGAAGAAGGCAGCGGCAACGTCTATCAAGACCTCGGCTTGCCCGACGCCAGTGAAATGCAGGTCAAGTCTCAACTCGCCGCAAAGATCGGTGAAATCATCAAAGCGCGTCATCTCACTCAATCTCAAGCTTCTGAAATCTTGGGGTTATCACAACCCAAGCTATCCGAAATGCTGAGAGGAAAATTCCGCGGCATCAGTGAGGCCAAGATGATGGAATGCCTTTCCCACCTCGGCCGAGATGTGCAGATTGTGGTCAAACCGGCCCCCCGCTCTCGCAAAGAGGGCCGAATTGAAGTGGTGTTCGCATAACGCGAAGCTCCACTACGCCCTTTGAACCACTGCCTCATTCTCCCCTTCAACCGCCAACCACCATGCATTACCTCGTTGCGGTTGTGCCAGGTTAAACACCTCGCCCATTTTCGGCGTGGTGATGGACACACTGCGTTCCCAGGCCAGCGCCAGAATGCGGTCGAACGGCTCATGCCAGGCATGCATCGCCAGGTCGAACGTGCCGTTGTGGATCGGGAACAGCCAGCGGCCCTTGAGATCGATGTGGGCTTGCAGGGTTTCTTCCGGCTGCATGTGCACGTGGGGCCATTCGACGTTGTAGGCACCGGTTTCCATCAGGGTCAGGTCGAACGGGCCGTACTGTTCGCCGATGCGTTTAAAGCCGTCGAAATAACCGCTGTCACCACTGAAGAAAATCCGCGTATCGCCATCGATGATCACCCACGAAGCCCACAGGGTCTGGTTGCCATCGAACAGACCACGTCCGGAGAAGTGCTGCGACGGAGTGGCAATGAAGCGGATGCCGGCGACTTCGGTGCCTTGCCACCAGTCGAACTGGCGAACCTTGCCGGCATCGATGCCCCATTTGATCAGGGTGTCGCCGACGCCCAGCGGGGTCAGGAACACGTTGACCTTGTCCGCCAGTTTCAATACGGCCTCGTAGTCGAGGTGGTCGTAATGGTTGTGCGACAGGATCACGGCTTCGATCGGCGGCAATTCGTCGATGCTGATCGGGGGCTGGTGAAAGCGTTTCGGTCCGGCCCATTGAACAGGCGAGGCACGTTCGGCGAACACCGGGTCGGTGATCCAGAATTTGTCCTGAAGCTTCAGCAGCAAGGTCGAGTGACCGAGGCGATAGACGCTGTGATTGGGCGCCGCGATCAGGTCCGCGCGGGTTAGTGGCTGCACCGGGATGGCTGCCGTCGGCCGGGTGTTGCGTGGTTTGTGGAAGATCATGTTCCACATGATCCGCAGCATCTTGCGCAAACCTTCGCGCTGCACCGGCGCGTGGTTACGGAAAGTCCCTTCGGCCTGGCGCGAAGCTTCAGGTGCTGGACTAACCGCGGAAGAAATTGATTTGGCCATGACTGAAAGACTCCAGGTAAACCGCGCAATTCACGGCTTTCCACGGTGGGACGATAAATGGCCAAGGCACGCACGCATCAGCCGGACATCTGGTTTTAGGTTGCACCGATTAAGGCAACATTACACTGATCGGTGTAGTTTCTAGGTTGCATCAAACCGGATGCCAAGTAAACTGCCGAGTGTAATTCTCTCCTTTTTCCTGCCGAATCCAATTTATGACAGCTCCAACGCGCCTCACCGACCGCAAACGCGAAGCCATCATCCTCGCGGCCATTGCCGAGTTCCGGGCCAACGGTTTCGAGGTCACCAGCATGGACAAAATCGCGGCGAGCGCCGGGGTGTCGAAGCGCACGGTGTACAACCATTTCCCCAGCAAGGAAGAGCTTTTCGCCGAAATTCTCAACCAGTTGTGGGCACGGATCAGCACCGAGCAGGCCGTGTCGTATCAGCCCGATCAGCCCTTGCGGGATCAGTTGCGAACGATGCTGTTGGCCAAGTTGCAAATGATGGCGGACGACAACTTCATGAATCTGGCCCGTGTCGCCATCGCGGCTGCGATCCACTCGCCGGAACGCGCGCAGAACATGGTGGCGCGCATGGGCGAACGTGAGGAAAGCGTGACCGTGTGGATTCGTGCTGCCCAGGCGGATGGTCGATTGAAACCGGTCGATCCAGAGTTCGCCGCGCATCAGGTACAGGGGCTGCTCAAATCCTTCGCCTTCTGGCCGCAGATTTCCATGGGGCAGCCCGCGCTCGACAACGCAACGCAAAATGCCGTGGTCGATTCTGCAATCGACATGTTCCTGGCCTGCTATCAGCTCTAGATCAGGCCTGCGCCACAGTAAATGGCTCACAAGGACACTGAATTTTCCCGCTGGAATAAATGACAATGCCTGCCATTGGCCGATGAACGGTCACGCTGAAGAATTACACTGCAAAGTGTTTCAGAATGAATCTGGCGCAGAACACCATGGAAAACCAACGCGGCAAAGGCTTGTCATTCGCCAGACGCATTTACCTGCCGCGAGCCATCGGGCTGGGCATCGGCTTCTTCAGCGTGGGCGCCGCGATGTATCCGTTGAACATGCCGGGCTGGGTCTGGGCCTTGTTGCTGTTTAACGGTTTTCTCTGGCCGCACGTGGCTTATCAATGGTCGACCCGCTCGGCCTTTCCCTATCGCGCCGAACGCCGCAACCTGCTCTATGACTCGGTGTTCGGCGGTTTCTGGACCGCGTGTTTCCAGTTCAACCCACTGACCACCGTGACCATTCTGTCGATGATGACCATGAACAACGTCGCCGCCGGTGGCGTGCGCCTGTTCTGGCTCGGCGCGCTCGCCCAGGTGATCGGCGTGCTGCTGGGCTGGTCAATGTTCGGGGTCAAGTTCACTCTGACGGCCACGCAGACTCAAGTCTGGGCCTGCCTGCCGATGCTGACGCTTTATCCGCTGGCTTTGGGAATGGTTTGCTACCGGTTGGCGATCAAACTCGCCGAACACAAACGCACTCTAAGCGCCCTGAGCCGCACCGACAGCCTGACCGGCCTGCTCAACCACGGCGCCTGGAAAGACCTGCTGCATCTCAAGTTCCAGCAGTGCCGACAGCACGATTCCCAAGCGATTCTGGCGCTGATCGACATCGATCATTTCAAGTCGATCAACGACAGTTACGGACACATCGTCGGCGATGCGGTGCTGCGGCAATTGAGTCACGAGCTGAAGTTCGTGCTCGACGGAAGCGAGCTGGCCGGACGATACGGCGGCGACGAATTCTGCGTGATCCTGCCTAACCTGCCCCTGAGCAAGGCCGAAGCGCTGATGAAGCAACTGCGTCAGGGAATAGATCGTTACCGCCATCCCGACGTCCCCGAGCTGCGAGTCAGCCTGAGTATCGGGCTTGCTCGCTATCAAACCTCGTACGCCGATGCCCTTGAGTGGTTCGAAGATTCCGACAAGGCGCTGTACACGGCCAAGCACACGGGACGTAACACAATCAGCGTAGCGTTGAGCTGATCACCCGCCTGAAAAAACTTGTACAAAATTGAGAAAAATCGATTTCTTGTACAAGTTTATAAAGTTTTGTATAAGTTAATCCGCCAGCCGGGATGCTGGCACACTGCTTCCAGCCATCGATATATCTGGCTGGCTGACGCGGAAACAGGGACCCCACCTTCAGTCCTATTTCCAGAGTGCCATGAACATGATTTTCAACCGCCACAAGACTGCCCTCGTCGATCTCCAAAACACCATCAACCAACAAGCCGGCCTGCTGGAGGCGATCAACCGCTCCATGGCAGTGATCGAATTCGATGTCGACGGTGTGGTTCTGCGCGCCAACGACAACTTCCTGAAAACCATGGGTTATACCCGTGAACAGGTAGTCGGCCAGCCCCATCGCCATTTCTGTTCTCCCGAGTTTGCCCGTGGCAATCAGTACAGCGAGTTGTGGTCGCGATTGAAAAGCGGCCAATTCCAGTCCGGCACCTTTGAACGCATCGACAGCCAGGGCCGACCGATCTGGCTCGAAGCCAGCTATAACCCGATCAAGGATGACTCGGGTCGCGTGGTGAAAGTGGTCAAGTACGCCATGGATGTCACCGCCAAAGTGCAGCAGGAAAGCGAAGCCAATGCGAAATTGCAGGCGATCGACCGCGCCATGGCGGTGATCGAATTCGATCTCGACGGCAATATCCTCACCGCCAATCAGAATTTTCTGACGCGCATGGGCTACACCCTCGCCGAACTCAAAGGCAAACATCACCGTTTGTTCTGCCCCGCGCAGCTGGTCAACAGCAGCGCCTACCAGGATTTCTGGCGCCGGCTGAATCAGGGCGAACTGTTTCAGGGCCAGTTCGAACGCGTCGACAAACGCGGGCAGACCGTGTGGCTGGAAGCCAACTACAACCCGGTCTACGACGCCGCCGGCCGCTTGTGCAAAGTGGTGAAGTTCGCCTCGGACGTGACCGCCCGGGTCGAGCAGCACGAGCAGGATGCGCGCAGTGCCAGCGCCGCCTATCACATCTCGGTGGCCACCCGAAAAGTCGCCGAGCAAGGTACGCAAGTGATTCAGCAAGCGGCCAGTGAAATGCGCGAAATTGCCGACGACATCGCCGAATCCTCAACCCTGATCGCACAACTCGGCGAGCGCTCCGAGCAGATCACCGCCATCGTCAACACCATCCGCGCGATTGCCGATCAGACCAACCTTTTGGCTCTGAACGCCGCCATCGAAGCTGCGCGTGCCGGCGAGCAGGGTCGCGGCTTTGCCGTTGTAGCCGATGAAGTTCGGCAACTGGCGGCACGCACCAGCGGTTCTACGGCGGAGATTTCCAACATGATCGGCCTGATCCAGACCGAAACCCGTCAGGCGATCAAGAGCATGGACGGCACCCGTGGTCGCGCGGCACAGGGTGTTGAGCTGGCGGATCAGGCCGGCACGGTGATTCTGCAGATCCGGGACGGCGCCAGCGAAGCGGTGGAAGCGGTGAGCATGTTCGCCAATGACCGGGCGCCGGGTTAAACGCGATCACGGCAAACGCAGCGCCCGCCCCAGTTCGTCGAACAGCGTGACCACCGAGCGCAACGCGCGGCAGTCCGGGCGGGTCAGCAACCACAGCGCGGTGTCGTAACCGTGCAAGGGTTCGCTCAGGGCTTGCAGCCCTTCATTGATGAGAAAGTCCGGCAACGCCGCTACGCCCAGTCCGGCGCGGACCAGTTCCGTCACGGACAACATGCTGTTGCAGCGATAGCTTGGCGTCACACCCGGCAACTGCTGGCGGCGCCAGGCGACGGTCGGGTGATCGGGCAGAAAGTCGTCCGGGGCGATCCAGGTCAGTGCCGCCAGATCGGTCGCTTCAACCTTTTGTAGATAACGCTGACTGGCGCAGACCCGGTAGGAAATCTTCACCAGCTCTCGTCCGACCAGATGCTCCGGCGGTGTACGCGTCAGGCGCAGGGCGATGTCGGCATCGCGGCGGCTGAGGTTGGCGAAATCGTTGGAGGTGCTCAGCTCGATGGTCAGCGCCGGATAGTTCGGCATGAACTGCGCCAGCGCCGGCAGCAGCAGACCTTGCAACACCGAATCGGTACAGGTCAGGCGCACCGTACCGCTGACCACTTCGCCGCCCTGCTCCACACCGATACGCGCCGCTTCCAGTGCTTGCTCGGCACGTTCGGCCTGCTCGGCCAAGGTCTGCGCGAGGCTGGTGGGCAGATAACCGGCGCGGCTTTTTTCGAACAGTTGCTGGCCGAGGGACGTTTCCAGTCGGCGCACGGCGCGAAACACCGTCGACACATCGACCTTCAACAACTGCGCGGCCCGGGCCAGAGAGCCGCCGCGCACTAAGGCGAGAATCAGGGCCAGATCCGGGAAATCCAGTTGGTATTGCGTGGCTGCATTGATCACTTGGGCAAACGCCAATTTCGAGTGCGTGAACGCCAATCTATAGTGAGCTTCGTCCCTCAACAAGCACAGCGAGTCCTCATGGAATCCAGAGCCCTGCGCATCGCCCTGATCGGTGATTTCGACCCGCAAGTCACCGCCCACCAAGCCATCCCGGTCGCCCTTGGACTGGCGGCGGAACACCATCGCCGTCCGATCGATTTCGAATGGTTGGCCACCGACCGAATCCTGCCCGAGACACCGCTGGAACATTTCGACGGCTTCTGGTGTGTGCCGGCCAGCCCCTATAAAAGTGAAGACGGCGCCCTGCGGGCCATCCGCTTTGCCCGCGAGCAGCAGCGCCCTTTCCTAGGCACCTGCGGCGGTTTTCAGCATGCGGTGCTGGAGTTTTCCCGCAACGTGCTGGGCTGGGCCGACGCCGAGCATGGCGAAACTTCGCCCGACGCCAGCCGCTCAGTGCTCTCGCCGCTGACGTGTTCGTTGGTGGAAGCAGTGGACAGTATTCATCTGGTGCCCGGTTCGTTGATCGCCAGGGCGTACGAAACGTCGGAAATCCGCGAAGGCTATCGCTGCCGCTACGGTGTGAATCCGCAGTTCGAACGGGAGTTGCTGACCCATGAACTACACGCCGTGGGTCACGATTCGGCAGGCGATCTGCGTGCCATCGAACTGCAAAACCATGTGTTCTTTGTCGCCACACTGTTCCAGCCGGAACGCGCAGCGCTCAAGGGGAACTTGCCACCGCTGGTGCGGGCGTTTGTCGAAGCCTGCTCGGAGCACTGTCGATGAATCCGAACACTGCGTGTTTCGCCGTGATCTTCACTTCGACCCGCACCGAGGGCGATAACGGCTATGCCGAGGCCTCCGAGCGCATGATGCAATTGGTTGCCGAGCAACCGGGTTTTCTCGGCATCGATTCGATCCGGGGCGCGGACGGGGTGGGGATTACGGTTTCGTACTGGGAGAGTGAGGCGGCAATTCTGGCGTGGCGCGAGCATCCGGAGCACCGGGTGATTCAGGCGCGTGGACGGGCCGAGTGGTATTCGGCGTTTCATACGCGGGTGTGTCGGGTGGAGCGGGAGTATCGGTTCGGGAGGTGAGTATTAAGGTGTACTCACTGGCCCTTTCGCGGGCAAGCCCGCTCCCACAGGTAGTGCGCTGCTCTCAAGATCACACTGTACCTGTGGGAGCGGGCTTGCTCCGGGCGGCGTTCCGACGAAGGGGCCAGAACAGTCGCAGCAGAATCTCAGCCCTTCACCAGACTACGCACCGCCTCAATCTCCGGCACCTCGCGCTTGTTCATGTAAACGCGCAACGGCTCGGTGATGTTGATCCGGTCATCGATGTTCTGGTCCAGCAGCAACTGGATCAGTTCGCGCTTGAGGGTCATGGTCTGTTCGGTGGCCGGTGCCCAGACGAATTCGCTGCACGGAATGATGCCGTCATCGGCCACGTCCATGCCGAACGAGTCCTCACTGAAGCGCACGATGTACTGGCCGGTCTTGCGGTTGAGGCCGACAAAGCCCTTGAGGTCGTCGGCGGCCTGGCAGATGAGTTGCGATGTGATGCGCATGGTAAACCTCACAAAAGTGATCGAAGGTTTACACGCAGGGCAATGGGTGGCGCGCCCTCTGCCGGGGCGGTTGCCGTGGCCAAGCGTACTGCAAACGAACGCACAAAAGTGCGCAAATTTTCGCTTTCAGTACGTTTATGTCGGTCTCGCGATAGCAGGTTTTCGTTTGAGTTGCTAAAAGGTACATCTTTGAAAATGCCTGCGAAAGGAACTCGATAATGCCCGCCACTTTCACCAAAAGCGCACTGCTGCTGAGCCTGATGCTCGGCCTCGGTCAGGCCCACGCCGCCAACCAGTCGAGCCCCGTCGCACTGGCCGCCACTCAAGGCATTCCGCACCCGGCGGTGATCGCCCACCGTGGCGCCTCCTTCGATGCCCCGGAATCCACCGCTGCGTCCTACAAACTGGCCCGCGACCTGGGCGCCGATTACCTGGAAATGGATTTGCAGCGCAGCAAGGACGGCGTGCTGTTCGCCCTGCACGACGACAACCTGCAACGCACCACCGATGTCGCCACCAAATTCCCGGAGCGCAAGGACAGCCCGGCCAATGCCTTCACCATGGCCGAACTGAAAACCCTCGACGCCGGCAGCTGGTACAACGCCAAGTACCCGGATCGCGCCCGCCCGTCCTACGTCGGTCTGAAGATTCTGACCCTCGACGAAATCATCGACATCACCCAGGCCAACCCAAAGCACAAACCCGGCCTGTACATCGAAACCAAGGAGCCGAAGCTGTTCCCGGGGATCGAGCATGACCTGAAGGAAAAACTCCAGGATCGCGGCTGGTTGAGCCCGGCCGGTTCGAAACTGGCGAAAAGCGCCCTCGGTGTCGGTCAGGGCAAAGGCAAGGTGATCCTGCAAACGTTCGAGAAGAGCAGCCTGGAAATGCTGCAGAAGGAAATGCCACAGGTGCCGAAAATCCTGTTGCTGTGGGTGGGCGAAGGCAGCATCGAGCCGAAATCCAAAGTGACCTTTGCCGAATCCGGCGAGAAGGACAAGAACGCTTTCTACGGTAAGCAGGAGCCGAAATCCGAAGCCGAGTTCAAGCAGTGGATCGACTACGCCAAGGCTCAGGGCGCGATCGGCACCGGCCCTTCGGCGAAGCTGACCCACGGCGGCGATCAGAGCTATTCGGATCTGGTGCAGCCCTGGATGAACCAGTACACCCACGATCAGGGCCTGCTGGTGCACGTCTACACCGTGGATGAGCCGGTGGACTTCGAGAAAGTCATGGCCGCCGGCGTTGACGGCATCTTCACCAACCGCGCCAGCGAACTGCTGAAATTCTACAAACGCCCGGCCGCCGCCAGTGTGGATCAGGTGTTGAAGAACAACGGCTTCTGATCTGCAAATTCGGGCGTCAGTATCGCGAGCAGGCTCGCTCCCTCGGGGAGTCCGGCCTGCTCGCTGCGTTTTAAGGGTGAATTAAGTTGCGGTGATTAACCTGAACTCACTTAAACGAATCACCCAAAGGAATAACCGATGAAAACTTTGACTGCCCTGTTTACCGCTGCCGCCCTGACCCTCACCGCTGGCCTGGCCCAGGCTGACGTTCGCGTTGACCAGATCCCGCAACTGGTCAAGGAAGGCAAGATCAAGTCGCTGGAGTCGATGAACGCAGAAGCGCTGAAACTGCATCCGGGTGCGACCATTACCGACACGGATCTGGATAACCACTTCAATGGTTATGAGTATGAAGTTGAACTGCGTGCTGCTGATGGCAAGGAGTTCGATGTGGACTTCGATGCGACCACCGGCAAGGTGCTGAGTAACAAGCAAGACACTTGATTGGCTGATAAAACAAAGCCGCACGACTTTTGGGTTGTGCGGCTTTTTTGTGTCTGGCGTTTGACGAAACTCCGGTTTCGCCTGTGAGAACCATCCCCTCACCCCAGCCCTCCCGAAACGTCGGACCGCCCCCAAGGGGGCGAGGGGGAAGGGAGCCGATCTTCATGCTGTTCAAACCTGAGTTCGACTCAGAACTGTCAGGTCGGCGTAACTCGAACATTCAACTCCGTCAGTCCCCTCTCCCTTTGGGAGAGGGCTAGGGTGAGGGGGAAAGGCTTCACGCGGTCGTACTGACCAACGAGCCGGAAGTGCTGTTGTCCGAATCCTGCAATGCCGCCAACAACGCCGCCGTCGCCGTCTGCAACGAAGCCGATGTCGTCGCGATCTGCGATTGTGCAGCCGCCACATCCGCAGCCTTGGCGTCCTGACTTTCCTGCTTGGCCTGAGCCGCTTGCAACGCCTGCTGCTCTTCCTGCAACTGCTTCTGCAGCTCGGCAATCTGCTTGCGCAGTTCTTTCACGGTATCCGATTCATCGCTGCTGGAACTGCTGTCCCCCGCCGGCGCCGCACCGCCGCCTGCTGCGACTTTGCTGGTGTCTGCCTTCACGCCAGTGCTGGCCGCCGCAGTGGTCGAGGTGTCGTCGCCCGTGTCGGCAATCGAGGTTTTGCTGGTAGACGTAGTGACGGTCTGATTGATCGAAACAGACGTGATGCTGACCATGGGAAATCTCCAATGCCGGTGATAGATAACCGGGCATCGGCGGCGGTCTGCACGAATTGAGATCGACTGTGTACCGACTCGGTATCCGAACCGGTACACAGTCACTGGCCGGTCAGACGCTCAGGCGAGCGGTGACGTCGTTCAGTTGGCCGGACAGGCCATGCAGGTTCTGGCTGGCGCTTTCGGTGCGCTGCACGTTGTCGAGGTTGGTGCTGGCAATCGAGGTGATCTCAGTCAGGTTGCGCGAGATGTCTTCGGCGACCGAGGTCTGCTCTTCGGCTGCCGTGGCGATCTGGCGGTTCATGTCGCGGATTGCTTCCACCGCGTGGGTGATGCGCTCGAGCATGGCACCGGCCTGGGTCACTTGCTCGACGCTTTCATCGCTGCGGGTCTGGCCGCTGTCGATGGCGTGGGCCGCATCCACCGCGCCGGTCTGCACGCTGTGGATGATCTGGTTGATCTCGATGATCGACTCCGCCGTACGCTGCGCGAGGTTGCGAACCTCGTCGGCGACCACCGCAAAACCACGCCCGGCTTCACCGGCCCGGGCCGCTTCGATGGCAGCGTTGAGCGCCAGCAGGTTGGTCTGCTCAGCGATCCCGCGAATCACTTCCAGCACCTTGCCGATGCGGCCGCTGTCGGCTTCCAGACGACGGATCACCGTGGCGGTGTTGGCGATTTCGCCGCGCATCTGGGTGATGCTGTGGATGGTGCTCTGCATGACCTTCTCGCCCTGTTGCGCGGACTGATCGGCATCGTCGGCAGCACGAGCGGCGTCGGCCGCATGACGGGCGACTTCCTGGGCAGTGGCGGACATTTCGTTCATCGCCGTGGCCACCTGATCGGTGCGGCTGAACTGCTCATTGGTGCCGCCGGCCATGACGGTGGCGATGGCGTTCAACTCGCCGCTGGCACTGTCCAGATCCTTGGCGCTGCGCTGCAGATGATTGAAGGTTTCGGCGAGAAAATCGCGCAGGGTGTTGGCGGCAGCCGCCAGGTTGCCCAGTTCGTCCTGACGGTCGCTGACCACGCGCTCGACCAGACGGCCCCTGCTCAACTGGGTGACGTAGTCGATGAGCTTGCGGATCGGCTCGACCAGGTTGCGGTTGACCAGCCACAGGCTCAGCAAACCAATCAGCAAACCCGACGCGAGCATCACCAGCAGCCCCAGCCACACAGTGCGATCAGCACTGGCGCTGATCTGCGCCGATTGCTCGGTGCCCTGCTTGCGCAACTCGGCGACCAGTTCGCTCATCTGATCGCTGGCGGCACGGTCAACGCCTTTGACGGCGGCATCGCCAGCAGTCGGATCGGCACCGGCGGCGACGTAGGCATCACGACCCTTCTGGTACGCAGCGCCGAGCAGACGATGTTCTTCGCGCAGGCGTTCGATGCGGGTTTTCAGCGCAGGCTCGAGGCCTTTCTGGTTGGCCAGCTCACCGAGGATGCCCTGCACATCGCGCTGACGGTCTTCGAACTGGCCCCAGTACTTGGCCAGGTCCGCCGGTTGCTTGCCGCGCAGCAGGACGTTTTTCCACTCCTGGACCTGCACCTTGAATTGCAGATTGGCTTCGTCGATCAGTTGCGAAGTGTGCAAGGGGCCGGCGATCAACTGGCTGTAACTCTGCACGCCGTTGGACAGGAAGTGAAAGCAGGCCAGCGCGATCAACAGCATCGCCAGCAGGCTGCCGCTCAGCAGGGCGAGAATTTGCGCTCTCAGGGATTTTTGCAGCATTGCAGGTACTCGGGACAGGGATGAGGCACGTCCGGTAAGACGTGATTTTTTAGCCGGACATCCGTGTCGGCGGACCTTGGCTCTTGGCCGAAGGCGCGCAACCTAACTCATGCGTGATCGGCGTGCCAGAGGCCTTCTTGAGTCATTTCCGACGGCCGGTAACGCGTTGATTTGACGTCATTTTGCTGTCACACAAGCGTCATGTGACATTGCGATGATGCGGCTCAGGTGAATCTGCAAATCCCGCGACAGACGCCTCCTCGCAGCGAGCCTTCATGAACCACAGCCTCGATATCAGTCATCGTGATCCTGACCTGTTCGGCCTGCTTTACGGCTTTCGCTTTCGCCCCGGCGAACGCGGGCGCGAGGTGGATTCGGCCACCGCCCTGCGCTGCCTGCAAGACGATAGCGACAGCGATGAATTTCTCTGGCTGCACCTGAACCTGGCCCACGCTGCGTGCGAGCGCTGGATGAAAAGCCATCTGCAATTGCCCGAAGAATTTTTCGAAGCGCTGCACGAAGGTTCGCGTTCGACCCGCATCGAGCATGTCGATTCGGCACTGCTGGCGGTGGTCAACGATGTGGTGTTCAACCTCAGCAGCATGGTGTCGTCGGACGTGTCGACGTTGTGGGTCTGCGTGCGCAGCAAACTGATCGTCAGTGCGCGTCTGCAACCGCTGCACTCGGTGGACAAGCTGCGTTCGTCGGTGAAGTCCGGCGAGTGCTTTCGTTCGCCGCTGGAACTGCTGGTGCACCTGCTGCGCGATCAGGGCGAAGTGCTGACGCAGATCGTGCGCAAGACCAGCATGAGCGTCGATCAGGTCGAGGACGAATTGCTCTCCTCGCGGCTGTCGACCAACCGCGCCGAACTCGGCGCCAACCGGCGGGTGCTGGTGCGCCTGCAACGGCTGCTGGCGCTGGAACCGGGTTCGCTGCTGCGCCTGCTCAACCGACCGCCGCCGTGGTTGCAGAAGGAAGACGTGAAGGAGCTGCGCAAGTCCACCGAGGAGTTCGCGCTGATCATCAACGACCTCACGGCTCTGGGCGAGCGAATCAAGCTGTTGCAGGAAGAGATCGCCGCCAACCTCAACGAACAGAGCAACCGCACGCTGTTCACTCTGACCGTGGTCACGGTGCTGGCGCTGCCGATCAACATCATCGCCGGTTTCTTCGGCATGAACGTTGGCGGCGTGCCGCTGGCCACCGATCCGGAAGGGTTCTGGATTCTGGTGGCGCTGGTGGCAACGTTTACCGTGATCGCCGGGCGCTGGGCGTTTCGCAAACGCCGGGATTATTAAGACCGGCGGCGCGGCCAATCCGCCAAACACTGATCTGTCGCAGTCTCTCTGTAATATTTAGCAACGATCATGGGCGACACTCCTTCCCCCGCTCAGGATTGTCCGCCCATGGCTACTCCCTCCCTGACCGTCAGCCCGGCCTCCGCTGCCAGCGGCAGGCCGGCCCTCGACAAAAAAACCGGCCCCTTCACTTACGTGGTGTTCTTCGCCGTGCTGGCCATGGGAATGCTGTTCACCGCCTACAGCCTGATGCACGACATGCACGAACTCGGCACGGTGGTCACCACCTGGACCCCGTTCCTGCTGCTCGGCGTAGCCCTATTGATTGCGCTGGGCTTCGAGTTCGTCAACGGCTTCCACGACACCGCCAACGCCGTGGCCACGGTGATCTACACCCACTCTCTGCCGCCGAATGTGGCCGTGGTGTGGTCGGGATTCTTCAACTTCCTCGGCGTGCTGCTGTCCAGCGGTGCAGTCGCGTTCGGCATCATTGCGCTGCTGCCAGTAGAGTTAATTCTGCAAGTCGGCTCGTCCGCCGGTTTCGCGATGATCTTCGCCCTGCTGATCGCGGCGATCCTGTGGAACCTCGGCACCTGGTGGCTGGGCCTGCCGGCCTCGTCATCGCACACGTTGATCGGTTCGATCATCGGCGTCGGCGTGGCCAACGCGCTGATGCATGGCCGCGACGGCACCAGCGGTGTGGACTGGGCCCAGGCAACCAAGATCGGCTACGCGCTGCTGCTGTCGCCGCTGGTGGGTTTCGGTTGTGCAGCGCTGTTGCTGCTGGCGTTGCGCGCGTTCGTGAAAAACCGTTCGCTGTACAAGGCGCCGGAAGGCAATACCCCGCCGCCGTGGTGGATTCGTGGCTTGCTGATTTTGACCTGCACCGGCGTGTCGTTCGCTCACGGTTCCAACGACGGTCAGAAAGGCATGGGCCTGATCATGCTGATTCTGGTCGGCACCCTGCCGATGGCTTATGCACTGAACCGCACCATGCCGGAAGAACAGTCGCTGCAATTCGCCGCCGTCGCCCAAGTGACCCAGCAAGCGCTGGCGAAAAGTGCACCACTGCCGGCACCGGCCGATCCGCGCGCCGTGCTCTCCGACTACGTGCGCAGCAAGGAAGCCACGCCACAACTGATCCCGGCCCTCGCCGTCCTGACCGGGCACATCGGTGAAGAAGTCAAAGGCTACGGCTCGCTGGCGAAAGTCCCGGCCGAGGCCATGGGCAACGTGCGTAACGACATGTACCTGGCCAGCGAAACCATTCGCCTGATGGACAAGAACAAGGTCGGCACCTTCGACGCCGACACCAGCGGCAAGCTGCAACTGTTCAAGCAACAGATCGACAACGCCACCCGGTTCATTCCGCTGTGGGTGAAGATCGCGGTGGCGATTGCGTTGGGGCTGGGCACCATGGTCGGCTGGAAGCGGATCGTGGTCACGGTCGGCGAGAAGATCGGCAAGACCCACCTGACCTACGCCCAGGGTGCCTCGGCGGAAACCGTGGCGATGCTGACCATCGGCGCCGCCGACATGTTTGGTCTGCCGGTGTCGACCACTCATGTGCTGTCCTCGGGCGTGGCCGGGACCATGGTCGCCAACGGTGGCGGTTTGCAGATGAAGACCATCCGCAATCTGCTGATGGCGTGGGTGCTGACCTTGCCGGCGGCGATTCTGTTGTCGGGCAGCCTGTATTGGCTGTTTACCCAGATTTTCTGATCCAGCCGAATCCCTGTGAGAGCCGTTGCTCCCACAGGGATTTGCGGCATGAATCAAAGCGTCGAGCGAATCAAATCCCCCAGCCAGTCCATGAACACCCGCACCCGCAACGGCAGCTGCCGCTGCCTCGCGTACAACAGTGAAATGCCCATCGCCGGCGCGGTGTATTGCGGCAACACGGTGACGATATCGCCACTGTCCAGATAGGTATTCATCCCGGTACGCGGCACCTGAATCAGACCAAACCCGCCAAGGCATGCCGACTCGTAGGCATCGGTGCTGTTGACCGTCACGCTGCCGGCCATCGGTACGCGGTGCACTTGCCCGTCCTGCTCGTAAACAAACCCTTCGGAACGCGAACCCAGCACACCGACGTAGTGCACCAACCGATGCTGCGCCAGATCCTCAAGGGTCTGCGGCACGCCGTAGCGCTCCAGGTACGCGGGGCTGGCGCAGTTGATCATGCTGAAATCCCCCAGGTGCCGCGCCACCACCGATTGATCGGGCTGCGCGCCGATGCGCAGCACGCAATCGAAACCTTCGGCGAGCAGGTCGACCCGGCGATCGGTGCTGCTGATTTCCAGTTCCAGGTTCGGATGACGGGCCATGAATTCCGGCAACTTCGGCATGATCAGCCGCCGCGCCAGAATGTTCGGCATATCGACCCGGATCCGCCCGGTCAGCGACGCTTCGTCCTGGCGGAACAGGTTCTCGATTTCGTCCATGTGCGACAGCAGATCCTTGCTTCGCTCGTACAGCGCAAGGCCGTCCTGAGTCGCCTGGACCTTGCGCGTGGTGCGTTGCAGCAGGCGCGTGCCGAGCAGGGTTTCCAGCGCCTGCACCTGCTCGGACACCGTCGAGCGCGGCAGCCCGAGACTCTCCCCCGCCATCGTGAAACTCGACAATTCGCTGACCCGGACGAAGGTGCGCAGCAGTTCCAGTTTGTTCATGGGCCACCCATTGATTGTTCGGACAGTTCGACCAGTGATTCCGGTTTCAGTCTGTTTATCACCTCATGGCGGATAAATAAACTTTGCCCCCATCAACCGTCACCGCCATCGAGGAAGACCCATGAACCGCAAAATCGCATTGATCACCGGTGCCAGCCGTGGCCTCGGCAAGAACGCCGCCCTGCACCTCGCCGCGCAAGGCGTGGACATCATCGGCACCTACAACAGCCGCGCCGATGAAGCCCAGGCGCTGGTGCAGGAACTGCAAACACTCGGCGCCAAAGCCGTGATGCTGCAACTGGATGTCGGCCGCAGCGAAGGCTTTGCCGATTTCGCTGTGCGAGTCGAGCAGGCGCTGCAACAGCTCGAGCGTCCGCGCTTCGATTTCCTGATCAACAACGCCGGAATTGGCGTGCATGCCTCCTTCGCCGACACCACGCCGGAGCAGTTCGACCTGCTGATGAACGTGCAGTTGAAAGGGCCGTTCTTCCTGACTCAGCAATTGCTGCCGCTGATCAACGATGGCGGGCGGATCATCAACATCTCCAGCGGTCTGGCGCGTTTCACCCTGCCGGGTTACGCGGCTTACGCGGCGATGAAAGGCGCGATGGAAGTGTTGACCCGTTATCAGGCCAAGGAGCTGGGGGCGCGGCAGATCGCCGTGAATATCCTGGCACCGGGCGCCATCGAAACCGACTTCGGCGGCGGCGCGGTGCGCGACAATTCGGCTTTGAATGCGATGGTCGCCAGCAACACCGCCCTGGGCCGTGCCGGGCAGCCGGATGACATCGGCGGTGCGCTGGCGCTGTTGCTGTCGCCGGGGGCGCAGTGGATCAACGGTCAGCGGATTGAAGCGTCGGGCGGGATGTTTCTCTAAACCTGTACAAAGTCCGGACAAAAAAATCGCAGCCCTCACAGGCTGCGATTTTTTGTTTTCAGCTCTGGCAGACGCTCCGCATCACCAGTCGCTCGCGCACCACGTCATAACCCCAGTGGTAGATGTAGGTGTACGGCAGGAAGAACAGCAGCACGCCGATGTCGAGCAGGAACGCCTGCCACAGGCTGACCGACAGCCACCAGGCAATCAGCGGCACGCCCATCACGATCAACCCGCCCTCGAACAGCAGCGCGTGCGCCACTCGCACCCAGGCATTGTGGGCGATGTTCCAGCGCTTGAGCATGCGGTCGAAGAAGCCGTTGAACACCACGTTCCAGCCCAGGGCCAGCAACGCGATTGCGATGGTGACGGCGCCCATTTCGACCAGCGGTTTACCCATGATCCACGCCAGCAACGGGGTACAGATCAGGATCGCCAACAGTTCGAAACCGATGGCCTGGAAGATACGCTCAGTGATGGATTTGTTGGCAGTCATGGCCGAAGTCCTCTGTGAAGATGGTTGCCATGATCCAGCACCACACCGATACTTCATAACCAATAACCATCGATCAAGGCGATAGTTCATGGCGTCTCAGGAAGTGTTGCTCGCGTTTGTCCAGGCGGCGACTCAAGGCTCTTTTTCGGCGGCAGCGCGCAAACTCGGGCGCAGTCAGTCGACGGTGAGTGCGGCGGTGGCCAGTCTTGAGATTGATCTGGATTTGATCCTGTTCGACCGCAGCAGCCGCAAGCCGACGCTGACCCCGGCCGGGCACGTGATGCTGCAACGGGCCGAGGCGATTCTGGCGGCCACCAGCCGCCTGGAAATGACCGCCCGGCAATTGGCTCAGGGCGTCGAGCCGAAACTGACGGTGGCGATTTCCGACACTTATCAGTCCGACCGTTTCGAAGCGGCACTGGTGGGGTTCGAGCAGCGTTATCCGGATCTGGAGCTGGAATGCCTGATCGCCGAGTGCGATGACCTGGTCGAACTGGTGCAGCGCGGTCGAGCGCATCTGGCGTTCGCCGAAATGCAGGACAACTACCCACCGGATCTGGCGAGCGCGACCGTCGCCGAGCGTACGGAAATCGCTTTGTTCGTGGGGCGTGGTCATCCGTTGGCGACACAGGAATCCATCGATCAAACGGTCCTTGAACAGCATCGCGAGCTGCGCCTGGCCACCATCGTCAATCCCTATGACAGTCGCAGCAAAGGTCGGGTGTGGTCGGCGCCGAGTTATCTGATGTTGCTGGAAATGGCCGAGAAAGGCTTCGGCTGGGCCCCGCTGCCGCGCTGGCTGGTGGAGCGTTTCGGCAATGACTTGCTGGTGGAACTGAAGGTGCGTGGCTGGCCGAAACCGGTGTTCGTCGATGCCCTGTGGTCGCGGCTGTACCCGCCGGGGCCGGCGGGGAGCTGGTTGCTGAGCAAGATGCTGGAATAGCTCAGGCCGCCTCGATCGCTGCCGGGCGGTTCACCTGAAAGTACTCGTGCAACCCGCGCATCGTCGGCAACTCCAGCGCCTGCGCCGCGTAGCACAATCCCACCCGCCGGGTCGGCGCCGGCAGGTGCAGCGCTCGCACGACGATGCGCTCGTGCCCGCTGACCAGCGACTGCGGCAACATCGCCACGCCGACGCCCGCCGCCACCATGTGCAACGCCTGTTGCAGTGAACCGGCATGCCCCGCCACCGCTTCCGGCGAGCGTCCGTACAGCGCCATCAACCGTTGATGCGAAGGATGTTGCGGACAGGTGATCCAGTCTTCGATCGGCGCCCAGCCTGCCTGCGCGTTGGCCATCGGATGGTCGAGAGGCAGCGCCATCACATACGACTCTTCCCACAGCGGCAGGAACAGTTCGTCCTCGCAGCACATGTCCTCGACCGCCAATCGACCATCGCCGTGACAGCCCTCTTCCAGGGTCAGCAGCAGATTGGGCAACGCCTGATGGGCCATGCGCACAAAGGCTTCGACGTGACTGGCGGCGATGTCGCCCTCGATGCCGAGGGTCAGCGGTACGCGATTTTCGCGGCCGCGAAACATCCGGCTCAGCGCCTCGGATTCGGCCACCATCCGGCGTGCCTGCGGGTACAGCAGTCGCGCTTCGTCGCTGACGTCCACACCACGGGGCTGACGCACGAACAGCGTCGCGCCGAGTTCTTCTTCCAGCTGTTTGATGGTCACCGACAACGTGGGCTGACTGATGAACAGCCGTTGCGCGGCAGCGGTGATGTTGCGTTCTTCGAACACCGCGAGGAAGGCTTTGAGATGGCGGAGATCCATAGGAGATTCCGATAGCAGACAGAGGAATAAGGCATTTTTCAGCCTCCAGCGGGCTAAATATACTGCGTCCCGAATCTGGTTATTTGTTTTTCTTATCTCAGGAGTTCAACCATGAGCAAGCCCTTGATCATCATCACCGGCGCCAGCTCGGGCATCGGCGAAGCCACCGCCCGCCGCTTGAGCGCGGCCGGCCATCCACTGTTGTTGCTGGCGCGGCGCATCGAACGCCTTGAAGCTCTGGCACTGCCGAACACCCTCAGCCGCCGCGTCGACATCACCGACCGCGGCGCTTTGCTGGCCGCCGTTGCCGAGGCAGAAGCGCAATTTGGCCCGGCCGATGCGCTGATCAACAACGCCGGGGTGATGCTGCTGGGCGAGATGAGCAAGCAGGATCCGGCGCAGTGGGACCAGATGCTCGACCTCAACGTGAAGGGTCTGCTCAACGGCGTGCACGCGGTGGTGGCCGGGATGATCGAGCGCAAGCATGGCACCATCATCAACGTCAGCTCGGTGGCCGGGCGCAAGACCTTCCCCAACCATGTGGCCTATGTCGGCACCAAGTTTGCGGTGCATGGATTGTCGGAAAACCTGCGTGAAGAGTTGTCGCCGCATAATGTGCGGGTGACCACGATTGCGCCGGGTGCGGTAGAGACCGAGTTGCTGAGCCACACCACGGATGAGGCGATCAAGACCGGGTATCAGGCGTGGAAACAGGACATGGGCGGCACGGTGCTGAGCGCCGAGGATGTGGCGACGGCGATTGCTTATGCGTATGGGCAGCCGCAGGGGGTTTGTATTCGCGAGATTGTGATGGCTGCGACTCGGCAGCAGGCCTAAAAGCGAAAGGCGAAAGGCAAAATCAAAAGCGCCCTCACCCCAGCCCTCTCCCGGAGGGAGAGGGAGCCGACCGAGGCGTCTGACGTAATACATCGACCTGAAAAATCGAGTCGATTATGGATTCACGGCGAATTAGTTCACGTCGGCGTCGAGGTGACTTACGTGAGAGTCAGACCTGAAAGATCTGGTCGATTATGGATTCACAGCGAACCGTTCAGGTCGGCGTATATCCCCAATATCCCCGGATCGGTCCCCTCTACCTCTGGGAGAGGGCTAGGGTGAGGGCAAGCGATCCAAAGCCGAAAGCCGCCCCTCGATAAACCGCCGCTCCGGCTCTTGCCGAGTCAATTCCAAGGCTCGCCGGTAAGCCGCCCGCGCCTCTTCAACCCGCCCCAACTGCCGGCAAAACTCCGCCCGCGCCGAATGCGCCAAGTGGTAATCCTGCAACTCCCCACGCCCCAGAATCCCTTCAATCAGCGTCAACCCCGCCAGCGCCCCATCACGCTTGGCCACCGCCACCGCCCGGTTCAACTCGATCACCGGCGACGGCACCGCCCTCAGCAACACGTCATACAGCCCGACGATCTGTTCCCAGTCGGTCTCCCCCGCCGTCGGCGCCTCGGCATGCACCGCCGCAATCGCTGCCTGCAGGCAGTACGGCCCGAAGCGTCCCGTGGTCAGCGCCTTTTCCACCAGATCACAGCCTTCGGCGATCAGCTCGGCATTCCACAATCCGCGATCCTGATCATCCAGCAGAATCAGTTCTCCATCCGGCGTCGACCGCGCCGAGCGCCGCGATTCATGCAGCAGCATCAACGCCAGCAGTCCCATGACTTCCGGGTCCGGCAACAACTCCAGCAGCAACCGCCCGAGGCGGATCGCCTCACGGGTCAGGTCTTCGCGGGTCACCTGGGCGCCACCGGATGCCGAGTAGCCTTCGTTGAACACCAGATAAATCACCCGCAACACGCTGTCGAGGCGTTCGGGCAATTCACTCAGGCTCGGTACTTGATAAGGGATTTTCGCGTCGCGAATCTTCGCCTTGGCCCGCACGATGCGCTGGGCAATCGCCGCCGGGGCCGAGAGGAATGCCCGGGCGATTTCCTCGGTGGTGAGGTCGCAGACTTCACGCAGGGTCAGCGGCACCTGCGCGTCCGCCGCCAGCGCCGGGTGGCAGCAGGTGAAGATCAGGCGCAGGCGATCGTCTTCCACGTCTTCAGCGTCCCATTCGGACTGTTCCAGTTCTTCCAGTTGCGCCAGCAACAACGGCTGCGAGGCCTTGAACCGTGCGCGCCGGCGCAACACGTCGATGGCCTTGAAGCGCCCGGTGGATACCAGCCAGGTCCGCGGATTGTCCGGAACGCCGTCGCGCTGCCAGCGTTCGACCGCGACGAAGAACGCCTCGTGCAAGGCTTCTTCGGCGAGGTCGAAATCGCCGAGCAGGCGGATCAGGGTCGCGAGGATCCGCCGCGAGTCTTCGCGATAGACCTGCTCGACCCGCGCCCTGACTTCAGACATTCAACTGGCGCACGGGACGCACTTCGACGCTGCCGACCCGGGCCGCCGGAATGTTGCCGGCGACCTGAATCGCTTCGTTGAGGTCACGCGCGTCGATCAGGTAGAAGCCGGCCAACTGCTCCTTGGTCTCGGCGAACGGCCCGTCGGTGATCGACAGCTTGCCGTTACGCATGCGCACCGTGGTGGCGGTCTGCACCGACTCCAGCGCTTCGGCGGCGACCATTCGGCCGCTGCCCTGGATCGACTCGGCGTAGGCCCAGCATTCGGCATCTTCCGGGCTGTCGGGCGACGAATGCAGCAGGCGCTCATCGCTGTAGACCAGGCATAAATACTTCATGGCGTTCTCCTGAATCGGACGAATCAACTATGGCTGAAGATCAGGGTTTCGCATCGAACAGGGTCGCGCCGGTCATCGGATCGAACGGTGCCGACCAGTGTTCGTGGGCAATTTTCCAGGCCCCGCCGACCAGCCGATAACAGGCGGTGGCGCGCATCCAGCAACTCTGGGTTTCGCCCTGTTCATTGGTGCCGCCGCAGTTGGCAACCCAGTGGGCGAAGGCGATGTTGTCGCCTGTTTCGATCGCGATTTCGTGGAACTCGAAGATGTGCGGGCCGGGGCACATTTCCATGCAATCCACCCAGTGCGCGCGGTAGGCCGGTTTGCCCTTGAATTGCAGGGCCTTGATCGCATCGAACGAGAGGATGTCGTCGGCGTACAGCGCCATGACTTTCTCGACGTCCTTGGTCATGACGGCTTCGCGGTAGGTGTTGATCAGGGTCTGGATATCGCTTTGTGCGCTCATGGTGTTCTCCGTGGTTTTTGTTGTGAAGACACCCTTAGTCGTTCGGCGATTTGCCGGATCGACAGCTGAAACAAAAAAATTCCAGCGAACGCAAAGTCGCTAGAATCCGAGGCTCATCTTTGTAGGAAAAAGGAAATTCCCTTGTCAGCCAAACTCGTGCCGTACGAGAGCCTTAACGCCTTGCAGCGCCAGCAGGTCGAAGCGATTGAAATCCACGCCGAGCAGATCAAGTTCTCCGGCGACATCCACGGCGCCCTGCACACGCTGCTGTCGAAACCCGGCCCTGGCGTGAAGGGTTTTGCCCTGCTGGCAGAAGATAAGCCAGTGGCGTTCCTGCTGCTCAAGCGCCCGCCGGTTCTGCCGGAATGGGCCGATGAACACAGCGCCACCCTGCATGCGTTGCAGGTCGATCACCGCGCACAGGGCAAGGGCTATGGCAAGGCTTGCCTGCTGGCGTTGCCGGAGGTTGCACGTCAGGCCTGGCCGGAAATCAAAGGGCTGGAGCTGTCAGTGGACGCCGACAACGACGCTGCGATTGCGCTGTACGCCAAGTACGGTTTCGTTGACAGCGGCGAAGCGTACAAGGGCCGCATCGGTTACGAGCGGCGCATGGGCCTGTTTTTCTAATCGTCGGGGGAGCAACGATGATCGATTCAATCGAAGCGCTGGAAGCCATCTACGGCTTGCCCCACGAACGGGCGCTGCGCAAGCAGATCGGTTTTCTCAACGAGGACTATCAGGCGATGGTCCGGGTTTCGCCGTTGGTGATTGTCAGCTCGGTGGGTGCCGACGGCATCGACGGCTCCCCGCGCGGCGATGCGCCGGGGTTTGTGCGGATCATTGACGAGCGCACTCTGGCTTTGCCGGATCGTCCGGGCAACAACCGCATCGATACCTTGCGCAACGTGTTGCAAGATCCACGGGTGTCGCTGCTGTTCATCATTCCGGGGATTGGCGAAACGTTGCGGGTCAACGGTACGGCGACCATCAGCGCTGATCCGCAGTTGCTGGATAGCTTCGCGGTGAACGGCAAACCGGCGCGTACGGTGTTGCTGGTGAGGGTGGAAGCGGCGTTTTTTCATTGCTCCAAGGCATTCGTGCGTTCGGATGCGTGGAACCCTGAAACCCACTTGCCGCGCTCGGCGCTGCCGACGGCGGGCGCGTTTCACAAGCGTCTGAATGATGGGCAGTTTGATGCCGAGGCTTACGACCGCGAGGCCCCGAAGCGAGTGCTCGACACGCTGTACTGACCAAAACTTGCAAACACCATTTTCCCTTGTGGGAGCGGGCTTGCTCGCGAAGGCGGTGGGTCAGTCAAACTAAATATCGACTGACACGACGCCTTCGCGAGCAAGCCCGCTCCCACAGGGGATTTGCAGTGTTCTTCAGAGAGTCAGGATCATCTCGTGCCACGCCATTCCACCGTGGTCGGATTCGGACGGTTTGATGTAGGCAAAACCGAACCCGGCGTACAGCGGGATGTGCCATTCCTTGCACATCAGGTGAATCGTCGCCTTGCCCTGCTCGCGCATGCGCTCGATGAATTCACCCAGCAGACGCTTGGCCAGGCCCAGGCCCTGATAATCCGGGTGCACCACCACGGACATGATCACCACGTTCGGACCGGCCGGGTCGTGGCCGATCAGTTCCTTGAACGCCTCGTCGGACATCTGCACGTCAAATGCCGCACCGGAGTTGATGAAGCCGGCAACCTGCCCGTCCACCTCGGCGACGATGAAACCGTCCGGCCAGGTGGCGATGCGCGTGGCGATCTTCTCGCGGGTCGCGGCTTCGTCGCCCTCGTAGGCGAGGGTTTCGATGGCGTAGCAGCGATCCAGGTCGGCGGCGGTGACGTGGCGGATGACGGTGTTCATGGCAGCTCGAAATCAGTGGAAACAAGGCCGCCAAGGATAAAGGAATAAGGTGTTCATATCGATCCGCGCAGGGGGCGTAAAGCCTGCGTATAAGCACTTTTCTTCGGAATCGAGACGGTCTATTTCTGACGCTTGTCTCTGATCACCCAAGGGGGGAACCGTTTATGAGCAGCGTGGAAATCGGTTTGTTGATGGTGTTGGGCATCAGCTTCTTCGGCTTCATTACCCTGGGCATCGACCTGTTGCGGGCACGACGGATCAAGGGCAAATAGGGCTCGACCGGCAGCGCGAAGCGGGTTCGCGCTGCCGGTCAGCAATCAGGTTTTCTTTTCCACCGGGACGCAGATTTCCAGCTTGCCGGTATTGAGTTTGGGATTGAAATCGGCGCTGTAGCGTTCCAGCTCCGGGGCGTTGAGCCCTTTGTACTCGGACGCCGGCAGCCAGGTGTTGTAGATGTAATCAATGGTCTGCGGCAGCTGATCCAGCGAACCCTTGTGTTCGAACACCGCGTACTGGCGCGGCAGGACTTCGATCCACGGATACTTTTCCTGTGGAAACTCATCGAGCTTGCTGATCTCGACCCCGGCCATGTAGTCAAAACCGCCGTTGCCGTCGAAATTGCTGCAGACACCGTAGGTCACTTCGCCCTTCTGCCCCGGAATATGTCCGATGTGCGGGATCAATTTTTCCCACAGCGCAGGGATGTCCTGAACGGTCTCTTTGGTAAATCGATCGCGAAAACCTGCAATCAGCAGGAAGTGTCCATGTTCGAAGCGAGGTTCAGCCACTTCGACGCGTTTTTGCTCATCCATGACTCGACTCCTTGAACGAAAAAAGTGGGTTCGGCTGGGAGTATAGAAGCCAAACCCGATTCGCACATTTACAGCGTATGCAGGGCCTCGGCGGCCCCGGAGCCGACAAACTCGTTATAACCGGATACGATCACGTAGACCGCGAAATAGCAGAAGATCGCGGCAGATGCCATGTACGAATAGCGCAGCAGTTTGTCGCCCAGCAACTTGCCGCCATGGCTCGCGGCGAAACACAGTCCCGCCGACCACAGCAGCCCGGCGCACAGGAAACCACCGAGAAACAGCGCAGAGCTGAGTGGACCGCCGCCACCGGAACGGGCGATCAACGTACCGCCCACCGCCGCAAACCAGAGGATGGCGCTCGGCGACGACATGGCCAGAAAAATCCCACGGAAGAACTCCTTGCTATGGGAGTTCTGGCCGACCTCGGCGGTCGCCGCCAATTGCGCCTCGTGGTGGATCGCCGAATAGATCATCTTCGCCGCGAAGTAGATCAAGAGCGCCGAACCACCGATCCACAGCACCCAGCGCACGGTTTCGTATTGCAGCAGAACGGTCATTCCGGCCAGCGCCAGCACCGCGTAGACCAGGTCACCGACGCAGGTGCCGAGGCCCAGTGCGAAGCCTTGAAAATAGCCGCGCTGCATCGCCAGCGTGATCATCGCGATGTTGGCCACGCCGATATCCAGGCACAGCGAAAGGCTCAGCAAGAAGCCGCTGGTAAATTCCATCAACCGGTTTTCCTTGAGAAAAATTTGTTTACAAAGGCTCTGGACAGTATGCCATCGCTGACCTTATCGTCCGCCACAGGTCACCGCAGTGACCAGCGTCGCTCGGACGGTTCCGGGCGCTTACGTTATCCGAGGCAACAATGGCTGAACAAGGTTCGCCGCGCCGCTTTGCGCGCATTGATCGACTCCCCCCTTACGTTTTCAACATCACCGCCGAGCTGAAGATGGCCGCCCGACGTCGTGGCGAAGACATCATCGACTTGAGCATGGGCAACCCCGACGGCGCCACGCCGCCGCACATCGTTGAAAAACTGGTGCAGGTTGCGCAACGCGAAGACACCCACGGTTACTCCACGTCCAAGGGCATTCCGCGCCTGCGCCGGGCGATTTCCAACTGGTACAAGGAGCGCTACGCGGTCGAGATCGACCCGGAAAGCGAAGCCATCGTCACCATCGGTTCCAAGGAAGGCCTGGCGCACCTGATGCTGGCGACCCTCGACCAGGGCGACACCGTGCTGGTGCCAAATCCGAGCTACCCGATTCACATCTACGGTGCCGTGATTGCCGGCGCCCAGGTGCGGTCGGTGCCGCTGGTGCCGGGCGTGGACTTCTTCGCCGAGCTGGAGCGGGCGATTCGCGGCTCGATCCCGAAACCGAAGATGATGATCCTCGGCTTCCCGTCGAACCCGACCGCGCAGTGCGTGGAGCTGGACTTCTTCGAACGGGTGATCGCCCTCGCCAAACAGTACGACGTGCTGGTGGTGCACGACCTGGCCTACGCCGACATCGTCTACGACGGCTGGAAAGCCCCGTCGATCATGCAGGTGCCGGGCGCCAAGGACATTGCGGTGGAGTTTTTCACCCTGTCCAAGAGCTACAACATGGCGGGCTGGCGCATCGGTTTCATGGTCGGCAACCCGGAACTGGTCAGCGCCCTGGCGCGGATCAAGAGCTACCACGACTACGGCACCTTCACCCCGCTGCAGGTGGCCGCGATTGCTGCGCTGGAAGGCGATCAGCAATGCGTGCGCGATATCGCCGAGCAATATCGCCAGCGCCGCAATGTGCTGGTCAAAGGCCTGCATGAACTGGGCTGGATGGTCGAGAACCCGAAAGCTTCGATGTACGTCTGGGCGAAGATTCCCGAAGCCTACGCGCACCTCGGTTCGCTGGAGTTCGCCAAGAAGCTGCTGGCCGAGGCCAAGGTCTGCGTCTCGCCGGGTGTCGGTTTTGGTGAGTACGGCGACGATCACGTGCGCTTCGCATTGATCGAAAACCAGGACCGGATTCGCCAGGCGGTACGCGGGATTCGCGGGATGTTCCGGGCGGATGGCTTGGTCACCAAGTAACTCCCCCGCTCCCCGCGACCTGGTCGTTCCCACGTCGAGGCGTCGAACCGTCCGCGTGGGAACGATCAATCCGGACACAAAAAAACCGCATCGCTGCGGTTTTTTTGTGCCTGCGATTCGCCCTTAGACGAACAGCGACAGCAACAGAATAAAGCCCAAACCCACCACCGACAGGATGGTTTCCATCGCCGTCCAGGTCTTGAAGGTCTCGGCGACGGTCATGTTGAAGTACTGCTTCACCAGCCAGAAACCGGCGTCGTTGACGTGGGACAGGATCAGCGAACCGGCACCGGTGGCCAGCACCAGCAACTCACGGTTCACGCCCGGAATCATCCCCACCACCGGCACCACAATGCCCGCGCCCGTGATGGTCGCCACGGTGGCCGAACCGGTCGCGATGCGGATCACCGCGGCCACCAGCCATGCCAGCAGGATCGGCGAGATCTGCGCGCTGACCGCCATGTGGCCGATCACGTCGCCCACGCCGCTGGTCACCAGCATCTGCTTGAATCCGCCGCCGGCACCGATGATCAGGATGATCGCGGCGGTCGGCGCCAGGCTCGCGTCGAGCCATTTGAGCATCTGCTGAGAACCGATGCCCTGCTTGTGACCGAAGGTGTACAGCGACAGCAGCAATGCCAGCAGCAGCGCCGAGATCGGGTGACCGATCATGTCCATCCAGGTGCGGAAGAAATGACCGTCCGGCAGCGCCACGTCAGCGAAGGTTTTCAGCAGCATCAGGAACACCGGCAGCAGCACGGTGACCAGGGTGATGCTGAAGCTCGGCAGATTGGCCGAATCGTTTTCACGGGCCAGTTGATCGACCAGTTCCTGGTTCGGATGACCCGGAATGTGCTTGGCGATGAACGTACCGAAGATCGGACCGGCGATGATGGCGGTCGGCAGTGCGACGATCAGACCGTAAAGAATGGTCTTGCCGATGTCGGCACCGAACACGCCGATGGCCAGCAGCGGGCCCGGGTGCGGCGGCACCAGACCGTGCACGGCGGACAGGCCGGCGAGCAGCGGGATACCGATCTTGATGATCGACACACCGGTGCGGCGAGCCACGATGAACACCAGCGGAATCAGCAGCACGAAGCCGATTTCGAAGAACAGCGGAATGCCCACCAGGAACGCGGCGAACATCATCGCCCACTGAACCTTGTCCTTGCCGAAGGCGCGGATCAGGGTCTGGGCGATCTGATCGGCACCGCCGGATTCGGCCATCATCTTGCCGAGCATCGTACCCAGCGCGAGGATGATGCCGACGAAACCGAGCACGCCACCAAAGCCGTCCTGGAACGCCTTGATGATGGTGCCGATCGGCATGCCGGAGGTCAGGCCGAGGAACGCGGCGGCGATGGTCAGGGCAATGAAGGGGTGAATCTTGAATTTGGTGATCAGGACGATGAGTCCGATCACCGTAACCACTGCATCGAGCAGCAGGTAGGCGTCATGGGACATGCCAAACATGAGGGGGTGTCTCCTGGTTTGTTGTTGTTATTAAAGCGGGTTAATCAGAAGTCGCATGGACAGCGCTATCTTCGCAATCACACTCATACCGCCTGTTTCAGGCCATGGGCCTGCCACCAGACGTGGGCTTGCGATGCGAGCTCTTCAACGCTGTGGATCGAAGCATTCAGGGCCAGGGTCAACGGCTCGCCCTTGGGCGATTCGAGGGTGGCGAACTGGCTTTCGATCAAGGTGGCCGGCATGAAGTGGCCCGGACGGTGGGACACACGTTCGGCGGCGACTTCAGGCGTCAATTCGAGGAACACGAAACCCAGGCCCGGCAAGGCGCTGCGCAGCACTTCGCGATAACTGTGTTTGAGGGCCGAGCAAGTCAGCACCGGGCGTTCGCCCAAGGCATCGACGCGACGGAGCTCATCGCACAGGCTGTCGAGCCAGCCGGCACGGTCTTCGTCGTTCAGGGGGATCCCCGCGCTCATCTTTTCGATGTTCGCGGCCGGATGGAAAGTATCGCCTTCAATGGCAGTGGCGCCGCTCAATTGGCACAGGGCCTCGCTGACGCACGTCTTGCCGCAACCGGCAACGCCCATGATGACCAGGGCGGTGATGGGATGATTCATGTAACACCTCAGCGCGCAGACAGCGCTACCTTTGCTAGCTATGACTCTAGTGCACAGGCAGAAGTTGCCGACGCCTTCTTGTCGTTTTTTTGGGTTGCAGCAGGTTTTGTCCGTACGCCAAAAAGCGAAGATCAGGCAGGACCTCGCTTACGCATTTGCAGCTGCATAAGGACAGCGCTACCTTAGTGCCTTGATTTTTGTTTGGCAAGCTGCCCGATGACCACCCCTAAAAACGATAAAAACACCCGCACCACCGGCCGTCCCACCCTTAATGAAGTCGCCCGTCTGGCCGGCGTCAGCCCGATTACCGCCTCCCGCGCCCTGCGTGGGGTCAGCACGGTTGCCACCGAACTGGTGGAAAAAGTCCAGAAAGCCGCGCTGGAACTCAACTATGTGGTCAACCCCGCCGCCCGCGCCCTGGCCTCGGCCCAGAGCCATTCGGTGGTGGTTCTGGTGCCTTCGCTGTCCAACCTTTTATTCATCGACACCCTGGAAGCCATTCATCGGGTACTGACGCCCAAAGGCTTCGAAGTGCTGATCGGCAACTTCCACTATTCGCGCGATGAAGAAGAAAACCTGCTGCGCAACTACATGGCCTATCAGCCACGCGGTTTGCTGCTGACCGGCTTCGACCGTACCGAAAGTTCGCGGCGGATGATCGAGGCCAGCAACATTCCCTGCGTGTACATGATGGAACTGGACAGCGCCGCCGGGGTGAACTGCGTCGGCTTCTCGCAGCTCAGCGCCGGCGAAACGGCTGCCGAACATTTGCTGTCCCGTGGCCGCAAGCGCCTGGCGTACATCGGTGCGCAGCTCGATCAGCGCACCCTGCTGCGCGGTGAAGGCTTTCGCAAGGCGTTGCAGAAGGCCGGTCGCTACGACCCGGATCTGGAAGTGCTGACCCCGCGTTCATCGTCCGTGGGCCTGGGCGGCGAGTTGTTCCTGCAATTGCTGGCGGCGCATCCGGATGTCGATGCGATCTTCTTCGGCAATGACGACCTGGCTCAGGGCGCCCTGCTCGAAGCGCTGCGCAACGGGATCAGGATCCCCGAACAAGTGGCGATCCTCGGCTTCAACGACCTGCCGATGTCGGAACACATGGTGCCGCGCCTGAGCAGCATCAACACGCCCCGCGAAGCGATCGGCAAACGTGCGGCGGAGCAGATGCTGACGCTGATGGCCGGCAACAGCGTGGCGCGTCCGGTCGAGGACATGGGCTTCGAGCTGAAGATTCGCGAGAGCACCTGACTCAACCGCCCAGCAACTTCACCAGAGCCAGCGCACCCTTCTGCAGCGGCTGGCTCTTGAGCCACACCGCGTGCACCGGCAGCACCAGGCCGTTTTCGATGTTGCGGAAATTCAGGCGTTTCAGCCGTCCGCTATCGAGCCAGGGCTGCACCACCGACAGCGGAAAATTGCCCCAGCCCAACCCTGCCTCGACCATCTCCAGTGCCGTCTCCAGGTTATCGGTGCGCCAGTGGGACTCGGCCACCAGCGGCCGGGTTTCGCTGATCGGCAAATCACGACTGCCGACGACGATCTGCCGCACATGCACCAGATCCTCGAGAAACAGATCCTGTCCCTGCAACAGCGGGCTATCCGCCGCCAGCGTGGCGATCATTCGTTCGCTGCCGACAAACTGAAACCGTTCCAGCACATTCACGCTCAACCCGGCGAACGCCAGACACACGCTGACCCGGCCACTGTGAAGCATTGCCAGCACATCGTCCTGCGGCGCGGTCAGTACTTCGATGTCGAGCAGCGGATGACGCTCGCTGAGGTCCTTGATCGCCATCAGCAACCGTCGGCGGTCGATATCCGCCGCCACGCCGATCGACAATTTGCTCTCCAGCCCCAGCGACAACTGCACCGCATGCACCTGCAATTGCTTGAG
The DNA here is from genome assembly GCF_048654275.1 of Candidatus Pseudomonas auctus. Taxonomy (NCBI): domain Bacteria; kingdom Pseudomonadati; phylum Pseudomonadota; class Gammaproteobacteria; order Pseudomonadales; family Pseudomonadaceae; genus Pseudomonas; species Candidatus Pseudomonas auctus. Next base: position 152,450 of record NZ_JBJYZK010000006.1, on the reverse strand, counting down.
CTGATCGGCGATCAGCCGCGCATGGGGCACCAGCGACAGCGCCATTGCCGTGGGTTGCGGTTCGCGATGGCTGCGATCAAACAGCGAGTAACCGAGTTCGGCCTCCAGATTGCCGATGGCCATGCTCACCGCCGACGGGACTTTGCCCAATGCCCTGGCCGCGGCGGAAAACGAGCCGCGCTCGATCACGGCAAGAAACAGCTCGATGCTTTCACTGTTGAAATTCACGTCTCACACCTGTCAATAAAACTGAAAGCTACTGACTTTTTCTGTCACCTCTATTGAAGCTATCTTTCGTCGCCTTCGCCAGTCCCACTGGCCACAAGTCGCAAGAAAGAGGCAATTCCCCATGCAAGGCGTCAAACGCAAACTGGTCTACGTGTCGCTCTATGAAGTGATCGGCATGACCTTCTCGGCCCTCGGTCTGGCCTTGTTGTCCGGCACTTCGCCCGGCAGTACCGGCCCGCTGGCGGTGATCATCACCACCATCGCCGTGACCTGGAACTTCATCTACACCTCGCTGTTCGAGCGCTGGGAAAGCCGTCAGGTGTCGCGCACCCGCACGGTGAAACGGCGCATCGCCCACGCCGTCGGCTTCCAGCTGACGCTGATCGTGTTCCTGATTCCGCTGATCGCCTGGTGGATGAACATCAGTCTGGTGCAGGCCTTTTTGCTGGATCTGGCGCTGATCGTGTTCATCCCTTGCTACACCTTCGCGTTCAACTGGCTGTTCGATAAGGTGTTCGGCCTTCCGGCCTCGGCATTGCCGGATCCGCAGCCCGCGACATAAATCGTTAATTGGTAAGCGAATATTGCAAGAAATCGGCGGTTTTCCCGTGCCAACCGCCGATATAAACAATCCTTGATTTCCGATAGCAGGCTAAGCTTTTCCATCAATAAAAAATGGATCAGCCCATGACTGCAAACGCCCCCGCCGCGCAATGCGACGGCATCGACCCGATACGCGCCGCCGAGATCTCCGCCCGCATCGACCGCCTCCCGGCAGTCGCCACCCTCTGGCGGCTGGTGGCGCTGCTGTCGATCGGTGGTTTTTTCGAACTCTACGACCTGTTCCAGACCGCCTACATCAGCCCCGGCCTGATCCGCGATGGCATCTTCGCCACCGGCAATCAGGGCGTGTTCGGTTTCTCCGATCAGGCTGCGTTCGCCTCAGCGACGTTCCTCGGTTTGTTTCTCGGCGCCAGTCTGCTGAGCCCGATGGCCGATCGGTTCGGTCGGCGAGCGATCTTCACCTTCGCGCTGGTCTGGTACACCGTGGCCACGGTACTGATGGGCGTGCAGAGTTCGGCGTTGGGGATCATCTGCATGCGTTTTCTGGTGGGCATCGGCCTCGGCATCGAACTGGTGACCATCGACGCCTACCTCTCGGAACTGGTGCCCAAGCGCATGCGCAGTTCGGCATTTGCCTTCGCATTTTTCGTGCAGTTCCTGTCGGTGCCGGCAGTGGCGTTGATGTCCTGGTGGCTGGTGCCGCAAGCGCCGTTCGGGGTGTCCGGCTGGCGTTGGGTGGTGTTGGCGAGCGCGGTGTTTGCACTGTTCATCTGGTGGCTGCGCAAACGTCTGCCGGAGTCGCCGCGCTGGCTGGCGCAGCATGGCCGCTTCGATGAGGCGAACCGGATTCTCGATAACATCGAGGCGCGCTGCGAGAAGGATCACCGCAAGCCACTGGACGCACCGGAAGCGGTAGCCGTCGATGTCGAAGGCAAGGGCCGTTTCGCCGATATCTGGCAACCGCCCTATCGCCGCCGCGCGTTGATGCTGATCGTCTTTCACATTTTCCAGGCCATCGGTTTCTTCGGCTTCGGCAACTGGCTGCCGGCGTTGCTTTCCGGTCAGGGCGTCAGCGTCACTCACAGCCTGATGTACGCGTTCATCATCACCCTCGCCTACCCCCTCGGCCCGCTGCTGTTCGTCAAATTCGCCAACCGTTTCGAGAACAAGTGGCAGATCGTCGGCTCGGCCCTCGGCGCCATGACCTTCGGCACCTTGTTCGCCCTGCAGACCAGCGCCTTTGGCCTGATCTTCTGCGGTGTGATGATCACCTTCTGCAACGCCTGGCTGAGCTTCAGTTATCACTCCTATCAGAGCGAGCTGTTCCCCACCAACATCCGCGCCCGGGCGGTGGGCTTCTGTTACTCGTTCAGTCGCTTGTCGACGGTGTTCAGCAGCCTGTTGATCGGTCTGTTCCTCGACCACTTCGGCACACCGGGCGTGTTGGCGTTCATCGTCGCCAGCATGTTGATCGTGATGCTGACCATCGGCTATTTCGGCCCCCGCACCCGAAACCTGGCGCTGGAAAACATTGCCCATCGCTGACGGACAACGGTCATCCCCTGCCGCCCACCGGCAAGGGATGACCGCTTTGCCTGTTCACGAAAAACCACAAGCCATTGATAAATATGAATTTATTCAACAGGCACGGTAATTGCTGCCTAGGGCTGACAGTCATTACCTACAGGTTCATTCATCATGTTGGTCAGTGCAAAACAACAACAAATCATTCATCTACCCAAGCAGCTGAATGACGATGCAACCGCCACCGCCGCAGCCGGACTGCAAGGCGGCCTGCACGGCGCGATGCTGCAAACCCTGCAAAACCAGGCCCAGGCGCAAACCGCCGAAGCCACCGCCAAGGTGCAGGAATCGGCCACGCAACTGGCGACCCAGCAAGTCAGCGAAGCCACGCGCATCAGCGACAACGTCGACGAGGCGTTCGCCAAGACCCGTGTCGCTCTGCAAACCTCCGATTCTTCGCAGACCAAATCCACGGGCTCATCGGCTATGGATGAGTTCAAGGACTACATGAGCAAAACGCCGGAACAGCGTCTGCGCGACAGTATCCTCCAGGAAATGGGCCTGACCGAGGACGACATCAAAGCCATGCCGCCGGAGAAACAACTGGCCATCGGCAAAGAAATCGCCGAGCGACTGCAGGACAAGATGAAGCTGGCCGAAGCCGAGAAGCAGAACAAGCAAGACGCCAACTCGGCGAAGATCAGCGACGAGTCGGCTGACAAGCTCCTCGCTTCGCTCTGACTGCTGCCGGTTGAATCGGATTAAACACTGACACCTGTGGGAGCGGGCTTGCCCGCTCCCACAGGTTTTTCGGATGTTGCGATCAGTCAGTTCAACTGCAACGTCTCATTGAACTGACTGATCGCATCCACCACATGCCGCGAGCCCTGCTGAATCTCCCGAATCGCATCCCCCGCCTCGTTCGCCAGTTCCACCCCGAGCCCGGTGCGGCTCAGGCTCGACTGCATACTCGACACCGCGCTTAACGACAGCTCATGGTTTTTGCGCACCACATCGACGATCTCCAGGGTCGCCTGACTGGTCCGCGCCGCGAGGCTGCGCACCTCGTCCGCCACCACGGCAAAACCCCGCCCGTGTTCACCCGCCCGCGCCGCTTCAATGGCGGCGTTGAGCGCCAGCAGGTTGGTCTGATCGGCAATGCCGCGAATGGTCTGAACGATGGTGCCGATGATGTCCGACTGTTTGCTGACCGCATCGATGCTCAGCGCCGCTTCGTTGAGGTCGCGGGAAATGTCCTGAATGATCTGCACCGTTTGCTGCACGACCTGTGAGCCTTTTTGCGCGCAGGCGTCGTTTTGTACCGAGGTGCTGTGAGCCGATTCCGCAGCAGTCTGTAAGGTAGTCATCTGGTGGGTGATGTCGCTGGCGAACTTCACCACTTTGTACAACCGGCCCTTGGCGTCGAACAGCGGGTTGTAAGAAGCTTCGAGGTAAACGGTCTGCCCGGACTTGTTCTTGCGCTCGAAGCGGTGCGAGTGATATTCGCCGCGATTGAGCGAAGCCCAGAACGCCTTGTATTGCGCGGATTCGGCTTCGACCCGGTGACAGAACAGGCTGTGGTGATGGCCGACGATTTCGTTGAGCGAGTACTGCATGGTCTTGAGGAAGTTGTCGTTGGCCGTGATCACATTGCCTTCCGGGGTGAACTCGATCACCGCCATAGAGCGACCGATGGCGGCCAGCATGCTCTCCTCTTCCTTCTCCTTGTTCACTCGCGCGGTGATATCCGCCGCCACTTTGATCACACTGCGGACTTGTTTGTCCGGGCCATACACCGGCATGTAACTGGCTTCGAGCCAGATCTCCCGCCCACTCTTGTTCAAGCGCAGGAAAGTGCCGCTGATGGGTTCGCCACGGGCCAGGTCACGCCACAACCTGGCGTATTCCTCGCTGCGATAGAACGCTTCTTCACAAAAGATCCGGTGGTGTTTGCCGCACACTTCCTCGGCGCTGTAGCCCATGGTCTTGCAGAAGTTGTCATTGGCATCCAGAACGATGCCCTCGGGGGTGAATTCGATCATTGCCATCGAACGGCTGATCGCCGCCAGCTTGGCGTTGGCTTCGGTCAGGGCACAGCTGAAACGTTCGATTTCCTGCAGATCAGCCTTGTGATGTAGGTTGAACATGTCTCTATCACCTTCCGCGCGTTCTTTTGATTTGATGAAAGTTCAGGTCTTTCAGAATCCACCACTACGTTCCACAGAACAGGCACACGCCTTCCTCCACGGGAGGAAGTTGTCAGGTGATAAACGATGATTAATCAAAGAGTCCATGCAGCGACGCTCTAATCAAGACATCCTTTTCTTGATAGCCCGCAGGCGGGCCATTCCTAACATGCAGAAGAACTTCCATTTAAAAAACAGCTCCTTGTCGGTCAAGTGTCGGTGCCTTGGATTGCGCACTCTGGCAGCTTTGTTCATGGCTAACCGATTGCCGTCGGAGCGCTTTGAATGGCGGTCGACATAGTTAGTTATGAATGAGCATAGACAGCGCAAGGCCTTGCGCAAGGCCACTAGTCGGCCAGTAATGCGGGAGTTCGGACAGGAAGCGGACGAGAAACGGTTCAGCGCAAAAACGTTTTTGCCGGTCGGACGCCATCGCGGGCAAGCCGCGCTCCCACAGGTACCACGCTGGCTTTAACATTGCGCACAACCCTGTGGGAGCGGGCTTGCCCGCGATGGCGTCGGTGCAGCACTACAGAAATATCAGAAAAGAACTACAGACTCCCACTCACCTTGTTCGCCACATCACCCGGCACCCAAGGCTTCCACACTTGCGGTTGATCGCGCAGGAACGCCTCGGCCACCTGCCGTGGCTGCTGGCGCTTTTCGCTCATCCCGGCCAGAGTCTGGTTCAGCAGATCAATCGGCAAGTCGACCTTTTCAAAGAACGTCACCAGCTCCGGATACTGCGCCTTGAACGGCGCCGACACGCCAATCGCCAGGCTCGCCGGCATCGAACGGGTGCCTCTCGGATTGGGGTTGTTGGCATCGGCCAGGGTTTTCCAGGCTTCGGCGTCGAACGGTGGCTCTTCCAGCTTCACCAGTTTGAAGCGACCGAGCAGCGGCGTCGGCGACCAGTAGTAGAACAGCACCGGTTTGCCCCGCTTGATCGACGACGCCACCTCGGCATCCAGCGCCGCGCCGGAGCCGGTGCGGAAGTTGACGTAACTGTCGTTCAACGCATACGCCTTGAGTTTCTGGCTGTTGACGATTTCAGAGGTCCAGCCGGTCGGGCTGTTGAGGAAGCGCCCGCGGCTCGGGTCTTCCGGGTCCTTGAACACATCCTTGTAGCGCGGCAGATCGGCCACGGATTTCAGTTCCGGCGCCAGCGGTTTGATCCCGCGCTCGGGGTCACCCTTGATCACGTATTCCGGCACCCACCAGCCTTCGGTGGCGCCCTTCACCGTGTCGCCGAGGCCAAACACCTTGCCCTCGGCGGCAGCCTTGACCCACGCGGGACTACGCCCTGCCCACTCTTCGCCGATCACCTGAATGTCGTTTTTCGCCAGCGCCGCCTCCAGGCTGACGGTGCTGCCCGGCAGGGTGTCGGTCGGGTAGCCGTAGCCTTTCTCGACGATCAGGCGCAGCACTTCGGTGATGAAACTGCCGCTTTCCCAGGTGATGTCACCGAAGTGGATCGGCGCGGTTTTTTCCGCTGCCACGGCGTGGCCGGCGGTCAGGGTCAGGGCCAGCAGCGAACTGCCAAGCAGGGTTTTGAGCGATCTCATGCGGACCTCTTGTTCTGGGAGGAAATCAGGGTTTGGTTGGCGCTGTGGCGGTTGCACAAGGCCTGGGAGCGGGTCATGTACAGGCTCACCGAACGTTGGGAGATACCCAGTTCGGCGGCGATTTGCGGGTAGGTCAGGCCGTCGATTCGCGCCAGCAGGAAGGTCGAACGCACCTTGCCCGGCAGGCGCTGGAGCGTCCGGTCCAGGTGCTTGAGGCTCTGCGACAGGTCGGCGAGTTCTTCGGGAGACGGCGGGTGATCGAAGTCACCCTGATGAAGCTGGTGCAAATGCCGACGCTCCAGATCACGCCGCCGCCAGCGCTCGTACAGCAGGCGTTGGGCGATGGTGGTGAGCAAGGCGCGGGGTTCACGGATGGCGGTCAGGCCCGGCGCTTCGAGCAGTTGCGCGAAGGTTTCGGCGGCGATGTCTTCGGCGGTGGCCGCATCATTCGATTGCCGACGCAGACGTGTGCACAACCACTGGTAATGGTCGCCAAACAACGTGTGCACATGATTGCGATGGGATGAGTCGGCGCCGGACATGGGGGCTCCTTGGTCAAGGGTCGCTGAATGTCCGGTCGTCCGGTGGCGCGATCCTAGCAAGGTGCCTTATGCGTTAAAAATACTTAAAAAGAATTTTTATATTCCATTATCGAATTAACCGAGAACGCTAATGCAATCGGCCATAACCCAGTTCTTCGACCTCGCGCTGATAATCCAGCAGGACGAGGTAATCGCTTTCGCTGGCGGGCAGGACCTCGGGCAAACCGAGGATGCGGGCTACGTCGGGCAAGTCCTGAAGACTGCGGTTCATGGCCCGGCGCAGGTGTTCGATCTGCTCGTCCGTCGTGCTGGCAGCGGTGATGAAGGGCAAGGTCGGGCTGAACGCGCTGCGCGCTACCACCCGCAAGCCGCTGACCTCTGCGGCGGCGTATTGCGCCAGATACGCAAAGGTCACGCTGTCGATGGCCGCCAGATCGGCGCGGTCTTCGCGCAACCAGCGCAGGCTTTCGCGATGCCCGCCACTGATGCCCACAGAGGCGAAAAACTGACCGTCCCGATGCAGCGGCGCCAAACGCTGACGCAACAGGTTCATGCCGCTGTTGGAGTCATCGCTGTTGATCACCCCGCGACTGTCGAAGAACTCCGCCAGATTGCGGCGCGGATCATCGGCACGGGTGAGGATCAGGCTGCAATGATTGCCGGCAGTGGCGTCAGGCAATTCGTAACGCGGACGACCGACAATCCTGACCTGCCCACGCAGCGCGGTCATCAGCGGATAGCCGCAGGTCTGGGTCAATAGCAACTCAGGCGAGCGCCAGAGTTCAAGCAGCGACAGGCCTTCGGCATCGAGCCGCGAACGGCCCAGGTGTTCGAGAATCCGCGCCAGCCACTGCTCGTTCGCCGCGCGAATCGGCTCGGGTGCGATGTACATCAACAGTTCTGCGTAACCTGACGTCATGCTGGCCTCAAATAAAAGGATGCTGTGGGCTGTCGATCGGCTTGATGCCGTGCCGGCGCCACAGTTGCCCATAACCTTGCACCAGAAACCCGCCGCTGCGCGCCACCCACTGTTCCCGGCGCATGCGGTAGGCCTTGGGCAAGTCGTACCACGAAAGCTTCGGCAAATCGTGGTGTACCAGATGGAAATTCAGGTTCAGGAACAGCCAGCGCCACGGCCATCCGGCTTCGTTGAGCACCGTGCGCTGCTCCGGTTGCGTGTGCGGTCGGTGTTCATAGTAGGAGCGAACCATCGCGATCGACAGCGCCGGGACGCTGATCAAAAACAGGTAATGCCACACCGGCAACACGCTGTAGCGGGCGATGAAAAAAAGCATCAGCACGGTCAGGGCGCCGTGGGTCAACCACATCAGCCAGGCCTGGCGCTCGCCGCTTTTCAGACGTTGCAGTTCTTCACCGGCCAGCGCCAGCAACGCCAGCGGTGCGCCAAGAATGAATCGGCCCAATACGGTTTTGTTCAGCCAGTGCAGGCTGCGTTCGAACAACGAACGGCCCTGCCAGCGCTCGGCACTCAAGTAACGGCTTTCGGGATCGACGCCGGGAATCGTCAGGTCTTCATCGCGATGGTGCTGCAAATGACTGTCGCGATAGAGCGTGTAGGGATACCACACCGCAAACGGCGCATAGCCGAGGATTTTGTTGACGAAGGTCCAGCGCGTCGGATGACCGTGAAGCAATTCGTGCTGCACCGACAGCCACAGCACCAGCAACGGAATCAGCAGCAGCGTGCTCCACCAGACGCCGAGCCATTCGCTGCCCAGCACAATCGCGAACCAGCCACCATATACGCCAATCAGCAGCAGCCAGGTCGGCCACTCGGTGCGGGCGGTGAAGCGCTGGCGCAGGGTTTCGATCTGTAGGCGATGGGCATCGTCGAAATAGTGGGGCATGGCGTGGCTCGGAACGAGGGTCTGATCGTTCTGTGCAACACCAACGGGAAATCTTGCAGATTATTTTTGCGGGCTGTTTTCAAGGGCAAGACAGGAGCCCGGATCCGGGCTCCCGAACGGCGTGATCAATGGCCAAAGATGTCGACTTTTTTCGCCCTCTTCTCGTGGCGTTTTTCGATGGCGGTCTTGGCCGGTTTCTTCTTCGCGGCTTTTTTCGAATCCATACCTTTGGACATGATGCGTACTCCACTCAGAGGGGATGTGAGATCAGGTATACACCTATCCCGGCGGGCACGTTGTTTTATAATCCGCGGCTTTTGCACCGGCAGTCCGATTCATGACCGACATCCGTTACAGCCAGCTCGATGACCTGTCCTGGCCCCTGATGAACAAGTTCTACCGCCAGCATCAATCGTCGATGAAAGCCGTGCGCGAGGCGCAATTGTGGGTGGCGCGGCGGGAGGAAATCGTGGCGGCGCTGTGCCTGCGGCCGGTGTTCGGCGGGCATTGGCTGACCGGACTGTTTGTTGATCCGGCCTGCCGTGAGCAAGGCATTGCCGCGCAGCTGATTGCCGAAGCGGTGAAGGACGTCGAGGGGCCGGTGTGGCTGTTCTGCCACCCGGACTTGCGCGGATTCTACGAGCGGCGCGGCTTCACTTTCGATCCTGCCCTGCCCCAGGCCATGGCCGAGCGCTTGAGTCGTTATGCGCGGAGCAAGCCGATGATTGCCATGGAACTGGCACCGCGCGCGGGCTAGTCAGTCGTCAGCGTTGGGATCGAGATCCGGAAACATCACTTCGGTAAAACCGAACTTGCTGAAATCGGTAATGCGCGACGGGTACAGGCGCCCGATCAGGTGATCGCATTCATGCTGTACCACCCGCGCATGGAACCCTGAGGCCACCCGCGAGATCGGCTCACCCTTGGGGTCGACGCCTTCGTAACGGATCCGCTGGTATCGATCCACCGCGCCCCGCAGGCCCGGCACCGACAGGCAGCCTTCGAAGCCCTCTTCCATCAGCGGACTGAGCGGCGTGATCAGCGGGTTGATCAGGATCGTCTGCGGCACTGCTTCGGCGTCCGGATAACGCTCGCTGTGCTCGAAACCGAAGATCACCAGTTGCAGATCGACACCGATCTGCGGCGCGGCGAGACCGACGCCGCCGACGCTTTCCATGGTCTGGAACATGTCGTCGATCAATTGCCACAGCTCGGGACTGTCGAGCATTTCGGCGGGCACCGGCGGCGCGATGCGCAGCAGGCGTTCGTCGCCCATCTTCAGGATTTCACGGATCATGATCAGGCTTCGTCAGTGTTCGGCTTGAGCGAGTGATCGCGCCCGAGGCCGGAAACGTGTTGTTTGGGATGTTCATCGAGTTCGCCGGGGACTTTCTCGCCCGAATCCTTGCCCTCGCTGGACATGTGTTCGATCACCGCATTCATCTCCGCACCGAGCAACAACACGGCGGCGGAAATGTAGAAATACAGCAACAGCACGATGATCGCACCGATGCTGCCATACATGGCGTTGTAGTTGGCGAATGTCTTGACGTAGAACGCGAAGCCCAGGGACGCGATGATCCACACCACCACCGCCAGCACCGAGCCGGGGGTGATGAAACGGAATTCCTGTTTGACGTCGGGCATCACGTAGTAGATCAGCGCCACGGCCACCATCATCAGGATCACGATCACCGGCCAGCGGGCAATGGTCCACAGAGTAACGATGACTTCTTCGAGCCCGACCTGCGCGGCGATCCAGCCCATCACCTGCGGGCCGAGCACCATCAGCGCTGCGGCCACCAGCAACATGCCGGCAATGCCGACGGTGTAGATGATCGACAGCGGAAACCGCTTCCACAGGGGCCGGCCCTCGACCACGTCGTAGGCGGCGTTCATCGCACTCATCATCAGGCGCACGCCGGCAGACGCGGTGTACAGGGCGATGACGATACCCACCGAAAGCAGGCCACCCTTGGATTGCTGCAGTTGATCGATCACCGGGTTGACCTGCTCCAGCGCCTGGGGCGGCAACACCAGCTCCGATTGCAGGCGCAGCCAGGAGAAGAAGTCCGGCAGGTGCAGGAAACCGATCAGGGCAATCAGAAACAGAATGAACGGGAACAGCGAGAACAGCATCTGGTAGGCCAGTGCCGAGGCATAGGTCGACATCTCGTCGTCGACGAATTCGGTGACCGTGCGCACCATCACCCGGTGCAGGGGCAGACCTTTCATGTCGGGGAAAATCATTCGCGTCTCCTTTCGCCGCAAAACAGGTTGAAGTCGTGGCGACTCAGGGGCCGTTTTTCTCTCATCAAAGTAGCTTACTTGGCGACTTTGAAACACTGTGTTCCTTGACCGCATGTGAGCGGGATACGAAAACGGCCATCCTTGGATGGCCGCTTCGCTGTTTCGTTCAAGGCCTGATCAGGCCTTGTCGACGCCTTTCTTGACCGCATCCTTGGCTTTGCCCACCGCTTGCTGGGCCTCGCCTTTCTTCTCTTGCTCTTTGCCTTCGGCCTGCAGTTTGGTGTTATCGGTGGCTTTACCGACACCTTGCTTGACGTTGCCGACCGCTTCGTTGGCCATGCCTTTCACTTTATCGCTCGTGCTACCCATGGTGATTCTCCTTGGAACATTAACGGGGAAAGTCAGTACGTAATGATTGACTGACCCGGTTTGCGCCAAGTTTCATTTATTTTCAGGGCTTCATTTCGTCGCGGTGTGCAGGTTGGGCTTTATGTTTACGAGCGTACCCCCGAGAATGCCCATCAAAAGGGCGCCAGGCGCCACAGAACCGACCCCGCAGGAATGTTATGAAACTCGATAAAAAGCAGGCCATCGCCCGTCGCAACCAGGAATTGGGCGGTGCCGTGCTCGGCACCAACAACTGCCACTTCGCCGAACTGAACCGTAACCGCAACATCTGGTGGTTCGACCTGCCGGTGTCGCGCCTGGCGATCGGTCAGTACGAGTGGATCCACCTGTTGATGCACACCCCGGCCACCGACGAACTGCTGCACCTGAAAGTGCCGACCGTGTTCCTGCGCGAGAAACTCGAAGGCCTGGTGGTCCGCAATGAAGGCAAGCGCAAGGCAGCCCTGAGCCTGGAACTGAGTGCCGACAAGGACTCGTACCTGCAGGACATGCGCCCGGCGGGAACCAACGTGAACTTTGCGCCGTTCCGCCAGTAAGATTTCGGGGGCCCCTCCCCCCTCATCCTAGCCCTCTCCCAGAGGGAGAGGGGACCGACCGAGGTGATTGGACAAGGTACGTCGACCTGAGATATCGAGCCGAACTCGGGTTTTGAACAGCCCCCCCGATCGGCTCCCTCTCCCTCGGGAGAGGGCTGGGGTGAGGGGCAGGTTCACCGCATAATCCAGGCCCTGCTCTGCACCAACAGAAAGCCCCGCATCTGCGGGGCTTTCTGTTTTATGCGGCGCTCTTCGCCTTGATCTTCTTCAGCTCTTCGTCGCGCAACTCGCGACGCAGGATTTTGCCGACGTTGGTGGTCGGCAACGCATCGCGGAACTCCACGGAACGCGGCACCTTGTAGCCGGTGACGTTGGCGCGCATGTGCTCCATCACCTGTTCCTTGGTCAGGGTGACACCCGGTTTGGCGACGATGAAGATCTTGATCGCCTCGCCGGATTTTTCGTCCGGAACGCCGATGGCTGCGCACTGCAACACGCCCGGCAGGGCCGCCAGCACGTCTTCCAGTTCGTTCGGATACACGTTGAAACCGGACACCAGAATCATGTCTTTCTTGCGATCGACGATGCGCATATAGCCGTCCGGCTGGATCAGCGCGATGTCACCGGTCTTCAGCCAGCCTTCGCTGTCGAGCATTTCATCGGTGGCTTCCTGGCGCTGCCAGTAGCCCTTCATCACTTGCGGGCCCTTGACGCACAGCTCGCCGATTTCGCCCAGCGGCTGCTCGACACCTGCATCGTCGATGACTTTGCACAGGGTCGACGGCACCGGAATGCCGATGGTGCCGATCTGGATGTTCTGGATCGGGTTGACCGTGGCCACCGGGCTGGTTTCGGTCATGCCGTAACCTTCGCAGATCGGGCAACCGGTGACCGCTTTCCAGCGCTCGGCTGCGGCCAGTTGCAGGGCCATGCCGCCGGACAGGGTGACTTTCAGCGCCGAGAAATCCAGCTTGCGGAAACCTTCGTTGTTGCACAGGGCCACGAACAGCGTGTTGAGGCCGACGAAGCCGCTGAACTTCCACTTCGAGAGTTCCTTGACCATCGCCGGCAGGTCGCGCGGGTTGCTGATCAGGATGTTGTGGTTGCCGATCAGCATCATCGCCATGCAATGAAAGGTGAACGCATAGATGTGGTACAGCGGCAGTGGCGTGATCAGGATCTCGCAACCTTCATTGAGGTTGGAGCCCATCAGCGCCTTGCACTGCAGCATGTTGGCGACGAGGTTGCGATGAGTGAGCATCGCGCCCTTGGCCACGCCGGTGGTGCCGCCGGTGTATTGCAGCACCGCGACGTCGCCGCTGTCCGGGTTGGCTTCTGCCACCGGCTGGCCCTGGCCCTTGCTCAGCACGTCGTTGAACTTGACGACTTTTGGCAGGTGATAGGCTGGAACCATTTTCTTCACGTACTTGATGACGCTGTTGATCAGCAGGCGCTTGATCGGCGGCAGCAGGTCGGCGACTTCGGTGACGATGACGTGTTTGACGCCGGTTTTCGGCACCACGGCTTCGGCCAGGTGCGCCATGTTCGCCAGGCACACCAGCGCCTTGGCACCGGAGTCGTTGAATTGGTGTTCCATTTCCCGCGCGGTGTACAGCGGGTTGGTGTTGACCACGATCAGCCCGGCACGGATGGCACCGAAGACGGCGACCGGGTACTGCAACACGTTGGGCAGTTGCACGGCGATTCGATCACCGGGCTGCAAATCGGTATGCTGTTGCAGATAAGCGGCAAACGCACCGGACAATTCGTACAGTTCACCGTAGGTGATGGTCTTGCCCAGGTTGCTGAACGCCGGTTTGTCGGCGAAGCGTTGGCAGGATTGCTTCAACACTGCCTGAATATTCGGGTACTCGTCTGGATTGATGTCGGCAGCAATTCCAGCGGGGTACTTATCCTTCCAAAAGTCTTCGATCATGGAAGCCCACTCCTCAGCAACGCGAATTCAGCACCGCATTTGATGCGATTATTATTGGTGTTTGTTTATTGGTGAGTCTGGCTTTTTACAAGGCCGAGAAGTCACAAAGCGCGCCGAGAGTAGCAGCTTTGCCAAGGGTCGACTAGAGCCAAAAGCGGCCCCCACAGTCATTTTCATGACTCAAGAACTATTTGCAGTCATTTTAGAGCAAAAATCCTATAAAACCTTGAAAGTCCCGGTTTTCGGGGGCTTGAAACAAAAAAATCGCGAGCGGGCTCGCTTCCACAGGTTCACTGATGATCCTGTGGGAGCGAGCCCGCTCGCGATAGAGTGAAGCGCAATTCTTTTATGCGATATCGCGTAACTCTCTGCGCAGAATTTTCCCGACAGGCGTCATCGGCAACGACTCACGCAGCACGATGTGTTTTGGCACCTTGTAAGCGGTGAAATTTTCTTTGCAGTAGGCCTTCAGCTCTTCCAGGCTGACTCCGGTTTCCCGCGCCACCACAAACAGCTTCACCGCCTCGCCGGAACGCTCGTCCGGCACGCCGATCACTGCGCAGTTGGCAACTTTCGGGTGGGCCATCACCACGTCTTCGATTTCGTTCGGGTACACGTTGAAACCGGAGACGATGATCATGTCTTTCTTGCGGTCGACGATGCGCACGAAACCGTCCGGGTCGATGACTGCAATGTCGCCGGACTTGAACCAGCCCTCGGCATCCAGCACTTCGGCGGTGGCCTCGGGCTTGTTCCAGTAGCCCTTCATGATCTGCGGGCCCTTGATGCACAACTCGCCGCGCTCGCCCAGCGGCTGCTCGACGCCGTCGTCGTTGATGACTTTCAACAAAGTGCCCGGCACCGGCAGACCGACCGTGCCGATCCGCGACAGCTCGCCGTACGGGTTGGTGCAGGCCACCGGCGAGGTTTCGGTCAGGCCGTAACCTTCGGTAATCCGGCAACCGGTGATCTGCTCCCAACGCTCGGCGGTGGCCTTGACCAGCGCGGTGCCGCCGGAGTTGGTGAGCTTGAGGGTGGAGAAATTCAGAGTCTTGAAGTCCGGATGATCCATCAGCGCGACAAACAGCGTGTTGAGCCCCAGCAGCGCCGAGAACTTCCAGTTCTTCAGCTCCTTGATGAAGCCGCCGATGTCACGCGGGTTGGTGATCAGTACGTTGTGGTTGCCCGACACCATCATGCACATGCAATTCGCGGTGAACGCATAGATGTGGTAAAGCGGCAGCGGCGCAATCATCACCTCCTGCCCTTCGCGCAACAGCGGCTGGCCGTCGCTGCCGAACTGACCAAGGCAGGCGCGCACCTGCTGCATGTTCGCCACCAGATTGCCGTGGGTGAGCATCGCGCCCTTGGCCAGGCCGGTGGTGCCGCCGGTGTATTGCAGGACGGCGATGTCATCCAGGCCGACCTTCAACGGCTTGATGCCCAGGCCCCGACCCATGCGCAACGCGCTCTTGAAGGAAATCGCCTGGGGCAGCGAATACGCCGGCACCATCTTCTTCACTTTGCTGACCACAGTGTTGACCAGCCAGCCCTTGGCGGTGGGCATCAGGTCGCCCATCTTCGCTTCGATCAGATACTGGATGTCGGTGTCCGGCAGCACTTCCTGGACCTTCTGGCCGAACATGTTCAGGTACACCAGCGCCCGGGCGCCGGAGTCCTTGAACTGGTGACGCATCTCCCGCGCGGTGTACAGCGGGTTGGTGTTGACCACGATCAGCCCGGCGCGCAACGCGCCGAACACGGCAATCGGATAATGCAGGACGTTGGGCATCTGCACCGCGATGCGATCTCCCGGCGCCAGATCGGTGTGGGCTTGCAGATAACCGGCGAACGCGGCGCTCTGGCGCTCCAGCTCGGCGTAGGTCAGGGTCACGCCCATGTTGCTGAACGCCGGGCGATCAGCGAATTTCTTGCAGGAACGCTCGAACACCTCGATCACCGACTTGAATTCACCCGCGTCGATGTCCAGGGGTACGCCCGCCGGGCGTTTGTCATTCCAGAAATCAGGTTGCATTGTTCTTGTCCTCTTTACCTGAGCCGATCCGGGGCCGCTTCGCTGTCATTTCTTTCGGTCCCTGAAAAAGCCGAGAGCAAAAAGCGGGGCTTCACGGACACTAGCAGCTATGGTCAATCAGGCAAATATGGGCAAGGTCGTCATTGATCGTGTGAATCTTCCTGCCGTGGCGTGAGCTGATCGGACGCGCTATACAATGCAAGCTCTGCAAGACGCTTGAGCAAAAACAGGCCGCAAAAGGAATCGCCATGATCCACGACACCTTCTGGCTGGACGCGAGTGACCGCAGCCGCCTCTTCGTCAACCTGTGGCTGCCGAACGCGCCGCTGAAAGCGGTGATTCTGCTGGCCCACGGCATGGCGGAACACAGCGCCCGCTACGCTCGGCTGGCAGAGGCGTTCTGCGCCGAAGGCTACGGTGTGTACGCACCCGATCAGCGCGGCCATGGCAAAACGGCCGATCATGGGACGCTCGGGCACTTCGCTGACGACGACGGCTGGTGCAAGGTGGTTGGAGATCTCGCGAGCCTCAACCAGTTCCTCGGCCAACGTCATTCGGGCGTGCCGATCGTGCTGCTCGGGCACAGCATGGGCAGTTACATTGCCCAGGCTTATCTGCTGCATCACAGCGCCAGCCTGCATGGCGCGATTCTCAGCGGCTCGAATTTCCAGCCGGTTGCGCTGTACCGCGCGGCCCGGCAGATCGCCCGGTTTGAAAAGCTGCGCCAGGGCGCCAAGGGTCGCAGCGCGCTGATCGAATGGCTGTCGTTCGGCTCGTTCAACAATAAATTCAAACCGGCGCGCACCGCATTTGACTGGCTGAGTCGCGACCCGGTCGAGGTCGACAAGTACGCCACCGACCCGCTGTGCGGCTTTCGCTGCACCAATCAGTTGTGGATCGACTTGCTCGGCGGGTTGCAGCAAATCAGCAAAGCGTCCAATCTCGCCCAGATTGATCCGGGCCTGCCGCTGCTGGTGATCGGCGGCGAATGTGATCCGGTGAGCGAAGGCAAGCGTCTGACTGATCTGGCCAACGCCTTGCGCGCGGCCGGCAGCCAGAACCTGCAACTCACGATCTACCCGCAGGCGCGGCACGAATTGTTCAACGAGAGCAACCGCGACGAAGTGACCGCCGATGTGCTGGCCTGGATCGACCAGGCCCTGAGCCATCGCCGGCCGCACCGCAGCGAATAATTTTTTGTGGATTCATTTCATCCGTCACAGGAATTCAGACCCATGACCCAGGTTACCAACATCCCTTACGAAGCCCTCGAAGTGGGCCAGACCGCGAGCTACAGCAAGACTGTCGAGGAACGCGACATTCAGCTGTTCGCCGCGATGTCCGGTGACCACAACCCGGTGCACCTGGACGCCGAGTTCGCCGCCGCCAGCATGTTCAAGGAACGCATCGCCCACGGCATGTTCAGCGGTGCGCTGATCAGTGCAGCCGTGGCTTGCGAGCTGCCTGGACCGGGCACCATTTATATTGGCCAGCAGATGAGCTTCCAGAAGCCGGTGAAGATCGGCGACACCCTGACAGTACGTCTGGAGATTCTGGAGAAACTGCCGAAATTCCGCGTGCGTATTGCCACGCGCGTATTCAACCAGCGCGATGAGCTGGTTGTGGATGGCGAAGCCGAGATCCTGGCCCCGCGTAAACAGCAAACCGTTACCCTGCCGACCTTGCCGGCCATCAGCATCGGCTGATGGTCCCCCGGTTAAATCCGGACACAAAAAAACGCCAGACCAGCTGGCGTTTTTTGTGGGCTTCGAACGCTTACGAGCGTGCCCGAGCCTGGTTACGCAGCGCCTTCACCTGATCGTGATTGCGTTGCACGCCGTGGTACTGGCGCTCCACCAGGTCACGGATACCGACCAGGTTGTGCTTGTTGATCTTCTCGATCGCTTCACGGTAAGCCTTCAGGGCGTGGTCCTCACCGCGCTCGGCTTCGTTGAGCACAGCCTCTTCGTCCTTGCCGGTGAACATCGCTTTGACGTCGACCCAGCGACGGTGCAGATCACCGCTGACGCTGGTCGAGGTTTCCGGATCGCCGCCCATCGAACGCACGGCCGCCTGCAACTCGGCCGCCGCCGTGGCGCAATCGGCAGAGCGCTGGGTGAACAGGGCTTTCAGTTCTGGGTGCTTGATGTCTTCAGCGCAGGTCTTGAAGCCTTCCTGACCGTCCTTGCTGGTTTCGATCAGGTCGTTGAGGACGGAGATGGCTTCTTTATTCATGTCAGTCATTTTTCAATTCCTTGCGTGGTGAAAGATGCAAGGAGTGTTGCAGTGGTCGTGCCAGCTTCTCGAAAAGAAATTAATCGTTAATTTTCAATAACTTAAAAATAAAACGAAAATCTGTATGCCTGTTATTTGCATGATCTGTCATTTGGCCTGCATGCAGAATGCCTGTATTTTCCAACGTGTTTTCAAACCCAGACGATTCCAACGATGAACCCTGAAAAGCTCGAACTGCTGATCACCCGCGAAATGCCCTTCGGCAAGTACAAGGGCCGGATCATTGCCGACCTGCCGGGCCCGTACCTGAACTGGTTCGCCCGGGAAGGTTTTCCCCATGGAGAACTGGGCGGGCTGCTGGCATTGATGCAGGAAATCGATCACAACGGCCTGTCGGAACTGCTCGAACCGCTGCGCGCCAAACATGGCAAGCCTGCCCCGCGCCACTGAGGCGTCATCCTGATCCGAGTCGAGTCGACCATGCCCGATAACACCCGCCGCGCCCGAGACGAAGCCTTCTGGCAAACCTTCGCCGACCGTTACGATCGCCACCCCGGCCCCGTGAACCTGGAGAACGGCTACTTCGGACGGATGTCGCGCACCGTGATCGAGGAGTATCAGCGCAACGTCGAGCTGATCAACAACAGCAACTCGATCTACGTGCGCCAACGTTTCGAACAGCACGACCTCCTCGACATACGCGCGCAACTGGCCGAGCTGATCGGCGTCCGCGCGCAAAGCGTGGCGTTTACCCACAACGCCACTGCCGGCCTGCAATCGCTGATCCGCAACTACAACCGCCTGCAGCCAGGCGACCAGGTGCTGATCTGCGATCTGGAGTACGACACGGTCAAGGGCGCCATGCGCTGGCTGGCGCAGCATCGCGGGGTCGAAGTGATCGAGATCGAGCACGCCCACCCGGCCAGCTTCGACAGCCTGCTGGCGACTTACCGCGAAGCCTTTACCCGCTATCCGAAGCTCAAATTGATGGCTTTGACTCACGTCACCCACCGCACCGGGCTGGTAATGCCGGTGCAGGCCATTGCCTCGCTGGCCAAGGAGCATGGCGTCGATATCATCCTTGATGGCGCCCATGCTCTCGGGCAGATCGAGTTCGACCTCGAAGCGCTGGGCATCGCCTTCGCCGGGTACAACCTGCACAAGTGGATCGGCTCGCCGCTGACCCTCGGCTTTATCTACATTGCACCGCAGCGCCTGGCCGACATCGACCCGGACATGGGCGAGATGCATTTTTCGGCTGACGACATCCGTTCGCGCACGCCTTACAGCACGCCGAACATTCCGGCGTTGATGACCTTGCCACTGGTGTTCGAGGAACACCGCGCACTGGGTGGCGCGGCCGCCAAAGGCGCGCGGATGAATTACTTGCGCAACCTGTGGGTGAGCGCCGTGCGCAATCTGCCGGGCATCGAAGTCACGACCCCGGACGATCCGCGTCTGTATTGCGGCATCACCTCGCTACGCTTTACCCGTCATGCCGACCAGCAGGCGATGGTCGAACGCCTGCTCAACGACTACAACCTGTTCACCGTGGTGCGCAACGGCGCGGCCTGTGGGCCATGCATCCGTATCACGCCGTCGCTGACCACCACGGCGACGGAAATCCAGCTGCTGGTTCAGGCGCTGAACGAACTGCGTTAAACCGTGTACTTGTCGAAGTCCTCGGGCTTGATCTGCGACGACACCGCAAAGGTGTCGATGCCGATCGTGAGGTGGCCAAAGTAGCCGTCCTCGTGCGAGTCGCGGCCGATCGGCCAGACGGTCAGGGTCGATGCTTCTCCGCCCATAGTGGTGTAGTAGGCATCGTCGGCGTTACACACCGGCGCCGAGCCTCGCCCGCGATAGGCCTTGTTGTTGAGCACGCCGCGGGAGACCACCTCCGGGAAATACAGTTGGCCGACCCAGGCTACATTGCGCTCCTCCAGATATTCATTGCCGGCAACGATGCGCACCGCCACGTGAATGTGCAGGGCTCGCCCGGCGTAGAAACCCGGATAGATCGTGGTGAAGCGCACCCTGCCCTTGTGGTCGCTGAACTGACCGCCGCGCAGGTAGGTGTCATCGTCGGTTCGCGGGATCGAGCCGATATCCTCGACGTCGACTTCCAGATCCGGGTTGACCCGACTCCAGCCGGAATACGCGCCGCGTGCGTTGCAGTGCCAGATATCCACCAGCGCACCACTGACCGGCTCGGCGGTCATGGCATCGACAATGGTCAGGCGCAGCAGCAACGGCAGGCCCTCGGCGCCTTCGCTGATGTTGCGGCGCAGCAGTTTGGGATTGCGAAAATAAGGCCCCGCGACTTGCTCGGGGGCCAGTTGATAAACCGATGGAGCTGAAGACTGGTTGTCCATGACGCATTCTCTCTTCCATAAGATGAACGCAGGTTAGCGCCACACGCGAGGCCGGGTGCGGTAACTATGTATCTCGAGATAACGAAGGATTTTTCGGGCAAAAAAAAACGGCGCACCGACCAAGCGCACCGTTAAAGCCGTAGAACACACAACGAAGTGTAGGGTTGCAACTAATTGAAAAGTATCAGTCCAGCAGCGCCAACGCCTCGGCAGTGCATTCCTGAATGCGGGCCCAGTCGCCGTTCTTGATCCACTCCGGATCGAGCATCCAGCTACCGCCCACGCACATGACGTTTTTCAGCGCCATGTAGCTCTTGATGTTGGCCGGGCCGACGCCGCCGGTCGGGCAGAATTTCACTTCGCCAAACGGGCCGCCGAGGGCCTTGATTGCCGCTACGCCACCGCTGACTTCAGCCGGGAACAGCTTGAAGCGGCGATAACCCAGGCCATAACCTTCCATGATGCCGGAGGCATTGCTGATGCCCGGCAGCAGCGGGATCGAGCTTTCGACACTGGCTTCCAGCAGGTCACGGGTGATGCCCGGGGTGACGATGAATTGCGAACCGGCGGCTTCGGCCGCGGCCAGCATGTTGCGGTCGAGCACGGTGCCGGCACCGGTCACCAGTTCCGGGCGCTGTTCGCGCAGGATCTGGATCGCCTTGAGGCCGAACTGCGAACGCAGGGTCACTTCCAGCGCGGTCAGACCACCGGCGGCCAAGGCGTCGGCCAATGGCAGCACGTCCTGTTCGCGGGCGATGGTGATCACCGGCAGGATCCGCGCCTTGGCGCAGAGGCTGTCGATCAGGGCAACTTTGTCCGCCATGGAAACGGTCGGGGATGGAATTGTCATAGCGGCTGTTCCTTGGCTCATGGGCACCAGTAAATCTCTAACGTAGGTTGCAGAAACGCGCGAACCGGCATGGCGGCGACGTCGTTGGATGCCAGTGCGGCATTCAGGGTGGTCAGTTTCGACTGACCGGAAATCGACAGAATCTTGTACCGCGCCGAGGCCAGCAGCGCCCGGCTCATGGTCAGGCGCTGGCGTGGCACGCTTGGTGCGAGCATCGGCCAGCAACGACGGGTGCCGTCGGCTTGCAGGGCTTCGGCCAGGTTCGGGCTGTCCGGGAACAGCGACGCGGTGTGACCGTCATCACCCATGCCCAGCACCAGCACGTCAATGGGCGGCAATTCGGCGAGCAAACGATCAGCCTGCTCCGCAGCCTGCTCGACGTTGGCCGCCGCGCTGTAGAGGCTGAGGAACTGCGCCTTGGCCGCCGGGCCCTTGAGCAGATATTGCTTGAGCAGACCGGCGTTGCTGTCGGCATGTTCGACCGGTACCCAGCGTTCGTCGGCCAGGGTCACGACGACCTTCGACCAGTCCAGTTCCTGCTTGGCCAGGTGCTGAAAAAACGCCACCGGGCTACGGCCGCCGGACACCACCAGCACGGCGTTGCCACGTGCCGCCAGCGCTTCGCTCAACTGCTTGGCGACATTCAGCGCCAGGCCTTCGGCGAGCAGCACCGGGCTCTTGAATTCGCGGGCATTCACGCCCTCGGGCAGTTTCACATCAGATATCGCCATACCACGACCTCCCGTCCCGCGTGATCAATGCAATGGAGCTCATCGGCCCCCACGACCCGGCCGCATACGGCTTGGGCGCGTCACCGGATTTTTTCCACCCGGCGATCAGCTGGTCACACCATTTCCACGCGGCTTCGATTTCATCTTTACGGACAAACAGGTTCTGATTGCCGTTCATCACTTCCAGCAACAACCGCTCGTAGGCATCGGGGATCCGAGCGCTGCGCCAGGTGTCGGAAAAATTCAGTTGCAGCGGGCCGCTGCGCAGTTGCATGCCTTTGTCCAGGCCTTGCTCCTTGGTCATCACCCGCAAGGAAATGCCTTCGTCCGGTTGCAGGCGGATGATCAGTTTGTTGCTGATCTGCAGGCGCTGTTCGGGGGCGAAGATGTAGTGCGACGGTTCCTTGAAGTGGATGACGATCTGCGACAGTTTCTGCGGCATGCGCTTGCCGGTGCGCAGGTAGAACGGCACGCCGGCCCAGCGCCAGTTGCGGATGTCGGCACGCAGCGCGACAAAGGTTTCGGTGTCGCTCTGGGCGTTGGAATTCGGCTCTTCGAGGTAGCCCGGCACGGACTTGCCTTCACTGTGCCCGGCGATGTACTGGCCGCGCACCACCTGCGTGGTCAGGCCTTCCGGACTGATCGGCGCCAGGGCCTTGAGCACCTTGACCTTCTCGTCGCGGATGCTATCGGCGGACAGGTCGGCCGGCGGGTCCATGGCGATCAGGCAGAGCAGTTGCAGCAGGTGGTTCTGGATCATGTCCCGCAGCTGGCCGGCCTTGTCGAAGTAACCCCAACGGCCTTCGATGCCGACCTTTTCGGCAACGGTGATTTCCACGTGGGAGATGTAGTTCTGGTTCCACTGGGTTTCGAACAGGCTGTTGGCGAAACGCAGGGCGATCAGGTTCTGAACGGTTTCTTTGCCCAGGTAGTGGTCGATGCGGTAGGTGCGGTTCTCCGGGAAGAACTGCGCCACGGCGTCGTTGACCTTGCGTGAGGATTCCAGGTCGGAGCCGATCGGTTTTTCCAGCACTACGCGGGTGTTTTCCGCCAGACCCACTTTCGCCAGGTTCTCGCAGATCGCGCCGTACACCGCCGCCGGGGTGGCGAAGTAGGCAATCATGCGTTGCGTGCTGCCGGCCAGTTCGGCCAGCGCCACATAATCTTCAGCCTTGAGGAAGTCGACGTGCAGGTAGGTCAGGCGTGCCAGAAAGCGCTCGGCCACGGCCTCGTCCAGCTCCTTGCCCACGTAACGGCGCAGCTCGGCGGCGATGAACGCCAGGTGCTGCTGCTCGGTGCCCGCCTCACGGGCCAGTGCAATAATGCGCGTGTCCTCGTGCAGCAGGCCGGCGCCATCAAGGTGATAAAGGGCAGGAAACAGCTTGCGCAGGGCCAGATCGCCCAAGGCGCCGAACAAGGCGAAGGTGCACGGTTCAACCGTAATCGAAGGCATGATGTTTGTTCTTTTATCAAGTTAAGCTACAAATACCTTTTTTCAAGGCATCACTCAAGGGAAAATGTAGTAATAACCACAACATTTTCGCAAAATACAGATTCCGAGTGGTGGTCGGTCGGAGCCATCAGTAGGATAGGCCACCGTCACGGGCCACATCAAAGGCCCAATTTGCATAGCCGCGCGCTTATCGGCGCCGGTGAATCTAGGAATTCTTATGGACCGCGTGCGAAATTTACTGGAACAGATCCAGAGTCGCCTTGAAGAGCTGAACAAGGCCGAACGCAAAGTCGCTGAAGTGATCCTGCTCAACCCACAGCAGGCCACCCGCTTCAGCATCGCCGCCCTCGCCCAAGCGGCGTCGGTCAGTGAACCGACGGTCAACCGTTTCTGCCGTTCGTTCGGCGTCAGCGGCTACCCCGAACTCAAGTTGCAACTGGCGCAGAGCCTGGCCAGCGGCGCGGCCTATGTCAGCCGCGCAGTGGAAGCTGACGACAATCCCGAGGCCTATACGCAGAAGATTTTCGGCAGTGCGATCGCCTCGCTGGACAGCGCGTGCCAGGCACTGGACCCGAACCTTATCAGCCGCGCCGTCGACCTGTTGATCCAGGCCCGGCAGATCCACTTCTTCGGCCTGGGTGCTTCGGCTCCAGTGGCTTTGGATGCACAGCACAAGTTCTTCCGCTTCAATCTGGCGGTCACCGCCCACGCCGATGTGCTGATGCAACGGATGATTGCCTCGGTGGCGCACACCGGCGAGCTGTTCGTGATCATTTCCTACACCGGCCGCACCCGCGAACTGGTGGAAGTGGCGCGCATCGCACGGGAGAACGGCGCTTCGGTGCTGGGCCTGACGGCCGAGAACTCACCGCTGGCCAAGGCCAGTACGCTGAGCCTGAACATTCCGCTGCCGGAAGACACCGACATCTATATGCCGATGACTTCGCGGATCATTCAGTTGACCGTGCTGGATGTACTGGCGACGGGGATGACCTTGCGTCGCGGGGTGGATTTCCAGCCGCATCTGCGCAAGATCAAAGAGAGCTTGAATGCGAGCCGGTATCCGGTTGGAGATGAGTTCAACTAAGGCGTTAAAAGCTTAAAAGCCAACCCTCATCGGAACGCCGCCCGCCCAGCCCTCTCCGGGAGGGAGAGGGGGCCGACGGTGTTGCCCTCAAAAGTTACATCGACCTGAACGATCAACGTTTCCTCTGGCTTGGCCAAGCCAAGATCACCGCTGTAGTCGCAAGTCGGTGTAAATAGCCAATCCAACTCGGTCAGTCCCCTCTCCCCCCGGGAGAGGGTTAGGGTGAGGGGCAGCGGTCGAACTGACACACTCAAGCCCCCGCCCACGCCTGCAAACTCAAATGCGCCTTCTCCCCCGGCGCCAGATGCAGGCTGTCGGTGCCACCCGCCGCCGCTTCAACACAGACAAACTCCGAGATCTCATCCCAGGTTACGCCCAGCAACGGCCGCGCCCCCGGATGCCACACCACCGTGTCCGCGCTGTCGCCAGTGTCGATACACAATTCGCGCTGCCAGGCGTGATCCTTGAGCTGTAATTCACCGTCGTGCTGGAACACTCGCTGACAGCCGCCATCAACCCGCAACTCGCCTTCCTGCTGGCAAGCCTCACGGTTCAACTGGTCATAACCCTGCGCCCCTTCGAGCCCAGACAGCGCTATCTCACTCACGTCACCAATACGCCAGTAAGCGTGCAAAGCCTGGCTCAACTGGCACGGCATATCGTCCTGATGCTCGGTACTCAGGCGCAATTCCATGCGTTCGCCCAGGTGTGCGTGCAGGTCCACCTGCCAGTCGCACAGCTGCAATTGCCAATGCAGGCGCACGCCGTCCTCGGCGCTGCTGCTGTCGAGCAGTTTCCAGTCCAGCAATCGCGCCCAGCCATGGGACGGCCACGCGTTTTCGCTCGGGTGACGGCCATACCACGGCCAGCACACCGGCACGCCACCGCGAATCGCGCCGACATGCGGCCACTTCGCCGCGCACCACAGCCAAGGTTTCTGCCCGCGCGGTTGAAAGTGCAGCAATTGCGCACCCTGGCGACTGAACACCGCCTGACACAGCGGATGATCGATCACCAGCACATCGCGCATCTGATAGCGCTCCCAGGCGAACACCGGTCGTTCACGCAAGGATTTGAAGAAGCGTTGCAGCGGATGCTCATGCATGGGCCACGGTTCCAGATTCAACTTTCATGGGCTGCGACACCCCTGTCCGCAAATATGCGCACATAGAGAGGAGCTTATCGCAGACGCGTCAGAACGTAGACTGAATTTTCAGGCCAGCGACCAAAGCGTTATCCACTTCATCCACACCGCCCGGATGAGTGATGTATTGCAGGTTCGGGCGCACGGTCAGCCAGTTGGTCACGTGGAAGCCGTAGTTGATCTCGTAGTTGTATTCGGTTTCACGAATCGGCGAGAACACCGGATTGTCGTAATCCGAAACACCGTTGGAGACGTTAAGCAGTTCGGCGTTTTTCTTCACGTCATCGTTGACGTGAATACGCGCAGCACCGATACCGAAGTCATCCTTCGGACGCGCATCGAACAGACCTTTGTACACAAACATCACGGACTGATAGTTGTCGATGAAGTTGGTGTCCTTGTCGTGGAACGTGGCGTTGGCAGCGATGCTCAGACCACGGCTCTTGTCACCGTTGTGGCTGGTGAGTTGCTGTTGCGCAACAAACCAGTAACCGTGCTTGCTGCTGTGAGTGCGGTAGGCATCACCGGTGGTCGCCGCGTCGAAACCGTTGACGTCCTCGCGAACGTCGTCGGCATCGGCCGTGCTCTTGTAGTAACCGACACGGTATTCGCCCGGCAGGCTGTTCGGGTTAGGCAACCAGACCAGTTCCACTGGCAATACGGTGCCTTTGGTGCCGCTGCCGCTCAACTTGAAGCCGTTGCCATGTTCCAGCTGCGACGGGTTCTGGTTGTACGCACCGATCTGCGCGTAGAGCTCGTCGTTGATGTTGTATTTGACGCGAATGGCCGCCTGGCTGACCGGCCAGTTGTACCAGATGTTGGTCGCCCAGTTACCCACTTGCGAACCGCAGAACGCCAGGTTCTGGAACTCGCACGGGAAGGTGTTGAAGTCTTCGCCTTCACCGAAGTAACCGGCCTTGACGTCGAGTTTGTTGTCGAAGAACTGGTGTTTGATCCACAACTGGGTCAGACGCACCATGTGGCCACGACCGTAGACTTCCTGCGAGGAGCTGAGTGTGCCGGCACGCGGATCGCCAACACGATCGTTGGAAATGTTTTCGCCATTACGGTTGGTCAGCTGGATCTTGGCCTGGGTGTTGTCCCAGCCCCACAGTTTTTGCAGGTCCAGCGCCACGCCCAGACCGAACTGGTCGGAGTAACGCGCCGTCTTGTCGTTGTTGTAGCCGCCGTGAAGGTTGCCGCCCACCTCACCGACGTAGTCCATCTTGATGTCGATGCCCTGCTCGATCAGCTTGGTCCGCTCGCCACCCCAGTCCCCGGTCATCCACTCCGAATCGGAGCTGAACGCGTCAGCCGCGTGGACGCTGCCGGCCAGCATCATTGCCGCAACTGCTGACAACTGGCCGATTCGCTGAGCGTTGTTGTTCTTCTTCATCCCTACATCCTCGTTTTATTGTTATTAACTGTTCTTCTTATTTAACGCGGTTTACATCTGATGCGGCGCGCGACAGGCCACGCACCGCGTGCTCCCTGCGGGAACGGGCCTGCCCGCTCCCGCCTGTGTTCATCAGCGACCCTTGAACTGGGCCACGTTAGCGCTGTGCGGTTCGGCTTTCGGCAGGCCCGCAATCCCCAGGCGTTCGCCGGACTGGGCGTCGAACAGCAGCACTTTCGACGGATCGAACTGCAGGGTCAGGGTTTCGCCCACCTGCGGTGCCACATCCGGCGCCAGACGGCAGCAGACCTTGGTGTCGTTGAGGTTGACGAACACCAGGGTGTCCGGGCCGGTCGGCTCGGTGACCTGCACTTCAGCCTTGATGCTCGGCAGGCCATTGCCCTCGCCGTTCGCCAGCGCGATCTGCTCCGGGCGCAGGCCGAGGATCACTTCGCGGTCTTCGAGACCGGCGTCCTGCATCGCCATCGGCAATTCGCAACGGGCCTGGCCGCTGTCGAGCAGCGCCACCAGACGGCCGTCCTTGCGTTGCAGGCGCAGTGGAATGAAGTTCATCGGCGGCGAACCGATGAAGCTCGCCACGAACAGGTTGGCCGGGTCGTTGTAGATCTCTTTCGGCGTACCGAACTGCTGGATGATGCCGTCCTTCATCACCGCCACTTTGTCGCCCAGGGTCATCGCTTCGATCTGGTCGTGGGTCACGTAGACCGTGGTGGTTTTCAGGCGCTGGTGCATCAGTTTCATTTCGGTACGCATCTCGACGCGCAGCTTAGCGTCGAGGTTGGACAGCGGTTCGTCGAACAGGTAGATCTTCGGTCGACGCGCCAAGGCACGGCCCATCGCCACGCGCTGTTGCTGACCGCCGGAGAGCTGGCCCGGCTTGCGATTGAGCAGGTGCTCGATCTGCAACAGCTTGGCCACGCGGGCGACTTCTTCGTCGATCGCCGACTGGCTCATCTTGCGGATCTTCAGACCGAACTCGATGTTCTCGCGCACGCTCATGGTCGGGTACAGCGCGTAGGACTGGAATACCATGGCGATGTCGCGATCTTTCGGGCTCATGCCGCTGACGTCCTGGTCACCGATCATGATTGCGCCGCCGGTGATGGTTTCCAGGCCGGCGATGCAGTTCATCAGGGTCGACTTGCCGCAGCCTGAAGGCCCGACGAGGATCAGAAACTCACCGTCCTTGATCGACAGTTCGATGTTCTTCAGGGTGTCCGGCAGGCCGGCACCGTAGGTCTTGTTTACATTGCGAAGTTCGAGCGTAGCCATGATTACCCCTTGACTGCGCCGGCCGTCAGCCCGCGCACGAAATACTTGCCTGCGACCACATAGACCAGCAGGGTCGGCAGCCCGGCGATCATCGCCGCCGCCATGTCCACGTTGTATTCCTTGGCCCCGGTGCTGGTGTTGACCAGGTTGTTCAGCGCCACCGTGATCGGTTGCGAATCACCACTGGAGAACACCACGCCGAACAGGAAGTCGTTCCAGATCTGGGTGAACTGCCAGATCAGGCAGACCATGATGATCGGCGTCGACATCGGCAGGATGATCTGGCGGAAGATCGTGAAGAAGCCCGCGCCATCGAGGCGCGCCGCTTTGATCAGCGCATCCGGAATGCTCACGTAGTAGTTACGGAAAAACAGCGTGGTGAACGCCAGACCGTAGACCACATGGATGAACACCAGGCCGGTGGTGGTACTCGCCAGGCCCATTTTGCCGAGGGTGAACGAGGCCGGCAGCAGCACGGTCTGGAACGGCAGGAAGCAGCCGAACAGCAACAGGCCGAAGAACAGCTGCGAACCGCGAAAGCGCCAGAACGACAGCACATAACCGTTCAACGCACCGATGGCGGTGGAGATGATCACGGCCGGAACGGTGATCTTGATCGAGTTCCAGAAGTAGCCGTCAACGGTGGCCCAGGCTTTCACCCAGCCGATGCCGCTGACCACGGTCGGCCAGCTCAGCAGGTTGCCGGTGGAGATGTCTTCCGGGGTCTTGAAGCTGGTCAGCAGCATGACCACCAGCGGTACCAGATACAGCAGGACCGCGAGGATCAGCACCGCGTAGATCGCGATGCGACTCAGGCTGATGGCCGGTTTGGAGGCGAGACTAGTCATGACGCTTGGTCCTCAGCTCGGAGTACAGGTAAGGCACGATGATCGCGAGGATCGCACCGAGCATCAGGATTGCACTGGCCGAGCCCATGCCCATCTGTCCACGGCTGAACGTGAACGAGTACATGAACATCGCCGGCAAATCGGAGGAATAACCCGGGCCGCCGGCCGTCATGGCCGCCACCAGGTCGAAGCTCTTGATCGCGATGTGCGCCAGAATCATCACTGCACTGAAGAACACCGGACGCAGGCTGGGCAGCACCACTTTCCAGTAGATGCGCGGCATGCTCGCGCCGTCGATCTGGGCGGCACGGATGATCGATTGATCGACGCCACGCAGACCGGCGAGGAACATCGCCATGATGAAGCCCGAGGCTTGCCAGACCGCCGCGATCACCAGGCAATACACCACGCGATCCGGGTCGATCAGCCAGTCGAGACGGAAGCCTTCCCAGCCCCAGTCCCGCAGCAATTTGTCCAGGCCCATGCCCGGGTTGAGCAGCCATTTCCACGCAGTACCGGTCACGATCATCGAGAGCGCCATCGGGTACAGGTAAATGGTGCGGATAAAGCCTTCGCGACGGATTTTCTGGTCGAGGAAAATCGCCAGTGTCACGCCGATTACGAGGGTGATGCCGATGAACATGCCGCCGAACACGGCCAGGTTCTTGCTCGCCACCCACCAGCGGTCGTTGTCGAACAGGCGCTCGTATTGCGCCAGCCCTGCCCACTTGTAGTTAGGCAGGAAGGTCGACGTGGTGAACGACAGGACAAACGTCCAGAGGATATAGCCATAGAAGCCCACCAGAACGATGAACATGCTCGGCGCCAGCACCAGTTTCGGTAGCCAGCGCTGCAATGCGTCGAACGGCGAGGCCTTGCTGAACACAGCAACAGAACTCATGGGAAGATCCAGTAGAAGGATTAAGAATTACGGATGCGATCCCTGTGGGAGCCAGCCTGCTGGCGATTGCGTTGTGTCAGTTCACACTTTCGGTGGCTGACGGTCCGCTATCGCGAGCAGGCTCGCTCCTACAGGCCAAGCATTACTTGGCAGCCTTGATGGCAGTGCCGAGTTTCTTGGCAGCGTCGGCCGGGTCGGCTTTCGGGTCGTTGATGTAGTTGGTCACGACATCAAAGAACGCACCCTGCACGGCCAGCGTGGTCGCCATGTTGTGCGCCATGCTCGGTTGCAGGCCGCCGTTCTTGGCGTCTGCCAGGAAGTCCTTGGCAGCGGTCTGGGCGCAGGAGTCGAAACCGTACTTGCCCATGTCGGCGAGCATGTCGTTACGCACCGGGATCGAGCCCTTGTTGATGCTGAAGACTTTCTGGAAGTTTTCACCCAGCACGACTTTGGCGATGTCCTGCTGACCGGCCGCGGTGCCCGCGTCCTTCTGCTTGAACACGGCCAGTGAGTCGATGTTGTAGGTGAACGCATTGTCGGTGCCCGGGAACGCTACGCACTCGTAGTCCTTGCCGGCGACTTTCTTGGCGGCGGTCCATTCGGACTTGGCCCAGTCACCCATGATCTGCATGCCGGCCTTGCCGTTGATGACCTTGGCCGCTTCCAGGTTCCAGTCCTGGCCTTTGCCGTCCTGGTCCATGTAGGTCGCGACTTTCTTCAGCTCGGTCAGGGCCTTGACCATTTCCGGGCCGGTCAGGGCAGCGTTGTCCAGGTCGACCAAGGCTTTCTTGTAACCATCAACGCCCATCACCGACAGCACGACCGCTTCGAACACGGTGCTGTCCTGCCAAGGCTGACCGCCGTGAGCCAGCGGGATGAAGCCCGCCGCTTTCAGCTTGTCGCCGGCGGCGTAGAATTCTTCGAGGGTGGTCGGGGCTTTTTCGATACCGGCTTTCTTGAAGACTTCCGGGTTGATCCACAGCCAGTTCACGCGGTGAATGTTCACCGGTACGGCCACGTAATCACCTTCGAACTTCACCGTGTCGGAGACTTTTTTGTCGAGCAGGCTGTCCCACTTCTCGGACTTGGAAACGTCCTTCAGCACGTCAGTGTCGAGCAGACCGGTCGACGCCCATTCCTGGATGTCCGGGCCCTTGATCTGGGCAACGCCTGGCGGGTTGCCGGCTACTGCGCGGCTTTTCAGCACGGTCATGGCAGTTGCACCGCCACCGCCGGCGACAGCGCCGTCTTTCCAGGTGAAACCGTCTTTCTCGACTTGTGCCTTGAGCACATCGACGGCAGCTTTTTCGCCACCGGACGTCCACCAATGCACGACTTCCACCGAACCTTTGGATTCGGCAGCGGAAACACTCAGGGGCAGCACAGCGAGCGGGAACAGGGAGGCGACAGAAATGACAGTAGCGAGGCGAGAAATCGCATTCATCTGAGATGTACCTTTCTTGTTGTTATGCATGCAAGTCTGGTGCTTGCGCTGCACACGAGTTTAAACAGAGCGTTTCCCCCCGCAGGTAACGAAGGGACGCGCGAATGTCACCACATGGTTACACAGGAACGCTTCGAGACAGGTGTGCCAGAGCACTGGCCATGCTCGGTGCCAGCGGCAGACGCGGAATCAGAACAGCCTGCCAGGCGTGGTACAGATCCGGTTTGCCCGCCCAGATATCGGCACTTGGACGGTTTTGCGGGTCGAGTTCGTGATGCCAGCTGCCGTCGCAGCGGTCGATGAAATACGTTTCGCAAAATTCCCAGAACAGGCGATACCAGGTTTCGTACTGCGCATCGCCGGTGCGTTTGAGCAAGGCACTGGCGGCAGCGCTGGCCTCGGCGTGGGTCCAGTGCAGGCGATGACGCACCACCGCTTTGTTGTTCCAGTCGAGGGTATAGACGATGCCCGGCGCACCATCGACATCCCAGCCATGGCGGCAGTTTTGTTCGAACAGCTTTTGCGCATCGGTGGCCAGCCAGCCGGGCGTGAGCATGCCGGCCTGAACCCGCGCGGCTTCGAGGTGCAGCAACAGCCGCGCCCACTCGAAACCATGGCCCGGCGTGGTCCCGTAGGGACGGAAACCGTCGGCGGGATTGTCATGGTTGTAGTCGCGCAGCGGTTGCCAGTTGCGGTCGAAATGCTCGATCACCAGGTAATCGTTGGCGGCGGCGTGCCCGTGAATCACCCGCTCGACGATGCGTTGCGCACGCACCAGCCAGCGCGGGTCTTCGGTGACATCGGCCAAGGCAAGGAAGGCTTCGGTGGCGTGCATGTTGCTGTTGGCGCCGCGATAGGCCTCTTCTTCGCGCCAGTCGCGGTTGAAGAACTCGCGCATGGCGCCCTCTTCCTCGCTCCAGAAATACGTGTCGATGATGTCGATGGCGTCATCCAGCAACGCCTGCGCGCCCGGACGTTGTGCGACCACTGCGGAACTCGCCGCCAGAGCGACGAAAGCATGCAGATAAGCGTTCTTGCCGGTGTTGCCGTCACGGTGTTCGGCGACGGCGAACCAGCCGCCGTGCAGCGCATCGCGCAACGGACCGCGCAGGGCTGTAATGCCGTGATCGACCAGCTCGGCGAACCCCGGCAGACCCTGAATGTGGGCCATGGCGAAGCTGTGGGTCATGCGTGCGGTGTTCATGGTTTCGGCTTGCGCGCCGGCCTGGAGCTGGCCGCGCTCATCGAGATTGCCAAACCCTTCGGGCAGCCGTGAAGCCTTGGCAAATGCCAGCAGGCGCAGGCCTTCATCGGCGAGCCATTGCTGGTGGGCAGGGGCGTTCAGCCAACTGCTGAAGCCCGGATTGAAATGATCCATGGGTGGCCTTTTTTGTTGTTATGACTGCGGGCAGTCTAAACAACGGGCCGGGAGGGGCTTGTAACGAAGGGGGCGGGTTTTGTCACCGAGTCGTGACAAAGAGCCAGCCCTCACCCCAGCCCTCTCCCGGAGGGAGAGGGGGCCGACCGAGGGATATTGCAGAGGTACGCCGACCTGAACGATTCGCTTTGAATCCATAATCGATAAGGTCTTTCAGGTCGATGTATGACGCCAGACACCTCGGTCGGTCCCCTCTCCCTCCGGGAGAGGGTTAGGGTGAGGGCAAGCTTTTGACTTAATCCGCCGAACGCGGCAATTGCAGGGTCACACGTAAGCCGCCTTCACGCAGGTTCTGCAGCGTCACTTCACCGCCATGGCTATGGGCAATGTTGCGGGCGATCCCCAAACCGAGACCGTAACCCTGCTGCTGTCCCGCCAAGCGGAAGTGCGGCTCGAACACCTGCTCCAGCCGCTGCTCCGGCACGCCCGGCCCTTCATCGTCGACATGCAGCACAAACGCACGATCATCGTCATCGATGTGCAGGTGGGCGTTCTGCCCGTACTTCAACGCGTTGTCGATCAGGTTGCCGATGCAACGCTTGAGCGCCAGCGGCTTGCCCGGATACGCCGCCAACGCCCGCCCCTGCTGCGTCACGCGACCATTGCCGGCCGGCGCCAGATAGGGTTCCACCAGGCAGTCGAGCACATGGTTCAGGTCCACCGGCTCGATGTTTTCGTGGATGTCGGTGTCCTTCACGCATTGCAGCGCGCCTTTGACCAGCAGCTCCAGTTCGTCCAGATCGCGGCCGAACTTGGTTTGCAGCTTCTCGTCTTCCAGCAGTTCGACCCGCAGGCGCAGTCGCGTAATCGGTGTACGCAGGTCATGGGAAATCGCGCTGAACAACTGGCTGCGCTCGGTCAGGTAACGGCTGATCCGCTCGCGCATGGTGTTGAAGGCGCGGCCCACTTCGACCACTTCGCTGCCGCCGCCCTCGGCCACCGGCTCGACATCGGCGCCCAGCGACAAATCCCGCGCGGCCCGTGCCAGACGCTTGAGCGGCCGGCTCTGCCAGTGCACCAGCAGGCCGATGAACAGCAACAGAAAACCGCTTGTGAAGACGATGAACCACACCTGCTGGGTCGGCAGGCCTTGCTCTTCGAGACTGGTGTAGGGCTCGGGCAACAGCGAGGCGATGTACAGCCACTCACCCGGCGCCAACTGAATCTGAGTCACCAGCACCGGCGGATTCACCGGCTCAAGCGTAAGCGCGTAATGCGCCCAGGAACGCGGCAACTCATCGAGCTTCAACCCGGCGTTGAAGATCCGTAGGTCATCGGGGCTGACGAAGGTCACCAGAATGTCGGTGTCCTGGCCCAGCGACTGACGCAGCACTTCATCCACCGCTTTCAACACCGCGGCCTTGCGCGGCGTCACCGGCAGCACTTCCATGCCCAGCGGTTTGTCATTGAGCGTCACCACAAAACGCGTGCCGCCCATGCTGCGCAATTGGTCGAGCACCAGAGGCCGATAGGCCACCGGCAACGAGCGGAAATAACTGACGCTGGCGGTCATCGAATGGGCGAGGCTGCGGGCGCTGGTGACCAGCCCTTCGAGCTGGGTCGCACGCAATTGGGACACCCAGATCACGCTGGACAGGGTCTGGGCGAACAACACCGCGAGCAGCGTCAGCAGTAGCATTCGCCCAAGCAGCGAACGCGGCATCGGCACTTTGCGCGCGGTGGTGCGCAGGAACTCAATGACCATTGCCGGCAACCACATTGGCTGCCAGTTGGTAGCCGCTGCCGCGCACGGTACGGATCAGGCGCGGCGGTTTTTCGGTGTCGCGCAGACGCTGGCGCAGACGGCTGACGGCCATGTCGACGATGCGGTCGAGGGGCATCAGGTCGCGGCCACGGGTGGCGTTGCCGATGGTGTCGCGGTCGAGGATTTCCTGGGGATGATCAAGAAACAGTTTCAACAGGGCGAAGTCGGCGCCGGACAGAATCACCTCCTCGCCGTCGGCGTGAAACAGCCGATGGCTGACCATGTCCAGCCGCCATTCATCGAACGCCAGCACTTCACTGCCGCCACGTTCCTGGCCGAATTGGGCGCGACGCAGCAGGGCCTTGATTCGGGCTTGCAGTTCGCGGGGGCTGAAAGGCTTGCCGAGGTAATCGTCGGCGCCGAGCTCCAGGCCGATGACCCGGTCGGCTTCGTCGGAACTGGCGGTGAGCATGATGATCGGCACCTGGGCCTGACGCGGATGCTGGCGCACCCAGCGGCACAGGCTGAAGCCGTCTTCATCGGGCAGCATCACATCGAGGATCACCAGATCGCTCGGCGCGTCGTTCAGCGCCTGACGGAAACCGGCGCCATCCGCCGTGGCCCGTACCTGAAAACCCGCGCGGGTCAGGTAGGTTTCCAGCAACTCGCGTATCTCCTGGTCGTCATCGACCAACAAAATCGACTTGTTGACTGAGCTCACTTCGAAGGCATCCTTGTTGTTGGAATTGGGCGGATTATGCCTGATGTGTTGATTGTTCCCACGCTCGGCGTGGGAATGATCATTTACCGGATTGTTCGAGCGCCACTCCTGCACCGACGAGCCCCGAGTACGGCGCCGTCACCAACCACACCGGAATTCCCTTGAAGTAATCGCTCATGCAGCCCTTGTCGGCGAAGCTGCGGGCGAAACCGCTTTCGAGGAAGAAATCGGCAAAGCGCGGAATCACGCCGCCCACGATGTACACCCCGCCACGGCCGCCGGTGGTCAACACGTTGTTGCCGGCCACGCGACCGAGCCAGCAACAGAACTGCTCCAGCACTTCCAGGGCAATCGGGTCGCCTGCAAGACCTGCCGCAGTAATTGCCTCAGGTGTGTCGAGTTTCGGTTCATGACCATCCACCGCGCAGATCGCCCGGTACACCCGAGGCAAGCCGCCGCCGCTCAATGCGGTTTCCGCGCTGACGTGGCCGATCTCGTTGTGGATGTGTTGCCAGAGCTGGGTTTCACGCGGGCTGCTCAGCGGCAGATCGACGTGACCGCCCTCTCCCGGCAACGCGGCAAACCGACCTTCCCCCAGATCGAGCAAGGTGCCGACGCCCAGGCCAGTGCCCGGGCCGATCACCACTGCCGGGCGCAATGGTTCCGGCGTGCCTTCGCAGACCACGCGGAATTCGCCGGGCTGCAAACGGGTCATGCCCAGCGCCATCGCCGAGAAGTCGTTGATCAGCAACAGCTGCTCGACCTGCAAGGTCTGGCAGAACGCCTTGCGGCTCAGGCGCCAGTGGTTGTTGGTGAATTTGAATTCATCGCCGCTCACCGGCCCCGCCACCGACAGGCAAACCGAACCGATGGCGCCCGGCGCCAGACCGAGCCCGCTCAGGTATAGGCCGATCGCCTCTTCCGGGCTGGCATGGTCGGCCGTGGCCAGCACCTGAACCGATTCGAGCTGCTGATCTTTCCACAACGCAAACCGCGCGTTGGTGCCTCCGATGTCACCGACCAAAGCCAGTTTCAATTAAGCGTCTCCAGGGCAGAAGTGAAGGCGCTGGCGCCCTGCTCCGCCGAGCTGAAGGCCAAACGCATGAAGCCAAACAGTTCGCGACCGCTGCCGATGTTGTTGCCCAACAGGCCTTTGGCGGGTTCGCGCGCTGCGAATTCGGCGGCGTCCACCTTGAGTTCCAAAGTGCCTTTGACGCCATCGACGCGGATGATATCGCCCTCTTGCACGCGCGCCAAAGCGCCGCCGACATAAGCCTCGGGGCTGACGTGAATCGCCGCCGGAATTTTCCCGGATGCGCCGGACATACGTCCGTCCGTCACCAACGCCACCTTGAAGCCGCGATCCTGCAGCACACCGAGGAACGGCGTCATTTTGTGCAGCTCCGGCATGCCGTTGGAGCGCGGGCCCTGGAAGCGCATCACCGCGACGAAATCCTTCTCCAGCAGACCGGCCTTGAAAGCGTCGGCCAGATCCTGCTGATCCTGGAACACCATGGCCGGTGCTTCGACGATCTGGTTTTCCAGCGCCACGGCAGACACCTTCATCACGCCGCGACCGAGGTTGCCTTCCATCACACGCAAGCCGCCCTCTGCCGAGAATGCACGGGCCACCGGGCGCAGGATGTTTTCGTCGAGGCTGTCGGTCGGGCCTTCGCGCCACACCAGCTTGCCGTTATCGAGGAACGGCTCCTTGGTGTACTGGCTCAAGCCGTGGCCGAGCACGGTGTTGACGTCTTCGTGCAGCAGACCGGCTTCGAGCAGTTCGCGGATCAGGAACGACATGCCGCCCGCCGCCTGGAAGTGGTTGATGTCAGCCTTGCCGTTCGGATAGACGTGGCTCAGGGTCGGCACGACTTCGGAGAGGTCGGCCATGTCCTGCCAGGTCAGTTGAATGCCTGCCGCCATGGCGATGGCCGGCATGTGCAGGGTGTGGTTGGTCGAGCCGCCGGTGGCGTGCAGCGCGACGATCGAGTTGACCAGCGCCTTCTCGTCGACGATTTCGCCGATCGGCAGGAAGTTGCCATTCTGTTTGGTCAGGCGCGTGACCTGATGCGCGGCTTCGCGAGTCAGGGCCTCACGAAGCGGCGTGTTCGGGTTGACGAACGATGCGCCCGGCAAGTGCAGGCCCATGACTTCCATCAGCAACTGGTTGGTGTTGGCGGTGCCGTAGAAGGTGCAGGTGCCCGGGCTGTGGTAGGACTTCATTTCCGATTCCAGCAGCTCTTCGCGGGTCGCCTTGCCTTCGGCGTACTTCTGCCGCACGTCGGCTTTTTCCTTGTTGGAAATCCCCGAGACCATCGGCCCGCCCGGTACGAAAATCGTCGGCAGGTGACCGAAACGCAGGGAGCCCATCATCAGGCCCGGCACGATCTTGTCGCAGATGCCGAGCATCAGCGCGCCGTCGAACATGTTGTGCGACAGCGCCACCGCCGTCGACATCGCGATCACTTCGCGGCTCGGCAGGCTCAGCTCCATGCCCGGCTCGCCTTGGGTCACGCCGTCGCACATCGCAGGCGTACCGCCGGCGAACTGGCCAACCGAGCCGATTTCGCGCAGGGCGTTCTTGATCTGTTCCGGGAAGACTTCGTACGGCTGATGCGCCGAGAGCATGTCGTTATATGACGAAACAATTGCGATGTTCGCCGAGTTCATCATCCGCAGGCTGTGCTTGTCTTCGCTGCCACACCCGGCCACGCCGTGGGCGAAGTTGGCGCATTGCAGCTTGCCGCGCATCGGCCCGTCGGTGGCGGCGCCGCGAATCAGTGCAAGGTAAGCCTGACGCGTGGCGCGGCTGCGGGCGATAAGCCGTTCGGTGACCTCAAGAACGCGGGGATGCATGTGTAGAACTCCAGGCTAACGGATGTGGCGACCTGATTGTCTATGCTGATCAAAAGCCCGTTCGCGTGGGATGACGAACGGTTTTGTTGATCATTCGGACCAGTTGATTCAGGTCACTCGTTGTAGATAAAACAAAATATTGCCACTAAAAAGGCTTGTTTTCTATTTTTATGCGAATAATCTTGTAATTCCAACAACAAAACGACGGCGGCGCTGTTCAATGACTCTTCGAATCGCAATCAATGGTTTTGGCCGCATCGGCCGTAATGTCCTGCGCGCACTGTATACCCAAGGCTATCGTCAGGATTTGCAGATCGTCGCCATCAACGATCTGGGCGACAGCGCGATCAATGCGCATCTGCTCAAATACGACACCGTTCATGGCACATTCGACGCCGAAGTGGCTCATGACAACGAGAGCCTGACCGTCAACGGCGACCGCATTTCGGTCAGCGCCATTCGCAACCCGGCCGACCTGCCCTGGGCCGCGGAAAAGATTGATGTGGTGTTCGAATGCACCGGTCTGTTCACCGACCGCGCCAAAGCCGCTGCGCATATTACCGCCGGCGCACGCAAAGTGATTATCTCGGCCCCGGCCAAGGGCGCCGATGCCACCGTCGTTTATGGCGTGAACCACGACATTCTGCGCCAGTCGCACCAGATCATTTCCAACGCCTCGTGCACCACCAACTGCCTGGCCCCGGTGGCCCAGGTGCTGCACCGCGAACTGGGCATCGAAAGCGGTCTGATGACCACGATTCACGCTTACACCAACGACCAGAACCTGACCGACGTTTACCACACCGACCCGTACCGCGCCCGCTCCGCCACCCAGAACATGATCCCGAGCAAGACCGGTGCTGCCGAAGCCGTGGGTCTGGTGCTGCCGGAACTGGCTGGCAAACTGACCGGCATGGCCGTGCGCGTGCCGGTGATCAATGTGTCGCTGGTTGACCTGACCGTGCAGTTGAAGCGCGAAGCCTCGGCCGATGAAGTCAATGCACTGATGAAAGCCGCGAGCCAGCATTCGAAGATCCTCGGCTACAACACCCTGCCGCTGGTATCGAGCGACTTCAACCACAACCCGCTGTCGTCGATCTTCGACGCCAACCACACCAAATCCACCGGCAAACTGCTGAAAGTGCTGGCCTGGTATGACAACGAGTGGGGCTTCTCCAACCGGATGCTCGATAACTGTCTGGCGCTGTGCAACGCGGAATAAACGCCTGCCCCCACAGGTTTGATTTCAATCTGAAATCAACACTTGACCACTCGGGCGGATGATAAGCATTATCATTCGCTCGAAATGGATCAGGTCTTCCCGTGAGTCAATCACACTTCAATCACGTGTTCCTCGCCCAGCGCACATCGCTGCTGCGGACTCTGGAACGGATGGTCAACAACCACAGCACCGCCGAAGACCTGTTGCAGGAAACCTACCTGCGCGTCACCCGGGCGCTGAGCGAACGGGCCATCGATCACCTTGAACCCTTTGTCTTCCAGACCGCGCGCAACCTGGCGCTGGACCATTTGCGTGCGCGCAAGATTCATTCGCGCACCATGGTCGACGACGTGCCGCAAGACGTGGTGCACAGCGTCGCCGCCCCCGCCAGCAGTGCCGAAGACGCCGCTCACGCCGAACAATTGCTGGAGCGCCTGAACGTGAGCCTCGGTGAACTCAGCCCCCGCCAACAGCAAATCTTCATCCTCAGCCGCCTGCACGGGCACAGCTATCAGGAAATCGCCGAAGAACTGAGCGTCTCTCTCAGCACGGTGCAGAAAGAACTCAAACTGATCATGACCATCTGCATCGGTGTCGCCGAACGCTTGAACAACGACTGATGCCGTAGGGCTTTTCTGTAAACCTCAGGATCGACTGCACTGATCATCGGGCTTTGTTACCCTTGCCCGACTTTTACGCTTCACTAAAAAAACAGCCGTGCACAGACACTGCCGAGGAAACACCGTGACGGACATCCACCGCTCCCCTTCGCCTTCATCGGCGCAGGACGCTGCAAGCGCAATGGACCAGGCTCTGGACTGGCTCATCGTGCTCGGCAGTCCGGACGAGGAGCAGACCCGGCAATTTCATGCCTGGCTGGCGGCCGACCCGTTGAATGCCGAGGCGTTCGCCAAGGCCCAGGCAATCTGGGACGGCCCGCAGATCGCCCAGTGCGCACAGAACCTCGCGGCCAAACCGAAGAAAGTCACCGTCCTCACTCGTTTGCGCCCGCACTGGAAGCCGCTGGCCACCGCCGCCGTTCTGCTGCTCGGGCTGTTCAGTTTCAGCAACCTGCCGATGCGTCTGCAGGCCGATCACCTGACCGTGGTCGGCGAGCGTCAGCGCCTGCAGCTCGAGGACGGTTCGAAAGTCCTGCTCAACACCAATTCCGCGTTCTCCAGCACGATCAACGATCAGCAGCGAGTCGCGCGGCTGTATCAGGGCGAAGCGTTTTTCGAGATCCCGGCCAGCCGCAGCCAGCCACTGGAAATCGACGCCGGGCCCGTGAAAGCCAGCGTACGCGACACCGCGTTTGCCGTGCGTTATCTGGACGGCGTGGCGCAGGTGCGGGTGCAGCGCGGCGATGTCGATCTGCGTGCGACCCGCGATGATGCGCGGGTTCGGTTGTCCGCCGGGGAAAGCATCCGCATAGGTCCCAACGGTTTCGACCGTCCGGCCAAGGTCGACGCCGCCACCGATCTGGCGTGGGTGCAGGGCCGGCTGATCTTCGAAAACTGCCCGCTGAACCAGGTGCTGGCCGAACTGCGCCGTTACTATCCGGGCTTCATCATCAACACCAACGAACAGTTGGCCGACGTCGCCGTCACCGGCAATTACCGTCTCGACCAGCCGCTGGACGTGGTGCGCTCGCTTGCTCACATCACCTCGGCCAAGCTCCGGGAATTCCCGGCGCTGGTGATCTTGAACTAAATGAGAATTATTTTTACTCGATAGCCAAAGCTCGTTCGTCTCGTTATAGCCAATGCAATTGATTCGCATCTCTCGAGATCAATCAGCACCTATAAAGATTCGTGCGACACGGAGCGCTATCGATGTCCTCACGCCTTACCCGCCAGACTTCTTCCCCTTCCCGCGTGCTGTCGCTGCTGACCGCCGCCATCCTGATGGCCGGCACCGCGCCGCTGATGGCCGCCACCGAACAGCCGACGCGCAACATGGGCGACTACTCGTTCGCCATCGGCCAGCAGCCGCTGGTGTCGGCGCTCAATGCGTTTACCGCCGTCACGGGCTGGCAGGTCGGTTTGCCGGCGCAATTGGGTCAGGATGTGTCGTCGCCGGGTGTGCGCGGTTCGCTGCCACCGGAAAAAGCCCTGGAGCGCCTGTTGGTGGGGACCAACCTGAGCTTCCGTAAATTGAGCAACAACAACGTCGTGCTGGAAAAACGCGCCAGCAGCGGCGCACTCAACCTCGATCAGGTGACCATCAGCGCCACCCGTCAGGAACAGTCGATTAACAGCGTGCCGGCCACCGTCAGCGTGCAGACCCGCGAGGATCTGGACCGCAACAACGTCAACACCATCAAGGATCTGGTGCGCTACGAGCCGGGCGTCTCCGTCGGCGGCGCCGGCCAGCGTGGCGGGATCAGCGGCTACAACATTCGTGGCATCGACGGTGATCGCATCCTGACTCAGGTCGACGGCGTCGAAGTGCCGGACGGTTTCTTCAATGGCCCGTACGCCAAGACCCAGCGCAACTACGTTGACCCGGAAATCGTCAAACGCGTCGAAATCCTCCGTGGCCCGGCCTCAGTGCTGTACGGCAGCAACGCCATCGGCGGCGCCGTGAGCTACTACACCCTCGACCCGGACGACATCATCAAGCCCGGCAAAGATGTCGGTGCCCGCCTGAAAACCGGCTACAGCTCCGCCGACGAGAGCTGGCTGAAATCCGCCACCGTCGCCGGTCGCGCCGACCAGTTCGACGGCTT
This sequence comes from Candidatus Pseudomonas auctus, assembly GCF_048654275.1. NCBI lineage: Bacteria > Pseudomonadati > Pseudomonadota > Gammaproteobacteria > Pseudomonadales > Pseudomonadaceae > Pseudomonas > Candidatus Pseudomonas auctus. The sequence continues at coordinate 110,378 of NZ_JBJYZK010000006.1, read as the reverse complement.
GCTGCACTACAGCCAGCGCGACGGTCATGAAACCGACTCCTACGGCAGCAACAACGGCACGGGCCTGGAGCGCACCGCCGCCAACCCGGAAGACGTGAAAGCCACCAACGTGCTGGCCAAGATCGGCTGGAACTACAACGAAGGTTCGCGCCTGGGCCTGACCTACGAAAAGTACAAGGATGATCGCGACACCGATCAGAAAAGTGCTTACGGCGGCCCGTACTTCAACGGTGCCCCGACGATCCCGGACAGCGTGCTGCCCGGGGGCATGTACCAATGGCGCACCGGCAACGACACCATCACCCGCGAGCGTTTCGGCCTGGAGCACAGCTTCGAGTTGAACAGCCTGCTGGCGGACAACGTGAAGTGGAGCCTCAACCACCAGACCGCCAAGACCGATCAGAGCACCGACGAGTTCTACTACCCGATCACCCGCAAAGTGCTGCGCACCCGCGACACGATTTACGAAGAGAAACAGTGGGTCTTCGACGCGCAACTGGACAAGGCATTCGCCATCGGTGACACCGATCATGTGCTGACTTACGGCACCACCATCAAGCAGCAGAAAGTCACTGGCTCGCGCAGCGGCGACGGCAAGTGCCTGGCGGTCGGTCGCGGCTGCACCGCCATCGGCGCCACCAGCGCGGCTGACGTGCTGAAAAAATCCAGCGACTTCCCGGACCCGACCATCAACACCTACAGCCTGTTCGCACAGGATCAGATCAGCTGGAACAACTGGACCTTCCTGCCGGGCCTGCGCTACGACTACACCCAGCTCAAGCCGCACATCACCCAGGAATTCCTCAACACCGTGGCCGCCGACGGCAATGGCACGGTCAGTGATTCGAACAAGACCTGGCACAAAGTCTCGCCGAAATTCGGCCTGACCTACGCCCTGACCGAGAACTACACCTGGTACGGCCAGTACGCCGAAGGCTTCCGCACACCGACCGCGAAAGCTCTGTACGGCCGCTTCGAGAACAGCACCACCGGCTACAACGTGGCGCCGAACCCGGACCTGGAACCGGAAAAAAGCAAAAGCTATGAAACCGGCCTGCGCGGCAACTTCGAGCAAGGCTCGTTCGACGTGGCGGTGTTCTATAACAAGTACCGCGACTTCATCAACGAAGACGCTGTCACCCCTGGCTACGACGAGTTGACCTTCCAGTCGAGCAACATCAAGCACGCCACCATCAAGGGTGCCGAAGTCAAAGGTCGCCTGAATCTCGATTCCTTCGGCGCGCCGCAAGGCCTGTACACCCAAGGCTCGATTGCCTACGCCTACGGACGCAACAACGACAACGGCGAGCCGCTCAACAGCGTCAATCCGCTGACCGGCGTGTTCGGCCTCGGTTACGACCAGGACAACTACGGCGGCCTGCTGAGCTGGACCGTGGTCAAGAAAAAGGACCGCGTTGACGACAGCAACTTCAAGTCGCCGGATGGCGTCAGCAGTCAGTTCAAGACCCCGGGCTTCGGCATTCTCGATCTGGCCGGTTATTACAAGGTCACCGACGACGTCACCGTCAGCGGCGGCATCTACAACCTGACCGACAAGAAGTACTGGCTGTGGGATGACGTGCGCGGTTACGACAGCGTCGGCGAAGCCTCGGTGACGCAACCGGCCAACCTAGATCGCCTGACGCAGCCGGGCCGCAACTTCGCGATCAACCTGGTCTGGGATATCTGATCCGGATGACCTCACGGCGCGTGTGCATGGCCGCGCCGTGAGGTTTTTTTACTGTCCGGCGCTTGCCCGTACGTCTCGTTATCAAGCGCCTCCTCTTTTCAAGGACATCTCATGAGCACCCCGGAAAAAGCCCTGCGTTCGCAACGCCTGAACCAGATTACCCACGAGCCGCACAGCAAGCTCGATGCCCTGGTCAAGGCCCATGCGCCGTTCGAGAACCGCGCCAATTTCGCCCGTTTCGTGGTCGCGCAGTACCTGTTCCAGTCGGAACTGGTGTCGCTGTACAACGATGCCGAACTGACCGCCATCGTCCCTGACCTGCCGGCCCGCTGCCGCGCCGAAGCGGCCAAGGCCGACCTCGCCGACCTCGACACCGAAGTGCCTGCGCCGGTCGCCGGCGCCGTGAAGAATCCGAGCAAGGCCCGCGCCCTGGGCTGGATCTTCGTCTCCGAGGGCTCCAAGCTCGGCGCCGCGTTCCTGATCAAACGCGCTGTCGCGCTGGACCTGAGCGAAACCTTCGGCGCCCGTCACCTGGGCGAACCTGAAGGCGGTCGTGCAGAAGGCTGGAAAAGCTTCGTGCGTACCCTCGATTCGCTGCAATTCAGTGCTGAAGAAGAAGCGGAAGTGGAGCAAGGCGCGATTGATGCGTTCAACCGCTTCACCGTGCTGCTGGAACAGGCTTACGCCACAGAAGCCGAGCCGGCCTGAAGCCACACCGACTGCCCATTGTGGGAGCTAGCCTGCTAGCGATTGCGGCCTGACATTCAATTCAGATGTCGACTGATATACCGCCATCGCGAGCAGGCTCGCTCCCACATGGGAACCGAGCAAGTCTGTAGAATCCCCGTTTCGCCTCACGCACTTCGAGCCCATGCCCCAACCCGCCGCCTCCCGACTCGCCCGCCTGCTGTTCGGTCTGCTCGCCTATGTCAGCCTCGGCATCGGCCTGATCGCCATCGTCGTGCCCGGCCTGCCGACCACCGAGTTCATCCTGCTCGCCGCCTGGGCCGCGACCCGCAGTTCGCCGCGCCTGAGTGCCTGGCTGGAAAGCCATCGACTGTTCGGGCCGATCCTGAGCAACTGGCGCAACGGCAAGATCATCGCCCGCAAGGCCAAGGTCAGCGCCACGGTCAGCATGCTGCTGTGCGCCACGCTGATGCTGGTGATGCTCGATCACGGCTGGCCAATCTATCTGGCGATTGCCGGGATGACCCTGGGCAACTTGTGGATCTGGTCGCGACCGGAAGCGTTGCCGAAGATTTCCTGATTTTTCCCTTGTTTTCAGGGTATTTACCCGCGCAAACGTTTAGCCGCGACCGCTCGTCGGCTGGTAATTCATGCCTCTGCGCCTCGCGCCGATGAGCATTGAATGGCGCTGAATGGATTTGGCGAACCGGGCACCTTCCTGCCCCTCAGCCAACAGCTCATCCATTCGCGAGAACGTCCCATGTTCGACTCCCTGTCCATCCGCCTGAAAATCGTCCTGCTCTCCGGCCTGTGCCTGCTCGGTGTGGTGGCGCTGATCGTTGGCATCAACATTTACCAGACCAACCAGAACGACGAACTGGTCAGTGCTTCCAGCAGCAAGATGCTCACCGCCAGCGTGCAGGACCTGCTGCAGGCCAAGGCTGCCGAGCAAGCGGTGCGGGTGCAGAAAACCTTCGGCGAAAGTCTGTTGGTGATCACCGCCCTGGCGGACCAGATCAAGGACATGCGAGTGATGGCCGCCAAGCGTTCGCTGGACGCCGGCGCCCTGCGTGAAGAGTTGAACCAGAGCCTGAAAACCGCCTTCGAGCGCAACAGCAAGGTGCTTGGCATCTGGCTGGCGTTCGAGCCCAACGGACTGGACGGCAAGGACAGCGAATTCGCCAACGATGCCGCGCGTCAGTCCAACGAGGCGGGACGTTTCGCCAGTTACTGGAGCCGTGCTGCGGGTCCGTCGTTGAACACGATCATGGTCGAAGACGACATGAACAAGACCACCCTCAGCGTCAGCGGCACACCTTACAACAGCTGGTACACCTGCCCTCGCGACAACAAACGCACCTGCCTGCTCGACCCTTACGCCGACACCGTGGGCGGCAAGGAAATGCTCATGACCACCATTTCCGTGCCCCTGCTGGTGGACGGCAAGGCCATCGGCGTGGTCGGTGTCGACATCGCCCTCGATGCCCTGCAAGCGGCGGCCGTGGACTCTCAGCGTGACCTGTTTAACAGCGCCGGGCACATGCTGATCGTCTCCGGCAGCGGCGTGCTCGGTGCCTACAGCGCGGATGCCGGCAAGGTCGGCAAAAGCATCGGCGACACCCTCGGCGTCGAGGGCAAGGACGTGCTGCAACTGCTGAGTGCCGGCATACCGAAGATTCTCGAACGGGGCGACCTGATCCGCGCCGTGTATCCGGTCAACCCGATTGCCGACTCCAAGGCCTGGGGTGTGGTCATCGACCTGCCGAAACAAGTGCTGCTGGCCGACTCGGTCAAGCTGCAAGCCGTTCTCGACGATGCGCAGCAAACCGGCACGATTACCGCCCTCGCAGTTGCAGTGATCGCCGGCGTGATCGGTCTGCTGCTGATCTGGCTCACCGCCTCCGGCGTGACCCGTCCGATCAACAGCGTCGCCGAGATGCTGAAGAACATCGCCAGCGGCGAAGGCGACCTGACCCAGCGCCTGAACTACACCAAGCAGGATGAACTGGGCGAACTGGTGAACTGGTTCAACCGCTTCCTCGACAAGCTGCAACCGACCATCGCCCAGATCAAACAGAGCATCACCGAGGCCCGTGGCACCGCCGATCAATCGTCGGAAATCGCCCGCCAGACCAGTGAAGGCATGCAGGTGCAATTCCGCGAGATCGATCAGGTGGCCACCGCCTCCAACGAAATGAGCGCCACTGCCCACGACGTGGCCAACAGCGCCTCGAATGCGGCCAACGCGGCGAAAGGCGCCGATCAGTCGGCCAAGGACGGCATGTCGATCATCGAGCGCAGCACCCGTGACATCAATCAACTGGCCGATGAAGTCAGCAAAGCGGTGACCGAGGTCGAAGAGCTGGCGGTGAACAGCGAGCAGATCGGTTCGGTGCTGGAGGTGATCCGCAGCATTGCCGAGCAGACCAACCTGCTGGCGCTGAACGCCGCGATCGAAGCGGCCCGTGCCGGTGAAAGCGGTCGTGGTTTTGCGGTGGTGGCCGATGAGGTCCGCAACCTGGCCAAGCGCACGCAGGATTCGGTGGAAGAAATCCGCGTGGTCATCGAACGCATCCAGACCGGCACCCGTGGCGTGGTCGCGACCATGCACTCGAGCCAGACCCAGGCCCACAACAACGCCGGTCAGATCCGCCAGGCCGTGGACGCCTTGGGCAAGATCAGCGACGCGGTCACTGTGATCAGCGACATGAACCTGCAAATCGCCAGCGCCGCCGAACAGCAGAGCGCCGTGGCCGAAGAGGTCAACCGCAACGTCTCGGCGATCCGCACCGTCACCGAAACCCTGACCGAACAGGCCACCGAATCGGCGGCGATCAGCAGCCAGCTCAATGCCCTAGCCAGCCAGCAGATGAAATTGATGGATCAGTTCCGCGTGTAATCGCAGTCGCCCTGAACCCCTGTGGGAGCTTGCCTGCAAGCGATGGCGGTGGATCAGTCGATACATCTATCGGCAGACACTCCGCTATCGCTTGCAGGCAAGCTCCCACAGGGATTTGTGTTGACTAGGGAGATTAGGGTTTTCATCTAACTCGATATTCTTTTGCACTATGATCAGGCCCTCTTCCGGAGGGCCTTCGATGACTGATCTGCTCACGTCCATTCAAGCCGCGCTCGGCTTGTCCCGCATGCCGATTCCGTTCACCGGCGAGGGCGCCCTGCCCTCGGCGTTTGCCGTCACCGACCTGGCCTGCGCAAGCATTGCTGCTGCCGGGCAAGCGGTCGCCGAACTCCTTCAGCAGCAAACCGGCCACTTGCCCAAAGTTGAAGTCGACCGCCGCCTCGCCTCTTTCTGGTTCGCCACCTCGCTGCGGCCGATCGGCTGGGAAGTGCCGCCGCTGTGGGATCCGGTGGCCGGCGACTACGCAACCCGAGACGGCTGGATCCGCCTGCACACCAACGCCCCGCATCACCGCGCCGCCGCTGAAAGCGTGCTCGGCGCCTGTGCCGACCGCGCGGCCATGGCAGCAAAAGTCGCGCAATGGGCCAGTGCCGATCTGGAGCAAGCGGTGGTCGAGGCCAAGGGTTGTGCGGCTGAAATGCGCAGTTGGGAACAGTGGCAAAAACATCCCCAAGGGTTGGCGGTGAATGCCGAGCCCTTGGTGCATTTCAGTGATGGGAAGGAAGTGGACCGTCGACCCTGGCAAGGCTCGGTGGCGCGGCCATTGGCGGGGCTCAAGGTGCTTGATCTGACCCGCGTACTGGCCGGCCCGACCGCCAGCCGCTTCCTCGCGGGGCTGGGCGCCAATGTGCTGCGCATCGATCCGCCGACCTGGAACGAACCCGGTGTGGTGCCGGAAGTGACCCTCGGCAAACGTTGTGCGCGGCTGGATCTGCATGAGCCGGCAGATCGCGCAGTGTTCGAAAGTCTGCTCAAGGATGCCGACATTCTGTTGCACGGCTATCGCGCCGACGCCCTTGAACATCTCGGCTTCGGCGTTGAACGTCGCCGGCAACTCGCGCCGGGGCTGATCGACGTTTGCCTCAACGCCTACGGCTGGAGCGGCCCGTGGCAAAACCGTCGTGGCTTCGACAGCCTGGTGCAGATGAGCAGCGGAATCGCCGAGGCCGGGCAGCGCTGGAAGCAGGCGGACAAACCGACACCGCTGCCGGTGCAGGCGCTGGATCATGCGACGGGGTATCTGATGGCGGCGAGTGTGATTCGGTTGCTGGCTGAACGGTTACGCAGTGGTCGAGGTGGATCGGCGCGGTTGTCGCTGGCGCGGACGGCGAAGCTGTTGGTTGAGCATGGGCCCGGGACGGACGAAGCGTTGCGTCCGGAGGAGGCAAAGGACCAGAGCTTGCAGATGGAACACACGCCATGGGGGCCGGCACGTCGGCTTCAAACGCCGCTGCGTATTGCTGGAGCGCCGTTGCAGTGGGCTTTGCCGGCGACTGAGTTGGGGTCGCATCGTCCGCAGTGGTTTTGAGATTTGTGCATGGTTTGAGATCGCTGCCCTCACCCCAGCCCTCTCCCGGGGGGAGAGGGAGCCGACCGAGTTGTCTGGCGCCATGCATCGACCTGAGAGATCGAGTCGATTTTGGATTCGGTGCATAACGTTCAAGTCGGTGTATTTTCTGAATATCCCGCGTTCAGTCCCCTCTCCCTCCGGGAGAGGGTTAGGGTGAGGGCCGCGATCTCAAGCCGTACACCACAATCTCAATCGAATCGGCTCAAAGACGCCCACAACACCTGCGCCGCATACCCCCGAAACGGCCGCCAGGCCTCTGCCCGAACAGACAACTCCCGCGCCGTCATCCGCACGCCTTCCAGCACTTCCAGCGCCCGCAGCAACCCCACATCCCCGGTCGGAAACCCGTCCATGTCCCGCAACTGCCGCAGGGCAATGTACTGCGCCGTCCAGTCGCCAATCCCTTGCAGCGCCAGCAACCGCGCCGTCCCGGAGGCAAACAGCAGCGGATCCTCCAGCGACGCCTGCGCCACCCCGGACAAGGTGCGCCCGCGACTTTTCGGCATGCCCAGCGCCGCCAGATCAGCGTTCGCCAAAACCTTTGCCTGAGGAAAGACATGAGTCAGGCCGGGCACTGCAGAACGCAAAGGCTCGCCATACTGCGCCACCAGTTTTCCCGCAAGCCGAATCGCCGCGACCACGGTGATCTGTTGCCCCAGTACCGCCCGAAACGCCAGTTCCAGACCATCCCACGCCCCCGGCACCCGCAACCCCGGCCGCTCGGCGATCAGCCGCGCCAGCAGCGGATCTACCGCCAGATGCCGCTGCATCCTGGGTAGATCCGCATCCAGATCAAACATCCGTCGCAAGCGCACAACAATCTCGGGAACCGCCGACGGATCCGGGAAATCCAGCTCCACCTCCAGCGCATCAGCGTCACCGGGCCAGACCGAAACCGTGCCGTGAAACCCGTTCAACCCGATGCTGCGCGAATACACGCCATCGACCACCGTCTCCATCCCCGCCACCGCCCGCGCTGCCAGAAACCCGAGCATCGCCGGCCAGTCGCAAGATCCCTGATAGTCGAGCCGTAACCTCACAGAGACAACACGCCGCTGTACAACCCAAACGCCGCAAGCCCGGCCCCGGCGATCACGCAGGTGAAAATCCCCTTCTCGAGCGTGGTGAACAACGGCTCGCCCTGCTCATGCTTGGCCTTGGCGAACAGGATCACCCCCGGCGCATACAACAGCGCCGACAACAGCAGGTATTTCACCCCGCCGGCATACAACAGCCACACCGCGTAACACAGCGCGATGCCGCCGATCAGCAGATCCTTGGTGCGTTCGGCAGAGGCATGTTCATAGGTTTCTCCCCGCCCGCTCAACAGCACCGCATAGGCTGCCGACCACAGGTACGGCACCAGAATCATCGACGAGGCGAGGTAAATCAGACTGGTATAGGTGCCGGCGGAAAACAGCGTGATCAGCAGGAAAATCTGGATCATCACGTTGGTCAGCCACAACGCGTTGACCGGCACATGGTTGGCGTTTTCCTTTTTCAGGAACGCCGGCATCGTGTTGTCCTTGGCGGTGGCGAACAGGATCTCCGCGCACAACAGCGCCCACGACAGCAACGCACCGAGCAACGAAATGGCCAGGCCCACGCTGATCAGCAACGCGCCCCATGGCCCGACGATGTGTTCCAGCACAGCGGCCAGTGACGGGTTCTGCAAGGTCGCCAGTTCCGGCTGGCTCATGATCCCCAGCGACAACACATTGACCAGCACCAGCAGCGCCAGCACACCGATAAAACCAATCACCGTGGCGCGGCCCACATCCGTGCGCTTCTCCGCCCGGGCCGAGTAAACGCTGGCGCCTTCGATACCGATGAACACGAACACGGTGACCAGCATCATGTTGCGCACCTGATCCATCACGCCGCCGAAATTCGGGTTGCTGCGGCCCCAGATGTCGCGGGTAAAAATCTCGGCCTTGAACGCCACGGCGGCAATGACCACGAACATGATCAACGGAATGATCTTGGCCACGGTGGTCAACTGATTGATCAGCGCCGCCTCCTTGATCCCGCGCATCACCAGAAAATGCACGGCCCACAGCAAAACCGAGGCGCAACCGATGGCGATCGGCGTGTTGCCCTGGCCGAACACCGGAAAGAAGTAACCGAGGGTGCTGAACAGCAACACGAAATACCCGACGTTGCCCAGCCAGGCACTGATCCAGTAACCCCACGCCGAAGAAAAGCCCATGTAGTCGCCGAACCCGGCCTTGGCGTAGGCATACACGCCGGAGTCCAGTTCCGGTTTGCGATTGGCCAGGGTCTGGAACACGAAGGCCAGGGTGAGCATGCCGATCGCCGTGATGCCCCAGCCGATCAGGATGGCGCCGGCATCGGCCCGGGCTGCCATGTTCTGCGGCAGGGAAAATATCCCCCCGCCAATCATCGAACCCACCACCAGGGCGATCAGTGCGCCAAGGCGCAGCTTTTGCGTCGGTTGCGACATTCCAGCGTCTCCAGGTTCCCGAGGTCGGCATTGGCCGCCCATGGTGATGTAACCGGTATTAACCAAACGGTTAGAGCGTAAGTACGTTTATTGAATAACGCCAATCAACGCCTTTTATATATAGCGGATGGCACTAATGCCTAGCACGGATAGGCAGTTTTGTGTGCGAATCCTGATAATTCGATTCTGTACTGAAAACAGAGGTGAAAAATTTGCCAAACCTTGAAAACGGACTAGCGTGATAACTCGAAAGTAATAGGAAAAGTTCCCAACTACATATGCCGAAAGCCTCTAGGACAGGCCTCACAGGCAGAAGCCTTATGCCATCAGACGTTTCATAAGTCATTCATTAACAATGGAATGTGAACATGCACTGATCTAAGTCAGCTGTTTGAATAGCTAACAGAACTACGCTGTGAACTCTTCTCTCCTGCAATGGAGTCATGCAATGTCTGAAGCTCCCGGAAAACTACGACTAGGTGCACTGGTTGCATTGGTAGTCGGCTCAATGATCGGTGGCGGGATATTCTCTTTGCCACAAAACATGGCCGCCAGTGCCGACGTCGGCGCGGTTCTGATTGGCTGGGCCATCACCGCTGTCGGCATGCTCACCCTCGCTTTCGTCTTTCAAACCCTCGCCAATCGCAAGCCTGACCTGGACGGCGGTGTCTACGCCTACGCCAAGGCCGGTTTCGGCGATTACATGGGTTTTTCCTCGGCCTGGGGTTATTGGATCAGTGCCTGGCTGGGCAACGTCGGTTACTTCGTTCTGCTGTTCAGCACCCTCGGGTATTTCTTTCCGGTTTTTGGGGAAGGCAACACCGTTGCTGCTGTGATCGGCGCCTCTGTGCTGTTGTGGGGCGTGCACTTTCTGGTGCTGCGCGGGATCAAGGAGGCGGCGTTCATCAACCTGGTGACCACCGTCGCCAAGGTCGTGCCGCTGCTGCTGTTCGTGCTGATCGCGATCTTCGCCTTCAAACTGGACATCTTCACCGCTGACATCTGGGGCGTGAAAAACCCGGATCTGGGCAGCGTGATGAACCAGGTGCGCAACATGATGCTGGTCACCGTGTGGGTGTTCATCGGCATCGAAGGCGCGAGCATCTTCTCGGCCCGGGCGGAAAAACGTTCGGACGTCGGCAAGGCGACCGTGATCGGTTTCATCACCGTGCTGCTGTTCCTGGTGCTGGTGAACGTGTTGTCGCTGGGCATCATGACCCAGCCGGAACTGGCCAAACTGCAGAACCCGTCGATGGCCGCCGTGCTGGAGCATGTGGTCGGTCACTGGGGCGCGGTGCTGATCAGCGTCGGTCTGATCATTTCGCTGCTGGGGGCGTTGTTGTCGTGGGTGCTGCTGTGTGCGGAGATCATGTTCGCCGCTGCCAAGGACCACACCATGCCGGAGTTCCTGCGCAAGGAAAACGCCAACCACGTGCCGGTCAACGCCCTGTGGCTGACCAACGCGATGGTGCAGCTGTTCCTGATCATCACCCTGTTCTCGGCCAGCACTTACCTGTCGCTGATCTACCTCGCCACATCGATGATTCTGGTGCCGTACCTGTGGTCGGCGGCCTACGCCCTGCTGCTGGCGGTGCGCGGCGAAAGCTACGAAGGCTTCGCGGCCGAACGGCGCAAGGACCTGATCATCGGCGGCATAGCCCTGATCTATGCGGTGTGGCTGCTCTACGCCGGTGGCGTGAAGTACCTGCTGCTGTCGGCCCTGCTCTATGCCCCCGGCGCGATCCTGTTCGCCAAGGCCAAGCTCGAACTCAAACAACCGGTTTTCACCAACGTCGAGAAGCTGATTTTCGCCGCAGTGGTCGTGGGCGCCCTGGTGGCAGCCTACGGACTGTATGACGGCTTCCTGACTCTGTAATTGCCCAACGTTTTCACTCTGGAGGATCACTGAAATGACCACGGAAAAAGTTAAGTACGGCGTCCATTCCGAAGCCGGCAAACTGCGCAAAGTCATGGTTTGCTCCCCAGGTCTGGCCCATCAGCGGCTGACCCCGAACAACTGCGATGAACTGCTGTTCGACGACGTGCTGTGGGTCGCCCAGGCCAAGCGCGACCACTTCGACTTCGTGACCAAGATGCGTGAGCGCGGGATCGACGTGCTGGAAATGCACAACCTGCTGACCGACATCGTCGCCATCCCTGAAGCGCTGGACTGGATCCTCGAACGCAAGGTCACTGTCGATTCGGTGGGCCTGGGCCTGATCAACGAAGTCAAATCCTGGCTGAAAAGCCTGGAGCCGCGACACATCGCCGAATTCCTGATTGGCGGCGTGTCCGCCGATGACCTGCCGGACAGCTTCGGTGGCAAGACCATCCAGATGTTCCGCGACTTCCTCGGCCACTCCAGCTTCATTCTGCCGCCGCTGCCGAACACTCAGTTCACCCGCGACACCACCTGCTGGATTTACGGTGGCGTGACGCTGAACCCGATGTACTGGCCGGCGCGCCGTCAGGAAACCCTGCTGACCACCGCCATCTACAAATTCCATCCGCAATTCACCAACGCCGATTTCGAAATCTGGTACGGCGATCCGGACAAGGATCACGGCAGCTCGACCCTCGAAGGCGGCGACGTGATGCCGATCGGCAACGGCGTGGTGCTGATCGGTATGGGCGAGCGTTCATCCCGTCAGGCCATCGGCCAACTGGCACTGAACCTGTTCAAGAACAAGGCCGTGGAAAAAGTCATCGTTGCCGGCCTGCCGAAGTCCCGTGCAGCGATGCACCTGGATACCGTGTTCAGCTTCTGCGACCGCGACCTGGTCACGATCTTCCCGGAAGTGGTCAACCAGATCGTCGCCTTCACCCTGCGCCCTGACGAAAGCAAACAGGGCGGCATCGACATCCGTCGCGAAGAAGGCACGTTCCTCGACGTCGTGGCCAAAGCCCTCAACCTGCCGAAACTGCGCGTCGTCGAAACCGGCGGCAACAGCTTCGCCGCCGAACGCGAGCAATGGGATGACGGCAACAACGTGGTGGCCGTGGAACCGGGCGTGGTCATCGGCTACGACCGCAACACCTACACCAACACCCTGCTGCGCAAGGCGGGCGTGGAGGTCATCACCATCAGCGCCGGCGAACTCGGTCGTGGCCGCGGCGGCGGCCACTGCATGACTTGCCCGATCATCCGCGACCCTATCGATTACTAAACGACCATCTCCCCGGCCGCACCTATCCCGTAGCGGCCGGGCCGATTACCGAATCCAAGGAGAATCATCATGGCGTTCAACATTCACAACCGTAACCTGCTCAGCCTGGAACACCACACCCCACGTGAACTGCGCTACCTGCTCGACCTGTCCCGCGACCTCAAGCGCGCCAAATACACCGGCACCGAGCAGCAACACCTGAAGGGCAACAACATCGCCCTGATCTTCGAAAAAACCTCGACCCGCACCCGTTGCGCGTTCGAAGTCGCCGCTTATGACCAGGGCGCCAACGTCACCTACATCGATCCGAATTCCTCGCAGATCGGCCACAAGGAAAGCATGAAGGACACAGCCCGCGTGCTGGGGCGCATGTACGACGCCATCGAGTACCGTGGCTTCAAGCAGGAAATCGTCGAAGAGCTGGCCAAGTTCGCCGGCGTGCCGGTGTTCAACGGCCTGACCGATGAATATCACCCGACCCAGATGATCGCCGACGTGCTGACCATGCGTGAGCACGCCGACAAGCCGATCCACGAGATCAGCTACGCCTACCTGGGCGACGCGCGCAACAACATGGGCAACTCGCTGCTGCTGATCGGCGCAAAACTGGGCATGGACGTGCGCATCTGTGCGCCGAAAGCCCTGTGGCCCCACGACGACCTGGTGGATCGCTGCAAAAAATACGCAGAGGAAAGCGGCGCGCGCATCACCCTGACCGAAGACCCGAAAGCTGCGGTCAAGGGCGTGGACTTCATCCACACCGACGTCTGGGTATCGATGGGCGAGCCGGTGGAAGCCTGGGCCGAGCGTATCCAGCAACTGCTGCCGTACCAGGTCAACGCCGAGCTGATGAAAGCCACCGGCAACCCGCGCACCAAGTTCATGCACTGCCTGCCGGCGTTCCACAACAGCGATACCAAGGTCGGCAAACAGATCGCCGAACAGTATCCGCACCTGAAAAACGGCATCGAAGTGACCGACGACGTGTTCGAGTCGCCAGCCTGCATCGCCTTCGAGCAAGCGGAAAACCGCATGCACACCATCAAGGCGATTCTGGTGTCGACTTTGGCTGATCTGTAACCCACTGAGGGAACCGCCTCCCCATGTGGCAGCGGGCTTGCTCGCGAAAGCGGAGTGTCATTCAACAGTGATGTCTACTGATCTGACGCCTTCGCGAGCAAGCCCGCTCCCACAAGGGATCCTGGTTTCAACATGGAAACGAGTCGTTTGCCATTCCTCTGTACAAGAAGGACAAGCACCATGCGTATCGTCGTAGCCTTGGGCGGTAACGCCCTGCTCCGCCGTGGCGAGCCGATGACCGCTGACAACCAGCGCGCCAACATCCGCATCGCCACCGAGCAAATCGCCAAGATCCATCCCGGCAACCAACTGGTCATCGCCCACGGCAATGGCCCGCAAGTCGGCCTGCTGTCGTTGCAGGCAGCGGCCTACACCTCCGTCACCCCTTACCCGCTGGACGTGCTCGGTGCCGAAACCGAAGGCATGATCGGCTACATCATCGAACAGGAACTGGGCAACCTGCTGGACTTCGAAGTCCCGTTCGCCACCCTGCTCACCCAGGTCGAAGTCGATGCCAACGACCCGGCCTTCAAGAACCCGACCAAACCGATCGGCCCGGTCTACGAGAAAGCCGAAGCAGAAAAACTCGCCGCCGAAAAAGGCTGGGCCATCGCCCCGGACGGCGACAAGTTCCGCCGTGTGGTCGCCAGCCCCCGGCCCAAACGCATCTTTGAAATCCGCCCGATCAAGTGGCTGCTGGACAAGGGCAGCATCGTGATCTGCGCCGGCGGTGGCGGGATTCCGACCATGTACGACGAGAAGCGCAATCTCAAAGGCATTGAAGCGGTGATCGACAAGGACCTGTGCTCGGCGCTGCTGGCCGAACAGCTGGAGGCGGACTTGCTGGTGATCGCCACCGACGTCAACGCGGCGTACGTCGACTTCAAAAAGCCCACCGAGAAAGCCATCGCCCAGGCCCACCCGGACGAACTCGAACGCCTGGGCTTCGCCGCCGGCTCCATGGGGCCGAAGGTGCAGGCAGCCTGTGAATTCGCGCGCCATACTGGCAAGGTCGCGGTGATCGGTTCGCTCTCGGACATCGAAGCCATCGTCCAGGGCACCGCCGGTACGCGGGTCAGCACGGCAGCGCCGGGCATCACCTACCGATAAAAAGAAACTCCGGGGGCAGACCTCAGGTCTGCCCTTCTCCCATGCCTTGAAAGGAGAAACCCATGGCCCAGTTCGAACCCGGTCATTTGCATATCGAGCGGCACGCGTTGACTGACGACGACGTCAATTACAACGTGCACCTCGACTATGAAGTGTTCACCGACCCTCAGAAAGGCAAGGGGATACAGTTCACCCTGCATGGCAGCATGCAGGGCAAAGAGGTCAACGAACCGTTCTTTCTGCCCAAGGAGGAAGCCTACAACTTCGCTCGCAACGTGACGCAGATTGCCGAAAAGTACGGCATTCCCAAGAGCCACAGCCAGATCGGCTCGGTGCACAAGCATTACGACCTGATGTTTGAGGACATCCGCAAGCAGCTGAATATGCAGTCCGGGGATCCGGTCAATCCCGAGCATTTCGAGTAACCCAAAAGCCCCCTCACCCTAACCCTCTCCCGGAGGGAGAGGGGACTGACCGAGTTGCTCGCTCAAGGTACACCGACCTGAATTAGCGAGCCGAACTCAAGTTTTGAAAAGCCCCCAATCTGCTCCCTTTCCCCCTCGCCCCTCTGGGGAGAGGGCTGGGGTGAGGGGTGGATTTCAAGTACGACGCCGATCTCAAGATTTCACCCCAGTCCCCCATCAAGGCATACTTGCCCCCCTCCGCACTCCAGAACCCAGAACCGCCCCATGCGTATCCACGTCAGCTTCATCGACCGCGTCGGCATCACCCAGGAAGTCCTGGCTATCCTCGGCGGGCGCAATCTCAATCTGGATGCGGTGGAGATGATCCCGCCCAACGTCTACATCGACGCCCCGACCCTGAGCCCGCAAGTGCTCGAAGAACTCAAAGATGCGCTGTTTCGCGTGCGTGGTGTAGAAGCAGTGACCGTGGTCGACATCCTGCCCGGCCAACGTCGGCACTTGCAGCTCGACGCGTTGCTCGCGGCGATGACCGACCCGGTGCTGGCGCTGGACAGCGCCGGCAAGGTGCTGCTGGCCAACCCGGCGCTGATCGCCCTGTACGGTCGCGAGCCGGCGGGCGAAAGCGTTTCGGAACTGTTCAACGATCCGGGTCTGCTCGAAACCCTGCTCGAACAAGGCTTCCGCCTGCCGCTGCGAGAAATCACCGTCAATGGCCAGACCCTGTTGCTCGACGCCACGCCGATCACCGACGCCGGCGCCCTGCTCACGCTGTATCAACCCAACCGCATCGGCGAACAACTGTCGGCGCTGCATCACGACCATGCCGAAGGTTTCGATGCGCTGCTCGGTGAATCGCCGCCAATCCGCACCCTCAAGGCCCGCGCCCAACGGGTGGCGGCCCTCGACGCGCCGCTGCTGATCCAGGGCGAAACCGGCACCGGCAAGGAACTGGTGGCCCGCGCCTGTCACGCCATCAGCGCCCGGCACAACGCGCCCTTCCTCGCACTGAACTGCGCGGCCTTGCCGGAGAACCTCGCCGAAAGCGAACTGTTCGGCTACGCCCCCGGTGCCTTCACCGGCGCACAGCGCGGCGGCAAACCGGGACTGATGGAGCTGGCCAACCAGGGCACGGTGTTCCTCGACGAAATCGGCGAGATGTCGCCGTACTTGCAGGCCAAACTGCTGCGATTCCTCAATGACGGCAGCTTCCGTCGGGTCGGTGGCGATCGTGAGGTGAAGGTCAACGTGCGGATCCTCAGCGCCACCCACCGCGACCTGGAAAAAATGGTCAGCGAAGGCCTGTTCCGCGAAGACCTGTTCTACCGCCTCAACGTGCTCAACGTTGAAGTGCCGCCGCTGCGCGAACGCGGTCAGGACATTCTGCTGCTGGCGCGCTATTTCATGCAGCAGGCCTGCGCGCAGATCCAGCGCCCGGTCTGCCGCCTCGCCCCGGGCACTTACCCGGCGCTGCTCGGCAACCGCTGGCCGGGCAACGTGCGGCAATTGCAGAACGTGATCTTCCGCGCCGCCGCGATCTGCGAAAGCAGCCTGGTGGACATCGGCGACCTCGACATCGCCGGCACCTCGGTGGCGCGCCAGACCGACACCGACGTCGACAGCCTGGAAGAAGCGGTCGAAGCCTTCGAGAAATCGCTGCTGGAAAAACTCTACGTCAGCTACCCCTCGACTCGCCAACTGGCCAGCCGCCTGCAGACCTCGCACACCGCAATTGCCCATCGGCTGCGCAAGTACGGCATCCCCAACAAGTCTTAGCAACGACAAAAAAACCTGTGGGAGCTGGCTTGCCAGCGATGACGGCGGCACTGCCAACAATGGAGGTGACTGGCCCGCCGCTATCGCTGCGATGCGGCGTTCCGACAAGCCAGCTCCCACAAGAAGAAGCAGCCTCTAGATCTACGCTAAAAACGACCTCCATCTGTACTGAAAGCGCTACAGCGGAACGATATCGCTACACCCTCCTCCGATCGCCGCTGTGCAAGGCTTTGATCCGATTCAGCTTTTTTCTTCGTCTCACGCTGTAGCGATTTCGCTACAGCCAATGTATTCGCGCCTGCCAGCAAAGCAATCAAGCCGTTGATTTATAAAGATATTTATACATTGGCCGCGTTCTTGCTAAGTAACCTCTCATAAAATCAGGGCATTGCCGCCCGAGTATTCCACCGCGTCCACCAGACGAGTCTGGCCCCTAGGAGATTCCATGAGCGAGTTGCGTTTTACTGAAGATCACGAATGGCTGCGCGCCGAAGCCGATGGTTCTGTCACCGTTGGCATCACCGCTTTCGCGCAGAACGCCCTGGGCGACGTGGTGTTCGTGCAACTGCCTGAATTGCAGGCGTACGACAAAGGCGCCGAAGCCGCCACCGTGGAATCGGTAAAAGCCGCCAGCGGCGTTTACATGCCGCTGGACGGTGAAGTCCTGGCCACCAACCCGGCCCTGGAAGACAGCCCTGAGCTGGTCAACGAAGATCCGCTGGGCGAAGGCTGGTTCTTCCGCTTCAAGCCGGCCGACGCTTCGGCCGTCGCCAAGCTGCTGGATCAGGACGCCTACGACCGTCTGATCAAAGCCCAAGCCGAAGCCTGAGGAACCTGACATGACCCAAGTAAATCTCGGCACCGCCAACGAATTCATCGCCCGTCACATCGGCCCGCGCGCCGGTGACGAGCAAGCCATGCTCAACAGCCTCGGCTTCGACTCGCTCGAAGCCCTGAGCGCCAGCGTCATCCCGGAAAGCATCAAGGGCACCAGCGTGCTCGGCCTCGACGACGGCCTGAGCGAAGCCGATGCCCTGGCAATGATCAAAGGCATCGCCGGCAAGAACCAGCTGTTCAAGACCTACATCGGCCAGGGTTACTACAACTGCCACACGCCATCGCCGATCCTGCGCAACCTGCTGGAAAACCCGGCCTGGTACACCGCCTACACCCCGTACCAGCCGGAGATTTCCCAGGGCCGTCTCGAAGCGCTGCTGAACTTCCAGACCCTGATCAGCGACCTTACCGGCCTGCCGATCGCCAACGCCTCCCTGCTCGACGAAGCCACCGCCGCTGCCGAAGCCATGACCTTCTGCAAACGCCTGAGCAAGAACAAGGGCAGCCACCAGTTCTTCGCCTCGATCCACAGCCATCCGCAAACCCTCGACGTGCTGCGCACCCGTGCCGAGCCTCTGGGCATCGACGTAGTCGTGGGCGATGAGCGTGAGCTGACCGACGTGACGCCGTTCTTCGGCGCGCTGCTGCAATACCCGGCCAGCAATGGTGATGTGTTCGACTACTGCGAACTGACCGAACGCTTCCACGCCGCCAACGCACTGGTCGCGGTAGCCGCTGACCTGCTGGCCCTGACACTGCTGACCCCGCCGGGCGAATTCGGTGCCGACGTGGCCATCGGTAGCGCGCAACGCTTCGGCGTGCCGCTGGGCTTCGGTGGCCCGCACGCGGCTTACTTCTCCACCAAAGATGCGTTCAAGCGCGACATGCCGGGCCGCCTGGTCGGTGTGTCGGTTGACCGCTTCGGTAAGCCGGCCCTGCGTCTGGCGATGCAGACCCGCGAGCAACACATCCGCCGCGAGAAAGCCACGTCGAACATCTGCACCGCGCAAGTGCTGCTGGCCAACATCGCCAGCATGTACGCCGTGTATCACGGCCCGAAAGGCCTGACCCGGATCGCCAACCGTGTGCATCACCTGACCGCGATTCTGGCCAAGGGCCTGAGCGCACTGGGCGTGAACGTCGAGCAAACCAGCTTCTTCGACACCCTGACCCTGGCCACCGGCGCACAAACCGCCGCGCTGCATGACAAGGCTCGCGCCCAACAGATCAACCTGCGCGTGATCGATGCCCAGCGTCTGGGCCTGTCGGTCGACGAAACCACCACCCAGGCCGACATCGAAACCCTGTGGGGCCTGTTCGCCGACGGCAAGACCCTGCCGGAGTTCGCTGCTCTCGCCGCTTCCGCGCAAAGCACCATTCCAGCCGCATTGGTGCGTCAGTCGCCGATCCTCAGCCACCCGGTGTTCAACCGTTATCACTCGGAAACCGAGCTGATGCGCTACCTGCGCAAACTGGCGGACAAGGACCTGGCACTGGATCGCACCATGATCCCGCTGGGCTCGTGCACCATGAAACTCAACGCCGCCAGCGAAATGATCCCGGTGACCTGGGCTGAATTCGGCGCCCTGCACCCGTTCGCCCCGGCCGAGCAAAGCGCCGGTTACCAGCAACTGACCGACGAGCTGGAAGCGATGCTCTGCGCCGCCACCGGTTACGACTCGATCTCGCTGCAACCGAACGCTGGTTCCCAGGGTGAGTACGCCGGTCTGCTGGCGATTCGCGCCTATCACCAGAGCCGTGGCGAAGACCGTCGCGACATCTGCCTGATCCCGTCGTCCGCCCACGGCACCAACCCGGCGACCGCCAACATGGCCGGCATGCGTGTGGTCGTGACCGCGTGCGACGCCCGTGGCAACGTGGACATCGAAGACCTGCGCGCCAAGGCCATCGAGCACCGCGAACACCTCGCGGCGCTGATGATCACCTACCCATCGACCCACGGCGTGTTCGAAGAAGGCATCCGCGAGATCTGCGGCATCATTCATGACAACGGCGGCCAGGTGTACATCGACGGCGCCAACATGAACGCGATGGTCGGCCTCTGCGCACCGGGCAAGTTCGGCGGCGACGTGTCGCACCTGAACCTGCACAAGACCTTCTGCATTCCGCACGGCGGTGGCGGCCCGGGCGTCGGCCCGATCGGCGTGAAATCGCACCTGACTCCGTTCCTGCCGGGCCACGGCCACATGGAGCGCAAGGAAGGCGCGGTCTGCGCAGCACCGTTCGGCAGCGCGAGCATTCTGCCGATCACCTGGATGTACATTCGCATGATGGGTGGCGCAGGCCTGAAGCGCGCTTCGCAGCTGGCGATCCTCAACGCCAACTACATTTCCCGTCGCCTGGAAGAGCACTACCCAGTGCTGTACACCGGCAGCAACGGTCTGGTGGCGCACGAGTGCATTCTGGATCTGCGCCCGCTGAAAGACAGCAGCGGCATCAGCGTCGATGACGTCGCCAAGCGCCTGATCGACTTCGGCTTCCACGCCCCGACCATGTCGTTCCCGGTGGCCGGCACGCTGATGATCGAGCCGACCGAAAGCGAATCCAAAGAAGAGCTGGACCGCTTCTGCGACGCCATGATCCGCATTCGCGAAGAAATCCGCGCGGTGGAAAACGGCACGCTGGACAAGGACGACAACCCGCTGAAGAACGCTCCGCACACCGCAGCGGAACTGGTTGGCGAGTGGACTCACCCGTACAGCCGCGAGCAAGCGGTGTACCCGGTGGCGTCGTTGATCGAAGGCAAGTACTGGCCGCCGGTCGGTCGCGTCGACAACGTGTTCGGCGACCGCAACCTGGTCTGCGCCTGCCCGTCGATCGAAAGCTACGCTTAAACGAATGAGGGGCAGGTTGACCTGCCCCGATTTCAGCAACACCACAGATCCCCCTGTGGGAGCGGGCTTGCTCGCGAATGCGGTGTGTCAGGCAACATTGATGGCGACTGATTCACCGCATTCGCGAGCAAGCCCGCTCCCAAAAGGAAATGCATCAAGCCTGATATCCCGCCAATTCCTATAACAAGAAACCGGAGAACAACTCATGTCGTTAAGCGTGTTCGACCTGTTCAAGATTGGCATCGGCCCCTCCAGCTCCCACACCGTCGGCCCGATGCGCGCAGCTGCGCGCTTCGTCGAAGGCCTGCGTCGGGAAAACCTGTTGTCCGCCACCACCAGCGTCAGGGTCGAGTTGTACGGATCCCTCGGCGCCACCGGCAAAGGTCACGGCAGCGACAAGGCTGTGTTGCTGGGCCTGGAAGGTGAACACCCGGACACCGTGAATACCGAAACCGTCGCCGCCCGTCTCTCGGAGATTCGTGGCAGCGGGCGTTTGAACCTGCTTGGCGAACACAGCATTGCGTTCAACGAGAAAGAACACCTGGCAATGATCCGCAAACCGTTGGCCTATCACCCCAACGGCATGATCTTCCGTGCCTTCGATGCGGCGGGATTGCAGATCCGCAGCCGCGAGTACTACTCGGTCGGCGGTGGTTTCGTGGTCGACGAAGATGCGGCTGGCGCCGACCGTATCGTCGAAGACGCCACCCCGCTAACCTTCCCGTTCAAGAGCGCCAAGGACTTGCTTGGCCACTGCACCACCTACGGTCTGTCGATCAGTCAGGTGATGCTGACCAACGAAAGCGCCTGGCGCCCGGAAGCGGAAACCCGCGCCGGCCTGCTGAGAATCTGGCAAGTGATGCAGGACTGCGTGGCCGCCGGCTGTCGCAACGAAGGCATCCTGCCGGGAGGCCTGAAGGTCAAGCGGCGGGCGGCGGCGTTGCACCGGCAGCTGTGCAAGAACCCGGAATCGTCGCTGCGCGATCCGCTGTCGGTGCTGGACTGGGTCAACCTCTACGCGCTGGCCGTCAACGAAGAAAACGCCAACGGCGGGCGCGTGGTCACGGCACCGACCAATGGCGCAGCGGGCATCATCCCTGCGGTGCTGCATTACTACATGCGCTTTATTCCCGGCGCGAACGATGACGGCGTGGTGCGTTTTCTGCTGACTGCGGCGGCCATCGGCATCCTGTACAAGGAAAACGCCTCGATTTCCGGCGCCGAAGTCGGCTGTCAGGGCGAGGTCGGCGTGGCCTGTTCGATGGCAGCTGGTGCGTTGTGCGAAGTCCTCGGCGGCAGCGTTCAGCAAGTGGAAAACGCCGCTGAAATCGGCATGGAACACAACCTCGGCCTGACCTGCGATCCGATCGGCGGGCTGGTGCAAGTGCCGTGCATCGAGCGCAACGCCATGGGCTCGGTCAAGGCGATCAACGCCGTGCGCATGGCCATGCGCGGAGACGGGCAGCACTTCGTCTCCCTCGACAAGGTCATCCGCACCATGCGCCAGACCGGCGCCGACATGAAAAGCAAATACAAGGAGACCGCCCGTGGCGGTCTGGCGGTCAACATTATCGAGTGCTGATCGCGCCATAAACTCGCTCTCCCTTTGGGAGAGAACACAAAACTGGCCCCCTCTCCCTCCGGGAGAGGGTTGGTGTGAATCAAGGAGTCACGCATGTCCACCGAACAACTGTCGAAAACCCCGCTGCACGCTCTGCACCTCGAACTCGGCGCCCGCATGGTGCCGTTCGCCGGCTACGACATGCCGGTGCAATACCCGCTGGGCGTGATGAAGGAACACCAGCACACCCGTGAGCAGGCCGGGCTGTTTGATGTCTCGCACATGGGCCAGATCCGCCTGACCGGCGCCAATGCCGCCAAAGCCCTGGAAACCCTGGTGCCGGTAGACATCATCGACCTGCCGGTGGGCATGCAGCGCTACGCAATGTTCACCAACGAAACCGGCGGCATCCTCGATGACCTGATGGTCGCCAACCTCGGCAATGACGAGCTGTTCCTGGTGGTCAACGCCGCATGCAAGGACCAGGACCTGGCCCATCTGCAAAAACACATCGGCGATCAATGCAAGATTGAACAGCTGTTCGAAGAACGCGCCCTGCTTGCCCTGCAAGGCCCGGCTGCCGTGACCGTGCTGGCACGCCTGGCGCCGGAAGTGGCGAAAATGACTTTCATGCAATTCACCCGCGTGAAGCTGCTGGGCGTTGACTGCTTTGTCAGCCGCTCGGGCTACACCGGTGAAGACGGTTTCGAAATCTCGGTTCCGGCAGCCGATGCGGAAAAACTCGCCCGCGCCCTGCTGGCCGAACCGGAAGTCGCCGCCATCGGCCTTGGCGCCCGTGACTCGCTGCGCCTGGAAGCCGGCCTGTGCCTGTACGGCCACGACATGAACACCGAGACCACGCCGATCGAAGCCAGCCTGCTGTGGGCAATCTCCAAACCTCGGCGTGCCGATGGTGCGCGCGCCGGTGGTTTCCCGGGTGCGGAGCAAGTCTTCGCTCAACAGCAAAACGGCGTTCAGCGCAAACGCGTCGGCCTGCTGCCGCAAGAGCGTACGCCGGTCCGTGAAGGTGCAGAGATCGTCAACGACGCTGGCGAAATCGTCGGTAGCGTGTGCAGCGGCGGGTTCGGCCCGACCCTGGGCGGCCCGTTGGCCATGGGTTACCTGGACAGCGCCTACGTCGCACTCGATACGGCCGTTTGGGCAATTGTTCGTGGGAAAAAGGTGCCATTGCTTGTAAGCAAAATGCCATTTGTTCCACAACGCTACTATCGCGGTTGATTGACTGTTTCTATAAGTAACGCGATTGCGTTATGCGTGCACTAATGTGTAACGCAATCGCCATAAAACAGTGCACTCCACTTACATACGATTCGAATTTGAACTTGGCTTATAACGTTCGAAAACAATTGAACAAGCTAATCGTATAAGCCGGACTAGTGAATCGACTAAGTGCCAGCAAGCGCAGGAAAACCGGGGCCTTCGCGGGGCTTGTTTTTTCTCCCGTAGTTGGCGTAGAGTTTGTCCACTGTGTTTGCATGGGTCAGCTTGGAATCGTGACCTGGGCAGTAGCCTACAAGTTAGCTACATCCCGTTCGACGTCTTCTTACTCTCCTGCAACCAGCCCCAGTACTCTTTCATGAGAAGGAGACTGTCATCAATTTTTGCGTCAAAGGAAATAAGAAATGTCCACACGTCAGAGCGGTACCGTCAAGTGGTTTAACGACGAGAAAGGTTTTGGTTTTATCACTCCAGAAAGCGGTCCGGATCTGTTCGTGCATTTCCGCGCCATTCAGGGCAACGGCTTCAAAAGCCTGAAAGAAGGCCAGAAAGTGACCTTCGTTGCTGTGCAGGGCCAGAAAGGCATGCAGGCTGACGAAGTACAAGCCGAAGGCTGATCTCCTGTTACGAAAAAGCCCCTGATATTGATATCAGGGGCTTTTTTGTGGGCGCAAATCCGTAAAATGGCGCTTCACTTTCCGTCCAGAGGCTGCCATGTCGAAACACCTGCTCACCCCCCAGGGCGATTTCCCCGCCGTCGGCCTGGGTCGTCGTCTGGCAGCGATGTTCTATGACTTTTTGCTGTGCACCGCTCTGCTGATCGTGACCGGTTTTGTTTACAAGCTGATCCAGGCGGCAATCATCGGCGAAGAGCGCCTGCGCGTCATGACCGATGCCGGGCAGCTGGATGGCGATCCACTGTACTCAACCGTACTGCTACTGGTGTTGTTTGGGTTTTTCGCTAAATTCTGGACCCACGCCGGTCAGACCCTGGGCATGCAAGTGTGGGGCATTCGCGTGCAGAACGCCGATGGCACTGCGATCAGCCTGTGGCAGGCGTTGCTGCGGTTCATGGTGTCGATTGCGTCGTGGCTGTGCCTGGGCCTGGGGTTCTTCTGGTCGCTGCTCGATAAGCAGAAGCGCGCTTGGCATGACATCTACTCCGACACGCAGCTTGTGCGAATTCCAAAGAAAGCCAAATAATCCTCCAGATGCAAAAACGCCCCGATCCAATCGGGGCGTTTTTGTTTGCGTCGCAAGGTCAGGCGTTGCCGGCCAGCTTCATCCGTGCTGCCTGAGTGAAATCGAGCATGCGTTTCAGCGGACGAATCGCCTGCGGGATCAGGGCCGGGTCGACGAAGATCTCGTTCGAGCCCTCCTTCAGGCACTTCAGCGTGCGTTCAAGGGTGTTCATGGCCATCCACGGGCAATGTGCGCAACTGCGGCATGCCGCGCCGTTACCGGCGGTTGGCGCCTCGATGAAGACCTTGTCCGGGCACAGCTGCTGCATCTTGTAAAAGATGCCGCGATCAGTGGCCACGATCAGGGTCTTGTTCGGCAGCGATTGAGCGGCGGCAATCAGCTGACTGGTAGAGCCGACGGCGTCCGCCAACTCGATCACCGAGGTCGGCGACTCCGGATGCACCAGAATGGCGGCGTCCGGGTACAGCGCTTTCATGTCTTCCAGCTGCTTGGACTTGAACTCTTCGTGGACGATGCATGCACCATCCCAGAGCAGCATGTCGGCGCCGGTCTGACGCTGGATGTAGGTGCCCAGGTGCTTGTCTGGACCCCAGATAATGGTTTCGCCGTTGTCCATCAGGCTTTCGACGATTTCCAGCGCGCAGCTGGAGGTCACGACCCAGTCAGCCCGGGCTTTGACGGCGGCCGAGGTGTTGGCATACACAACCACGGTGCGTTCAGGATGCTGATCGCAGAACGCCGAGAATTCATCCACCGGGCAACCCAGATCCAGCGAGCAGGTGGCTTCCAGGGTCGGCATCAACACACGTTTTTCAGGGTTGAGAATCTTCGCGGTCTCGCCCATGAATTTCACGCCGGCAACCACCACGGTCTTGGCCGGATGGGCGTTGCCGAAGCGAGCCATTTCCAGGGAGTCGGAAACACAACCGCCGGTTTCTTCGGCGAGGGCCTGGATGATCGGATCGCAATAAAAGTGGGCAACCAGCACCGCGTCCTGAGCCTTGAGCTCGGCGGCGATGGCGGAACGGTAATAAGCTTCTTCCTCGGCTGTCAGCGGCTTGGGCTGCTTGGCGTCGAGGTGGGCTTGTACCAGAAGGCGTTCGGAAATCTGCGTCATGTTCGCAAGACCTGCAGGCGCATTCGCGCGAAAGTCGAGTATACACCCGGCTCCGGACCGCTTGAGGGTACCGCCGGGAAAGTGAGTATTATCAGGCACGGACAGCAATGAAGCTGCGCAAGGCTACAGAATATCCCGTTGATACAAAAGATGATTCTGACCTGTGTCACGGAGGGAAGAAACGAAGGGAGGAATGCCCGAATCGCAGGCAAAAAAAAACCCGGAAATCCTCACTTTCGTGGGCCTTCCGGATTTTCTAAACCGCCAAATATGGTGGGTCGTGTGGGATTCGAACCTACGACCAATTGGTTAAAAGCCAACTGCTCTACCAACTGAGCTAACGACCCGCTGTGTGGTGGCGCGTATAATACTGATTTTTAAGGACTATTCAACACCTAATTTGAAAAAAATCAAAAATAAGGTGTCGGGTCGCTGATTCCGGCCGCCGCGAAGCCTTCTGCACGCAGTCGGCAGCTGTCGCATTTGCCGCAAGCGCGGCCATCATCGTCCGCCTGATAGCAGGAAACGGTCAGCCCGTAATCTACTCCAAGCTTCACCCCCGCCTGGACGATCTGCGCCTTGCTCAGGTTCTGCAGCGGTGCCTGGATGCGGAAACCATTGCCTTCGACGCCAGCCTTGGTTGCCAGATTGGCCATGCGCTCGAACGACTCGATGAACTCGGGACGGCAATCCGGGTAACCGGAGTAGTCCACCGCGTTGACGCCGATAAAGATGTCGCGGGCGCCGAGCACTTCAGCCCAGCCCAGGGCCAGCGACAGGAAAACCGTGTTGCGCGCCGGCACGTAAGTCACCGGGATGCCTTCACCCAATTCTTCCGGGATATCGATGCTGGTATCGGTCAGGGCCGAACCGCCCATGCCGTTCAGGTTAAGGCCGATTACCTTGTGCTCGACCACGCCCAGGTCGCGGGCAACGCGAGCGGCGGCATGCAGTTCGGCGTGGGAACGCTGACCGTAATCGAAACTCATGGTGTAGCAGGCGTAGCCTTCAGAGCGGGCCATGGCCACGACAGTGGCCGAGTCCAGGCCACCCGACAGCAGGATTACCGCACGTTTTTCGCTAGTGTTCAGTTGTTCAGTCATCTCAGCGCCCCGGCTCATCATTCCATAGATATTTATGCAGCTGCAGTTGCAGGCGCACTGGCAGGTTATCCGCCACGATCCAGTCCGCCAGATCCCGAGCATTCAGGTCGTGGTGACTTGGGGAAAACAGCACTTCACCCGCACGTCGCTCAAGACCGTACTGGATCAGCTTCGATACCGCCCAGTCATAGTCCTCCCTCGAGCAGATGACAAACTTCACCTGATCGTTGGGCGTCAGCAGTTCGATGTTCTCGTAACGGTTACGATGGGCTTCTTTGGAGTCTGGCGTCTTCAGGTCGACCACCCGACTGACCCGTGGATCGACCGCCGAGATGTCGAGGGCGCCACTGGTTTCAATCGAGACTTCATAGCCGGCATCGCACAATTGCTTGAGCAAAGGGATTGCATTGGGCTGTGCCAACGGCTCACCGCCAGTGACGCAGACGTAGCGCGGGCGAAAGCCGGCCACTTGCTCGAGGATGTCGTCGAGGGCACGGACCGTGCCACCGCTGAAAGCGTAGGCGCTGTCGCAGTATTGGCAACGCAATGGGCAACCGGTCAGGCGCACAAAAACAGTGGGCAACCCGGCAGTCCGCGTTTCCCCCTGCAACGAGTAGAAAACTTCGGTAATTCTCAATGTGTCTTGCATAGTCGCCACGGGCGTAACAGCTAAACAGGCTGTCCGCCTCCGTCAGGCACCTCTGGCAACCCCGCCAACGCGTAGATCACCAGAAGCGTGTTTCATAAAAGGGCGTGAATTCTAACGAAAAAACCCGCGACAAGCGCGGGTTTCTTCCAAACGGGTCAACGCTGTTACATGCGTTGCAGATCGCGCTGGGCCAACTGAGCGGCGGACGTACCCGGATACTGGGCCACCACCTGCTGCAGAATGCCTTTGACCTTGTCGGTATGACCGAGGCGGCGCTCTACGTCAGCCAGCTTGTACAGCGAATCCGGCACTTTGGCGTGCTTGGGATACAGCTGCGAAACCTTGGCAAAAGCCTGACCTGCACCTTGCAGATCGCCTTTGGCCAAGTTCACTTCACCCAGCCAGTACTGGGCGTTGCCCGCGTATTGGCTGTTCGGGTATTTACGCAGGAATGCGGCAAACGCCTGGCTGGCCTTGTCGAAATCCTTGGCTTTGATCAGGTCGAAAGCTGCGTCGTAATACAGCTTTTCCTTGGCCGGATCAGCCGGTTCGCTACCTGCGGCAGGTGCCTGGGCGGCAGCAGCGGCGCCGGCTCCAGCAGCAGCACCGGCAGCAGCACTTGCATCGCCACCGGCAGAAGAATTCTCGGGAGTCGCGGCTGGTGCAACGCCGGATCCTATGCGCCGATCAAGATCCTGGTATCGCTCCAGGGATTCCTGTTTCATGCGCGCAACCTGATTCTGCAGTTCTTCGATCACGCCTTGCTGGCGAGATATCTGATCCTGCATTTGTTGCAGTTGGTTGAACAGCATGCCTTGTGCCGAGGCAGGGGCCGAAGCCGCTCCCCCGGCATAGGCGCCGTTCGTACCGTAACCTGCAGGCGGATAACTGCTCCCGCTATTGTTATAACCGGAGTTGTCATCGACCACAGGAACCGCAGCCCACGCCGCAAGCGGCGCGAGGCTGAGAGCCAGAACAGTTACAGCACGACGGCACGTTCGCATATCGAATTACTTACGCAGTTCGACGCGACGGTTTTGAGCCCAGGACTGCTCGTCGTTGCCGGTAGCAACTGGACGCTCTTCGCCGTAGGAAACCAGTTCCAGCTGAGCTGGGGAAACACCTTGCAGTACCAGGTAGCGCTGAACGGCTTTCGCACGACGCTCGCCCAGTGCCATGTTGTACTCACGAGTACCACGTTCGTCGGTGTTGCCTTCCAGAACAACGCGAGCGCCGTTTGCTTTCAGGTCTTTGGCGTGAACGTCCAGAGCGCGCATGGCTTCTGGCTTCAGGTCCGAGCTGTCGTATTCGAAGTAGAAGGTGGTGATTGCGCGCAGAGCAGCTTCTTCGCTCAGGGAACCGTCAACTGCACCAGTGTTTGCGCCGTAACCAGCGTTTGGATCAACAGCGCCTTCACCGGCGTTGTCGCCGCCTTTGGACGAGCAACCTACAGCTACAGCCATGGCCAGAGCCAGCGCAGCAAATTTACCAAACTTCAGCATTTCCATCGTGAAACTCCTAATGAACCCCAGTGTGTTAAGTAAAACGTAAAGCGCCGCGTCAGTTCAGGTAAGGGGACCAGGACGGTTCTCTGACTTCGCCTTGAGCGGTAGGAAGCGGGAGCCTCACGCGTCCATTAATGGACACGAGCATCAAGACTCCCCGGCCCTGCTGGCGGGTGGCGTAGATTACCATGGTGCCGTTGGGCGCAACAGTAGGCGACTCGTCCAGAGTGCTATCAGTGAGGATTTTTACACTTCCGCGCTGCAAATCCTGAGCCGCCACTTTGAAATTGGTGAAACCGTCCTGACGATGGATCATCACCAGGGTCTTTTCATCCGCCGAAAGCTTGGGGTTGGCGTTGTAGTTGCCCACGAACGTCACACGCTCGGCACCGCCACCGCCAGCACTGGTCTTGTAGATCTGCGGTTTGCCGCCACGGTCGGAGGTGAAGTAGATGGTCGAACCATCCTTGCCCCAGTACGGTTCGGTATTGATGCCAGGACCTGCGGTTACGCGGGTGATCTGACGCGAACCGAGGTTCATCACGTAGATGTCCGGGTTACCGTCTTTCGACAGCACGAACGCCAGGCGATTGCCATCCGGCGACCAGGCTGGCGCGCCGTTCAAGCCTTCGAAGTTGGTGATCTGCTCGCGGCGACCGGTGTCGATGTTCTGCATGAAGATGCGCGGACGCTTCTGCTCGAACGACACATAGGCGATACGCTTGCCGTCCGGTGCAAAACGCGGCGACAGGATCGGCTCACGCGATTGCAGCAGGGTCACGGCACGGGCGCCGTCATAGTCCGAACGCTGCAGGGTGTAACGGGTGTTCTTCTCGGAGAAACGCTCGGCCGTGACGTACAGCAGGCGAGTCGAGAATGCACCTTTGATACCGGTCAGTTTTTCGAACGACTGATCGGAGATGTAGTGCGCCATGTCGCGCAGCTGTTCGGTGGTACCGGACACACTGCCGTCAGCCACTTTCTGTTCGGTGGCGACGTTGAACAAAGCCCACTGCACCTGCAGACGGCCACCGGCCGGCACGATGCTGCCGACCATCATGTATTGCGCGCCCACCGCCTTCCAGTCACGGAAGATGATTTCGCTTGGCTGGCTTGGCTGGCTGATCATGTTTTGCTTTGGAATCGGCGAGTAATAGCCCGAGTTGCGCAAATCGTTACCAATGATTTCAGCCATATCATCCGGCAGGACGGCACCGCCCTGGAAACCGAACGGTACGACGGCGATCGGAGTCGCCCGATCGCTGCCGCTGGTGACCAGAATGTTCTTTTCATCGGCCATCGCGATCCCTGCCATGCAGCAGATCACGACCAGCATTCCTCGAAGAAGGTTTCTCACAAGGCTAGATCCTCAGGTGTGAATGTCATCTTGAATGAACGATACGGAGCGAAATCGCTCGGCTTCATTCCCTGCATTTCCGTCAAACGTCCAATATTCTTGACCGCTGCCACTGCCGACGCATCGAACGGACCGTCGCCACTGGACTTGGCCACGCTGACCGAGGTCACCGTACCGTCCGGCAACATGCCGATCTGCAGCACAACCGTCATGCCTTTGCGTGCTGAAGGTGGACGCGCCCAGCCTTCTGCTGCCCGCGCACGAATCAGGTCATCGAAACTGCCCGCGACTTCGTCGCCCTGCTCATCGGCCAAGGCCTGCTGGCGCTGCGGCGTGTCGGAAAGCAAATCTGCCAGGGCCTGAGCCTTTTTGTCTTCGGCGGATTTACGTGCCGCTTCCTGCGCTTTCTTCTTCGCAGCATCGGCAGCAGCTTTCTTCTTCGCGTCTTCGGCGACTTTCTTCTTCGCCTCTTCAGCTTCAGCTTTCTTCTTGGCGTCTTCGGCGGCTTTCTTTTTCGCGTCTTCGACGATCTTCTTCTTGGCTTCTTCAGCGGCCGCTTTCTTGGCCTCTTCTTCAGCAGCCTTTTTGGCTTCTTCTTCGGCTTTCTTCTTGGCTATATCAGCCAATTGTTTCTCTTCTGCCTTTTTGGCTTCGGCGGCTTTCTTGGCGTCGTCGGCTTTCTTGGCTTCATCAGCCTTCTTCGCCTCGTCCGCTTTCTTCGCCTCATCGGCCTTCTTGGCTTCCTCGGCCTTTTGAGCCGCTTCTTCTTTCTTTTGTTCCGCAGCCTTCACCGCTTCCTGCTCGACCTTTTTCTGCTCCATCTGCTCGACTTCGGTCTGGCGCGCGGCGGATTTCTTCGCCTCACCCGCAATCTTCTGATTGGTCTGGGTGGTTGCCTGACTTTTCGATTTCAGCTGGTACAGGGTCGCCTGAACAATCGGCTTGGCTGGCGGCAGCTCCGGGGTCAGGGCGAAACTGACAAACAGCATGCCGAACACCAGCACGTGCAAGCCAATCGCCCAGACACTAGGCCAGAAGTAGCTTTCCGAGGCGGACGGCTCTCGCTGTTGCTGCATCAGGGCGCCTCGGTGATCAAGCCAACGTTACCGACCCCGGCTTTCTGCAACCCGCCCATGGCGCCCATGACGGAACCATAATCGACGGACTTGTCGCCACGGATAAAGACCTGGGTACGCTTGCCACCTTCAGTGCCGGCGCGAATGATCTTGGTCACCGCGTCGGTCATCTGTGGCAGGGTCATAGCCCGGTCCTGCTGCTTCTCGGTGTCGACTTCGCTGCCAAGGTTCCAGTAATAGGTCTTGTCCGACTTGATCGAAATGGTCAGCACCTGGGTGTTGTTGTCCTGCGGCAAGGCTTCGCTGGAAACCTTGGGCAGATCCACTTTCACGCCCTGATTGAGCATCGGCGCAGTCACCATGAAGATGACCAGCAGCACCAGCATCACGTCGATGTAAGGCACTACGTTCATCTCGGCGACCGGCTTGCGCTTGTGTCGGGCTCGAGTGATTAAAGCCATCGGGAAATACCTGCTTATTCTTCGCTGGTGTGCACTTTGCGGTGCAGGATCGCCTGGAACTCATCGGCGAAGGTGTAGTAGCGGCTCAGCAAGGTTTCGCTGCGGGCAGAGAAACGGTTGTAAGCGATAACGGCCGGGATCGCGGCGAACAGACCGATCGCGGTGGCGATCAGGGCTTCGGCGATGCCGGGTGCGACGGTGGCCAGAGTGGCCTGCTGGGCGCTGGCCAGACCACGGAAGGAGTTCATGATCCCCCACACGGTACCGAACAGACCGATGTACGGGCTGACCGAACCGACGGTGGCGAGGAACGGCAGGCTCTGCTCGAGCTTTTCTTCTTCGCGGGAGATGGCGACGCGCATGGCACGGGCCACGCCTTCCATCACCGCTTCAGGATCGACGCCTGGCTGCTGACGCAGACGGGAGAACTCCTTGAAGCCGGCACGGAAGATCTGCTCGACACCCGAATCCGGATCCGGGTTGCTGCCGGCCTGACGGTAGAGTTTGGACAGGTCGATACCCGACCAGAAGCGCTCCTCGAAGCTCTCGAGGGCACGTCGACCGGCGCGTATCAGATTGCTGCGCTGAAAGATCATGATCCATGAGGTCACCGATGCGGCCACCAGAGTCAACATTACCAACTGCACCACGATGCTGGCATTGCTGACCAGGCTCCACATGGAGGAATGGTCGACGACGTTAGCTTCCACGCTTTATCTCCTGCTTTGAGTGTGTACCCGTGCCGACCGCGTCGGCAAAGGCCGCACGCAGGTCTTCGGGAAGGGCCCGGGGTTTCAAACTGTTAGTGCGCACACAGGCCACCAGAAACTGCCCTTCGCAGAGCAGCACATTATCCGTTGCCCGCCTGACCTGCTGTCGGAAGCGCAGGCTGGCACGGTTCAATTCGATTACATCAGCGCTTACCAGAAGCTCGTCGTCCAGTCGCGCCGGCGCGTGATAACGCGCTTCGCTGGAATGCACGACGAACAACAGGTCCTCCCCGGCCAGCGCCGACTGAGCAAAGCCCAGCTCCCGGAGCCGTTCGGTTCGAGCCCGTTCCATAAACTTGAGGTAATTAACGTAATACACGATGCCGCCCGCATCGGTGTCCTCGTAATAAACGCGACAACGATGTGCGAACGGCTCAAGCCCGTTTTGCGCGCGCATACTCTAGTGCTTACTCCTCGGGTTGCCAATCCAGCCAGGCAACTGTTTTTCATTGTTGGAAGGCTTTACCGCAAAAGTACCGTCCTGTGACAGTACAAACGCTGAATAAATCGACAATAAATGTGTATCAATCGTCCACGGCATCGAGAAACTCGTCTACCACGGGCATTTCGCCCATTCGTGTCGGAATGTTTAAACCAAAATGCAGGTACGCGTGGCGGGTCACCACCCTGCCCCGCGGCGTACGCATGATGTAGCCCTGCTGAATCAGGTACGGCTCGAGCACGTCTTCAATGGTGTGGCGCTCTTCGCTGATCGCCGCCGCCAGACTGTCGATGCCCACCGGGCCGCCGTCAAACTTCTCGATCATGGTCAACAGCAGACGCCGGTCCTGATGATCGAAACCATGCTCGTCGACGTCCAGCAGGTTCAGCGCCAGATCCGCGACGGACTTGGTGATGTGGCCCTTGGCCCGGACTTCGGCGAAATCCCGCACCCGGCGCAGCAGACGGTTGGCGATCCGCGGCGTGCCACGGGCGCGGCGGGCAATCTCGAAAGATCCTTCCGGATCCAGCGGCAAACCGAGGATATTCGCCGAACGGCTGACAATCGTCGCCAGGTCAGCGGTGCTGTAGAACTCGAGGCGCTGGACGATACCGAAACGGTCACGCAAAGGGTTGGTCAGCATGCCCGCCCGCGTGGTTGCACCGACCAGGGTGAACGGTGGCAGATCGAGTTTGATCGAACGCGCCGCCGGCCCTTCACCGATCATGATGTCGAGCTGGAAATCTTCCATGGCCGGGTACAGTACTTCTTCGACGATCGGCGACAGACGATGGATTTCATCGATGAACAGCACGTCGTGCGGCTCAAGATTGGTCAACAGCGCCGCCAGATCCCCCGGACGCTCCAGCACCGGACCGGAAGTGCTCTTGATCGACACGCCCATTTCCTGAGCGATGATGTTGGCCAGCGTGGTTTTACCCAGCCCCGGCGGACCGAAGATCAGGGTGTGATCGAGGGATTCGCTACGGCCACGGGCGGCCTGGATAAACAGTTCCATCTGCTCGCGAACGGTCGGCTGGCCGATGTACTCGGCCAGGCTGACGGGACGTATCGCCCGATCCTGGACTTCTTCGCGCTCACGCGAACTGTGCGTGGCGGCGATCAGACGATCAGCTTCAATCACTTAAATCATTCCCTTCAGGGCGCGTCGAATCATGTCTTCGCTGCTCAGGCCTTTCTCTTTGATCGCGGAAATCGCCTTGCTCGCTTCCTGCGGCTTGTAGCCTAGGGAAATCAGCGCGCTGACCGCATCGTTCTCGGCGGTATTGACCGGCGCCGGGCCGTCCGGCTGGTTCGGCACCAGGGCGAACATGGCCGGCGAGGTTTCCCAGGCCTTGAAGCGATCCTTGAGTTCGACCAGCAGACGCTCGGCGGTTTTCTTGCCCACGCCCGGCACCTTGGTCAGCGCCGAGGTGTCCTGGGACTGCACGCAACGGATCAGTTCGTCGACTTCCAGACTCGACATCAAGGCCAGGGCCAGTTTCGGCCCCACACCATTGAGGCGGATCAACTCGCGAAAAAAGTCTCGCTCACGCTTGCCGGCAAAACCATAGAGTAACTGCGCGTCTTCGCGTACGACCAAATGGGTGTGCAAGGTCAGCGGTTCACCGACCGACGGCAGACGATAAAGGGTGGTCATGGGCACTTCCAGCTCATACCCGAGGCCGTTTACATCCAGAATCAGGTGCGGCGGCTGTTTCTCAGCCAGAGTGCCGCGCAAGCGTCCAATCACGTTTCAGATCCTTGAGCGTTGGCCAGCCGTGGGCTGGCGACTGTCGAAAGGCGGATTTCGGGCCGACGACCCAGGCGCAAAAATCCGCTTTCAGGAAAATTGATGCTGATGCTATCAGAGACGCAGGCGCCCGCCACGACTGCGTGCCGTTCCCAAGCCGTGCGGTAACAGACTGGAGCGTGTGTGGGCATGACAAATGGCAATGGCCAGGGCATCCGATGCATCGATTTGCGGTTTGCTGGTCAGCTTGAGCATGTGCATGACCATCATCTGCACCTGCTCTTTATTAGCGGCACCCGTGCCGACCACGGCCTGCTTGACCTGGGTGGCCGTGTACTCGGCGATTTCCAGGCATTCTTCGGCGCCGGCAACGATAGCGGCCCCCCGGGCCTGCCCGAGCTTCAGCGCCGAATCGGCGTTTTTCGCCATGAACACCTTTTCGATGCCCATGGTGACCGGACCGTAGGTCTGGATGATTTCGCGCACGCCGCGATAAACGATCTGCAGACGTTCATGCAACTCGCCAGCGCCGGTACGAATGCAGCCCGATGCCACGTAGATGCAGCCGCCGCGTCCGGTATCGCGAACAATCCCGTAACCGGTGATACGCGAGCCGGGGTCGATACCTAGAATTAAAGTCATAACGCCTGCGGGTTCGGTAAAAACACAAAAATCAAAACATCAAATAACCAATGCGGGAGCGGGCTTGCTCGCGAAGGCGGCGTATCAGCAAGCATCAATGCTGGAGACACCCCGCCTTCGCGAGCAAGCCCGCTCCCACCGTGAAGCCTAGCCGCTCTTAGCCTAACTGAGCGGCCACGTCTTCCGGAATGTCCGCATTGGAATAGACGTTTTGCACGTCATCCAGATCCTCAAGCATATCGATGAGCTTGAGCACCTTCTCGGCGCCCTCCAGGTCCAGTTCGGCGCTGGTGGTCGGCTGCATGACGATTTCCGCGTCATCACCCTTGAAGCCAGCAGCTTCCAGGGCATTGCGCACTGCGTAGAAACTGGTGAACGAGGTGAACACGTCGATAGAGCCGTCTTCGTGGCTGACCACGTCGTCGGCATCGGCTTCAAGTGCCGCTTCTGTCAGTGCGTCTTCGTCGACACCCGGTGCAAAGCTGATCTGGCCCTTGCGTTCGAACAGATACGCCACCGAACCGTCGGTACCGAGGTTGCCGCCACACTTGCTGAACGCGTGGCGCACTGCCGCTGCGGTACGGTTGCGGTTGTCGGTCATGCACTCGACCATCACCGCCACGCCACCCGGGCCGTAACCTTCGTAGGTCAGTTCTTCAACGTTGTCGGCCTCGGTCGCGCCGGCGCCACGGGCCACGGCACGGTCGATGATGTCCCGGCTCATGTTGGCGCCCAGCGCCTTGTCCAGCGCCAGACGCAGACGCGGATTGGAGCCCGGATCACCGCCGCCCTGACGGGCCGCCACGGTCAGTTCGCGGATCCACTTGGTGAAAATCTTGCCTCTCTTGGCATCCTGGCGTTCTTTGCGGTGCTTGATGTTCGCCCACTTGGAATGACCTGCCATAACTCGCTCCGAATTCTCTTGAACAATGCCCGCCATGCATTCGCATCGGCCAGCAAAAAAATCTTGTTTTCAATCACTGCAGAAAGAAAAAAGGCGCATCCGAAGATGCGCCTTCAGGCCCGTCTTACTCGGCCTTTGGCGTTTCGCGCAAACGAATGTGCAATTCGCGCAATGCCTTGGCATCCACTACACCCGGCGCCTGCGTCATCACGTCGGCAGCACTCTGGGTTTTCGGGAAGGCGATCACTTCACGGATCGACTGGGCGCCAGTCATCAGCATTACCAGACGGTCCAGACCGAAGGCCAGACCACCGTGCGGCGGCGCGCCGTATTTCAGGGCGTCGAGCAGGAAGCCGAACTTCTCTTCCTGTTCCGCTTCGTTGATGCCCAGCAGACGGAACACCGCCTGTTGCATCTCCTTGCGGTGGATACGGATCGAACCGCCACCCAGCTCGGTGCCGTTCAGCACCATGTCGTAGGCACGGGACAGAGCGCCCGCCGGGTTGGCTTCCAGCTCTTCCGGCGAGCACTTCGGCGCGGTGAACGGGTGGTGCAGCGCCGAGAAGCTTCCGTCATCGTTCTCTTCGAACATCGGGAAGTCGACGACCCACATCGGTGCCCACTCGCAGGTCAGCAACTTGAGGTCGTGACCGAGCTTGATACGCAGCGCGCCCAGGGCTTCGCTGACGATCTTGGCCTTGTCGGCGCCGAAGAACACGATATCGCCGTCGACTGCACCGACGCGATCGAGGATCACGTTCAAGTTGGCTTCCGGGATGTTTTTCACGATCGGCGATTGCAGACCGTCAACACCGGCAGCACGCTCGTTGACCTTGATGTACGCCAGGCCCTTGGCACCATAGATGCCGACGAACTTGGTGTAGTCGTCGATCTGCTTGCGCGGCATGCTCGCCCCGCCTGGAACGCGCAGTGCGGCGATACGGCATTTCGGATCGTTGGCAGGGCCGCTGAAGACCTTGAAATCCACTTCTTTCAGTTGATCGGCCACGTCGACCAGCTCCAGCGGGTTACGCAGGTCCGGCTTGTCGGAACCGTAACGGCGCATGGCTTCTTCGAACGTCATGTGCGGGAATTCGCCGAATTCCAGACCCAGCACTTCCTTGAACAGGTTGCGGATCATGCCTTCGGTCAGGCCCATGATGTCTTTTTCGTCGAGGAAGCTGGTTTCGATGTCGATCTGAGTGAACTCAGGCTGACGGTCGGCACGCAGGTCTTCGTCGCGGAAGCATTTGGCGATCTGGTAGTAACGGTCGAAGCCGGCGACCATCAGCAGTTGCTTGAACAGCTGCGGCGATTGCGGCAACGCGAAGAACGAACCGGCGTGGGTACGGCTCGGTACGAGGTAGTCGCGCGCGCCTTCTGGCGTGGCACGGGTCAGGATCGGCGTTTCGACGTCGAGGAAGCCGTTTTCGTCGAGGTAGCGACGGATGCTGGTGGTCATGCGCGAACGCAGACGCAGCTTCTCGGCCATTTCCGGACGACGCAGGTCCAGGAAGCGATAACGCAGACGGGTTTCTTCGCCGACGTCGGAGAACTCGTTCAGCGGGAACGGCGGGGTTTCCGACTCGTTCAGCACTTCCAGCTCGTAGCCCAGCACTTCGATCATGCCCGACGCCATGTTGGCGTTGGTGGCACCGGCCGGACGCAGACGCACCTTGCCGGTGATCTTCACGACGTATTCGCTGCGCACGCGATCGGCGGCGGCGAAGCTCTCGGCGCGATCCGGATCGAACACTACCTGGGCCAGACCGTCACGATCACGGATATCGAGGAAAATCACCCCGCCGTGGTCGCGACGACGGTGAACCCATCCGCAAAGGGTAATTTCCTGGCCTTCCAGGCTTTCGTTCAGTTGGCCGCAATAATGGCTGCGCATCATGGTAGTGGTTCGCTTCTCGTAATTCGAAATTCGGTGGAGATTCCGCTGCACTCAAGCACTGTGCAACTTGTGGAAACTCGCGCGTGTCGTTCGACCTGGGTCTGAACCCTAGTCAGATTTGTCGCCACCGGCCAGGTTCTTCTTCGCGCCGGTCTTGAAATCGGTTTCGTACCAGCCACTGCCGCTGAGGCGAAAGCCCGGCATGGACAGCTGCTTCTTGAGTTCCGGCGCCTGGCAGGCAGGGCAATCGACCAGTGGTGCGTCGCTGATCTTTTGAATGGCTTCCAACTGATGACCACAGGAAGCACATTGGTAATCGTACATCGGCATGGGGTTGTCTCGGCAATCAGATTGCCAGCACGCGCAGGGCTGTGCGGCGAAAGGGCGGGATTATAGCCATTAAATGCGGCCTGTGCAGCCGGAAGACTGCACAGGCCGTCTCGTCAGTGACACCCCCCGTTATTGATCCCGGGAGAATCCCGCAGGCCGTGCACCACACACACCACCCGCACCAGACCGCTGAAGTTTTTCACCCCGCCATGGCGCAGGTGCACTTCACGATCAACGCGGGACAACAGCGTGCCGACCGAACAGCAATTGTCCTCGGCCATCCGGCCCAGAATGTTCCAGTAAACCTGCTCCAGCCGCATGCAGGTCGCGAACCCGTTCAAACGTACCGATCGGGACGACGGCCGGATCAACTCCATGTCGAATCCGCCGAGAAAGGGCTCCACGATTTTCTCTTGCTGCGAACCGCCAGCGATCTCTATTCGCCTGTCTCCACCTTCCATATCGTTGACACTCCTTTGCCATTTCTGCGCTTGTTTTCAAGGCAACATCCTGTGACCTCATTAAAAGCGCAGGCGCAAAGGCAGATCCAGATGACTTTTTGACCATCCGCGTAGGATAAGCCAACGCGATACGGAGGATCATGGAGCGGTGGGGCGTCTTCCTTGCTTCCTACATTCGCGAATGACTTTTCCGGGCAAAAAAGAGAACAGCGAACGAATGAAGTGAGTCCGTGCGCCTTCCGCCGTCAGGCCTCGAGCAGTGCGCGCAACATCCACGCGGTTTTCTCGTGAACCTGCATACGCTGAGTCAGCAGGTCGGCGGTCGGCTCATCGCTGACTTTATCCAGCAGGGGGAATATCCCCCGCGCAGTGCGAGTGACTGCCTCCTGACCCTCGACCAATTGTTTGATCATGTCCTCGGCACTCGGCACCCCCTCTTCCTCTTTAATGGAAGACAGCCGCGCATAGGTCGCGTACGCGCCCGGGGCGGGAAAACCCAGGGCCCTGATACGTTCGGCAATCGAATCCACCGCCAGGGCCAGTTCGTTGTATTGCTCCTCGAACATCAGATGCAGGGTCCGGAACATCGGCCCGGTGACGTTCCAGTGGAAGTTGTGGGTCTTCAGATACAGCACGTAGGTGTCCGACAGAAGGCGCGAGAGCCCTTCGACGATGGATTTGCGGTCTTCTTCACTGATACCGATATCGATTGCCATGTTTACCCCCTAAAGGCGATTGAATTCATCCAACAGGTGCCGCTGCACTGTAGCAAGGCCACCCCCGCCCCGCAGCCCCCGCATGACCCCGATAGACGCGACAAATCGTCCGACGCCTGCCGCTGGCCGGCGTAATTTGAGTACCCGCAGGCTTTGCTGTTAAATAGGCAGTGTGTCGCTACGCCCCGTTTTCCGGGCCTGCGCATAGGCTGATGCCGGGTACGTGTCCAACGCCTCTTTATTGTTCCGAAGCGAACCGTGCGCCTTCAGCTCTTCCTTGTGAGCCGTCATAACGTGAGTCAATAAAAATGTTGAAAATCGTCCACCTGCTAATGGGCGCAGCAGCCTTGCTGCTGTCCTTCATACCTAGCCTGAAGTCCGAAGCGGTACCTTACCTGCAACAACCCGATGCACTTTACCTGGCCTTTTTCGGCCTGCTGAACCTGATCCTTGCGCCAGTCATCCCTTGCTGGAACAAAGGTCCGCGCCAGCATCTGCAAAACCTGG
This sequence comes from Candidatus Pseudomonas auctus, assembly GCF_048654275.1. Lineage (NCBI taxonomy): Bacteria > Pseudomonadati > Pseudomonadota > Gammaproteobacteria > Pseudomonadales > Pseudomonadaceae > Pseudomonas > Candidatus Pseudomonas auctus. The sequence continues at coordinate 70,104 of NZ_JBJYZK010000006.1, read as the reverse complement.
TCAGCGCCTTGCTGGTCCTGACCGTCGTCCTGCAAACCCTGACCCTGATCGCGCCGATGCCTGTCATCGCCGGCCAGCCAGCCGTACTGTTCAGCCTGGTGATTGCACTGATTGCCGTGGTCCTGCACCTGGCCGTCAGCTTTTATAAATCCTCACCGGCCGCCGCTACGCAAAGCTACGACATGAGCAACCGCGATACCGGCACCGTCAAGTGGTTCAACACCTCCAAGGGCTTCGGCTTTATCTCCCGGGATTCCGGCGATGATATTTTCGTGCACTTTCGCGCCATCCGTGGCGAAGGCCACCGCGTTCTGGTCGAAGGCCAGCGCGTGGAGTTCTCGGTGATGAACCGTGACAAGGGCCTGCAGGCCGAAGACGTGATCGCCGCCCTGCCGCGTCGCTGATTCACGCCTCCCGGCAATAAAAAACCGCGAACAGCCTGGCTGTTCGCGGTTTTTTTTGTTCACGGGAGCATGCCCGCACACCTCTCAATAGTGTGGCGGCGGCGCATCTTCCTCAAAGGATCCGATCTGGCCGACCATCTCTTCCTGACGCTTGAGTACAGCTGCCATCTGCAATTGCAGACGCTCAACCACCCGCTGCTGCTCCACCAGCACATCGTTCAATGCCTGAATGGTGTCGTCCTGAAACGCCAGGCGGCTTTCCAGCTCGGTAACACGTTGTTCGAGGCTCATGACTCAGCCCTCCAGAAAGGTGAAATCGTCGTCCAGCACCAGACGCAGGCGCTCGCGGATCGCGGCCACTTGCTCGGCATTGTAAGGCTTGGCGGGGTGCTTACCCCAGACCGGCGCCGGCCAGGCGGCATCGTCCCGTTTACGCACGATGACATGCATATGCAGTTGGCTGACAACATTACCCAGGGTCGCGACATTCATCTTGTCGGCGTCGAAGGAGTCCTTGAGTACCTCGGCCAGGGCTGTGGTTTCCTGCCACAAGCGCTGCTGGTCGGCGACATCCAACTGAAACAACTCGCTGATATCGTCGCGGCGTGGCACCAGGATGAACCACGGGTAGTTGGCATCGTTGGACAACAGCAGTCGGCAGAGCGGGAAATCGCCGATGGTCAGGGTGTCCTGTTGAAGTCGTGAATCTAAAGCAAACACTGCGCGCACTCCCGGCGGTTGACCTGTTTTCAGCTTAGCGCCCCACTGCGAAAGCAGCGCGCCAAACGACTGGACGGCAGCATACCTGCGATTGTGGAGTCCTTCACGGCGAATGCGCTACTGCAAGGATTTCCAGCGCCCCGGAATGAGCCATTTGCAGCACGAGCGCACCAGTACGGAACCTGCCAATGAACACGGCGCAAGGACCGGGTCATATCGTGGCGTTTACGGCCCTTCAACCGCTCAACTGTATGAATTCAGTACAGCCATTGAAATTTTTTGCACCAAAACCGCACAGCACGTCTACGCTCAGTGCGTCGGGCATCCGCCGAATACTCACTGACGGGGTGAACCGGTAACGTTTTTGGTTGTCGCGCTGCGACTTTCAGGGAGCAACACCATGCGAAGGATGGCGTCAAGCCTGTTCGAAAGGCCCTCGAAGCCCCCGGTTTTATGAGGTTTTTACAGCATCAGACGAGCACCTTGAAAAAAACCGGAACAATTCAGCGGTTTGTGCACGCTTGTTGCATTCATACCCATATGGACTATAAGCGCACCACAAGAAGTGGATGCCTTGAGCCCCATAAAAACAGTGGCAGGGTTGCCCGATGGAGATTCAAGCGTTTTGCCAAGGGACTCTTTTTTACCGATGCTCAAGCTCTGTAAAACAGCGCTGAAGTTGTCAGTCCCATTGCATTTGGACTGTAAATTTGCGACATCTACCAAGCCGTTTGCGACACGCTCGTAAAGAAGCTGAAAGGTTGGATTCGCAAGTATCGCCAACATGGTCGGCGTGATATAAGTTTGCGCCGACACAAAAAGAAAGAGCCGCCCAGATAATAAAACAGGTGGGACGGCAGTACTCTTCTAAAACCAAAGGAGCAAATCACGATGCGCGTGATGAAGTGGAGCATGATCGCACTGGCAGTTGCTGCAGCAGCCAGTACTCAAATGGCTACGGCCGCCCCGTTTGTAAGTGACCAGGCTGAAGCGAAAGGCTTCGTTGAAGACGCGAAAGCTGACTTGCTGATTCGCAACTATTACTTCAACCGTGACAACAAAGACGGTGCCCGTGACGTTAAAGACTGGACCCAGGGTATCTGGGGCAACTTCAGCTCCGGTTACACCCAAGGTACTGTTGGCGTCGGCGTTGATGCGTTCGGCTACCTGGCCATCAAACTGGACGGCGGCGCCGGCACCAGCGGCTCCGGCAACATGAGCCGCAGCAACGAATTCAATGCAAACGGTTCCCGCGACCCTGACGACAGCCAAGGCAAAGCCGGCGCTGCCATCAAGTTCCGCGTATCGAAAACCGAGCTGAAAATCGGTGACATGCAGCCTAGCACCGCTCCGGTGTTCGCTGTCGGCGGCTCCCGTATCCTTCCGCAAACTGCCAGCGGTTTCCAACTGCAGAGCAGCGAGATCAAAGACCTTGACCTCGAAGCCGGTCACTTCTACTCGGCAACCAGCCAGGACCGCAACTCCCGTGAAGGCGGTCTGTACGCGACCTACGCCGGCGTTGAAGCCAACACCATCGACTACTTCGGTGGCAAGTACGGCATCACCGAAAACCTGAGCGCATCGCTCTACGGCGCCAAACTGGAAGACATCTGGAACCAGTACTACGCCAACGTGAACCTCACCACTCCGTTCGGTGGTGACACCTCGCTGAACACCGACTTCAACATCTATCGCACCACCGACACCGGTAGCGCGAAAGCCGGTGACATCAGCAACACCGCGTTCTCCCTGGCCACCGCTCTCTCGTTCCTGAAAGCGCACACCATCACCCTGGCCTTCCAGAAGGTCAACGGCGACACTCCGTTCGACTACATCGGCGTGGGCAAGAACAACCGTGGCGGCGACTCGATCTTCCTCGCCAACTCCATCCAGTACTCTGACTTCAACGCCCCGGGCGAGAAGTCTGCCCAGATCCGTTACGACATCAAGATGGCCGAGTACGGCGTTCCAGGTCTGAGCTTCATGACCCGCTACGTTAAAGGCTGGGACATCGACGGCACCCACACTCCAGCAGGCAGCGCCTACGCTGGTCTGTATGGCGAAGATGGCAAACACAACGAAACCAACTTCGAAGCCAAATACGTAGTTCAGTCTGGCCCGGCCAAAGACCTGTCCTTCCGTATTCGTCAAGCCTGGCACTTCGCTAACGCCGACGAAGGCGAAGGCGATACCAAAGAGTTCCGTCTGATCGTCGACTACCCGCTGTCGATTTTGTAATCGCACCGAGTTAGTTGCGGTAACAAAACAAAAAGGCCCATCTTCGGATGGGCCTTTTTTATTGCCTGTCACTTGTAATAGATGCCTGACCGATAAGTCAGGCAATTAATTAGCAACCTATCATTACACTGCCGATTCCTGAACCACACGAATCACTCGTTGTGGAAAAGGAATATCAATGCCTGCAGTCTTTAAACGATCACGCGACTGTTCGTTAAACATGAACATCACATCCCAGTAATCCGCAGTTTTAACCCAAACGCGCAGGGAAACAGTGATCGAACTGTCACCCAGTGTCGAAATAACGGCCTGAGGTGCCGGATCCTGCAGAACGCGCTCATCCTTGGCCAGATCCAGCAGCACCTGACGGGCCTTTTGCAGATCGGCTTCGTAATCCACACCTACGTCGAACACAACCTTGCGGGTCGGCTGACGGTTGGTGTTGGTGATGATGCCGTTCGACAGGTTTCCGTTCGGGACAATGATGGTCTTGTTGTCGCCAGTGCGCAGCACGGTGTGGAAAATCTGGATGCTGTCGACGGTACCCGCCACACCCTGAGCTTCGATCCAGTCACCGATGCGGAACGGACGGAACAGCAGAATTAGCACGCCGCCGGCGAAGTTCGCCAGGCTGCCCTGCAACGCCAGACCGATGGCCAGGCCGGCCGCACCGATTGCCGCGACGAACGAGGTAGTCTCGACGCCGATCATCGACGCCACGCTGACGATCAGCAGCACCTTGAGAATGATGTTGGCCAGGCTGCTGATGAAACCTTGCAGCGCGAGGTCGGCATTGCGCAGGGCCAGCAGGCCGCCGAGCTTTTGCGTGACCTTGTTGATCAGCCACCAGCCGATGGCCAGGGTGATCACCGCCAGCAGCACACGGCTGCCGTATTCCATGATCATCGGAATCCACGCCTGGGATGCCTTGACCAGGTTGTCCACCTCAGCATTCAAATCCATCTTTTCTCTCCTGATTGCCGGCTTCCCGGGCTGTAAAAAACCAGCGGCAGAAAGACCGAACCGAACAGGGCTCAATCGTTTCTGCCGTTGCTTGGGCCTCGGACGCATTAAACGCCGAGAGGTTCCCGACCGAAAAGCTTAGTCGCGGAAGTTGTTGAACTGCAGTGGCATGCCAAATTCCTTGGCACGCAGGGCCGCGATGGCTTCCTGCAGGTCGTCACGCTTCTTGCCGGTCACACGCACCTGCTCGCCCTGAATGGCGGCCTGCACCTTGAGCTTGGCTTCCTTGATGTGGCCGACGATTTTCTTCGCCAGTTCCTTGTCGATGCCTTCCTTGAGGACGGCGTCCTGCTTCATCAGCTTGCCCGAAGCGAAGGAGTCTTTGACTTCCAGGCACTGCACGTCGATCTTGCGCTTGACCAGGGCCAGCTTGAGGATCTCAATCATCGCTTCCAGCTGGAAATCGGCTTCAGCGGTCAGGTGGACGGTCAAGTCCTTTTCCTTGTATTCGAAGCTGCCCTTGCCTTTCAGGTCATAACGACGATCGAGTTCCTTCACGGCGTTCTCGACCGCGTTGGTGAGTTCGTGTTTGTCCAGTTCGGATACCACGTCGAACGACGGCATGTAAGTTCTCCAATAAAAAGGCGCGCTCGTACGGGACGCGGCGCGCTTGGCTTGCGGTTAAAATCGGGCTCATTATAACGGGTCTTTTCCCACCGACACGGCGAGCCTTGCATGCCAGTACCTTACCGAGTGAAAAACTGATGTCCACCCCCTGGCACGTCCTCGGCGCCGGAAGTCTCGGCACGCTCTGGGCCACACGCCTGGCCCGGGCCGGCCTGCCGGTTCGGTTGATCCTGCGCGACATTGACCGCTTGCACGACTATGCGACGGCGGGCGGCCTGACCCTCGTCGAGCAAGGCGTGGCCAGCAGCTACGCCATCCCTGGCGAAACCCCGGACAGCCCCGAACCGATCCGCCGCCTGCTGGTGGCCTGCAAGGCCTACGACGCCGAAAAGGCCGTAGCCGGGCTTGCCCATCGCCTGGCACCGGACGCCGAACTGATCCTCTTGCAGAACGGCCTCGGTAGCCAGGAAGCCGTGGCCGCGCGAGTCCCGCAGGCCCGCTGTATCAGCGCCTCCAGCACCGAAGGCGCTTTTCGCGACGGCGACTGGCGCGTGGTGTTCGCAGGCCATGGCTACACCTGGCTAGGGGACGCCGGTCATCCGGTAGCACCGATCTGGCTGGACGATCTCGAGGCGGCGAAAATCCCCCATGAATGGAGCGCCGACATCCTCACCCGTCTGTGGCGCAAGCTGGCACTCAACTGTGCAATCAATCCGCTGACGGTGCTGCACGACTGCCGCAACGGCGGCTTGCAGCAACATCACTGCGAGGTCGCCACCCTGTGCGGCGAACTGACCGAACTGCTCGAACGCTGCGGGCAACCGACCGCGGCGGACAACCTGCAACAGGAAGTCGAACGGGTGATCCAGGCCACGGCGGCGAATTTCTCGTCCATGTATCAGGACGTGGCCAGTAAACGCCGCACCGAGATCAGTTATCTGCTCGGCCACGCCTGCAAGGTTGCAGAGCGTCATCAGTTGAACCTGCCTCATCTCAAGCAATTGCAGGAGCGCCTGAGCGCTCATCTGCACAGTCTCGGATTGCCCGTCGACTGAGCAGCGGCTACGCTGGCCACTTGTTCCTTTGCTGCGATAAACCTGATGCCATTGCGCCAGCGTCTTGAAAACCTGCCGGTCGGCCAGAAACTGCTGGCCGCTCTGCTGGTGCTGTTGACCACTGTGTTGCTGGTCGCCAACCTGACCTTTATCAGCGCCGCCTATTACATTTCCCAGGAAAGCATGGCGCCCCAGGCGTTGCAGACCATCGGCCGGCTGGTGTCGAACCCGAGCCTGGTGGCCGACGCCTTGCAGTCGCCACAAAGCGCCGAGCGTTTGCTCAAGGAGCTCGACAGCTATTCCCCGCTGCGTGCCGCGGCTCTGTACGACGGCAAAGGTGAACGCCTGGCGCAGTTGCAGCACGGCGACAAACTCAACCTGCCGGAACGCTACCGGCACATCGAAGCCTGGCAACTGACCGAGTTTCGCAGCAACCAACTCATCACCCTGCCCCGCCCCGGCACTGCGCCAGGCCATCTGTTACTGGTGGCCAGCAGCGAGCTGCCGGTGGCGTTCTACACCGGCACGCTCACGGCGAGTCTGGGGATTCTGATTTTCAGTGTGCTGCTGTGGCTGGTTATCGCCCGGCAAATCAAACGCCTGATCACCCGGCCGATCCATCAGCTCGAAGAACTGTCCCGCCAGGTCACCCGCGAAGAGAACTACGCCCTGCGTGCCTCCCGGGGCAACCATGACGAAATCGGCAGTCTGGCTGAAGCGTTCAACACCATGCTTTCGCGTATCGAGGCCCGGGAGCAGCAACTCAAGCGCGCCCGCGACGACTCCCAGGCGGCCTACGATCAGGCCCAGGGTCTGGCAGAAGAAACCCGCCACACCAACCGCAAGCTGGAGCTGGAAGTCCAGGTGCGCAGCAAGATCGAGAAGAAACTCACCGGGTTCCAGAACTACCTCAACAGCATCATCGACTCCATGCCCTCGGCGCTGATCGCCCTCGACGAACAGCTCTATGTCACGCAATGGAACCAGGAGGCCAGCGCCCTTTCCGGTACCCGGCTGGACGAAGCGCTGAACCAGCCGATCTTCCTCGCGTTCGAGCCGCTCAAGCCGTTCCTCCCGCAACTCAAGCAGACCGTCGAACAGCACACGGTGGCGAAAATCGAGCGGGTGACGTGGTTCAAGGACGACGAGCCCAAGCACTACGCCCTGACCTTCTATCCGTTGATGGGCGGCGCCGGGCGCGGCGTGGTGATCCGCATCGACGACATCACCCAGCGCCTGTCACTGGAAGAAATGATGGTGCAGTCGGAGAAAATGCTGTCGGTCGGCGGCCTCGCCGCCGGCATGGCCCACGAAATCAACAACCCGCTGGGGGCGATCCTGCACAACGTGCAGAACATCCGCCGACGCCTGTCGCCAGACCTACCGAAGAACCTCGAGCAGGCCGAGCAACTGGGCATCGAACTCGATACCGTGAACCGCTACCTGCAAGGCCGGGAAGTCCCGCAACTGCTCGACGGCATCCAGCAGGCCGGCGCGCGGGCGGCGAAAATTGTCACGCACATGCTCAGTTTCAGTCGCCGCAGCAACCGCCAGATGGCGCCGTGCGACCTGCCGGCGCTGATCGATCAAGCCGTGGAGATCGCCGGTAACGACTTTGACCTGGCCATCGGCTTCGACTTCAAGGGGCAGGCGATCATTCGCCAGTTCGACCCGGCGCTGGGCCCGGTGCCCGGCACTGCCAACGAACTCGAACAGGTGCTGCTGAACCTGCTGAAAAACGCCGCGCAGGCGATCCACCAGCGCGAAGATGACAGCGAGCCAGGGCGAATCACCCTGCGCACCCGGCTCAATCCGCCATGGGCCGAGATTCAGGTCGAGGACAACGGCATCGGCATGAGCGAGAACGTGCGCAAGCGCACCTTCGAGCCGTTCTTCACCACCAAGGAAATCGGCCAGGGCACGGGCCTCGGGCTGTCGGTGTCGTACTTCATCATCACCAACAACCACAAAGGGCAGATGGAAGTGCAGTCGGCGCCAGGGCAAGGCACCTGCTTCACCCTGCGTCTGCCGCTGGCGCAACCGGCGCCCATCGCCGCCGAAACCAATCAACTACCGAGGTAAACCATGGGCTTTCGCTTGTCGAAAATCTACACCCGCACTGGCGACAAGGGCGAAACCGGACTGGGCGACGGCCGCCGGGTACCCAAGGATCACCCGCGCATCGAGGCCATTGGCGAGGTCGATACGCTGAACAGTCAGGTCGGCGTGCTGCTGGCCGGATTGATCGCCGAGCGCGAAACCTGCCCAGGGCTGAATGAGTTGATCGATGTGTTGGTGCCCTGCCAGCACCGTTTGTTCGACCTTGGCGGTGAACTGGCGATGCCGGAGTATCAGGCATTGAACACAGCAGAAATCGAACGGCTGGAAGCCGCTATTGATGTCTGGAATGAAGAATTGGGGCCGCTGGAGAATTTCATTCTGCCGGGCGGTTCGATGCTGATTGCCCAGGCCCATGTCTGTCGCAGCCTGGCGCGCAGTGCCGAGCGGCGTTGCCAGCATTTGAATGCGATCGAACCGTTGGCCGGGGTTGGCCTGGCGTATATCAATCGCTTTTCGGATCTGTTGTTTGTGGCGGCGAGGTTGATTGCGCGGCGCCAGGGTGTTGCAGAAATCCTGTGGCAGCCGGCGGCGAAACCTTCAGATCAGTAGCGACTGTCAGGACGTCTTCGTCGGAACGCCGCCCGGAGCAAGCCCGCTCCCACAGTTGATCGAGTTCCTCCTGCGGCAATGCAATCAACCGTGGGAGCGGGCTTGCTGGCGAAGGGACATCAGCCTCAATAAAGAATCAGGCCTCAGGCCAGAACGCCCGAATCCCCGCCACACCCTGAGCCCCGGCATTCCACGCTTTTTCACGCTCCGCCGGTCCGACTCCGCCCAGCAGAAACACCGGCTTGCTGAAACTTTCGATCAGCGTCGACGCCTGCTCCCAGCCCAACGGCTGCGCATCCGGGTGAGTCAGGGTCGGTTGCACCGGCGACAGGGTGACGAAATCCACACCCATCTGCTCGGCCAGTGCCAGTTCTTCCGCGTTGTGGCAGGACGCCGCCAACCAGCGCTCCGCCGGCAGCGGACGCCCCGCAGCCGCATACTTGCGCAACTGTGCCGAGGTGATGTGCCAGCCGGCGGCCGGGAAATCGCCCAGCCACTCGAACGGGCCCTTGATCATCAACTGCGCCTTGCCGGCGCACAGGCCGACCGCATCCACCGCCAGATCGCGGTACTTCGGGTCATAACCATTGGGCGCACGCAGCTGGATCAGCTTGATACCGCCGGCAATCGCCTTCTGGATACCGCGCAGCAAGGCCGGGGTTTCCAGGTCTTCCGGGGTGATCAGGTATTCAGCGGGCAGACGCGCAGCCGCGACGATCGGCTGGTTGGCCGCCGGGAATTCGTAATCCGTCAGCGCTCTGGCGGAAACCCAGGCCAAAGGCTGGCCTTCGACACCATGAGGTTCGCCGGTGAAGCTCGACACTTCCCAGACATCCAGCAACACCTGCTTGTCCGGGTAGTCATGACGCACCTTGATCAGCGGCCGAGCGGCACCAACGACAATGCCCAACTCTTCTTGCAGCTCGCGGGCCAGCGCGGTTTGCACCGACTCGTCGGCTTCGACCTTGCCACCGGGAAACTCCCACAGGCCACCCTGATGCTGGGTATCGGCACGCCGGGCGATCAGAATCTTGCCGCTGCCATCACGAATGACGGCGGCGGCGACGTGTACACGTTTCACGACTGCAATTCCTCCAGTCCGGCCTTTTGCCAGGCCTTGAAGGCTGGCCATTGGTAGACGGTTTCAACATAGGCTTGATCGTCGGCCGGCAGCTTGACCTGATAGGTGCGCAGACGCACGGCAATCGGGGCGAAGAACGCATCGGCCAGCGACACCCGACCAAACAGGTAAGGCCCCGGTTCGGTCGCGACAGCACGGCATTCGGCCCACAGCGCGAGCATGCGCTCGACATCGACCTTCACTTCCGGCGGCACCGGATTGAGCGGTGCGTCGTGGCTCAGGTTGAACGGCATGTGGTTGCGCATGGCGAAAAAGCCGCTGTGCATCTGCGCGCAGGCGGATCGCGCCTGGGCTCGGGCGAAGATATCGGTCGGCCAGAGTTGCTCGGAAGGAAACTGTTCGGCCAGGTATTCGGCAATCGCCAGCGAATCGGCAATGGTGCCGCGGGCGGTTTTCAGCAGCGGCACCTTGGCGGTCGGCGAATGGGTAAGCAACCGCTCGCGGGTGTCGGGCTTGCCGAGTTTGACCAGTTCTTCGGTGTAGGGCGCGCCGGTCAGTTCAAGCGCCAGTGCCGCGCGCAGGGACCAGGAGGAAAGCAGTTTGTCGCCGATGATCAGGTGAAGGCTCATGTTCGGGTCCTTTCATGGGACAGAAGAAAAGGAGGTCCGCAGACCTCCTTCTTCGGCAGGGATCAGGTGCGGTATTCGGCGTTGATCTTCACGTACTCGTGGGACAGGTCGGTGGTCCAGATGGTTTCGCTGCAATCGCCGCGCCCCAGTTCGATACGGATGGTGATTTCTTCCTGTTGCATCACCGCCGAGCCCTGGGCTTCGGTGTAAGTCGCGGCGCGGGCGCCACGGCTGGCGATGCACACCTCGCCAAGGAATACGTCGATCTTGCTCACATCCAGATCCGGCACGCCGGCCCGACCAACGGCAGCGAGGATTCGGCCCCAGTTCGGGTCGGACGCAAACAGTGCCGTCTTGATCAGCGGCGAGTGGGCCACGGTGTAGCCGACGTCCAGGCATTCCTGGTGATTGCCGCCGCCGTTGACTTCAACGGTCACGAACTTGGTCGCGCCTTCGCCGTCACGCACGATGGCCTGGGCCACGTCCATGCACACCTCGAACACGGCCTGTTTCAGCTTGGTGAACAGCTCGCCTTCGGCACGGGTGATTTCCGGCAGCGCAGCCTTGCCGGTGGCGATCAGCATGCAGCAATCGTTGGTCGAGGTGTCGCCGTCGATGGTGATGCGGTTGAACGACTTGTTGGCGCCGTCCAGGATCAGGTTGTGCAGCACGTCGCGGGAGACTTTGGCGTCGGTGGCGATGTAACCGAGCATGGTCGCCATGTTCGGACGGATCATGCCCGCGCCCTTGCTGATGCCGGTGACGGTGATGGTCACGCCGTCATGCTGGAACTGGCGGCTGGCGCCTTTTGGCAGCGTGTCGGTGGTCATGATGCCGGTGGCGGCGGCTTCCCAGTTGTTTTCCGACAGGTCGTCCAGCGCGGCCTGCAGGGCGCCTTCGATCTTCTCGACCGGCAGCGGCTCGCCGATCACGCCAGTGGAATACGGCAGGATCTGGCTGGCATCCACGCCGGTCAATTCAGCCAGTTTGGCGGTGGTGCGCTCGGCAGCAGCCAGGCCCGGTTCGCCGGTGCCGGCGTTGGCATTGCCGGTGTTGGTCAACAGGTAGCGCACAGCGTTCTGCACGCGTTTCTTGGCCAGGATCACCGGCGCTGCACAGAAAGCGTTCAACGTAAACACGCCCGCCACGGTGGAACCTTCGGCGCAACGCATCACGACGACATCCTTGCGCCCCGGGCGCTTGATGCCGGCCGAAGCGATACCGAGTTCAAAACCGGCAACCGGGTGCAACGTTGGCAAAGGACCAAGACCAACAGCCATGAATGCGCTCCTTACTCAATGATGTCAGCACCGCCAAGCGTAGTGACGGTGGTGTAAATGGCAAAACGCCGCGACGGCTGGTGCCGGTCGCGGCGCGGGTATTTCAGCGATTGAAACGGGTTTTACTGGATCTGCCCGTGGCAATGCTTGAATTTCTTGCCCGAACCGCAGTAGCACAGTTCGTTGCGGCCCAGCTTCTGCTCGTTGCGCACCGGGGCGGTGGCGAGGGCCACATCGACCTCTTCACCGACCAGTGCTTCCGGTTGATCCAGACCTGGCGCTTCAGCGTGTTCGAACTGCATGCGGGCGGCCAGTGCTTCGGCTTCCTGACGCAGGCGTTGCTCTTCCTCGGCCGGATCTTCGCGGCGAACCTGAACGTGCGACAGCACACGGATCGAGTCGCGCTTGATCGAATCCAGCAGCTCGGAGAACAGCGTGAAGGACTCGCGCTTGTATTCCTGTTTGGGGTTTTTCTGCGCATAACCACGCAGGTGGATACCGTGACGCAGGTGATCCATGGTCGACAGGTGGTCTTTCCACAGGTCGTCCAGAACGCGCAGCACGATCTGCTTCTCGAACGAGCGCAGGGCTTCGGCGCCAGCCTGGTCTTCTTTTTCGTTGTACGCGGCGATCAGCTCGTTCATCAGCTTTTCGCGCAGGGTTTCTTCGTACAGGTGATCGTCTTCGTCGAGCCATTGCTGGATCGGCAGTTTCACGCCGAAGTCGCTGGCGATCGACGCTTCCAGACCGGCCACGTCCCACTGCTCTGGCAGCGATTGCGGCGGAATGTGCGCGCTGACGGTGGCGTTCAGCACGTCCTGGCGGAAGTCAGCGATGGTTTCGCCGATGTTGTCCGCAGCCAGCAACGTGTTACGCATGTGATAGATCACTTTACGCTGTTCGTTGTTGACGTCGTCGAACTCGAGCAGTTGCTTGCGAATGTCGAAGTTGCGGCCTTCAACCTTGCGCTGTGCCTTCTCGATGGCGTTGGTCACCATGCGGTGTTCGATCGCTTCGCCAGGCTGCATGCCCAGGGCTTTCATGAAGTTCTTCACCCGGTCGGAGGCGAAGATACGCATCAGGCTGTCTTCCAGCGACAGGTAGAAGCGGCTGGAACCGGCGTCACCCTGACGGCCGGCACGGCCACGCAGCTGGTTGTCGATACGACGGGATTCGTGACGCTCGGAAGCGATCACCTGCAGACCGCCGGACTCCAGCACTTGCTGGTGACGCTTCTGCCAGTCGGCCTTGATCTGGGCGATCTGTTCAGGGGTCGGGTTTTCCAGCGACGCGACTTCAACTTCCCAGTTGCCGCCCAACAGGATGTCGGTACCACGACCGGCCATGTTGGTAGCGATGGTCAGTGCGCCCGGACGACCGGCCTGCGCGATGATTTCAGCTTCTTTTTCGTGGAACTTGGCGTTCAGAACCTTGTGTTCGATGCCTTCCTTCACGAGCAATGCGGACATGTGCTCGGAGGTTTCGATGGTCGCAGTACCCACCAGCACCGGACGACCGGCAGCCATGCTTTCCTTGATGTCGTTGACGATCGCCGCATATTTCTCTTCGGCGGTCAGGAACACCAGGTCGTTGTAGTCCTTACGGGCCAACGGTTTGTTCGGCGGAATGACCATAACGTCCAGACCATAGATCTGGTGGAATTCGAATGCTTCGGTATCAGCGGTACCGGTCATGCCGGACAGCTTGGTGTATAGACGGAAGTAGTTCTGGAACGTGGTCGATGCCAGAGTCTGGCTTTCGGCCTGGATATTCAGGTTTTCCTTGGCTTCGATGGCCTGGTGCAAGCCTTCGGACAGACGACGACCCGGCATGGTGCGACCGGTGTGCTCGTCGACCAGCACGACCTGGCCGTCTTGCACGATGTATTCGACATTGCGGTTGAACAGCTTGTGCGCACGCAGGCCGGCGTAAACGTGAGTCAGCAGACCCAGATTATGCGCCGAGTACAGGCTCTCGCCTTCAGCCAGCAGGCCAACACTGGCGAGTTGCTCTTCGATGAACTGGTGACCGGCTTCGTTGAGTTCGACCTGACGGGTCTTCTCGTCGACGGTGAAATGGCCTTCCTGGGTGACTTCGCCTTCGACTTCTTCGACGTGCAGCTTGAGTTTCGGGATCAGCTTGTTGATCTCGATGTACAGCTTGGAGCTGTCCTCGGCCTGACCGGAAATGATCAGCGGGGTACGCGCTTCGTCAATGAGGATGGAGTCGACTTCGTCGATCACGGCAAAGTTGAGTTCGCGCTGGAATTTCTCTTCCATGCTGAACGCCATGTTGTCGCGCAGGTAGTCGAACCCGAATTCGTTGTTGGTGCCGTAGGTGATGTCGGCGGCGTAGGCGGCGCGCTTCTCTTCCGGCGGCTGGAACGGCGTCACGATGCCGACGCTCAGACCGAGGAATTCATACAGCGGACGCATCCAGTTGGCGTCGCGGCGGGCCAGGTAATCGTTCACGGTCACAACGTGCACGCCCTTGCCGGACAGCGCGTTGAGGTAAACGCCCAGAGTACCCACCAGCGTCTTGCCCTCACCGGTGCGCATTTCGGCGATCTTGCCTTCGTGCAGGGTCATGCCACCGATCAGCTGGACGTCAAAGTGGCGCATGCCCATGACACGCTTGCCGGCTTCACGGGCGACCGCGAAGGCTTCGGGCAACAGCTTGTCGAGGGTCTCCCCCTTGGCAATGCGGTCCTTGAACTCTGCGGTCTTGGCGCGCAGTTGATCGTCCGAGAGGGCGACCATCTTCTCTTCGAAGGCATTGACGAGCTGCACCGTCTTGAGCATGCGTTTGATTTCACGCTCGTTCTTGCTTCCAAAAAGTTTCTTTAACAAAGGCGCAAACATATCGGCAGGATCTTCCACACTAAAGGGATGGAGGGCGGCCCCGTGAGTCGCCCGTGCAGCCCTCATGGCCGCATGCGAACGAGCATTCTACCCGGAAACGGTGGTGAGGAAAGTGGGGATATTCCACGATGCTGGCACTGCGCTTTGACGGGGCTCACTTAAAATAGGGGCGTTTTGCTCAACTTCAAGCCGTACAGCGAAGAAGTTAGTCGTTGATTTAATGGGCAAAGCAGGGACAAAAGCAATGGGCGAGTGAAATGGGTGCCATCTGCTACCATGGCGCCTCTGTCACTTCAGGTCCTAGATCATGGCATTTCGCCCTCTCACAGCCAGAGCGCCCGCCGTTCTGCTACGCGAAGCCAGGCCGTTGAAAGCCATCCTCGGTCATGCCCAGCGTCTGGCCCATCTGCAACGTCTGCTCGAAAGCCAGCTGCAACCTGCCGCCCGCGCGCACTGCCACGTGGCCAAGTGGCGCGAAGGCGAGCTGCTGCTGATCGTCACCGACGGCCATTGGGCTACGCGCCTGCGCTATCAGCAGAAACGCCTGCAACGGCAACTGCAGATGTTCGATGAGTTCGCCAATCTGACACGGATCAAATTCGCCGTGCGGCCACCGACCCTCCAGCGCGAGGCGAACGGGCCGACGATCGACCTGTCGACGGATGCGGCGGCGACCATCCAGGCTACCGCCGACGGGATCAGCGATCCGAATCTGCGAGCGGCACTGGAACGACTGGCCGCCCACGCCAAACCTAAACCCTGAGCCTTGGTTGATTAGCGGCGTTTGCTGCCCCCGAGCAATGACCCCATCAGACCGCGCACCAACTGTTTACCCAGCGAATTCGCCGCCTGGCGCATCGCAGACTTGAGCGCCTGCCCCGCCGCCGTCCCGAGGAACTCTCCGGCCTTGTCCGCCAGGCTCGGCTCCTCAATCGCCGGTTTGCTCGGCGCCGCTTCCGCCTCCGGTCCCAGCCCCTTGCGGCCCATCAGAATTTCATAGGCCGACTCCCGGTCGATCGGCTTGTCATAACGCCCCTTGAACGGCGAACCGGCAATCAACACCGTACGTTCGGTCTCGGTCAACGGCCCGATTCGTGATTGCGGCGGTGCCACCAGCACCCGCTGCACCATTTCCGGCGTGCCCTTCTCTTGCAGCGTGCCGACCAAAGCCTCGCCGATCCCGAGTTCGGTGAGCACCGATAACGTGTCGAACGCCGGATTCGGCCGGAAGCCATCCGCTACCGCCCGCAGGGATTTCTGTTCCTTGGCGGTGAACGCGCGCAGGCCGTGCTGGATCCGCAGCCCCAGTTGCGCCAGCACGTCGTCCGGCAGATCGCCCGGCGACTGGGTGACGAAATACACGCCCACGCCTTTGGAACGGATCAGCCGCACCACTTGCTCCAAGCGCTCTTGCAAAGCCTTGGGCGTGTCGCCAAACAACAAATGCGCCTCATCGAAAAACAATGCCAGCAACGGTTTATCGGCATCGCCGCGTTCCGGTAATTGCTCGAACAGCTCGGCCAGCAGCCACAGCAGGAAGGTCGCGTAGACCTTCGGCGCTTCATGCACCAGACGACTGGCGTCGAGCAAATGGATGCGCCCGCGACCGTCAGCGGTCGGCTGCAGAATGTCCTCCAGTTGCAGCGCCGGCTCGCCGAACAACGCCTCGGCGCCCTGCTGCTCCAGCGTGGCCAGACGCCGCAACAGCGCCTGGCTGGAGCCGGTGGTGAACAGCGCCGCGTCTTCGCCCAGCAGCTGCGGATTGTCCTTGAGGTGATTGAGCAGCGCTTTCAGGTCTTTAAGATCCAGCAGCAACAGGCCTTCGCGATCCGCCACCTTGAACGCTGCATACAGTGCCGACTGCTGGCTGTCGGTCAGCTCCAGCAGGGCGCCGATCAGCAGCGGGCCCATTTCGCTCAGCGTGGTGCGCAACGGATGACCGGACTGACCGTGAATGTCCCACAAGGTCACGGGATACGCCTGAGGCTTGTGATTGAGCCACGGCATGCCGGCGATGCGCTCGGCTATCTTGCCCTGGGGATTGCCGGCAGCACCGAGGCCGCACAGGTCGCCCTTGACGTCGGCGGCGAACACCGCGACGCCGGCGTCGCTGAACGCCTCGGCCAGACGCTGCAAGGTGACGGTCTTGCCGGTACCGGTGGCCCCGGCCACCAGCCCGTGACGGTTGGCCAGGCGCATGGCCTGGGCGATCGGTTGCCCGGCGAGGTCGGCGCCGATTACGAGTTGCAAGGAGTCAGGCATTTGGTCACCCAATGGTTAATCTTTGTCGAGCATGGCCGATAGCTAAAGGTGACAGATGCGACTGACATCCGCATCGGAGATTTCCCTAAGGAGAAGCGGAAATACCTGCTTGTACTCATCAAGCCCACCTAGCGAGCATCTATAGAAGCACGCCCTGAATAATAAGACCTTAGCGGAACCCCAAGCCATGAACAAAAATCTGCGTTTCAGCCATAAAATTTTGCTTGCCGCCGCCCTCATCGTCATTGCCGCCTTCGCCTCGTTCACGCTGTACAACGACTGGTTGCAACGCAATGCGATCCGCGAGGACCTGGACAATTACCTCAACGAGATGGGCGAGGTCACAGCCGACAACATTCAGACCTGGCTCAGCGGGCGCATCCTGCTGATCGAGAACGCGGCACAGAACATTGCGATCAACCCCGAGCCTGCCGCCGTCGCCAGCCTGCTGGAACAGAAAGCCCTGACGTCGACCTTCATGGCGTCCTACCTCGGCGACGCCACCGGGCACTTCACCATCCGCCCGGATGCGAAGATGCCGGACGGTTTCGATCCGCGCGTTCGCCCTTGGTATAAAGGTGCGGAAAGCAGCAGCACCTCGACCCTGACCGAACCGTACATCGACGCCGCCACCGGCCAGACCATCATTTCCATCGCCACCGCCGCGAAAAAGGCCGGCCAGAGCGTGGGCGTGGTGGGCGGCGATCTGAGCCTGCAAACCCTGATCAACACCCTCAGCGCCCGGGACTTCTCCGGCATGGGCTACGCGTTCCTGGTCAGCGCCGACGGCAAGATCCTGGTGCACCCGGACAAGGCCCTGGTGATGAAGTCCTTGAAGGAAGCCTATCCGCAGGACACCCCGCGCATCAGCAGCGACTTCACTGAAGTCACCGTCGACGGCAAGACCCGCATCGTCAACTTCACCCCGATCAAAGGCCTGCCGTCGGTGAACTGGTACATCGGCCTGTCGGTGGACAAAGACAAAGCCTTCTCGATGCTCAGCGAATTCCGCACCTCGGCGGTGATCGCCACCGTGATTGCGGTGGCGATCATCATCGCCCTGCTCGGAATGCTGATCCGCATTCTGATCCAGCCGCTGCATGTCATGACCCGCGCCATGGAAGACATCGCCGACGGCGAAGGCGACCTGACCAAGCGCCTGACCATCCAGAACCAGGACGAATTCGGCGTGCTCGGCACGGCGTTCAACCGTTTCGTCGAACGTATCCACGGCTCGATCCGCGAAGTGTCGTCGGCCACCGGCCAGGTCAACGAAGTCGCCCTGCGGGTAGTCGCCGCCTCGAACTCGTCGATGTACAACTCCGACCAGCAAGCCTCGCGTACCAACAGCGTGGCTGCGGCGATCAACCAGCTCGGTGCCGCCGCCCAGGAAATCGCCCGCAACGCCGCACAAGCCTCGACCCAGGCCAGCGACGCCCGTGGCCTGGCTGAAGACGGCCAGCAAGTGGTGGAGCGCAGCATCAAGGCGATGAATCAACTGTCGAGCATGCTCAGCGCATCCAGCAGCAATATCGAATCGCTGAACAGCAAGACCGTGAACATCGGCCAGATCCTGGAAGTGATCACCAGCATTTCCCAGCAGACCAACCTGCTGGCGCTCAACGCGGCCATCGAAGCAGCGCGTGCCGGGGAAGCCGGTCGCGGATTTGCGGTGGTGGCGGACGAGGTGCGCAATCTCGCCCACCGCACCCAGGAATCGGCGCAACAGGTACAGACCATGATCGAGGAGCTGCAAGTCGGCGCCCGCGAATCCGTCAGCACCATGAGCGACAGCCAGCGACACAGCCAGGACAGCGTGGACATCGCCAACCTCGCGGGCGAGCGCCTGAACAGCGTGACCCAGCGCATTGGTGAAATCGACGGGATGAACCAGTCGGTGGCGACCGCGACCGAGGAACAGACTGCCGTGGTCGAGTCGATCAACGTGGATATCACCGAGATCAATACGCTGAACCAGGAAGGTGTCGAGAACTTGCAGGCGACGTTGCGTGCCTGCTCGGATCTGGAGCAGCAGGCTTCGAGACTGAAGCAGTTGGTGGGTAGTTTCCGGATCTAAGATCAAGATCAAAAGCCTACCCCCTCACCCCCAACCCTCTCCCCCAAGGGGGCGAGGGGGAAAGGGAGCAGATCTTCAGGGTTTTCAGGTCCTGAGCTCGGCGCGAAACTTTCAGGTCGATGTATCACGACCAAACACCTCGGTCAGTCCCCTCTCCCCCTGGGAGAGGGTTAGGGTGAGGGCCTGACGCCCTCAACCCCAGCACAAATCCCCCTGCCGCCCCCCCCACCGCGAAACCCCGACCGAACATCTATTCTTGATAAAGGTCAACCAAGGGAGATCACTGCGGAGGGACGTTCACCGTGCATATCGCTGACATCACCATGTTCTACGCCCCGGCCAGCGGCGGCGTGCGCACCTATCTGGATGCCAAGCACCGTCGGCTGGGGGTCAAGCCCGGCATCCGCCACAGCCTGCTGATCCCCGGGGCGGATTTTGGTGAGTCTGACGGCGTTTATACGGTTCCCGCCCCTGCCCTGCCCTTCGGCAAGGGCTATCGTTTCCCCCTGCGCCTGGCCCCTTGGCGAAACGTCCTGCAGGATCTGCAACCCGATCTGATCGAAGTCGGCGACCCGTACCTCACCGCCTGGGCCGCGCTCGATGCACGGCGACAACTGGATGTGCCGGTGATCGGTTTCTACCACTCGGACCTGCCGCTGCTGGTGGGCAACCGCATGGGCCATTGGGTCACGCCAAATGTCGATGCGTATGTGCGCAAGTTGTACGGCAATTTCGACCGGGTGCTGGCACCCAGCCAGGTCATGGCCGACAAGCTCAGCAGGCTTGGGGTACGCAACGTATATGTGCAGCCACTGGGCGTTGACCTTCAGACCTTCCACCCGGATGCCCGCGACGCTGGATTACGCGCCGAGCTGGGGATCGCCGAGGACACGCGCCTGCTGATCTTTGCCGGTCGCGGTTCCAAGGAGAAAAACCTGCCGGTGCTGCTCGATTGCATGAAACGCCTGGGGCCGCGTTATCACTTGTTGCTGGTCGGCTCGTCGATGCCGGCGTCCGTCCCGGACAACGTCAGCGTGATCGACCGGTTCTGCCCTGCCGTACAGGTCGCGCGGTTGATGGCCAGTGCCGACGCGCTGATCCATGCCGGCGATCAGGAAACCTTCGGCCTGGTGATCCTGGAGGCCATGGCTTGTGGCATTCCGGTGGTGGCGGTGGCGGCCGGGGCGTTCGAAGAAATCGTCAGCGAATCCTGCGGCCTGCTCTGCGCGCCGAACAATGCGCAAGCCATGGCCAATGCCGTGCGCGAACTGTTCAGTCGCGGGACTGACGTAATCGGTCGACAGGCACGCCAACATGTCGAACGGCATTACGCCTGGGACACGGTGGTCGACAGCCTGCTGAGCCATTACCACGCGGTTCTTGGCGATTCGGTTCCTCGGGTGGCCAATGGCTGAATCTCACGAGCGCCCGGCGGTAATGCTGGTGCTGCATGACGTGGCACCCTCCACGTGGGCCGATTATCGAGAGTTTGTCGAAGCCGTTGACCGGTTGGGCAATGTCCCGATGACGTGGCTGGTGGTCCCGGACTTCCATCGCCACGATGCCCTTGAGGCCCACCCGGAGTTCTGTCGCATGCTCGACGAGCGTGTCGCCCGCGGCGATGAACTGGCGCTGCACGGCCACTTTCATGAGGACACCGAGCCCGGCCCGCGTACTGCTCGCGACTGGTTCATGCGCCGGGTCTACACCCATGAAGGCGAGTTCTATCAGTTGTCCCGTGAAGCCGCCCTCGCCCGCCTGCGCCCGGGCATCGATCTGTTTCGACGCCACGGCTGGCCACTCCACGGTTTCGTGGCCCCGGCCTGGTTGATGAGCGCCGGCACCCGTCAGGCACTGCGCGAATTGCCGCTGCGCTACACCAGCGATCCGCAGCATCTTTATCACTTGCCGGATTTCGCGGCGGTCGAGGCCCCCGGACTGGTATGGAGCGCGCGCAGTGCCTGGCGTCGCGGGGTGTCGAAGATCGTCAGCGAACAGCGAGAGCAGCGCTGGCGTCAGGCGCCGGTGATTCGTCTAGGCTTGCACCCGGTGGACATGCGTCACCGCTTTTCCCGGGATTACTGGTGGCGCACCCTTGAACGACTGCTGGCGGACGGACGCGTGCCCATGACCAAAATCGACTGGCTGACACGCCAGCGCACTCAAGCCGAGCGTGCCGCTTGAGTCGCGGCATTCTGCTGCTGATCGGCCTGCTGGTGGCCGTGGCGGTTCCTGTCCTGCTCGGCGGCGGCGAGACCTGGGAGCGCCTGCAGGCTTTCCCGCTGAATTGGCTGTTGATCATGTTCGCCATGGTGCTGCTGTGCTGGGGCATCAACACCCTGCGCCTGCGGCTGCTGCTCGGCGATCAGCGAGACCGGGTCACGCCCGTGAAAAGCCTCGGGGTGGTGATGGCGGCCGAATTCGCCTGGTGCGCCACGCCCGGCGGCAGCGGAGGGCCGTTGACGATCATGGCGCTACTGGCGCGCAGCGGCGTGCGCCCGGCCCGGGGCAGCGCCGTGTTTGCGATGGATCAGTTGAGCGATCTGCTGTTTTTTCTCTGCGCCCTGAGCGGAATTCTGATCTACGCGCTGTTCCAGCATCTGAGCGATCGTATGGAATGGCTGCTGATTGTCAGCGCCGTGTCATTGTCCGGGGGCTTGCTGAGCTGCATATTGGTCGCGCGCTATCACCGCCGTTTGATCCGCTTGAGCGGACGACTGCTGGCCGGGATGAACATCGAACCGCGAACTCGACGGCGCTGGGCGCGGCAGTTACTGCACTTTCTGGCAGCTTTCACCGATGCGCTGAAGTTGCCCTGGGCGACATTGATCAAGGTGTTCGTCCTGACCTGCGTGCATTGGTCGCTGCGATACAGCGTGCTGTATCTGGCGTTGCGCGGGCTGGGGACGGATGTGCAGTGGGCCTGGACCTTTCTGATCCAGATGCTTTCGCTGGGAGCGGGGCAATTCAGCCTGTTGCCGGGCGGTGCCGGTGCAGCGGAATTGACCTCGGCGGCGCTGCTGGCGCCGATGGTCGGCAAGTCCACCGCGGCGGCGGCGATCCTGATCTGGCGGGTGGTGACGTATTACTTCTATCTGCTGGTGGGTGGCCCGGTGTTTCTATTGATGCTGGGCCGGCCGTTGCTGAAAAAGCTGCTGAGCGTCAGACAGGCTTCTTGAGGTCATCCTCTTCGTCCTTGAGCTGTTCCCACAGTTCGGCAGCACCGGGAAACTCCGTGCCGTCCTCCGGGCTCAGGTCATCCGGGTCATAACGACTCAGGCAGCCTTCGCCCAGGGTGGCGGGTGCCTTGGAAGTGGCTTTGTCCAGTGGATCGCTCATCGGTCATTCCTCACGGTACATGGATCGCTCCCACGCTCTGCGTGGGAGCGAACCTGAATCAGAACACCACGGTCTTGTTGCCGTGCACCAGCACGCGGTCTTCCAGGTGATAACGCAGGCCACGGGCCAGCACCATCTTCTCGACGTCACGGCCGAAACGCACCATGTCTTCGATACTGTCGCTGTGGCTGACACGCACCACGTCCTGCTCGATGATCGGGCCGGCATCCAGCTCTTCGGTCACGTAGTGGCAGGTCGCACCGATCAGCTTCACGCCGCGCATCGAAGCCTGATGGTACGGCTTGGCACCGACGAACGACGGCAGGAAGCTGTGGTGAATGTTGATGACCTTGTGCGCGTATTCTCGGCACATGTCCGGCGGCAGGATCTGCATGTAGCGCGCCAGCACCACCACTTCGGCGTCGTGCTGCTTGACCAGACGCGACACTTCATCGAAGGCCGGTTGCTTGTCCTGCGGATTGACCGGCACGTGGTAATAAGGAATGCCATGCCACTCGACCATGCTGCGCAGGTCGTCGTGGTTGGAAATCACGCAGGAGATCTCGCAATCCAGCTCGTCGCTGTGCCAGCGGTGCAGCAGATCAGCCAGGCAGTGGGATTCGCGGCTGGCCATCAGCACCACGCGTTTTTTCTGCTCGGTGTCGGTGATGCGCCAGTCCATCGAGAACTCTTCGGCGATCGGTGCAAACTTCTCGCGCAACACCTCGATACCGAAAGGCAGGGAATCGGCACGGATTTCGTGACGCATGAAGAACCAGCCGACCTGGTTATCCGAGTGGTGGCTCGCTTCAGTGATCCAGCCATTGTGGGCCGCCAGAAAGTTACTGACTTTGGCAACGATGCCAACGCGGTCCGGGCAAGAAATCACCAACCGAAAAGTGCGCATGAGGGGGAAACTCCAGAACTTCGCAAAGGCGGCCATTCTAGCGACTGCGCGGGAAAACTGCAGTATTGATGACCCACGGAGCCTCACCGCAGCCCGTCGCAGCTTTTTTGACGCGCGTAAACGCCAGAATGATGGCGTTGCAATAGCCATGCTTGAACAGAGCTGTGTGAATATCTGTGAAGACTCCATCACAATATTTAACTGAACATTCAATTCAGGGCTTTTCAACGTAACTAATTCAAATAAAAACCCCGGTTAAATGTTTACTTGATGAAACAGCCTGACTATTATTGCCGCACTGTCCCCTGCCATCGCGCACTCCCACATAAGGTAGTAATCATGTCCTTGATCAACGAATATCGTGCCACCGAAGAAGCTATCAAAGAGCTGCAAGCCCGTTTGAAGAACCTGTCGCAAGACGACAAACTGCAAGCCGAGCTGGAATTCGAAGGCAAACTGCGCACACTGATGGGCGAATATTCCAAATCCCTGCGCGACATCATCGCGCTGCTGGATCCAGAGTCCAAAACCAAGGCTCCACGTGGCGGCGCAGCCAAAACTACCGGCACCAAGCGTGCTCGCAAAGTTAAGCAATACAAGAACCCGCACAACGGCGAAGTCATCGAAACCAAAGGTGGCAACCACAAAACTCTGAAAGAGTGGAAAGCCAAGTGGGGCGGTGACGTGGTTGAAGGCTGGGCTACCCTGCTGGGCTAAGCCGCAACCCTTGTCGCAGAGCGCTTCTGTGATACAAAAAACGCCAGCGAACGCTGGCGTTTTTTTATGCCCGACATTCAAGCGCCGGACATGTTCGATTTCAAAGATTCAAACGTTTGCGCAATGCCTGGACATAGTTCTGCCATTCAACCAGCACCTCGGCCTGCATCGGCGCAGCATTAACCCGCCATTGCTCCATGGCCTCGGCAAAAGATTGCAAGGTATTAGGCGCCCCCCACTCCGGCTCGGACAGGCGTTGCCGACAAAAGATTTTCCAGCGCTCTTGCTCTTCGAAATTCAACGTATCGGGAAAGTTACGTGCTCGATATCGAAACAACAATTCAGGCAAACGTTCGTCATCGAACGGCCATTGCTCTCGCGCCAATTGAGCAGGATCGGTCGCCCTCACTTGCTCACATAAACGACGATCGCGATCACCGATAAATCCGTTGTACAACTGTTGTTCGGGATCTTCACTCGAGGTGAAATCTTCGCTGGCATAAATCGCCGAGACTTTATCTTTCCAAACTTGTTGTGCGTCACTTAGTCGCAAGGCACGTGCCTGATACAACGCCATGTCCAGACCCAGACGCTGTTGATCTTCAGCACGCAGCACCGCCAACGGCGCCACCACCGGGCACTTGTTGATGTGAATGAGTTTGAGCGGCACCGGCAACTCGCCTTCGGCCAGGTCGTCACGCCGGGTATACAGGCGCTGACGCAAAGTTTCGGCATCCAGGTCGAGCAGCCCCTGCGGATCCAGGTGCAGATCACAAACGATCAACGCGTTCTTGTTGCGTGGGTGCCAGGCCAGCGGCAGCACCACGCCGATATAACTGCGCGCGGCCGAGAAGCGGCCGGAAATGTGCACTATCGGCTGCAACAGACGAATCTGGTCCATGACCTTCTGTTTGCTGCGCAACTGGAACAGCCAGTCATACAGCCTCGGCTGCTTCTCGCGGATCAACCGGGCCAGGGCAATCGTGGCGCGAACATCCGACAAGGCTTCGTGAGCATTGCCGTGATCGATGCCATTGGCGGCGGTCAGGCGTTCGAGCTTGAGCGTCACCCGGCCTTCATCATCGGTCGGCCAGACCAGGCCATCGGGGCGCAATGCGTAGGCGGCGCGCACCACATCGATCAAGTCCCAGCGACTGTTGCCGCCCTGCCATTCACGGGCGTAGGGATCGAAAAAGTTGCGGTACAGGCTGTAGCGGGTCATTTCGTCGTCGAAGCGCAGGGTGTTGTACCCCGCGCCGCAAGTGCCGGGAGCCGCGAGTTGGGCGTGGACCCGGGTCATAAAGTCGGCTTCGCTCAAGCCTTGCTCGGCGAGGCGGCTCGGCGTGATCCCGGTGATCGCACACGCCGCCGGGTGCGGCAAGATGTCTTCGCTGGGCTGGCAGTAGAGATTGACCGGCGCATCGATTTCGTTGAGTTCATGGTCGGTGCGGATCCCGGCCACCTGCAACGGGCGGTCGCATCGGGGATTGATGCCGGTGGTTTCGTAGTCGTACCAGAAGATGGAAGTCACGGGCGGTTCCTGAACTGAAGATCGGCAAAGTCTAGGCGTTCGACCGCCGTCGCGGCCAGCACCGCATCATTCAGTCACCTTTGGTTGAAGGATGTGTATGACATAGTTATGTCGTTTCCCCCCGAGAGGCTGCTAGCATCGGACGCACTTGCATCCCGATCCGGCAACATCAGGTAGCCCATGCTCGAGACCACAGCACCGCCAAGGAAAGCACCGCTGGCCCCGCCACTGGACACGCGGCACCAGGTCGAAACGCCGGAAGGCATCGACCTGCCGCTGCGTCCCGCCGGCCTGATGGTGCGCGCCGTGGCGTTCACCATTGATCTGGGGTTGCGCGGGCTGATCCTGAGCCTGCTGCTCATGTTGCTGGCGCTGCTCGGCAAGCTTGGCATCGGCCTGGGCTCACTGCTGCTGTTCGTGGTGAGCTGGTGGTACATGGTGTTGTTCGAAGTGCTGCGTCAGGGCCGTTCGCCGGGCAAGCAATGGATGGGCTTGCGAGTGGTGCACGATGATGGCACGCCGGTCGGCTGGTCGGCTTCCCTGCTGCGCAACCTGCTGCGTTTTGTCGACCTGATGCCGTTCGGCTATTTCCTCGGTGCGATCAGTTGCCTGCAACACCCGACCTTCAAACGCCTCGGCGACATCGCGGCCGGCACGCTGGTGATCTACAGCGAACGCCCTCTCAAGCGTCCGCACTTGCCCGATGCCGAACCCCGTCGTTCGCCGATCCCGCTGACCCTGACTGAACAACGCGCCCTGCTCGCCTTCGCCGAGCGCCAGGGCGAACTGTCGACGGCGCGGGTCAACGAACTCGCTGCCTTGCTGGCCCAGCCGCTGCACATCAGTGCGCCGAAAGCAGTCGGTGAACTCAACGGCATCGCTCGCGGCCTGTTGGGGCCGACATGAAGCAAAGCCTTTTCGAATCCCGCCACAAGACCGAATGGGAGCGTTTCAGCCTCGCCCTCGAACGACTTGAACGCGGCAAGGACACTTCGCAGGTGGCAGAATTTCCCAAGGCTTATCGGCGACTCTGCCAGCATCTGGCCCTGGCGCAGGACCGTGGCTACAGCAGTTTTCTCGTCGACTCCCTGCAACAGCAAGTACTGCGCGGCCATCAACAGCTCTACCGTCATCGCAGCCAGCTCGGCGCTAACGTGCTGGGTTTCATCCTGGCCGGTTTTCCA
This sequence comes from Candidatus Pseudomonas auctus, assembly GCF_048654275.1. Classification (NCBI taxonomy): domain Bacteria; kingdom Pseudomonadati; phylum Pseudomonadota; class Gammaproteobacteria; order Pseudomonadales; family Pseudomonadaceae; genus Pseudomonas; species Candidatus Pseudomonas auctus. Next base: position 43,559 of record NZ_JBJYZK010000006.1, on the reverse strand, counting down.
CAATTGGTGCGCGCCGAATGGCGCTTCGTGCTGGCCGCCGCCCTGCTGTTCTTCGGCAGCCTGATCGGTTTCGGGGTGCTGGTGTATCTGAGTCCCGAATTGATCTACAACCTGATCCCGGCCGAGCAGGTGCGCGAGATGCAGAGCATGTACGACCCCGCCGCCGGCCATCTCGGGCGTTCGGCCGAACGCGCGGCGAGCGAAGACTGGGTGATGTTCGGCTACTACATCATGCACAACATCGGCATCGCCTTTCAGACCTTCGCCAGCGGTTTGCTGCTGGGAGTGGGCAGTGCGTTTTTCCTGCTCTACAACGGGTTGATCATCGGCGCGGTGGCCGGGCACCTAAGTGAAATCGGCTTCGGCCGGACCTTCTGGTCATTCGTGATCGGGCACGGTGCGTTCGAACTCAGCGCCATTGCTCTGGCCGGCGCGGCAGGATTAAAACTGGGTTGGGCGTTAATCGCGCCGGGACGCCTGACACGAATCGAGGCCCTGCAGATTGCGGCGCGCCAGAGCATCCGGCTGATCTGCGGCGTGATGCTGTTTCTGTTGATCGCCGCGTTTATCGAAGCCTACTGGTCGTCGCGCACCGGGGTTTCGCCGCAGACCAAATACCTGGTCGGCGCCGGGCTCTGGCTCGGCGTGGCGATCTATCTGCTGTTCGCCGGAAGGACCCGCCATGCGCCTGAGTGACGCCACCGTGGCGATCCGTCCGCGCACCACCTGGGAAGCCATGGACCTGGGCGTGCTCATGAGCCAGCAGCACCGGCGCCTGCTGATGACCAGTTGGGCCCTCGTCACCCTGCCGCTGTTCGCAATACTCAGCCTGTTGCTGTGGGATTCACCGTCACTTGCCGTGTTCATCTTCTGGTGGCTGAAACCGGCGTACGAGCGTTTGCCGCTGTACATCCTGTCCAAGGCACTGTTCGGCGAAACACCCACCTTGAAACAGGCCTTGCGCCAATGGCCGCGCCTGCTCAAGCCGCAACTGCTCGCCAGCCTGACCTGGCGTCGCTTCAGCCTGAGCCGCAGCTTCCTGCTGCCCGTGCTGCAACTCGAAGGCCTCGACGGCACCGCTCGCCAACAGCGTTTACAGGTGCTGCTGCAACGCAATGCCGGCGCCGCGCAATGGCTGACGATCATCGGTGTGCATCTGGAAACGGCGCTGTGGATCGGCCTGATGGTGTTGTTCTACCTGCTGCTGCCGCAACAGGTCGAAACCGATTGGGACTGGCAAAGCCTGATCTTCGCGGCCGACTACGAATGGCGCTGGCTGGAGCATCTGACCAATGCGTTCTATGCGCTGATTCTGGTGATCTGGGAGCCGGTGTATGTCGCCTGCGGATTCAGCTTGTATCTGAACCGCCGCACCGTCCTCGAAGCGTGGGACATCGAACTGGTGTTCCGCCGCTTGCGCCAGCGTTTGAACAGCAGCGCAATCGGCTTGCTGCTGGCGGTGTGTCTGCTGTTGCCGGGGTTGCCCTCAGCCTGGGCTGCCGAGCCTGCCACAGCTCCGGATGCACCGCGGCTGTTGAACCAGCCACTGACCAGCGAGGCATCACGCGACAGCATCAGGGCCTTGCTCGAACAACCGCCGTTCAAGAACAAGGAAACCGTCACCCGTTATCGCTTCGGCGAAGATCCCGCTGCTGCCGAAAAAACCAGGGAAGGCGAGGCACCGCAATGGTTGAAAACCCTGCTTGGCTGGCTGGACGGCCGACACCTCGACGGCCTGGCCAAGGCGATCGAAGTCGTGCTGTGGGGCGCGGTGATCGCCGGGCTCGGCTGGCTGGTCTGGCGTTATCGAGATCTTCTGCAAACGTTCGTCGGCCGTCGTCCGCGCTTGCCCGAACCGAACAAAAGACCCTTGCCGCAACAGGCCTTCGGTCTGGACCTGCAAAAGGAAAGCCTGCCAGATGACATCGCCAGCCACGCGGAACAGCTCTGGCAAACCGAGCCGCGCGTGGCACTGGGTCTGCTGTACCGGGCATTGCTCAGTCATCTATTGCACGACTTCAACCTGACCTTGAAACCCGCCGACACCGAAAACGAAGTGCTGGCCCGGATCGAACAGTTGCAGCGCCCGGATCTGCTCACTTATAGCCGTCACCTCACCGGTCACTGGCAGAACATGGCCTACGGGAACCGCGTGCCGGCGGCGCATCTGCAACAGGAATTGTGTGATGGCTGGCGGTCCCTGTTCGGCCACGGAGTTGCCCGTTGAACCGGCGCGCACTCTGGCTTTTGGGCGGCGCGTTGATCGTCGCCCTGCTCGGTGCGCTGGGCATTTATCTGTACCTCAAGGCCACGCCGTACCAGGCCGAAGTCGATCACGGCCCGTCCCCCGCTGCGCAAGCCAATCCTTATCTGGCAGCGGAGATGTTTCTGCGCGAGCGCGGGATCGACGTCAGTCATGCCGAAAGCCTCGCCGTGTTGCCCGACATTGATCCGCGCCAGCACACGCTGCTGATGTTCAACGACCGCTCGAAAATGACCCCGCGTCAGGTCGATCAGGTTTTGAACTGGGCCCGGGCCGGCGGACGGCTGGTGTTCGTCGCCGAATCGATCTGGGATGAAAAGACCGGCCAGAGCAACGACCTGCTGCTCGACCGCGTGCAACTGCATCAACTCTTCAGCAAGGATCTCAAGGATCCGCCACCGGATGACGCCGAAGACCCCTACCCGAATCTGACCAAACTCTATCTGGAAGACGAGGACGCACCCGCCTACGCCGGATTCGACACCGCCTTCCATCTCGAGGACCCGAAAAACCTCGCCCAGGCCTGGGCCAATAGCGCGAAAGCCACGCACATGATGCAACTGGCTTTCGGCCTCGGCACGATCACCGTGGTCACCGATGCCGATCTGTGGAAAACCCCGGCCATTGCGCAACACGACAATGCCTGGCTGCTCTGGTATTTGAGCGCCGATACCGCTGTGACCCTGCTGTTCAACACCGAGCACGACAGTCTGCCGGCCCTGCTCTGGCGGTATTTTCCGCAAGCCATCGTGGCCCTGATTGCCTTGATCGGTCTGTGGCTGTGGCATGTCGGCGTGCGTCACGGCCCGGTGCAGGCGCCGGCACCGAGTGGTCGTCGACAGTTGATGGAACACCTGCGCGCCAGTGCCGATTTCATCCTGCGTCACAACGGCCAGCAGACCTTGCTGCAAGCGTTGCAGCAGGACGTTCTGCGCCGCGCCCGTCATCGACATCCCGGTTTCGACCAACTGAATGTCGCCGAACAATGGCTGGTGCTGTCGCGCCTGACCCGCCAACCGACCCGTGCCATCAGCCAGGCCCTGAGCCCGGCACCGAAGCGGCGCCTGTCCAGCGCCGAATTCTGCCGTCAGGTCGCCCAACTGCAAGCCTTGAGGAACACGCTATGACCGAACACATCGAACCCGGTTCGCCCAGCCACGTGGCCCAGCAACGCCAGCGCGCCAGCCAGTTGGCCCAGGCCGTGCGCGGCGAATTGCAGAAAGCGCTGATCGGCCAGAACCCGGTGATCGACGATGTGCTGACCGCGCTGATCGCCGGCGGCCACGTGCTGCTCGAAGGCGTTCCCGGCCTCGGCAAGACCCTGTTGGTACGCGCCCTGGCAAAATGCTTCGGCGGCGAGTTCGCGCGCATTCAGTTCACCCCGGACCTGATGCCCAGCGACGTCACCGGCCACGCGGTCTACGACCTGCAAACCGAGCAGTTCAAACTGCGCAAGGGCCCGCTGTTCACCAACCTGCTGCTGGCCGACGAGATCAACCGCGCCCCGGCCAAGACGCAAGCCGCCCTGCTCGAAGCGATGCAGGAACGTCAGGTCACCCTCGAAGGGCGCGCGCTGCCGATTGCCCAGCCATTCATGGTGCTCGCCACGCAGAACCCGATCGAACAGGAAGGCACCTATCCGCTGCCCGAAGCCGAGCTCGATCGCTTCATGCTCAAGGTGCGCATGGATTACCCCGACGCCGATCAGGAGCTGGACATGGTGCGGCAGGTCAGCCGCTCGACCCGTGCCGACATGCTCGACGTGCAACCGCTGCGCACGGTGTTGCAGGCCAAGGACGTGCAAGCCCTGCAACGCATCGCCAGCGATTTGCCGCTGGACGATCAGGTGCTCGATTACGCCGTGCGTCTGGCGCGCAGCACCCGCACCTGGCCGGGGCTGAGCCTAGGCGCCGGGCCACGCGCCTCCATTGCACTGGTCCGTTGCGCCCGCGCCCGGGCCTTGCTGCGCGGTGGTGAATTCGTGATTCCCGACGACATCAAGAGTTGCGCACTGGCGGTGTTGCGTCACCGGGTACGCCTCGCGCCAGAGCTGGACATCGAAGGCCTGCAAGTCGATCAAGTCCTTCAGCAACTGCTTGACCAGATCCCGGCGCCGCGCCTGTGAAACCCTCGCGCCTGCTGTTGATCTGGCTGGCGATCCTGCTGGCCATCGGCATTGTGCTGGGCGCGTTGCAGGCGCTGGATGTGGAAGTGCCATCGAGCCTGTTGTCGATCAACTGGGGTTTGTTGCTGGCGCTGTTTGCGCTGAGCCTGCTGGACGCGCTGCGTCTCAAGCGTCTGCCCTCGCCCCGCGTGCAACGACAGGTGCCCGGCAGCCTGGCCCTCGGTCGCTGGAGCGATATCCGGCTGGAAGTCGAACACGAGCTCGACCAGCCACTGGCCATTCAAATCTTCGACCACGTACCCGACAGCCTCGGCTACGAAAACCTGCCGCTCTCCACCGAGCTGCAACCCGGCCAGCGCAGCCTGATCGGCTATCGCCTGCGCCCGCTCAAACGCGGCCACTACACCTTCGAAACCTGCGAACTCAACCTGCCGAGCCCCTTCGGCCTGTGGTCCGGCAAACGCCTGCTGACCATCACCGACCACACCCGCGTCTACCCCGACTTCGCCCGCCTCTACGGCGGCCAGTTGCTGGCGGTCGACAACTGGCTCAGCCAGCTCGGCGTGCGTCAGCGCCAGCGTCGTGGCCTGGGAATGGAATTCCATCAGCTCAGGGAATTTCGCGAAGGCGACAGCCTGCGTCAGATCGACTGGAAAGCCACCGCCCGCCACCGCACACCGATTGCCCGGGAGTACGAAGACGAGCGCGATCAACAGATCATTTTCATGCTCGATTGCGGGCGACAGATGCGCAGTCAGGATGGGGAGCTGTCGCACTTCGACCATGCACTGAATGCGTGTCTGCTGTTGAGTTATGTGGCCTTGCGACAGGGGGATGCGGTGGGCTTGTCCACCTTCGCCAGCGATCAGCCGCGGTTCATTGCACCGGTCAAAGGTGCGGGGCAGCTCAAGGTGTTGCTCAACGGTGTTTATGACCTGGATAGCACGCGGCGTTCGGCGGATTATCCGGCGGCGGTAAATCAGTTGCTGGCGAGGCAGAAGCGTCGGGCGCTGGTGGTGTTGGTGACGAATGTGCGGGATAAGGATGATGAGGAATTGCTGAACGCCGTCAGACAATTAAGCCAACAGCATCAAGTACTCGTGGCCAGCCTGCGTGAAAGCACGCTTGAAGATAGACGGCATTCGCAGGTGCAAACGATTGAGCAAGCGCTTGAATACTGCGCAACAGTGGATTACCTGAACGCCCGATCGGTGCTCCATGAAAAATTGAGTGCCCAAGGAGTGCAAGTGATAGATGCCCCCCCAAGTGAATTGAGTACAGACGTAATTTCGCGGTATCTGAGCTGGAAAAAATCTGGAGCACTCTGCTAACACATTGTGAAATTCACACGGGAAGGCCAGATTAAAACTACGAAAAATCAAAAGCTCTAAACAATAAGCTGGCTCAGTTCACCCGAGGAGCATCACAAGCTGATGCATCTCACCAGTCGAGTAGAAATCGCTAGCCAACTAACACTCGCAGATGCCACTGCTATGCTTGTTTTTTTGCAAAAAGGAGCCTAAGAATGGCCGTTCAATACTCTCTATCAGACGTGTTGGAAAGGATGTATCAGAATCAACTCGGCTTGGAAGCCGCTCTAATGGAATTAGTACTCCTGGTCGAAGCACAGGGAATGGTGGATACCGGAAACAACGTCCGAGAAGCACTTTTTACAATCGGAGAAAACGCTGGCTTCATCAATCAAGGTTTGGCCAAGCTGAAAGGAAAACGTCCCAGCTAAAGCTTTCGGACTTTCGCCTATGTCTCCAAGATCTTTCGATGTATTTCTTCTACGGTTCGTGTCCTCTAGAACCAATAATTAACTGGGGGTTTTCTTACAGCTCGGTTCTCAAGAAAACTCCCTTTGCCTACGACTACACTAGCTCTGCCCCACGTGTAAAAACCTTCAAAAGAGATGCAAAACTGTTGTTCTCTCACTTTTTGTGGACAACAAAAAAACGGTGGAATTGAGGCTACAACACGTGACGCTTTTGCCTACATGTAAGCGCGAATCCGCCGGCTTGTGCACCTTGGCGTTGCCCCGTAACTTGATCCCCGTCGCTGCCAATCAGCGGCCGGGTTTAGTCGCCCGAGGTAAGATAGGTTTGCAAACGCATCGTCCAGTCGGGTATTCCCTATCCCTGCACTCGATGGTGGCTGTGAGCAGGGTGCCCCCGGGCACGCCGGAAAAGCCTACTTCCCCGGTCGACTAACCTGCTTACAGCTGCCACCCCCTCGTTTAGTCGCGAAGCGGTAACAGCCCAACTTATTAGGAAGTTAGGTATGTTCAAAGCTACACCAAATCCGCCTTCGGATATCGATCCAACTGACAAGACTGATCAAACCGATCCGGTCTCCCCCTACGCCTCCGTCGATTCAAAAAAACTCCACGACGCGGCCCATCGGGCCCTCGACTTTTACCTCAACCCCAAAGCTGAAAAATCACGCAACTCCGTGGATCGTGGCATGCAGATGTTCAAAGTCGATCCGGACATCAACCCGGAAGCCATCGCCATCCAGACCTACGAAACCTTTTCCTCGGTCAGCATTCTGTTGCTGGATCTGGCCGACAGCCTGGACGACAAGCCGCGGCATCTGGCGATGGCGATCTATCAGTTGAGTGAATTGGGGTTGTTGCTGGTGGAGAAGACACTGGATAACGAACGGGCGATTGCGATAAACGAGTAAGAAAAAGGGCCACAACCTTCGGCAGGTTGTGGCCCTTTTGGTTTTCAAGCCGAGGCCGGCAACGGCTGAAAGCTGAAGTACTGCTTCAACGCCTCGACCAGTTGCCCATACTCGGGCGGCGTCCGGTACAGGCTGAAGCCGGCGTCGTAGTGTCGGGGGGTCGCGTCTTCGTGGCACCACAGGCAGCACGCGGTGAGGTCGATGACCTGCTGACAGCCCTCGCCCAAGGGAATTTTCAGGCGCAGGTTGAACTCGGCACCGATCATCATCGGCAACTGGCTGATGAGCATCAAACCGTCTTCGGACACGTTGCCCAGAAAGCCGATGGGTTTGTCGGTGACGCTGTTGAATACTCGCAGAAAATACGGCAGCTGATGCCGTTCGATTCGACGGTCGGTAAACATAAGCAATTCGCCATGCAAGGCTCCATTACAGAGCCGCACTCTCGCTTCGGAACGGACCTGTGCGTCAGGTTCGCTCTCCCCGCACCCGGTGTGGCGCTCGCTACGCGCATCTCATGCCAGTCGCAGGTGTTGCGCCGGTACAGATATCGATCTGCACCGGTGTCATTCGACTATAGCTCACCCTATACAAGCAGCCAGCTTTTGTATGGCAACCGCCATCAGAACCGGGTTGGACGTACCACGGCGGCAGCGCTGCGCGTCGGGTAGTGACCCAAGCTCTGCAGGGTTTCCAGACGCGCGCGGGCGCGGTAGGCGTATTCGCTGTTGGGGTACGAGGCGATGATGAACTGATAGGTCTGCGCCGCATCGACGAACATTTTCTGCCGTTCGAGGCACTGGCCGCGCATCATCGACACTTCCGGCCACACATAAGGGCGGGCGCGGCTGGCGCGTTCGACCTTGGACAGTTCAAGCATCACCTGCTCGCAATTGCCCCGGTCATAGGCGCTGTAGGCGTTGTTCAAATGATGGTTCATCGACCAACGGGTGCAGCCCGAAGCGGCGAGGACGCTGAGGGCAAGGGCGGCAATGGGCACGAATCGCATGGGGGTTCTCCTGTCTTGTGCTCTGTATCGACCCCTGGTCGGAAATCTTCAGGCGCGTTTGTCCCAAAGTTGCCGTGTTCAATAAAGAAAGTATTAAGTAGTGCAAACGAACAATGACTACACCCTTCGAGCATAGTAGCCTTCGCTGGCGCTTGAACCTGAGGAGTCTTTGCATGTCCGTCCGTCGTACCAAAATCGTCGCTACCCTTGGCCCGGCCAGTAACTCGCCGGAAGTTCTCGAACAGCTGATTCTGGCTGGCCTGGACGTCGCCCGTCTGAACTTCTCCCACGGCACCCCCGACGAGCACAAGGCTCGCGCGAAGCTGGTGCGTGACCTCGCGGCCAAGCACGGTCGCTTCGTCGCCCTGCTGGGTGACCTGCAAGGCCCGAAAATCCGTATCGCCAAATTCGCCAACAAGCGCATCGAGCTGAAGATCGGTGACCAGTTCACCTTCTCCACCAGCCATCCGCTGACCGAAGGCAACCAGCAAGTGGTCGGCATCGACTACCCGGACCTGGTCAAGGACTGCGGCGTGGGCGACGAGCTGCTGCTCGACGACGGCCGCGTGGTGATGCGCGTTGAAACCGCCACCGCGACCGAGCTTAACTGCGTCGTGACCATCGGCGGCCCGCTGTCCGACCACAAAGGCATCAACCGTCGCGGTGGCGGCCTGACCGCGCCGGCCCTGACTGAAAAAGACAAGGCCGACATCAAGCTCGCCGCTGAAATGGAAGTCGACTACCTCGCCGTGTCCTTCCCGCGTGACGCCGCCGACATGAACTACGCCCGTCAACTGCGCGACGAAGCCGGCGGCACCGCCTGGCTGGTGGCGAAGATCGAACGCGCCGAAGCCGTGGCCGACGACGAAACCCTCGACGGTCTGATCAAGGCTTCCGACGCGGTGATGGTTGCCCGTGGTGACCTCGGTGTGGAAATCGGCGACGCCGAGCTGGTGGGCATCCAGAAGAAAATCATTCTGCACGCACGCCGCCACAACAAGGCGGTGATCGTGGCGACCCAGATGATGGAGTCGATGATCCAGAACCCGATGCCGACCCGCGCCGAAGTGTCCGACGTGGCCAACGCCGTGCTCGACTACACCGACGCCGTGATGCTGTCTGCCGAGTCCGCTGCCGGCGCTTATCCGCTGGAAGCCGTGCAGGCGATGGCGCGCATCTGTGTCGGCGCTGAAAAGCACCCGACCAGCAAGACCTCCAGCCACCGTATCGGCAAGGAATTCGAGCGCTGCGACGAAAGCATCGCACTGGCGACCATGTACACCGCCAACCACTTCCCGGGCGTCAAGGCGATCATCGCACTGACCGAAAGCGGCTACACCCCGCTGATCATGTCGCGTATCCGCTCCTCGGTGCCGATCTACTGCTTCACCCCGCACCGAGAAGCCCAGGCTCGCGCGGCAATGTTCCGTGGCGTGTACACCGTACCGTTCGACCCGGCTTCGCTGGCACCGAACGAAGTCAGCCAGAAAGCCATCGACGAACTGGTCAAGCGCGGCGTAGTGGAGAAAGGCGACTGGGTCATCCTGACCAAGGGCGACAGCTACCACACCACCGGCGGCACCAACGGCATGAAGATCCTGCACGTGGGCGATCCGCAGGTCTGAGTGACCGGCTGCTGAAAACGAAAAGCCCCGCCATTTGAATGGCGGGGCTTTTTCATTTCAGGAGTGTTGATCGTTACTACGTTGATCGTTCCCACGCTCTGCGTGGGAATGCCTCAATGGGCGCTCCGCGTCCGCTTCGGCATGGGACGCGGAGCGTCCCGGGCTGCATTCCCACGCGGAGCGTGGGAACGATCGGTGCGCGGAGTGCGGCGGCGGTCCGTGCGCGCAGTGTGGCCGCGGTCGATGCGCGGAGTGCGGGGGCGATCGATGCGCGAAGCGGTCGGCGGATATCTCAATGCCGTTTGATGAACCCGGTCAACGCCGCCAGCGCCTCCGGCGAGCGCAGCCGCTGGGTGAACAGTGCGCCCTCTTCCTCGATCACCTTGCGAATCAACTCGCGATCCGGCGCGCGCATCAACTGTTTGCTGATGCGCACCGCTTCAGCCGGCAACTCGTCAAACCGCAGCGCCATCTCCCGCGCCTTGGTCAATGCGGCTTCGCCGCTGCCCAGCGCCTCGGTGGCGATCCCCCATTGCGCGGCTTGCTCACCCGTGAAGCCTTCACCGAGCAGCAGCAACTCCGAGGCTTTGGCCTGCCCGAGCAAGCGCGGCAGGATCAGGCTGGAGCCAAACTCGGGGCACAATCCTAGATTGACGAACGGCATGCGTAACCGTGCATCCCGCGCCACGTACACCAGATCACAATGCAGCAACAGCGTCGTGCCGATCCCCACCGCCGCCCCGGCCACGGCGGCGATCACCGGTTTACGGCATTCAAGCAAGTTAAGCATGAAGTGAAACACCGGGCTGTCGAGGTCGCTCGGTGGTTGCTGGATGAAGTCGGCGATGTCGTTGCCGGCGGTGAAGCACTCGGCGCTGCCGGTGATCAGCACGGCGTTGATTTCGGGATCGTGATTGGCTTGCTTGAGCGCCTCGGCCAACTGGCTGTACATGGCCCGGGTCAGGGCGTTTTTCTTGTCCGGGCGGTTGAGGCGCAGGGTCAGCAAACCGCGTTCGCGGTGCAGCAGGATGGCGTCGGTCATGGTGTGTCTCGCGTCTGAAGAATCAGCGCTCAACCACGGCTCAGGAAGACATCGGCCAGCAGTTGATTGCGCGGCAGTCCGGCCAGGAACAGACGCTTGGCAAACGCGTCGACGCTGGCCGTCGAGCCGCAGACTAAGGCCAGGGTTTGCCGGGAAACAAGGCGCAGTTGCGCCAAAGCGCCCGGCAACTCGGCCGCCGTCCACAGTTCGACGCTGAGGTTTTCCCGCTGCGCGGCCAGTGCCTCAAGGGGTTTGGCCAGGTAATGCCCGGCGGCATCATGGGCCAGGTGAATGACGCGGATGGCGCCCCGGTGATCCTGGCGCAAGGCCTCACGCAACACGCCGAACAACGGGCCGAGCCCGGTGCCGGCGGCCAGCAGCCACAGCGGCCGGTCGTGCCAGTCCGGGTCGTAATGCAGCGCGCCGCCGCGCAGTTCGCCGAGGCGGATCGGATCGCCGATCTGCAAGCGTCGCGCGGCATCGCTGAATTCACCGGGCTGGCGGCAATCGAGATGGAATTCAAGAAAACGGTCTTCTGCCGGCAGGCTCGCCAGCGAATACGGCCGCGCAATGTGGCCCGCCCACAGCACCAGATGCTGACCGGCGCTGTAGCGCAACGGTCGCTGGGTTATCAGGCGCAAACGCAACACGCTGTCGCCGAGCCAGTCCAGCGCCTCGACCGTGGCCGGGCGACCATCAGTGACGGGATCGAAAGTATGCACCTGCAAGTCTTCGATCACCTGACACTGACAGGCCAGCCGCCAACCCTGATCACGTTGCTCGGCGCTCAGGGCATCCGGGCGACTGTCAGTAGGCAAGCCCTGCACGCATTGCACCAGACACGCATGGCAACTGCCGGCGCGGCAGCTATAAGGCACCGCCACACCGTTCTGATTGAGGGCATCGAGCAGGTTGCTGCCCGACGCCACCGACCACTGTCGTTCACCCACTCGCAGTTCAGGCATCGACGTTCTCCCATGCCGCCGCGCAACGGTTACGCCCGTCACGCTTGGCCCGGTACAGCGCCTGATCGGCACGCTGCAAGGCGTCGTCCAGATCGTCGCCCAGTTCCAGCAAGGTCATGCCGGCGGACAGGCTCAGGTTTTTCACATTCAGGCCCACCAGTTCAACGTCGGTGAAGGCGATGCGCAGGCGTTCGCAACAGGCAGTCAGGCTTTCAGCTTTGCAATCGGGCAGCAGCACCACGAATTCTTCACCACCATAACGCGCCAGCACATCGCCGTCGCGCAGGCAGGCCCCGGCTACCCCGGCGAACGCCTGCAACACCTGGTCGCCGGCAGCGTGGCCATGGATATCGTTGATGCGCTTGAAGTGGTCGAGGTCGATCAGCGCCAGACCGTGCACCACGTCGGGCTCCATCGCATTCAACTCGCGGGTGGCCAGGCGCAGGAAATGCCGGCGGTTGAACAGCCCGGTCAGCTCGTCGGTGGCAACAAGGTCTTCGAGTTGGCGCATCATCCCGCGCAGGGTGTCCTGATGCGCCTGCAGGGCGAACCGGCGCTGACGCATGCGTTGGCGCGAGGTCTGGACGAAACGCGCATAGATCACCAGCCAGGCCAGCACGATCAGCAGGATGCAGACCTGCAACGCGGAAAGCGCCGGATCGTGCAGACGGAAGTGGTAACCGTCCCACAGCGTGATGGCGCAGAAGCTGAAGAACACCAGCATCGCGCAGCGTACGAACGCCCGCTGTGACAGATGGAACAGGCCGAACAGCAGGACCAGCACATAGAAAACGAGAAACTCGCCCCGGGCCTCCTCCAGATGAGCAATCAGCCACGTCTGCCAGCCAAGGCCCAGCAGCACTTGGGCTTCGGTCAGGCTAGGGTCGGAAAAGCGCAAATTGCAGCCGGTAAAGAACAGGGCGAACAGGACCGCCTGACTGATCACCACCAGGGCACTGCCGACGGCGACGCCGGCCAGTGAATCGTTGTAGTGACCGGTGAAATACGCCAGCCACAGCAGCAGCAAAGCCAATCCGTAGGTGGCTGCAGCGAGGGCGAAGCGTTTGAGCAAAAGACGTTGAATGGCGTTATGGGTCAATCGTTGACTCACCGTGCGATAAGAGGCTGACCGAGTGTCCTACCCTACAGACCGGCTGCCACTTTAGTGGCGCAGGCGATAAATGACCATTGATTTTCGGGCCGGGTATTTGGCGTCAAAAACCTGCAGCCATGCGACCAACGAATGACTCCCGGCAGATGTGCCCGCCACCGAGGCGCGGTATACTGCCGCGCCTTTTTAGCGTCGCGCCAGCAGCCCCGGCGTGCCTTGAAAGGTGTCTGCGACCGACCGATGCACCCAAGCCGCAGGCACCTTATTGAATGTTCCCGTCTTTTAGAGGAGCGCGACTCATGACCGTGATCAAGCAAGACGACCTGATTCAGAGCGTTGCCGACGCCCTGCAGTTCATTTCCTATTACCACCCCGTGGACTTCATCCAGGCGATGCACGAAGCCTACCTGCGCGAAGAATCGCCAGCGGCCCGTGACTCGATGGCGCAGATCCTGATCAACTCGCGCATGTGCGCCACCGGCCACCGGCCGATCTGCCAGGACACCGGCATCGTGACCGTGTTCGTGCGGGTGGGCATGGACGTGCGCTGGGATGGCGCGACCATGAGCCTGGACGACATGATCAACGAAGGCGTGCGCCGCGCCTACAACCTGCCGGAAAACGTCCTGCGTGCTTCGATCCTGGCCGACCCGGCCGGTGCGCGTAAAAACACCAAGGACAACACCCCGGCAGTCATCCACTACTCCATCGTTCCGGGTAACACCGTGGAAGTGGACGTGGCGGCCAAGGGTGGCGGTTCCGAGAACAAGTCGAAAATGGCCATGCTCAACCCGTCCGACTCGATCGTCGACTGGGTACTCAAGACCGTTCCGACCATGGGCGCCGGCTGGTGCCCACCGGGCATGCTGGGCATCGGCATCGGCGGTACCGCCGAGAAAGCCGCCGTCATGGCAAAAGAAGTGTTGATGGAATCCATCGACATTCACGAGCTCAAGGCCCGTGGCCCACAGAACCGCATCGAAGAAATGCGTCTGGAGCTGTTCGAGAAGGTCAACCAGCTGGGCATCGGCGCCCAGGGCCTCGGTGGCCTGACCACCGTGCTCGACGTGAAGATCATGGACTACCCGACTCACGCCGCTTCCTTGCCGGTGTGCATGATCCCGAACTGCGCCGCCACCCGTCACGCGCACTTCGTGCTCGACGGTTCCGGCCCTGCTTCGCTGGAGGCGCCACCGCTGGACGCCTACCCGGAAATCGTCTGGGAAGCCGGCCCTTCGGCCCGTCGCGTCAACCTCGACACTCTGACCCCGGAAGACGTGCAGAGCTGGAAGCCGGGCGAAACCGTCCTGCTCAACGGCAAGATGCTCACCGGTCGCGACGCCGCGCACAAGCGCATGGTCGAGATGCTGAACAAGGGCGAAACCCTGCCGGTTGATCTGAAAGGTCGCTTCATCTACTACGTCGGCCCGGTTGATCCGGTCGGTGACGAAGTGGTTGGCCCGGCTGGCCCGACCACCGCCACGCGGATGGACAAGTTCACCCGTCAGATCCTCGAGCAAACCGGTCTGCTGGGCATGATAGGCAAGTCCGAGCGCGGCCCGACCGCGATCGACGCGATCAAGGACAACAAGGCCGTGTACCTGATGGCCGTCGGCGGTGCCGCTTACCTGGTGGCGCAGGCGATCAAGAAGTCCAGGGTTCTGGCGTTCGCCGAGCTGGGCATGGAAGCGATCTACGAGTTCGAGGTCAAGGACATGCCGGTCACCGTTGCGGTGGACAGCAAAGGTGAGTCGGTACACATCACCGGTCCTGCGATCTGGCAACAGAAGATCAGCGAAAGCCTGGCGGTTGAAGTGCAGTAAGCGCTTCATCGGCTTCGGAAAAAACGGGCGGTCAGCAATGACCGCCCGTTTTTTTTGCCTGCCGTCAGTCGGCACCTGTCAGATCTGACAGGTGTCACGCCCGATGCCCTCTGTTAGCGTGGAACCTCGACGTTTACAGGTTGCGCTGCCATGGTCCCGGATGCAGATGCGCTCGTCACTCCTCCCTCCATCGCCAGGACTGCGTCCATTGCCACCAACGGACGCAGTTGGGGGGAGATCGGTGTCACCGGGCAACGGTCTTACACGCTGCCGTTGCCGACCCTGGACGCGCGCAGCCTCAATCCCGAGTTGCAACTGGTCTACGACGGCAATGCGGGCAACGGGACGTGCGGCCTCGGCTGGGATCTGCCGCTGGCGGCCATCTCGCGCAAGACCAGCAAAGGCGTACCGAAATATGAAGACGCCGACATCATGCAGGCCGACGGCACGGATCTGCGACCCGAACTGACGGCTGACGACAAGATCCTGTCGACCCGACGCACCCTCGGTATCGGGAGGCGGGCCAGAGAGTTTTCGGTGGTTCGCTACATTCCTCGCCTGCAAAGTACGTTCGACCGCTACGAACTCTGGACACCTGACGATGGCAACCCCTTCTGGATAATCGCGCGTGCCGACGGCTCGCAACAGTGCTATGGCATCACGCCGGATTCGTGCATCTGCGATCCTGAAATCCCGGGCCACATCGCCGCGTGGCTGCTGGTGGAAATCCGCAATGCGGTGGGAGAAAACATCTTTTTCGAGTACAAGCGCGACGACAACGAAGTTGACCCACGCTTTGATTATCGGGCCCAGCGCTATCTGCGGCAGGTCTGCTACTGCAACAAGACCGCCAGTGCCGACCTGCTGTGCCTGGACCACGCGCAACCGCAGGATCTGGAGTGGCTGTTCCGGCTGATCGTGGACTACGGAGAACGTGACACCGGGCTCGATGCGGTTCCGCCGTTCAAGGCACCGGACGAACACGCCTGGCCACTGCGCTCAGACCCTTTTCGCATGCATCGCTATGGCTTCGAGGTCGGTAGCCGACGGTTGTGCAGGCAGTTCCTGTTGTTCAACAACACGGGCCCGGAGAAGGTGCTGGTCAATCGCCTGTTGCTGGAGCACCAGGCCACGGCGCTGCTCTATAACCACCTGAGCGCCGCGCACTACATGAATTACGACGCGCAGGGGCATATCAAACACTTTCCCCCGCTGGAGTACTTCTATGAACTGTTCAAGCCCAATCCATTTCCCCAGGCCTTTCTGGCACTCGACACGATGCCAGGCCTCAATGACGGTCAGCCTTACCATTGCGTCGATCTTTACGGCGAAGGCCTGCCCGGTTTTCTCTGCCGGTACGACGGTGGCTGGTACTACCGCGACCCCTTGCGCGGCATGCCCGGCACAGACGAAATCGTCTACGGCCCCTGGACCCTGCTGCCGCTGATCCCGAATGCCGACAGCAGCAAACAGGTGGTGCAGATTCTTACCGATCTCACCGGTGACGGCCGTCTGGACTGGATCGTTGCCCAGCCCGGTGGCAGTGGGTATTACGCGCTCGACCCGGATGGCAGCTGGTCATTGTTCAAACCGTTCAGCCAGTTCCCCGTGGAATATTTCCATCAACTGGCCCAGATGGGCGACTTGAGCGGCGCCGGTCTGGACGACATTGCGCTGATCGGCCCGAACAGCGTACGGGTGTACGCCAATGTGCGGGAAAAAGGATTCGCGCCCGGCAAGGATGTACCGCATACCCCGACCCCGGATTGCTTGCCGCTGTTCGGCCCAGCCCTCACCGAACTGGTGATGTTCGCCAACCTGCACGCCAGCGACCGCTCGGGACTGTGCAGGGTTCGCCATGACAAGATCGAAGCGTGGGCCAATCTGGGTCATGGCAGATTCGGCAAGGGTGTCGAGATCAGCGCTCTGCCTTTCGAATACAAGCACTTCAATGCCGATCACATTCGTTTCGCCGATCTCGACGGTTCCGGCGCGCCCGCGTTGATCAAGCTCTGTTCCGATCACTTCGAGATCTACTGGAATTACGGTGGCAACGCCTTTGCGCAAGTCCCGGAAGTCGTCCAGTGGCCCAGGGGCGTGCGCTACGACAACCTCTGCCAGGTGACCTTCGCCGATCTGCAAGGCATTGGCTGCGCCAGCCTGCTGTTTACCAAGCCGCACATGAAACCGCAGCACTGGGTGTATCACTTCGTCAATGCAAGGCCATACCTGCTCACCGGTTGCAACAACAACATGGGCTACAGCGCTACGCTGCAACATCGCAGCAGTGCGCAATTCTGGCTGGACGAGAAACGCCTGGAGTTGATGGCGCGCAGACGTCCGGTGTGCCGGTTGCCGTTTCCGCAGACGGTGCTCCGCTGCTTGCAACAACTGGACGAAATCACCGGCAATCAGCTGAGTCAGCAATTCGAGTATTTCGAGGGTTACTACGACGGTAGGGAACGTGAATTTCGCGGCTTCGGCCGGGTCTGTCAGATCGACAGCGAACTGGAACCGGGCAAGGCCGAGAGCGGCCACACGGCGCCGATGCGCGTGACGCAGTGGTTTCATACCGGCCAATACATCGATCTGCCCCTCAGGAACATCTGTGAGCTGGATCCGCAAGCCACTCCCTTGGGTGCCACCGTGTATTCGCGTTTCGACGCCGTCGAAGGCACTGAGGTGACCCGCAAGCCCTACCCGGTCGACGAAAATGAAGTTGCCTATGCCCTCAGCGGCCGACTACTGCGCAGCGAAGTGTCCCAGGCTGACGACCCCGAGCCCACGCGGTTGTTTTCCCTGACCGAACATCGCTATCGGGTCCGGCAAGTCCTGGACAAACCTTCGAGCCTGCTGGTGCTTGAACAGGAAACCCGTAGCCATCAATACGAGCGCGTCATGGACGACCCGCTCTGCCAGCATGTGGTCAATATAGAGTGGGACGAGTACGGCCTGTTGACTCACGGTTTCACTGTCGCCTGCGCGCGTCGCCGCACCGAGACCGACGAACCGCCCTTCGACCAGGAGGATCAACGGCAAGCCTGGATGGATAGCCACGATGAGCAACAGCAGTGTTTCTATCTGACGGAAAGCCGTGCCGGGTTCAAGCATTTGACTGAAGACGGCCATCGCCTGCTCGGCTTGCCCTGGCGTCAGCGCAGCAACGCGCTGAAGCTGCCCAAGGGTACGCTGCCGAGCGGACTGCGCCCCGAGGACATCAGTTTTGAAAGCTTCACGCGACATATGGACAGCGCCCAGTGGACAGCCGCCCGTGAACTGACTTCGCTCTCGCAGCAAACGTATCTGGAGGCCGGCGGCAAGCTCCATTTCCCGCCGCTGGCCGGGCCGACGGAACAGGCCGTATTCGACAAGAAGGCATTGTCGGCATACGACAACATCCCGCCGCCATTTGCCATTCGCACAGAATTGCAGACGATCGGATACAGGCCCATGAATGTGTTTTTCCCCGATGACCCGGTAGAGGACGACCTGGAAAACCTGTGGTCAGCCGACAGCGGATTTTTCACCTACACCGGCGCCAACGGTTTTTACCACGTCACCGATGTGCAACAGACCGCCAGCCATGGCGTGACGCACATCACCCGGGACGAAAACCACCTGCTGACCATTGCCATTACCCTGCCGGATGGCTGCACGACGACAATCAGTCATGACCTTCACACGCTCCAGCCCCTGAGCATCACGGACGCCAACGACAACATCCATGAAGTGCTTTACGAGCCAGGCGGCCAGCCCATGGCGCACAGTTTTCATGGTACGGAAGAAGGCAAACCGGCTGGCTTCCAACCATTGGCGGAGTACCCCGAGCAGACAGATCTGAGCGCCGAGTACGCCCTCGCCCATCCAAAAGAAGTGCTGGCATCCGCCGCCAGTGTGGTGCGTACGGAACTGCACAGCTGGATGCCATTGCTACCGCCCGGAACGCTGCCGCTCAAAAGAAACGAATGGATCGCCAAAGGGCTGATCCTGCCCGACGGCCATATTCGCGCCTCGGCCCTGCGCTGGCTGAACCAGCGGGAAAAGTGCACAGCCAGCGAACAGACACTGTTCGAGATCATCCGCACGGCCAAGCGGCAACCGGTGCACAGTCTCAATCTGGTTGCCGACCGCTACCACACCGACCCGCTGCAATTGATTCAGATGGTCATCGCTTACATCGACGGCTTCGGCCGCGAATTGCAAAGCAAACAACTCGTCCCGCCGGGCGATGCCTATGTGGCCACGGCCGAAAACAACCTTGCGCTGGATCGTGGCCAGCCGCGCACGGCACCGGCAGATCCGCGCTGGCGAGTCAGCGGGCGCGTGGAATACAACCACAAAGGCGAAACCATCCGCGTTTACCGCCCCTATTTCCTCAACACCCATCGCTACATCAATGACAGCGCGATGCGTGAGCACGGCTACCACGACCGGATGTTCTACGACGCACTGGGGCGGCCGATCAAGACCATCAATGCCCTCGGCCATCTGGCGTTCGATATCCTGCACCCATGGTTCAAGCTCAGCTATGACTTCAACGACACCGACGACACACCGGCGAAGAAGGTCAAGCCATGAACGCCAGTGTGCATTGGCACACGCCATCGCTGGCCGTCATCGGCCCGCGCGGCGAGGCCATCAGACAGGTCGACTACCTGCGCAGGGTTGCCGGCGAGGATGTGCAGGCGCTCATTGCCCGACAGCACTATGACGTTGCCGGCCGACTGGTTGCGCTGCGCGATCCGCGTCTACCCACGCCCAATAGCACCATGGTTCACAGGCTGGACGGCATGGCGGTCAAAACTCATAACGTCGACGCTGGCAACGACACTGTGCTGCCAGGTCCCGGCGGTCAACTTCTGCACCATTGGGATGCCAACGACAATCACCGGGAAATGACCTACGACCCACTACTGCGTCTGCTGGCCGTCACAGAAAACGGTGCAGCGAACTTTGAAACCTTTCGCTACCTCGACGCATCGGCCGACCCGACGCTCAATCTGCGCGGGCAAATGACGGCACTGAGCGATCCATCGGGCACGCTCGACCTCGACAGCTTCGGCATGCACGGGCAGACGCTGGAAGAAACCCGCACCTTCAAGGACGGCAAAACCTGCACCAGCCGTCGGGTCTTCAGCGCCGTCGGCGCACTGTTGCAAACCACTGACGCCGGCGGGCACCTACAACAGTCGACCTACGGCATCGACGGGCAACTCGTCCAGGTACAACTGCAACTCAACGGACAAGCTTTCAAGCCGGTTTTGAAAGGTGCGGATTACAACGCCGCCGGCCAGATCACCAGACAACGGCTCGGCAACGACGTGACCAACCGCTGGTGTTACCGGGACGCCGACGGACGCCTGCTGCGACAGTACGCGCAAAAGGCTTCAGAGCCGGCGATTCAGGATTTCGGGTATGAATACGACCGGGTGGGCAACACCACCCGCATTGTTGACCACACCTATACACCGACGTTTTTCCGCAACCAGCGGGTCGACGGCCAGCGCACGTTTGACTATGACACGACTTATCAGCTGATCCGCGCCACCGGGTACAGCGACGCCCCGCCCAGGGACAACCCGGGCCGGCCTCAGCCAACCGACCCACGGGACCGGCGCAACTATGTCGAGACCTTCGAATACGACAAAGGCAAAAACCTCACCCTGCTCACCCATGTCCGCGACGGCAGTACCCATACCTTCGAGATGTTCATCGACCCGGACAGCAACCGCGGTGTGCGCTGGAAAACGGGCGATCCGGAACCGATCTTTCCCGAATGGTTCGACCCCGCCGGCAATCTGCTCGCCCTGCAGCGGGGTCAGCCCATGCAGTGGAACAGCCGCAATCAACTGGCGTCACTGACCCTGGCGAAACATGCCAGCGGTCCGCCTGACCAGGAAATGTATCAATACAGCCAGGGCACCAGGGTCTACAAACGATACGAGACCCACACCCGCAAGGTCAGCCATGTCGAGGAGGTGCACTATGTGGACAATCTGGAAATCCGAAGCAAGAGTTCGGGTGAAGAACTGCACCGGATTTCTGTAAGCACGGGCGTCGGCGAAGTGACCTGCCTGCATTGGGTCGCTGGCAAACCGCCCGGCATCGATGCGGATCAGATGCGTTATTCCCTGACGGATCATCTGGGTTCAAGCGTGACCAAGCTCGATCAACAGGCGCGGCTAATCAACCAGGAAGGCTATTTTGCATTGGGCGGAACCGCGTGGATGGTCGCAGACAAACTCGTGGAGGCGGATTACAAGTTCATCCGCTACTCGGGCAAGGAGATGGATTGCAGCGGGCTTTATTATTATGGAGCGCGGTATTACGCGCCTTGGCTGGGACGCTGGGCCAGCTCTGACCCGGTGGGTGATGAGGACGGGCTGAACCGGTATGCGTTTGTCGGGAACAACCCGATGACGTACGTCGACACTGGCGGACAGACCAGGACGCGGGCAGAGCTGAAAGCTCAAGCTGCCTACTCGATGAAATTCCTGAGTGTTGCCAACAGTGAAATGGATATCCTCGAACGACAGATTGACAACCTTTCGAGTCGGAGACGGTTGCGTACCGTCATAGTTGCAAAATTTCTCGTACAAGTCGCCAAAGTCGTTGCCAGTTGGTTCTCCACAAACGATCTTTTTAGTGCAGTGGAAAAATTAGCAGGAGGAGATCCTTTTTCGTCAATGGTGAGTGAAGTCAAGGGGCTGACCATTGGCAACTTCACTGCTGAACACTCCGCTAAAGTGGTCGATTTGGCTTTTTCAGCCTTCCAGGACGTTTCCAACCCTTTGATACCCCGCAAAACCGATATATCCGCTGATGCAATCTCGAACCAGGCGAGAGGATTAGAAAGTGGTCCCCTCGATGCGTTCATGGACATCAGATCCTTTGAGCCAAAGGACGCCATCGAAGCCTCGGTCAATGCCATCTCCGCCACCGGGGGATCACAACTCTACGGATTAGGAGAACTTATAGAGCTTGGTAAAGTGGCAGAACAGGGGAGCAGGGCCGAAGAAGGCATGTTTTCACAGGAAATCGAAGCCGAGCTGAATGCGCTCGACGCATTGCGTGAAAACATTCTCGGCGTATCCAACGCCGGCCAGACAGCCTTCAGCGAGCTTGGGGTCAACGAGTTCTACAACTCGGATCTCGATTTTGTACTCGACCTGGCACAAGGGAGAGTCGGCACTCAAAAAGCCAGGTCTGTCCGACGCGAGAATCTGCACGCACTCACTGAAAGAGCCTTGTACGTTATCGATGACAGAAAACAAATGCTCAGGACCTATGGAAGGCAAACTGCACACAAACAGCAGAACAAATAACAACCGGCAGGTGATCAGACCGGGCACGCAAGGGTAAACCTATGGGCAAGTGGCGATGAAGGACACCCAAGCCCATCGACACACCCCTTCGGTGATAGCGACTGACAGCAGAGGCTTGCCCGTTCGCCAGGTTGCTTATCTGCGCGCTATCGCCGATGCCCCTGTGGAAACACTCATCACCCGCCTGCGCCACGACACAGCCGGGCATCTGCTCGAGAAGCAGGATCCGCGCCTGTCCATTGCCAGTCAGGTGACCGTTTTTGCGTTGAGTGGCCAGCCACTCAAGGTCAAGAGTGTCGATGCCGGCATGAGCGTGGTACTGCCGGGTCAATCGGGAGAGGAACTTCAGCGCTGGAATGCACGGGGCAATCACTGGCTCACGACCTACGACAATCATTTGCGCCCGTTGACCGTTGAACAGAACGGGGCACCGGATATCGAGACCCGGAAAGGACATTGGGTGGGCCTTGGGGGGCAAGGTCCCGTATGTAGGGCCGGGCATAAAGGCGATTCCAGGGACACAAGATATTCTTAAAGAGGTCAAAGCCATTGGCCAAAACCTTACGCAAGAACAAGAAGATGCTCTGGATTCAGACATCACTGGACTGATGGATTTGCTGCAGGTTGGCTCACAACGATTGATCGAACGAGCAACTCTGGCAGGAGAAACACAGTTGCTGGGACGCTCGCTGGAGCGCATCAGACAGAAGACTGAAAAACGCATTGGTGAACTCAAGGATCTGCGGGCGGTGCTGCACTCCAGATCCGCGAGGATTACCGCGGTGTAGGACACAGTGGAACGACGCCTCGTGGTATGGTGCCAACCCCATTTCACCCTCAGTTTTCTCAGCATGCTGCCGACTTCCCGTACCTTGCGTCTGTCGTTGTACACCCTGCTGATCATCGCCGGTGCCGCCCTTGCTGCAACGCTTGCGATCCGCCACGCCGAGCGCCAGGCGCTGGAAGAAGACGCGGCCCGGGCCAATCAGCAACTGGCGCTGTATGCCAACTCGCTGCACACCCTGATCGACCGCTACCGCGCCCTGCCCGCCGTGCTGGCGCTGGACCCGCAGCTGCGTGCGGCGCTGGCCGGTCCCGTGAGCGCCGAACAGCAAACGGCACTCAATCTGAAGCTGGAAAAGATCAACGGCGCCGCACAGTCCTCGACCCTTGAACTGCTCGACCGCACCGGCCTCGCGGTGGCCGCCAGCAACTGGCGCCTGCCCAGCAGTTACGTCGGTCACAACTATGGCTTTCGCCCCTATTTCAGCCAGACCCGCACCCAGGGCACCGGGCGTTTCTACGCGGTCGGCGTGACCAGCGGCATTCCTGGTTACTTCCTGTCCAGCGCGGTGCTCGGCGATAACGACGAGTTCCTCGGGGCGATGGTGGTCAAGCTCGAATTCCCCGAACTCGAACGCGAATGGAGCCAGGGCAGTGACACCCTGCTGGTCAGCGATGCGCGCGGGATCATCTTCATCGCCAACCAGCCCGGCTGGCGCTATCGCCTGCTGCACCCGCTGAGCCCGGCCGATTACCGCGAGATCAAGGCCACCCGCCAATACGACAAACAGTCGCTGGTGCCACTGACGCATCTGGCGCTGCGCAGCTTCGATGACAACAGTGATCTGCGCCGCGTCGAAGGCCCGCAAGGCACGGCGGATTACCTGTGGGAATCGCTGCCGCTGACCGCCGAAGGCTGGACCCTGCATCTGCTGCGCCGCCCGCAATTGTCCTTTGAAGATCAGCGCAATGCCGGGCTCGCCGCTGCCGGGGTATGGCTGGCGCTGGTGTTCCTGTTGCTGTTCCTCAACCAGCGCTGGCGTCTGGCGAAGATGCGCCAGCGTAGCCGCGAAGAGCTTGAGCAACTGGTCGAGGAACGCACCCGGGATTTGCGCACGGCGCAGGACGGTCTGGTGCAGTCGGCCAAACTCGCGGCACTGGGACAGATGTCCGCCGCGCTGGCCCACGAAATCAATCAGCCGCTGACCGCCCAGCGCATGCAGCTTGCAACGCTGAGACTGCTGCTCGATCACGGTCGGGTCGATGACGCCTACAAGGCGCTCAAACCGGTGGATGAAATGCTCACACGCATGGCCGCCCTCACCGGCCACCTGAAAACCTTCGCCCGCAAGAGCCCCAGCGGCTTGCGCGAACGGCTGGACCTGGCGACGGTGGTCGATCAGGCCCTGCAATTGCTCGATGCGCGCCTGCGTGATGAACAGGTCAGTCTGGTGCTGCACCTGACCCGTCCGGCCTGGGTGCGCGGCGATGCGATCCGTCTGGAGCAGGTGCTGATCAACCTGTTGCGCAATGCCCTCGATGCCATGCAGGGCAAGCCCTGCAAGCGTCTGGAAATCCGCCTGGAAACCGACGAGCAACTGTGGCGCCTTAGCGTTATCGACAATGGCGGCGGCATCGCCGAAGAACATCTGGGTCAGGTGTTCGATCCGTTCTTCACCACTAAACCTGTGGGTGACGGGCTGGGTCTGGGGCTGGCAGTATCGTTCGCCATCGTCCATGAATCCGGCGGGCGCCTGTGCGCCGAGAATGGCGACAACGGCGCGGTGTTCAGCCTGACCCTGCCGATCGATCTGGAGGCGCACATCTGATGCTCAACGCGGTGATGGTGGTCGATGACGAAAGCAGCATTCGCAATGCCGTCGAACAATGGCTGAGCCTGTCCGG
The DNA here is from genome assembly GCF_048654275.1 of Candidatus Pseudomonas auctus. Lineage (NCBI taxonomy): Bacteria > Pseudomonadati > Pseudomonadota > Gammaproteobacteria > Pseudomonadales > Pseudomonadaceae > Pseudomonas > Candidatus Pseudomonas auctus. The sequence goes on along the minus strand of NZ_JBJYZK010000006.1, from coordinate 18,895 downwards.
GTTCGAGGTGCAGCTGTTCAGCCGTGCCGAGGAATGCCTGGCGGCGCTGCCCAGGCACTTTGCCGGGGTGATCCTCAGCGATGTGCGCATGCCGGGCCTCAGCGGTCTTGAACTGCTGGCCGAAGTGCAGCGCCGGGATCCCGATTTGCCGGTGATTCTGCTGACTGGCCACGGCGATGTGCCGATGGCGGTCGAAGCCATGCGCGACGGCGCTTACGATTTTCTGGAAAAACCCTTCAGCCCCGAGACCCTGCTCGGCAGCCTGCGCCGGGCGCTGGACAAGCGCCGGCTGGTGCTGGAAAACCGCGCCCTGCACGAGCAGGCCGACAACCGCGCCAAACTCGACGCGACGCTGCTCGGCGTGTCCCGTGGTTTGCAGACCTTGCGCCGACAGGTACTCGATCTGGCGACGCTGCCGGTCAATGTGCTGATCCGTGGCGAAACCGGCAGCGGCAAGGAACTGGTTGCCCGCTGCCTGCACGACTTCGGCCCGCGTGCCGACAAGCCGTTTGTGGCCCTGAACTGCGCGGCGATCCCCGAGCAACTGTTCGAAGCCGAGTTGTTCGGGCACGAGAGCGGCGCGTTCACCGGGGCGTCCGGCAAGCGCATCGGCAAGCTGGAATACGCCGATGGCGGCACGCTGTTTCTTGATGAAATCGAAAGCATGCCGCTGGCCCAGCAGGTGAAACTGCTGCGGGTGTTGCAGGAACAGAAACTGGAACGGCTGGGGTCAAACCAGAGCATTCGCGTGGACTTGCGGATCGTCGCCGCGACCAAACCCGATTTGCTGGACGAAGCGCGGGCCGGGCGTTTTCGCGAGGATCTGGCGTATCGCCTGAACGTCGCCGAATTGCGCCTGCCGCCATTGCGTGATCGTCGTGAAGACATCCCGCTGTTGTTCGAATCCTTCGCCCAGAGCGCCGCCCAGCGTTTGGGCCGGACGTTCCCGCCGCTCAGTGGTGCGCAGTTGAGCCACCTGCTCAGCCATGACTGGCCGGGTAATGTTCGCGAGTTGGCGAACGTGGCCGAACGGCAGGTGTTGGGGCTGGATGAACCGGTGCAGGGCATAGATCCCGGCCAATCGCTGGCGGCGCAGCAAGAGGCATTTGAAGCGCAGTGCCTGCGGGCTGCAATGACCCGGCACAAGGGGGATGTGAAAGCCGTACTGGAAGAACTGCAACTGCCGCGTCGCACCTTCAATGAAAAGATGCAGCGCCATGGGCTGACCCGCGAGATGTTTGTGCCGTAATGAAACACAAAGTCTAAAGGGCGCTCCACTGTCAGATCTGTCAGGTTACGCGGTACTGCGTAACGCCTAAACTGAGGCCTCTACGTCCTGCCGTGCGGGAGAGGCACAAGGGCATGAATACTTCCCCCCATTGGTGCACACCCTCGCTGTCTGTCCACGACAGCCGTGGCCTTGTGATTCGTCAGGTCGCGTACCTGCGTACGGTTGCCGATGAATCTGTAACGCCCCTGATCACGCGACAGCAACATAACGCGGCCGGCCAGAGGGTGCAGCAGCGTGACCCGCGTCTTGCCCTTGCCAATATCTCAAGTGTTCTCAATCTGGCCGCAGAGCCGTTGAAAGTCGACAGTGTGGACGCCGGTTGGCGACTGAGTCTGCCAGGTCCGGGGGGTGAACCCTTGCAGCAGTGGGACGAGCGCGGCAGTCACTGGCAAAGTACCTATGACGATCAACTTCGCCTGGTGGCCGTGGCGCATAACACCCAACCCGATATTGAGACCTGCGTCTACGCAGACGCATCGGCCGACACAGGTTTCAACCTGCGTGGCCAGTTGATCCAACGGAAGGATTCGTCAGGGCATTTGATTTTCGACAGTTACTCGACGCTGGGTACATCACTGCGCGAAACCCGCACTTACTTTGATGGCAAGGTGTTCACCAGCAGCCGTCTCCACAGTCCAGACGGCAGCGTGCTGGAGCAGACCGACGGCGGCGGACACTGCCAACTGTTCAATTACGACATCGCTGGACAGATCAATCACGTACAGCTGCAGATCAAAGGACAGACTCGCTGGCAGGCAGTCCTGCAGGATGCGAAATATGACGCGGCCGGGCACATCATTGAACAATTGGCGGGCAACGGCGTGACTCGACGCTGGTTTTATGATCCGGCCAGCCTGCGTCTGCTGCGTCAATCGGCTCGGGTGAATGCGCTGCCGCCACTGCAGGATTTCGGATATGAATATGACCGGGTGGGTAACATCACCCGGATTCTCGATCATGTGTTCACGCCACATTACTTCGCCAATCAACGAGTCGATGGTCAGCGCGAATTCAAGTACGACTCTCTGAACAGACTGCGCAGCGCCAGCGGTTACGATGACGCGGCGCCTCAAGACAACCCGGGGCGACCGCACCCCACCGATCCCAAAGACCGGCGTAACTACATTCAAACCTATTCCTATGACTCCGGTGACAATCTGTACCGGATCCGGCATGTGCGTGATGGCCACAACCATACCCGCGAAATGTCCATCGATCCCGGCAGCAACCGGGGAGTACGCCGGGCCTGCGGCGACCCTGCCCCCGATTTTGGCACGCTCTTCGACCGTCATGGCAATCTCTTGGCCCTGCAACCTGGTAATCCCCTTCAATGGGATTCCTTCGACCAACTGGAGTGCGTCACTCTGGTACATCGCGATTCGGCTCCCGACGACACTGAGTTCTATCGCTACAGTCAGGGTTCGCGAGTTTACAAACGCCACGCGACCTACTCGGCCTCGAACAGCCACTACCACGATGTTTACTACCTGCCGGGGCTGGAAGTCCGGTGCAAAGACAATGGCGAAGAACTCAATGTCATCACCCTGAACATCGGTATCGGCACTGTACGGTGCCTGCACTGGGTCGCGCGCGCACCCGCCGGTGTCGATCCGGATCAATTGCGCTTCACGCTGGATGATCACCTGGGTTCGTGCCTGATGGAGCTCGATCACCTGGCGCAATTGATCAGCAACGAAGGCTTTTACTCGTTTGGCGAAACGGCATGGATGGCCGCACGCTCGGTAATCGAACTGGCCTACAAGTTCGTTCGCTATTCAGGCAAGGAAATGGATGAAAGCGGCCTGTATTACTATGGCGCGCGGTACTACGCGCCTTGGCTGCAACGCTGGATAAGCAGCGATCCGGCGGGGGTGGTCGACGGGCCGAATCTTTACGGATTCACAGGCAACAATCCCATCCGTTTTATCGATAACGATGGACAGGGACGTTCCCTGTTCCACGAAACGCCGCAAGAACGCGATGCAAGGAAAGCGCAAAGCGCTGCGGCTCAACAGGCCCTCTCAGCCAACAAGGCGCTTTCACACGCGGTTGTCCGGCATATGAAAATTCTCGAGGTCACCGACCTGCGGATCCGCGCCGTTGAATCACAACTCGACAATCTCCAGTCGCAAAATGCGCTGACCGGTAACGCCGTCAAGCGCACCGGCACCTTCGTCGTAAAACAAGTGACCAGTTACGTGGTCGGGATCGGCGTAGGCGCAGTGGCAGGTGCATTGGGCGCGGTCGCGGGCCCCGTCGGTACCGCGTTCGCCATCGTTCTTGGGATGTTAGCCAAGACGACGACCGGTCTGGCATTCGACTATGTTGCGGAACAGCAGGGCCTATCGACGTCAGTCATACTCAAATCCAGAAAACTGAATCCGGAAAGCATTGTGCGCAAAGGCGAATACAAAACCGTCTCGCTGTCAGGCTACGCTCACATGAAATACAAGAAAACGTTTGAGGGCGTCATGGCTCCCACCGAACTCAACGTGCTCAAGGCAACCAAGGAAGTCTCGTCTCCGCTCATATCCATTGCAATGAAGGCCCATGAGTCTCCGCTATCCGGGGAGATCGGTGCCGTTATGACCACCCTGGTCGGCGCCGTCGAAATCATGTACGAGATCGAAAGAGCCAAGGACGGAATGACTCCTGCGCTGCAAGAGAAAATCGAACTGCTTAATCAGTACATACCCGCTTTGATTGATGTATTGGAAAGAGGATTGGCTGAAGTGAACACGGCGTTCGATACCGCCAACCGCGACTCGATTCATACCTATCGAATGCTCAGCAAATTCTTCGGGAACGCACCGGGGGATACTTACCAAAGCGTGGCGGATGCGACAAACGCAACCATTTCAAACTTGAGGAATCTTCACGCCCGGACTCAACGCGGTTTCAACTGAGCCATGTTCATCATGCGAGGAGTTGCCGAAGCCAGCAATCTCGGCAACTTTCTGCTCAATCGCCACCGACAATGAGCGGATTTCCGCTCAAAAAATCCACCTCCCCCCTCTAAACCGGCCCTCTCCCCGTTGGCACAGCTCCTGCTTTAGCCCTCGCAGGCTGCGTTTCAACGCGCTCCACAACAACAATTAAATGAAGGATCCTTCAATGGATAACTCCAACACCCTGCCCCTTGGGTCGGCTGCCGTGCCGGCCAAAGAACGAACCACCGCCAGTCGCATCAAGTCGATCTTCAGCGGTTCCGTCGGCAACATGGTCGAGTGGTACGACTGGTACGTCTATGCCGCCTTCTCGCTGTACTTCGCCAAAGCCTTCTTCCCCAAAGGCGACACCACCGCCCAACTGCTCAACACCGCCGCGATCTTCGCCGTGGGCTTCCTGATGCGCCCGATCGGTGGCTGGCTGATGGGCCTGTACGCCGACAAGGTCGGACGCAAAAAAGCCCTGATGGCCTCGGTTTACCTGATGTGCTTCGGCTCGCTGATCATCGCCCTGAGCCCGGGTTATGAAACCATCGGTGTCGGCGCGCCGATCCTGCTGGTGTTCGCCCGTCTGCTGCAAGGCCTGTCGGTCGGTGGCGAATACGGCACCTCGGCGACCTACCTGTCGGAGATGGCGACCAGGGATCGTCGCGGCTTCTTCTCCAGCTTCCAGTACGTGACCCTGATTTCCGGCCAGCTCATCGCGCTGGGCGTGCTGATCGTGCTGCAACAGTTCCTGACCACCGAAGAGCTGTACGCGTGGGGCTGGCGTATTCCGTTCGCCATCGGCGCGCTGTGTGCAATCGTCGCGCTGTACCTGCGTCGCGGCATGGAAGAAACCGAGTCGTTCACCAAGAAGGAAAAGTCCAGGGAAAGCGCCATGCGCACCTTGCTGCGTCATCCGAAGGAACTGCTCACCGTGGTCGGCCTGACCATGGGCGGTACGCTGGCGTTCTACACCTACACCACCTACATGCAGAAATACCTGGTGAATACCGTCGGCATGAGCATCTCCGACTCCACCACCATTTCGGCGGCCACGCTGTTCCTGTTCATGTGCCTGCAACCGATCATCGGCGGCCTGTCCGATAAAATCGGTCGTCGCCCGATCCTGATCGCCTTCGGCGTGCTCGGGACGATCTTCACCGTGCCGATCCTGATGACCCTGCACACCATCCAGACCTGGTGGGGCGCGTTCTTCCTGATCATGGCGGCGCTGATCATCGTCAGCGGCTACACCTCGATCAACGCTGTGGTGAAAGCCGAGCTGTTCCCGACCGAAATCCGCGCCCTGGGCGTCGGCCTGCCGTACGCGCTGACCGTGTCGATCTTCGGCGGCACCGCCGAATACATCGCGCTGTGGTTCAAGAGCATCGGCATGGAAACCGGTTACTACTGGTACGTGACTGCGTGCATCGCGGTGTCCCTGCTGGTGTACATCACCATGAAAGACACCCAGAAACACTCGCGCATCGTCACTGACTGATCGGGTTTCTGCAGCCACCGCAACGGTGGCTGTTCTGGCCCCATCGCGAGCAAGCTCGCTCCAACAGATCCAATGTGGGAGCGAGCCTGCTCGCGATTGGAGTCACCTCGGTCTCATGCTGACTCGGCAATCGCCGGTTTTCCATAACGTTTCTGCGCAAAAGACGCGCCGACAATCATCACCAGCAGAATCCCCCCCAGCACCGCCGACGAACCGATGGTGCCAAAGTCCAGCCCACCCTTCTCATGGGACTTGGTCATCAGGTCGCCCAAGGTCGCGCCGAAGGGCCGGGTCAGCACGAACGCCACCCAGAACAGCGCCACCGTCGAAATCTTCGTGAAGTACTTGAGCAGCACGACTACGCCAATCGCCGAGCCGATCAACAGCGCGCCACCGGCAAAGCCCAGACCCGAGTCGTCCGCCAGGTAATCGCCGAGCGCGGTGCCCAGGGTGTTGGAGAACAGAATCGCCATCCAGTAGAACATCTCGCCGCGAAAGCTCTGCACCTTGGTGACGTTGAGCGAGTCGCCACTCAGGCGCCACGCCGCGAAAATCGCCAGCAGGATCGCGATCAGGATCATGGAACCTGTGGCGTAACCCAGTTCCAGCGTACGGTCCATGAAGTCCGACATGGTGGTGCCGGCGGTGCTGGTCGACAGGATCACGATCCAGTACAGCAGCGGTTTGTAGGTCTTGGACATCAGTTGCGCGATCAGCGTCAGGACAAACACGCTGATCAGGATCAGCGAGCTGATGGCGTAACCGACATTGAGGGTCATCGACAGCAAATCCCCCGCGGTTTCCCCCAGGGTCGTCGCGCAGATTTTCATGACCCAGAAGGCCAGGGTGATTTGAGGCAGTTTGTTCATCGCAGGCAACGCTCCAGTGTGTGACGGCCGGTTTTTGGCTTTATGGCCGTGGGCAGACTGGCGTTGCGCGGGTGAAAAACCGGTCGGGAATCCATGAAAAATCTGTCACACAAACGAAAAGCGGCGATTAATCACCGGTTAATGCCCCCGCCGCATCCTGCACCTACCTGATCGATTAACTGCGCGACGCTCGCTGCGACGACGAAAGCGAATTGAATGCGTCGCCCTTAATATCAATTTAATCGATTATTTTTAGCATTATTTTGCGCTTTTTAATCAATTTAGTTGGCGTAGCATGAACCCCATGCGAAACACATCGCCAACGAACCCGGAGACAACGACCATGAAAACCAAACTGATCCTCGCCCTGACCCTGTCCGTACTGGCCGCCAACACCTTCGCCGCCGATGGCTCGGACAAAACCAAATCCGCCGACTTCATTTCCGGCGCCAGCGCCGCCATCGAAACCAGCCACACCGGCACCTACGCTGCTGACGGCTTCGACAAGACCAACGTCGGCAAAGCCGTTGCTGCGGATGGTTTCGACAAGACCGGCACTGCCAACGCTATCGCCGCAGACGGTTTCGATAAAACCGGTACTGCCAACGCCATCGCTGCCGACGGTTTCGATAAAACCGGCACTGCCGCAGCCATCAGCTGATCATCAAATACACACACCACAGCCCGGCTTCGGCCGGGCTTAGTCATGTCTGGAGGGCTGGAAATCAGCCGCCCGTCCTTGCACTATGGCCGCTCTCTGACAGCCGTTTCCAGGACCACCCGCCATGCCCGATGACATCCATTTCTACGAACCGGCCAACGGCCACGGCCTGCCCCACGACCCGTTCAACGCCATCGTCGGCCCGCGTCCCATCGGCTGGATTTCTTCGCAGGATGCCGAGGGTCGGCTGAACCTGGCGCCCTACAGCTTTTTCAACGCGTTCAACTACATTCCGCCGATCATCGGGTTCTCCAGCGTCGGTCGCAAAGACAGCCTGAACAACATCGAACAGACCGGCGAATTCGTCTGGAACCTCGCCACCCGCCCGCTGGCCGAGCAGATGAACCAGAGCTGCGCGATGGTCGGGCCGCAGGTCAATGAGTTCGAACTGGCGGGGCTGACACCGGTGGCGTCGAAGGTGATTGCCGTGCCGCGCGTAGGCGAAAGCCCGGTGTCCTTCGAATGCAAGGTCACCCAGATCATTCAGCTGCAGCGCGCCGACGGCGAGACCGTGCCGAGCTGGCTGGTGCTCGGCGAAGTGGTCGCCGTGCATATCGCCAAGTGGCTGTTGAAGGACGGGATCTACGACACCGCCGCCGCCGAACCGATACTGCGGGGCGGCGGGCCGGCGGACTACTTCCAGCTGGGGCCGGAGGCGTTGTTCAAGATGTGGCGCCCGGGGGCGACGAAGTAAGCGTTTACCAGATCAGCTCGGCGTCGTCGGTGACGCCCTTGAGCTTGTCCAGCTCATTGATCGCGGCTTCATCGGCCGCGATGGCGCCGGGGAAAACCTGATCGCTCAGCAGTTTGTGAAAGCGCGGCGCGCCGCCGTCGACCAGGGCCTTGACGGCGATCGCCGCGTGATAACCCTTGTTGCCGCCCAACTCGACGGGGACTACAGCGGAAACCGCTTCGAAGTGTTCGAACTCTTTACGTGCCATATCGCAGGTCCTGGCTCAGTCGGATAAGCCGGACATTAAACATTCAACCGGCAAGTTTGTGTACCGGCGCAGTGCATTGCCCTACGGCCTGTGCGGCCGAGACTTCCTTGAACGTGTGGAAATCCAGGCTGTTGACCACCAGGTCCTGCACCAGCTCGGCAAAGACTTCCATCGACGGGCTGCTGAAGTACGCGGTCATCGACTGCTGGTTGCTCCAGAAACCGGAGACCAGCCACAACTCGGGATCACACTGCGAATGCTGCAAGGCAAAGCTCAGGCAGCCGGGGGCGGCGCGGGACGGTTCGATCAGGGCGCTCAGGCGCATGCCGAGTTCCGCCGAACGTCCGGCACGCGCTCGAACGAAGGCCATATGACTGACGGGAATCTGCTTGGACATGTTCAACCCTCCCAGGGAGTCGCGTGGCAGCCGGGGACGGGCTGCGACAGGATTCAAGGTTAAGGGCCGCTCCCCGTTCGCCGTTAGTCGATTCCTGCCGTCGCGTTGCACAATCCTGCGAGACTGTCTTGCAGACCTGTAACAAGTCGTAAATTCCTGTCACCGTCCTGTCACACCGATTTCGGGCAACTCTGACCACCTGCGTCCTGCTATGGCTGGATGGGCCAACAACCCAATGCAGGATCAGGCAAGCATTTCGCAGGATGTGTCTACCGCCCTGGCTTGCACAAACTTATGCTCTGCTCCACTCCACCGACTTTGCCGAGGATGCCGCACGTGACGTCATTCGATCGTTTTCAAGCGCCACCCGATGCCGACATGGAAAAGCAGCGCGCGGAACTGGCGGCGATCATCCGCCGCAACACGTCCGAAGATGGCAGTTATGCCACTGCCGTCGGTTCGCTGTTCATGTCGCGCCACACCCAGTCCCATGACTTCGCCCCGGTGCTTGCGCAACCGGCGCTGTGCATCATGGCCCAGGGGCGCAAAGAGGTACGGCTGGCGGATGAGTTCTTCAATTACGACCCGCTCAATTATCTGGTGGTGTCGGTCTCGATGCCGTTGAGTGGACGGGTGGTGAATGTCTCGCCGGAGGAGCCGATCCTCGCCGTGCGCCTGGACATTGATCCTGCGGAAATCACCGCGCTGATCGCCGACGCCGGTCCGATGGGCGTACCGACCCGGCCGACCGGGCGTGGTCTGTATGTGGAGAAAATCGACAGCGCCATGCTCGATGCGGTGCTGCGTCTGGCCCGCCTGCTCGACGCACCTAAAGACATCGCCATGCTCGCGCCGCTGATCCGCCGGGAAATTCTCTATCGCCTGCTGCGCAGCCCGCAGGGGCATCGGCTGTACGAAATCGCTATCGCCAACAGCCAGAGCCACCGCATCAGCCAGGCGATCAAATGGCTCAACGGCAACTTCGAACAGCCGCTGCGCATTGATGACCTGGCGAAGGAAGTGAACCTCAGCGTCTCGACCTTGCATCACCGCTTCAAGGCGATGACGGCGATGAGTCCGTTGCAGTATCAGAAGCAGCTGCGCCTGCAAGAGGCGCGGCGTTTGATGCTGGCTGAGGGGCTGGAAGCGTCGGCGGCCGGGTATCGGGTGGGGTATGAAAGCCCTTCGCAGTTCAGTCGCGAGTACAGCCGGCTGTTTGGGGCGCCGCCGTTGAGGGATCTGGCGCGGTTGCGGCTTTCGGTGTGAATTCAAAAGCTCCCCCTCACCCTAGCCCTCCCGAAACGTCGGACCGCCCGGAGGGAGAGGGAACCGATTGGGGGATCTTGACGAGGTTCACCGACTTGAACGATCGGCTTTGAATCCAGAATCAAGTTCAACGATTGGCTTGGAATCCAGAATCAAGTTGACCGACTGGTTTTGAATCCATAATCGACTCGTTCTCTCAGGTCGATGGATAGCGCCAGACAACTCGGTCGGCTCCCTCTCCCTCCGGGAGAGGGCTGGGGTGAGGGAGCGATTTCGAGCAGAAGCGTAATCAAGCGCCGAGCACCCGACACGCCTCACTGGGCAACGTCACCGACACCGGATGCCCGATCCCCAACCCAATCCCCTGACACGGCGTACTCAGCGCCGTGAAGGTCACCCCGGAACATTCCACCGTAGTCTCGATGGTCGCGCCAATATCCCGCACGAACGTCACCTTGCCCAGCAGGCGATTGCCCGCCGTGGCCTGCGGCGCCGACAGTTGCAGGTCTTCGGGGCGGATCAGCATTTTCACTTTCTGCCCGACCACGATGCTGCTGCAGATTGGCACTTGCAGGGCATCGCCACCCGGCAGCACGACCTTGCCATCGCCCAGCGCGGTGGCCGGGAAAATATTCCCCGAGCCGATAAAGTCCGCGACGAATTCGTTGGCCGGATGCCGGTAGATTTCAATCGGCGTACCCACCTGCTGCACCCGATGCTCGCCCAGCACCACCACGATATCGGCCATGGTCATGGCCTCGCGTTGATCGTGAGTGACCATGATCGTGGTGATGTTCAGGCGTTGTTGCAGCTGGCGGATTTCCACCTGCATCGACTCGCGCAACTTGGCATCCAACGCCGACAGCGGTTCGTCGAGCAACAGGATTTTCGGGTGCGAGGCAATCGCCCGGGCAATCGCCACTCGCTGACGCTGGCCGCCGGAGAGCTTGGCCACCGGGCGATCGATCATCGGTTGCAGCTGGATCAGTTCCAGCAACTCCACCACCCGTGCCTGTTGATCGGCCTTGCTGACGCCGCGCAGTTTCAGCGGATAGGCGATGTTTTCGCCCACGGTCATGTGCGGGAACAGCGCCAGCGACTGAAACACCATGCCGAAGTTGCGCAGGTGCGCCGGGGTGTGGCCGATGTCCTCGCCGTCCAGGCGGATCTCGCCGCCGGTGAGGGTTTCCAGCCCGGCGATCATCCGCAGCAACGTGGTCTTGCCGCAACCCGACGGACCGAGGAAGCACACCAGTTTGCCCTCGGGCAAATGCAGGTTGACGTCTTTTACCGCGCAGGCCGAGCCGTAGTGTTTCTCGACGTTTTCCAGAATCAGACCAGACATAAAATCACCTCAAGAAATCAAAAGGAAACGCCGCCCTCACCGACCAGCTTCTCCAGCGCCCAGATCAGGACGAAGTCGATCAGCACGATCAGCACGGCAAACGAGAACACGGTAGGGTCGAGCGATGACACGGTGCGGCTGTACATCCAGATCGGCACGGTCATGACGTCGATGGTGTAGAGGAAATAGGTCACGGTGAATTCGTTGAACGAGACGATGAACGCCAGCAGCATCCCCGCCAGAATCCCCGACTTCATCAACGGCACCACCACATCGACGATGGCCCTCAATGGCGACGCGCCAAGCATCTGCGCGGCTTCTTCGACTTCGCTGCCGATGGAGAGCATGGCCGCCGTGCAGTTCTTCACCACGAACGGCAGCGCCAGAATCACGTGGGCAATCACCAGTCGCGAGGTGGTCATGTGGAACGGCAGGCTGTCGAATACCAGCAGCAAGGCCAACCCCAGCACCACCATCGGGAACACCAGCGGAAGCGACATCAGTTGCAGCGCCACACCCTTGCCACGGAACTCGCAACGGGTCAGCGCGTAGGCCGCCGGCACCGCGATCAGCGTGGCGAAAATCATCGTCAGGCACGCCACCAGCAAACTGGTGCCCATGGCCTGGCCGAGGCTCAAAACATCGCTGGCATCGGGCGAGACGAAGGTGTGCCACGCCGCCTTGTACCACTGCAGGCTGTAGCTGCTCGGCGGGAAGTCGAGGTTCGACGCACCGCTGAACGACATCACGATCATGGTCAGGATCGGCAACACGGCCAGCAGCAGAATGATCCCGGAGAGGATGCCGGCAAACTTGCCGGTGTCGCCCGGCAACAGCGACTGACGCTTCTTGAACAGGGCACTCATTGCGAAGCCTCCAGCAGACGGCGACGGCGGCCGGTGATGTATTCGGACAAGGTCATGATGGCGAGCGTGGTGACGATCAGCACCACCCCGGCGGCGGACGCGGCAGGCCAGTTCATCAGCGGGGCGATCTGGTCATGCACCATCACCGCGAGCATTGGCACTCGCCGACCGCCGAGCAACAGCGGCACCACGAAGCTGCTGGCGTTGTAGGCGAACACCAGGGTCGCGCCGGTGATGATCCCCGGCAGGCTCATCGGCAGCACCACCTGACGGAACACCTGAAAACGACTGGCGCCCAGCGTCGCGGCAGCCTCTTCGTAGCTGCGGGCGACGCCGCGCATGGCGCTGGCAATCGGCAGCACGGCCAGCGGAAACGCGGTCTGCACCAGGCCCATCAACACGCCGTTCTGGTTGTACAGCAACATGATCGGGCGCTTGATCAGACCGAGGCCCATCAAGGTCTGGTTGAGCATGCCGCCGGGGCCGAGGATCACCAGCCAGCCGTAGCTTTGCAGCAATAGGTTGACCAGCAGCGGCAACAGCACCGCCGCCAGAAAGATCCGCCGCACGAACGGCGAGGTCAGACGCGACATGGTGTACGCCACCGGGATCGCCAGCACCACCGCGATCACCGCGCTGATCAGCGCCAGACGCAAGGTCAGCAGCAAAGATTTGAGGTAGTAGGGTTCGAGCAACTGCGCGTAACTGGCCAGGCTGAAGCCCGACCACTCCGCGCCCTTGGTGCCGACGCTCATGCGCAGCACCAGCAGGCTGGCGGCAATCAGCACGCCGAGAAACAGCATCGACGGCGTGAGGAAAAACCACGCCCGCGCCGTCGGCGAAACACCGCGCGCCGGGCGCACGTCACCCGTGCCGACCGGTTGGGTCAGGGATTGATGTTCCATAGCAATGATCTCGTCAATGGAAAAACAACGGCTTCAAGCTCACCTGGCCCTCTGTGGGAGCGAGCCTGCTCGCGATGCGGACTGACATTCACCAACAACGTCGGCTGACAGATTGCTATCGCGAGCAGGCTCGCTCCCACAAGAACTTTCGGTGCTTGAGAGCCTGAGTACGTCACTCGATCAGGAAGAAAAGATTTCCGTGTAGCGACGAATCCACTGGTCATGCACGGTCGCCAGGAAGGCGTTGTCGTGCATGATCGCCTTCTCCGCGATCTGCTCCGGCGTGAGGATGAACGGGCTCTTGCGCGCGTCGGCGGAGATGATCGCCTTGGCGTTGACCGGGCCGTTGAAGATGTCTTCGGCCATCTTGCCCTGCACCAGCGGGTCGAGGGAGTGGTCGATGAAGGCGTAGGCCAGGTCGGTGTCGCCCGGACGGTTCTTCGGCATCACCGAAAGCATCAGGTCGGTGTAGAAACCTTCCTTCATGCCGAACGTGGCACCGAGGCCATAGTTCGGGTCGCGGATCTGCTTGGGGAAAAACGCCGGGGCGTAGAGGCCGCCCATATCCAGGGAACCGGTGCGAAACAGCTCGGCAATCTGGTTGGGGTTTTCGCCAAGGGTCACCACGCGGTCTTTCAGCTCGGCGAGTTTCTTGAACCCTGGCTCGATGTTGTGCTCGTCACCACCGGCCAGTTTGGCGGCGATGATGATCAGGTCCATGGCCTCGGTCCAGTTCGGCGGCGGCAGGAAAATGTTCGGCGCCAGATCGCCGTCCCACAGCGCGGCGTAGCTGTCCGGCGCGGTGCTCTGGGTGCGGGTGCTGTAGACCAGACTGTTGCACCACAAAAGGTAACCGATGCCGTGACCGTTGGCGCCGGTGCGGTATTTTTCCGGGACGTCGACCAGATTGGGAATGCGGTTGAGATCGGGTTTTTCCAGCAGCCCGGCAGCGGCCAGACCTTCGGCGCCAACGCCAGCCAGAGTGATGATGTCGTACTGCGGACGGTCACCGCCGGCCTTGAGTTTGGCGACCATTTCCGAGGTGCTGCCGGTGCGGTCGGCAATCACTTTGGCGCCAGTCTTGGCTTCGAACGTTGCGGCGATATTGCGCAGCGCGGCCAGGCCCGTGTCATCGGACCAGGTCAACAGGCGCAGGGTCTTGCCGGCGAAGCGGGTGTCGCTGGCACTGGCCCGGATGAAGGGCATGCTCATGGCCGCCGCAGCCACCGAAGCCACGCCGACGGTTTTGATGAATTGACGCCTGTTCAGATCGTGCTCGCCCATTTGGGACTCCCATTATTCTTGTAAGTATGAGATTGATCGCAACCCTTGCATCTGCTTGACCGAGATTGCTCAAGCGCCCGGTTTCAAAGGGCTTGAGCGTGGTCTGCGGGTTCATCCTGAGGTCGTGCAAAACACCTGACTATCGATAAAAACTCATTGGAGCCATGACGCCGGCGCATGCCTCGTTGCGAGGCATGCGCTGACCTTTTTCGGGCATTCAGAGCGCGCGGATCACGTGCTTGATTTCCTGAAATGCCGCCAGGCCCCACGGCCCCAATTCGCGGCCGAGGCTGCTCTGTTTGTAGCCGCCCCACGCGGTCTGCGGGAAGATCACCTGCGGCGCGTTGAGCCACACCAGCCCCGCCTGCAAGGCGTTGGCGACCCGATCCGCGGTCTCGGCATTGCGCGTGACCACGCTGGCCACCAGACCGAACTGGCTGTCGTTGGCCAAGGCAATCGCCTCGGCTTCCGTAGCGAAACTGCGCACGCAGATCACCGGGCCGAAAATCTCTTCGCACCACAGCGCACTGTCGAGGGGCACTTCGGTGAAGATTGTCGGCTGCAAGAAATAGCCGCGCGGCAGATCGGCGGGACGATTGCCGCCACAGATCAGCTTGGCCCCGGCGCTGAGGCCACGGTCAATATGACCGAGCACTCGCTGGTATTGCGCCTGATTGACCAGTGCGCCCATCTCGACGTCAGGATCGAACGGATCGGCGACACGGATTTTTTCCGCGCGGGCCTTCAGACGAATCAGGAATTCGTCGGCCAGTTCATCGGCGACCAGCACCCGGCTGGTGGCCGAGCACATCTGCCCGGCGTTGAAGAAACCGCCACCGCAGGCTAGCTCCACCGCCAGTTCCAGGTCGGCATCCTCAAGAATCAGCAGCGAGGATTTGCCGCCCAGTTCCAGGCTCACGCCCTTCACGGTTTCAGCGGCGCGCTGCATCACCTGCACACCGACGGCGTTGCTGCCGGTGAAGGAAATCTTGGCGATGCGCGGGTCCGCCGACAGCGGCGCGCCGACTGCCAGACCGGTGCCGCACACCAGGTTGAACACGCCTTTGGGCAAACCGGATTCGGCGATGATGGTCGCCAGCTCCAGTTCCGGCAGCGGCGTGACTTCAGACGGCTTGAGCACCACGCAGCAACCGGCGGCCAGGGCCGGGGCGAGTTTCCACGCGGTGGTGACCATCGGGAAATTCCACGGCACGATCAGCCCGACGACACCGCACGGCTCGCGGCGCAGACGTGCGCTGAAGTCGTCGCTGGGCAGCGGCACGTTGCTGTCCTGTTTCGCATCGAGGCCTTCGGCGAGTTCGGCGTAGTACTCGAAGGTGGCGATCACGTCATCGACATCGATGCCCGCTTCGAACTGCGGTTTGCCGTTGTTGCTCGACTGCAACTTCATCAGATGTTCGCGGCCGTTGCGCACGCCATTGGCGATGTTGCGCAGGATCGCGCCGCGCTCGGCACCGGTGGTTTTCGACCAGCCCTTGAAGGCGTCGGTCGCCGCCGTTACCGCTTGATTGACGGCGCGTTCGTCACCGCCGTTGACCGTGGTCAGCAGCGCTTCGGTGGCCGGGTTGATCACGCGCAGGTGTTCGCGCCCGGCGGACCATTGGCCGTTGATGTACAGGCCGTCGAGTGTGGTCGGGAAATTCATCATTGGGCCACCGCCTTCATCCATTGGGTCTGGTCGATCTCGATCAGGGTCGGGCCCTGACGATCGGTGGCGGCGCGCAATGCACTGCGCAGGTGTTCGGCGGAGCTGATCGCCTCGGCCGCGCAACCCAGGGCCTTGGCCACCCCGATGAAGTCCGGGGTATAGATGTCCACGCCCACCGGCTCGATGGCACGGTTGACCATGTATTTCTTGATCTCTTCGTAACCCTGGTTATTCCACAGCAGGATGATCACCGGCGTGCGCGCTTCCACGGCGCTGGCCAGTTCCGGCAGGGTGAATTGCAGACCGCCATCGCCGATCAGGCACACCACCGGCGGACGCGCGCCGTGTTCGAGGTTACCGCCGAGCCATGCGCCAATCGCCGCCGGCAAGGCGTAACCGAGAGTGCCGTAACCGGTGGACGAGTTGAACCAGCGGCGCGGGCGCTCCGGGTTGAAGGTGAGGTTGCCGGTGTACACCGGTTGCGTGGAGTCGCCGACGAACACCGCGTTCGGCAATTCGTGCAGCACGGTTTCGAGGAAACGGGTCTGGGCCAGAGTCGGCGCGTCCCAGGTCGCGGCCAGGTCTTCACGCAGACGCGCGGCGCGTACCTGGCCCCAATCGTTGCGGCGCTCGGCCAGCGGTTTGTGCGACAGCGCACTGAGCAGCGCTTGTGCAGCGTTGCGCGAGTCGGCCACCAGCGCCACGTGCGGCGGGTAATTGCGCACGGTCTGGTCCGGATCGATATCGACGCGCAGCAACTTGCCGGGGATTTCGAAACCGCCGGCGAAGGTCACGTCGTAGTCGGTTTCCGCCAGTTCGGTGCCAATCGCCAGGACCACGTCGGCATCGGCCACCAAAGCACGGGTCGCCACCAGGCTCTGGGTCGAACCGATCAACAGCGGATGGCTGGACGGCAACATACCTTTGGCGTTGATGGTAAGGGCCACCGGTGCGTCGAGCAGTTCGGCCAGTTCGGTGAGTTCGGCAGCGGCATCGATGGCGCCGCCACCGGCGAGGATCAGCGGACGCTGGGCGCCGGCCAGCAGTTCAGTCATGCGGCTCACGGCGGCCGGCGCAGCACCGGCGCGGTCGATGTTGACCGGCACGCTGGTCAGCAGTTCGTCGGCTTCTTCGACCAGCACGTCCAGTGGAATCTCAATGTGCACCGGACGCGGACGCCCGGCCTGGAACAGCGCGAAAGCACGGGCCAGCACGCCCGGCAATTCGGACGCCGACATCAGCGTGTGGGAGAACGCCGCCACGCCGCCGACCAGTGCGCTCTGGTTCGGCAGTTCATGCAGCTTGCCGCGTCCGCCGCCCAGTTGACTGCGCGACTGCACGCTGGAGATCACCAGCATCGGGATCGAATCGGCGTAAGCCTGGCCCATGGCGGTGGTGATGTTGGTCATGCCTGGACCTGTGATGATGAAGCACACACCTGGTTTGCCACTGGTGCGGGCGTAGCCGTCGGCCATGAAGCCGGCGCCCTGCTCGTGGCGCGGGGTGACGTGGTTGATGCTCGAACGGGCCAGCCCGCGATACAGCTCCACGGTATGCACACCGGGAATGCCGAACACCTGCTCGACCCCATAATCTTCGAGTAACTTGACCAGTACTTCGCCACACGTCGCCATGTCTTTGCCCTTCTTGTTCGTTGAGGCACCGGGCTTTAAAGGAACCGGTGATTGGCCTCATTGAAACGGGCGACCCGTAGCCGCAACAATCGATAAAAGCTCATACTAGCCATGTCCTCACGTCATACCTTGGATCCACATGAAACGACTGCCTCCCCTGCCCGCCCTGCACACGTTTCTGATCACCGCGCAGTGCTGCAACTTCACCCGGGCCGCCGAGCAGTTGCACATCACCCAGGGTGCGGTGAGCCGGCAGATCGCCGGGCTGGAGGAACATCTGGGTTATGAGCTGTTCATTCGCCTGGCCCGGGGCCTGGAGCTGACGGCCGAAGGTCGCGAATGGCTGCCACGGGTGCAGCAGGTGTTCAGCCTGATCGGCGATTCGGTGGAGCAGATCGGCGCCAAACGCGAAACCCTGCAACTCAAGGCGCCGAGCTGCGTGATGCGCTGGTTGTTGCCGCGCCTGCTGCAATGGCAGCGCGAGCGTCCGGACGTGCCGGTGAAGCTCACGGCCTCGTTGCAGCACGGGGTGGATTTTCATCGCGAGCAGTTCGACGCGGCGGTTATCTACGGCACCGCGCCAAACGACTCACCCGCAACCCTGCATCTGTTCGATGAACAACTGACGCCAGTCTGTTCGCCAACGCTGCTCAACAGTGGACCAGCCCTCTACTCACCGGCGGATCTGCAACACCACTTGCTGCTGCATCCGACCCACACCGATGACGACTGGACACTCTGGCTCAACGCCGCCGAACTGCACCTGAGCAATATCGCCAGCGGTCAGCATTTCGAGACGCTGGATCAGGCGATGTCGATGGCGTCCCATGGGACGGGTGTGGCGATCGGCGACTGGTCACTGATCGGCGACGACTTGAACGCCGGGCGACTGGTGATGCCGTTCGATCTGAAGGTGAAGACGGGACTGGGCTATTACATCGTCGCGCCGGCGTCGGAGCCGTCGGCGAAATTGCAGGAGTTGATGGGGTGGTTGGTGGAGCAGGCTCATACGCGGTGAGGCCATGCCCTCACCCCAGCCCTCTCCCGGAGGGAGAGGGAGCCGATCGTGGGATGCTCGAAAATTACGCCGACCTGAACGTGCTGTACCGAATCCATAATCGACTCGAACTTTCAGGTCGATGAATCACGTCAGACAACTCGGTCGGCTCCCTCTCCCTCCGGGAGAGGGCTGGGCGGGGTAAAGACCGGGTACATCCTTTACGTTTGAGACCGGGGACATGGTTTACAGGTATCAATCATGGTCAGGAGGTGC
>NZ_JBJYZK010000005.1:0-375860 GCF_048654275.1 Candidatus Pseudomonas auctus | reverse complement strand
GCCCTCATGAAAAATCAGAGCGAATACCAACCCAATTTAAGGTTGCAGGGTTCCCCTGCAACATAGAATCTCCCACATTTGAATCGCGTGCAACTCCGGTTTATGCAGCAGGCTGATCCAGCTCCAGGCCCACGCCCAGACGGCGACTCATGCACGGCCAGCGTTTCCACGCCGCGCCGGTGTCCGGGCTGCTGAGTTTCTCGCGGTAGGCTTCCACCGACTCCAGCGCAAAGCTGTCGTCGTCGAGCATGCTGTCCACCGCGTGATGCACCACTTCGTCGAGTTGGTTGGCAAATTTCTCACCGATCAACTGGTGAGCAATCAGATTGGCGACCGTCATGTCCAAGGGGATCAGTGGCTGGCCGAAATGCTTGATGTACAGGTCGTTGACCTCTTCGACGAAACGGTGCGCCAGATAGGCTTCGTCCAGCAGACTGTCGAGGCCCACGGGCGGCTGGAGGAAGTACTGCTCGGCGATTTTCAGCACCGGTTTGATCTGCGATTCGATTCCCGCTTCCCTGGCGACTTCATTGGCTGCATCCAGCAGGTCTGGCACTTCGTCGATGTAGGCGGCGACAAAACGCGTCAGCACGCCGTTGGCGTCGGTTTCCGGCAACTGGATCGCCGGGTGCAGGTGTTGCATTTGAGCTTCGAGCTGACGGGTCAGCTTTCCGGTTTCAATCTCGTGTTGTCGGGCTATGTGTATTTGCTCGCGCAATGCGGCGGTGTTCATGAAAACTCCAGGAAACAAGGCAATGAAATAGGGAAGACATAACTTAGCTGGCTTACGAAAAATGCTAAGACGCATTTGTCATAATTATTTCATCCTTGATGCACCGGCGTTATATCGGTTTGCCACCACTCGTCTGCATCCTTCTCCATTCGTGCCCTGGAACGCAAGTGTCAGCTGTTTCATTCGATTTACGTCCTCACATTGCATTTCTCGGTGGCTGTCTATACTCGCCATTGAATGGAGTTAGCTGATGACGCCCGACTGCCCACGCAGCAAGGCCCGGCGATTCAAGTTCGTAGTCTGATGCAGCCGCTCCCTTGCCTCTGGTGAAAGCCGGCGGGATAACAAGAACGATAAGGGGAACCCGCAATGATGCGACATCCACACGTCTGGATGGGCCTCCTGTTGTGGTCGATTTTCAGCCCGGTGCAAGCTGCCTGGACTGTGAATATGGCGCCTGGAGCGACTGAAATCAGTCACGCAGTATTCGACCTGCACATGACCATTTTCTGGATCTGTGTGGTGATCGGGATCATCGTCTTCGGCGCCATGTTCTGGTCGATGATGGTGCACCGCCGTTCTACCGGGCAGGTCGCCGCCAAATTCCACGAAAGCACTACCGTCGAAATTCTCTGGACCGTTGTCCCGCTGCTGATCCTGGTGGCGATGGCCGTTCCGGCGACCGCGACCCTGATCAAGATGTACGACACCAGTGAGCCGGATATCGATATCCAGATCACCGGGTATCAGTGGAAGTGGCACTACAAATACCTGGGCCAGGACGTCGAGTTCTTCAGCAACCTGGCCACGCCCGCCGAGCAGATCCACAACAAGGAAGCCAAGGGCGAGCACTACCTGCTCGAAGTCGACAAGCCGCTGGTGCTACCGACCGGGGCCAAGGTGCGCTTCCTCGTTACCTCCGCCGACGTGATCCACTCCTGGTGGGTGCCGGCCTTCGCGGTCAAGCGCGATGCGATCCCCGGGTTCGTCAACGAAGCCTGGACCCGCATCGACAAGCCCGGCCTCTACCGTGGCCAGTGCGCCGAATTGTGCGGCAAGGACCACGGCTTCATGCCGATCGTGGTCGACGTCAAGGAGAAGGCCGACTACGAAAAATGGCTCGCCGAGCGCAAGGCCGAAGCGTTGCAGCTCAAGGAGCTGACCAGCAAGGAATGGACCCTCGACGAGCTCAAGGAGCGCGGCGACAAGATCTACCACACCACCTGCGTCGCCTGTCACCAGGCCGAAGGCCAGGGCCTGCCGCCGATGTTCCCGGCCCTCAAGGGCTCGAAAATCGCCACCGGCCCGAAAGACGCGCACCTGAGCATTGTCTTCCACGGCAAGCCCGGCACCGCCATGGCGGCGTTCGGCAAGCAGCTGTCGGAAGTCGATATCGCAGCGGTCGTGACCTACGAACGTAACGCCTGGGGCAACAACAAGGGCGACATGGTCACGCCAAAAGAAGTGCTGGAGCTGAAACAGGCGGAAAGCAAATGAGCCGGTCTATTGCGTACTTCGTGAACCGGTCGGGGCCCTGCGTCCCGGCCTGCCCAGTCCACTCACTTGAAGGAGACCGGCCATGAGCGCTGTCATTGATGACCACGGTCATGCCGACCACGACCACGCCCACGGCCCCGCCAAAGGCCTGATGCGCTGGGTGCTGACCACCAACCACAAGGACATCGGCACGCTGTACCTGTGGTTTGCGTTCTGCATGTTCCTGCTCGGCGGCTCGTTCGCCATGGTAATCCGCGCCGAGCTGTTCCAGCCCGGATTGCAGATCGTGGAGCCTGCGTTCTTCAACCAGATGACCACCATGCACGGCCTGGTGATGGTGTTCGGTGCGGTGATGCCGGCGTTCGTCGGCCTCGCCAACTGGATGATTCCGTTGATGGTCGGCGCGCCGGACATGGCCCTGCCGCGGATGAACAACTTCAGCTTCTGGCTGCTGCCGGCGGCGTTCCTGCTGCTGGTCTCGACTCTTTTCACCCCCGGTGGCGGGCCGAACTTCGGCTGGACGTTCTACGCGCCGCTGTCCACCACCTATGCCCCGGAAAGCGTGACGTTCTTCATCTTCGCCATTCACTTGATGGGGATCAGCTCGATCATGGGCGCGATCAACGTGATCGCCACCATCCTCAACCTGCGCGCCCCCGGCATGACCCTGATGAAAATGCCGCTGTTCGTCTGGACCTGGCTGATCACCGCGTTCCTGCTGATCGCGGTGATGCCGGTGCTGGCCGGGTGCGTGACGATGATGCTGATGGACATCCACTTCGGCACCAGTTTCTTCAGTGCCGCCGGTGGCGGTGACCCGGTGCTGTTCCAGCATGTGTTCTGGTTCTTCGGCCACCCCGAGGTGTACATCATGATCCTGCCGGCCTTCGGTGCCGTCAGCCAGATCATCCCGACCTTCTCGCGCAAGCCGCTGTTCGGCTACACCTCGATGGTCTACGCCACGGCGAGCATCGCGTTCCTGTCGTTCATTGTCTGGGCGCACCACATGTTCGTGGTGGGCATCCCGCTGGTGGGCGAGTTGTTCTTCATGTACGCGACGATGCTGATCGCGGTGCCGACCGGGGTGAAGGTGTTCAACTGGGCCAGCACCATGTGGCAAGGCTCGATGACCTTCGAGACGCCGATGCTGTTTGCCGTGGCGTTCGTGATCCTGTTTTCCATCGGCGGTTTCTCCGGGCTGATGCTGGCCATCGCCCCGGCCGACTTCCAGTACCAGGACACCTACTTCGTGGTCGCGCATTTCCACTACGTGCTGGTGCCGGGGGCGATCTTCGGGATCTTCGCGTCGGCCTATTACTGGCTGCCGAAATGGACCGGCCACATGTACGACGAAACCCTGGGCAAGCTGCACTTCTGGCTGTCCTTCGTCGGCATGAACCTGACGTTCTTCCCGATGCACTTCGTGGGTCTGGCGGGCATGCCCCGGCGGATTCCGGACTACAACCTGCAGTTCGCCGACTTCAACATGGTCTCGTCGATCGGCGCGTTCATGTTCGGTGCCACGCAGATCTTCTTCCTGTTCATCGTGATCAAGACCATCCGTGGCGGCGAGCCGGCTCCGGCCAAACCGTGGGATGGCGCCGAAGGTCTGGAATGGAGCGTGCCGTCACCGGCGCCGTATCACACCTTCACCACGCCGCCGGAAGTGAAATGAACCCTGTAGCCGTTGAGGGCCGCCACCATGGCTGACTCGATTTCGCTGAAGAAGCTGGTCACCCGACTGCTCGGCGTGGTGGTGGCGATGTTCGTCTTCGGCTTTGCCCTGGTGCCGATCTACGACGTGATGTGCAAGGCGTTCGGTATCAACGGCAAGACCGCCGGGCAGTACGAGGGCGAGCAGACCGTCGATGCTACGCGGCAGGTGCGGGTGCAGTTTCTGTCGACCAACACCGCCGACATGCCGTGGGATTTCTACCCCAAGCATGACGAGCTGACGGCCAACCCCGGCGCGGTGAACGAGATGATCTTCATCGCGCGCAACCCCACCGACAAACCAATGAGCGCTCAAGCCGTACCGAGCATCGCGCCGAGCAATGCGGCGGCGTATTTCCACAAGACCGAATGCTTTTGTTTTACCCAGCAGGTGCTGCAGCCCGGTCAGCAGATCGAGATGCCGGTGCGTTTCATCGTTGACCGCGACATGCCCAAGGACGTGAAGCACCTGACGCTGTCCTACACGCTGTTCGATATCACCGCCCGACATCCTCCGGTGGCTGCAAACACTGGCGGTTAAGCGTGCCCGATAAGGAGAACAATAAATGGCAACTCATGAGCACTATTACGTCCCGGCCCAGAGCAAGTGGCCGATCGTGGCCACGGTGGGGATGTTCGTCACCGTGTACGGCCTGGCGACCTGGTTCAACGATCTGAAGGCAGCGCGTCCGGAATCCCACGGCCCGCTGATCTTTTTCGTCGGCGGTCTGTTGCTGGCGTACATGCTGTTCGGCTGGTTCGGTACGGTGATCAAGGAGAGCCGCGCGGGGTTGTACAGCCCGCAACTGGACCGCTCGTTCCGCTGGGGCATGAGCTGGTTCATCTTCTCCGAGGTGATGTTCTTCATCGCCTTCTTCGGCGCGCTGTTCTACGTGCGGCACATTTCCGGCCCGGCACTGGGCGGCGAAGGCACCAAAGGCATCGCCCACATGCTCTGGCCGAACTTCCAGTTCACCTGGCCGCTGCTGCACACGCCGGATCCGAAACTGTTCCCGCCGCCCAAGGAAGTCATCAGCCCCTGGGGCCTGCCGCTGATCAACACCATCCTGCTGGTGAGCTCCAGCGTGACCATCACCATCGCCCACCACGCGCTGAAGAAAGGTCATCGCGGCGCGCTGAAACTGTGGCTGGCGATCACCGTGCTGCTGGGCTGCGCGTTCCTCGGCTTCCAGGCCGAAGAATATATCCACGCCTACCACGAACTGGGGCTGACCCTCGGCTCGGGCATCTACGGCGCGACGTTCTTCATGCTCACCGGTTTCCACGGCGCCCACGTGACCATCGGCACGATCATTCTGTTCGTGATGCTGATGCGCATCATGAAGGGCCACTTCGACAACGAACATCAGTTCGGTTTTGAAGCGGCGAGCTGGTATTGGCACTTCGTCGATGTGGTGTGGATCGGCTTGTTCATCTTCGTTTACGTGCTCTGAGGAACAGAGCTACCAAGGCGCGTGCGACACCAGTTGGCCGCTGTAGAAACCCCAGGCGATCACGCCGACGGTGACAGCGGCCAACGTCACCCGAACACTCAAGGCGATCACCAGGCGATTCGAGCTGCTGTCGTCCTTGACCAGGAAAAACAGGCCGCTGAACAGGCTGACCACCGTGGCAATCAGCATCAGGACGATGGCTGCTTTGAGCATGGGAAGAACTCCGGGGGAACAAGCGATGCACTTGAGTATAGCGATCGCACTGACTGATTTTCTGGCGCGGCCATGAAGCGCTTCCGGCCGGGCGTGGTGCCGACTCTGGTGGTCGGCCTGCTGCTGCCGTTGCTGATTTCGCTGGGCTTCTGGCAACTGAGCCGGGGCGCGGAGAAAACCGCCCTGCTCGCCAGCTACGCCGAACGCCGCGCCGCCGAACCGATGGCCAGCACCGAGTTGCCGCACAGCGCCGATCCGGCGTTTCGCCGGGTGCATCTGCACGGCCAGTTCGATGCCGCCCACAGCCTGTTGCTGGACAACCGTCAGCGCAACGGCAAGGTCGGCGTCGAATTGCTGCAACCGTTTCAGGATCAGCGAAGCGGCCAGTGGCTGCTGGTCAATCGCGGCTGGCTGCCGTGGCCGGACCGGCGCACGACCCCGCAATTCAATACGCCAGCCGATGCCGTGAATGTCGATGCCTGGGTGTATGTCGCCCCCGGTGCCACCTTCCAGCTGCATGCCGATCCGGTCAGCAGCACCTGGCCGCAAACCGTCACCGCCGTCGAACCCGCGAAGCTGTGGAAAACCCTCGAACGCGATGGTTTCGCCTACGAATTACGCGCCGAACCCGGCCCCGCCAGCTATCAGGCCGACTGGCCGGTAGTTGCGATGGGCCCGGAAAAACACCTCGGTTACGCCGTGCAGTGGTTCGCCATGGCCACCGCCCTGCTCGGGCTCTACCTCTATCTCGGCTGGCACAACGCAAAGGAGAAACACCATGGGAGCGGCCATGAATCCACCCAGCATGTCTGAAACGAAAGTCCCGGCCAGTCGCCGTCGCGGACGCATCCAGCTGCTGCTGATCGTGCTCGGCGTGGTCGGTCCGATGATCCTCGCCACCGGCATGTACAAGTTGCAGTTCTGGGTGCCGGAAGGTCGCAGCTATCACGGCGAATTGATCGGCAACGGTCAGACCCGCGCCGACCTCGGCATCCAGGCTGACGAAACGCGCTGGCAGATGCTGGTGACCGCACCGAAGGATTGCGCGGTGGACTGCCAGCAACTGGTGTACCTGGCGCGGCAGATCCAGATCGGCCTGGGCCGCGAAGCCGGGCGCGCCAGCCACGCCCTGGCCGCTGCACAACCGTTGGCTGCCGACTACGAAGCCAAGCTGACCCGCGAATACCCGCAGCTGCAACGCTACCCGCTGGACCCGGCGACCTTCAGCAAGACCACGGGCGACAAGGCCACGCCGCAACTGTGGATCATCGATCCCCACGGCAACCTCGTGCTGCGTTACGACCCGAGCGTCAAGGGCAAGGATCTGCTCAACGACCTGCGCCACCTGCTGAAACTGTCGAACATCGGATAAGGGCATCGTCATGGCCAAACCTGGATTTCGCCTCGCGCTGTTTGCCACCCTGCTGGCACTGATCGTGGTGCTGCTCGGCGCCTACACCCGCCTGACCCACGCCGGCCTCGGCTGCCCGGACTGGCCGGGCTGCTACGGGTTCATCAGCGTGCCGAAAAGCGAAGCCCAGCTGGCCCATGCCGAACTGCATTACCCCGACTCGCCAGTGGAGGCGCACAAAGGCTGGAACGAGATGATCCACCGTTACTTCGCCGGCACCCTCGGCCTGCTGATCTCGGTGTTGGCCGGTCGCGCGTGGGTCAACCGTCGTCATCCCGGGCAACCGCTGAAGCTGCCGCTGTTTCTGCTGGCGGTGGTGTTCGCCCAGGCGGCGTTCGGCATGTGGACGGTGACGCTCAAGCTCTGGCCGCAAGTGGTGACCGGGCATTTGCTCGGTGGCTTCGCGACCTTGAGCCTGCTGTTTCTGCTGACCTTGCGACTGTCCGGCGTGCTGCCGGCGCTGACCGTGCCCAAGCGTCTGCAATATTGGGCGACTGCCGGATTGCTGTTGGTGATCGGCCAGATTGCTCTCGGCGGCTGGGTCAGTTCCAACTACGCGGCGGTGGCCTGCATCGACTTCCCGACCTGCCACGGCCAATGGCTGCCGCCGGCGGATTTCGCCAACGGCTTTCACCTGACCCAACACATCGGCCCCAATTATCTTGGCGGGCAACTCGACAGCGATGCACGCACGGCGATTCACCTGACCCACCGCATCGGTGCGTTACTGGTGACGGTCGTCCTGCTCGGCCTGGCCTGGCAACTGAAAGTGGTGGGCATGACGCGACTGGCCGGGCTGGTGCTGATCGCCCTCGGCGCGCAGATCACCCTCGGCATCAGCAACGTGCTGTTCCATCTGCCGCTGCCGGTGGCTGTGGCGCATAACGCCGGCGGCGCAGCGCTGCTGCTGACCATGGTGCTGGTCAACTATCACGCGCGGACCAGTCTGGTTCGGGTCAAGCAGCCGATGATCGCGCGCTGGCGCCTGAGCCCGCGCAAACACTCGGCGGCGCCCATCACGATTAAAGGAGAGACGCCATGGCGATTCTGATCGGCGAACGTCCGGCGCAGGCGCTGTGGCGTGATTACCTGGAGCTGACCAAACCGAAAGTCGTGGTGCTGATGCTGATCACCTCGCTGGTGGGCATGTTCCTCGCGACCCGCGCCGGGGTGCCGTGGACGGTGCTGGTGTTCGGCAACCTGGGGATCGCGTTGTGTGCCGGTGGCGCGGCGGCGGTCAATCACGTGGTGGACCGGCGCATCGATGCGGTCATGGCCCGCACCCATAAAAGGCCGCTGGCCGAGGGCCGGGTTTCGCCCACGGGCGCACTGACCTTTGCGCTGGTGCTGGCACTGCTCGGCCAGGCCCTGCTGCTGACCTTCACCAATCCGCTGACCGCGTGGCTGACCCTGGCCTCGCTGCTTGGCTACGCGGTGATCTACACCGGTTTTCTCAAACGCGCGACGCCGCAGAACATCGTCATCGGTGGCCTCGCCGGCGCCGCCCCGCCGCTGCTCGGTTGGACCGCCGCCACCGGCCACGTCAGTGCCGAACCGCTGCTGCTGGTGCTGATCATCTTCGCCTGGACCCCGCCGCACTTCTGGGCGCTGGCGATCCATCGCAAGGAGGAATACGCCAAGGCCGACATTCCGATGCTGCCGGTCACCCATGGCGAGCACTACACCAAGGTGCACATTCTGCTGTACACCTTCGCCCTGCTGGCGGTCAGCCTGTTGCCGTACGTGATCCACATGAGCGGCCTGCTGTACCTGATCTGCGCGCTCGGGCTGGGCGCGAGGTTTCTGCAATGGGCCGTGGTGCTGTACCGTGGCACTCGGCCGCACGCGGCGATCAACACCTTCAAGTACTCTATCTGGTACCTGTTTCTGCTGTTCATCGCCCTGCTCGTAGACCACTACTTACTGTTGAACCTATGACTCGAACCCAGAAAACCGTCTTCATCCTCGTCGCCTTGATCGCGCTGATCCTCGGCCTGACCGTCAACAAAGTGCTGAGCGGCAAGGGCCAGGGCGACCCGACTGCACTGATCGACGCCGGCATCATTCTGCTGCCGCAGAGCCGCAACCTGCCGGACGTGACGATGACCAATCAGGACGGTCAACCGGTGACGGTCAACGAGCTCAAGGGCAAGTGGAGCCTGCTGTTCTTCGGCTACACCTTCTGCCCGGACATCTGCCCGACCACCCTCGCCCAGCTGCGCCAGATCAAGAGCGAATTGCCGAAGGATGCCGTGGACAAGTTGCAGATCGTGCTGGTCAGCGTCGACCCGAACCGCGACAACCCTGCGCAGTTGAAACAGTATCTGGGCTACTTCGATCCACAGTTCATCGGCCTGACGCCAAAGTCGATCGAAGAGCTGCAGAAGGTGGCGAACGCGGTGAGCATACCGTTCATTCCGGCCGACACCAGCAAGCCGAATTACACGGTGGATCACAGTGGGAACCTGGCGGTGATCGGGCCTGATGGGACGCAGCGCGGGTTTATTCGGGCGCCGTTGAACAACGCCAAGCTGGTGGCGCAGTTGCCGGTGATGTTGAACCGCAAGTAAGAAGATCAAAAGCTAGCCCTCACCCTAACCCTCTCCCGGAGGGAGAGGGAACCGAATGGGGGATGCTGCAGATTTACGTCGACCTGATCATGCTTCACCGAATCCATAATCGACTCGAACTTGCAGGTCGACAGATAGCGCAAGACACCTACGTCGGCTCCCTCTACCTTCGGGAGAGGGCTGGGGTGAGGGACGAATACACAGTGGGTCCAAAGCTGAACACCCGGCCACGAAAAAGGGGACGCCACTGGCGTCCCCTTTTTCGTTGCAACTATGTGAATCAGAACGCCGGCAGCACCGCGCCTTTGTACTTCTCGGTGATGAATTTCTTCACTTCCGGGCTGTGCAGCGCAGCGGCCAGTTTCTTCATCGCGTCGCTGTCCTTGTTGTCCGCGCGGGACACCAGGATGTTCACGTAAGGCGAGTCGCTGCCTTCGATGACCAGCGCGTCCTTGGATGGATCGAGCTTGGCTTCCAGCGCGTAGTTGGTGTTGATCAGCGCCAGGTCGACCTGGGTCAGCACGCGCGGGATGGTCGCGGCTTCCAGTTCACGGATCTTCAGGTCTTTCGGGTTCTGGGCGATGTCCTTGACGGTCGACAGGATGTTGGTCGGATCCTTCAGGGTGATCACGCCGGCCTTGGCCAGCAGCAACAGCGCACGACCGCCGTTGGTGGCGTCGTTCGGGATCACCACGTTGGCGCCGCTTGGCAGCTCTTCGATTTTCTTGAACTTGCTGGAGTAGGCGCCCAGCGGTTCCAGGTGCACGCCGGTCACGGACACCAGGCTGGTGCCCTTGGCCTTGTTGAACTCATCGAGGTACGGCTGGTGCTGGAAGAAGTTGGCGTCCAGACGCTTCTCGGCCACCTGGACGTTCGGCTGTACGTAGTCGGTGAAGACCTTGACCTTCAGATCCACGCCTTCTTTGGCCAGAGCCGGCTTCACGAATTCGAGGATTTCCGCGTGCGGCACCGGGGTGGCAGCAACGGTCAGGGTTTCGTCGGCGTGGGCCGAGAACGCTGCAACGGCAGCCAGGGCAACGATCAGTTTTTTCATTCAGCTAACTCCTTTTTACGGCGCCCGTCTGGCGCCTGCCAGCGAATGGCCGGCTCATGTCATTACAAAACCGGTTATTTGCGCGAGAAGTGCACGACCAGTCGGTCGCCGACCATTTGCAGCACTTGCACCAGAATCAGCAGCAACACCACGGTGACAATCATCACGTCGGTCTGGAACCGCTGGTAACCGAAACGGATCGCCAGGTCACCCAGACCACCGGCACCGACCACACCGGCCATCGCCGTGTAGGAAACCAGTGTAATCGCCGTCACCGTAATTGCTGCGAAGATGCCCGGACGGGCCTCCGGCAGCAAGGCGTTCATGATGATCTGGCGAGTGGTCGCACCCATCGACTGGGTCGCTTCGATGATGCCGCGATCGACTTCACGCAGGGCGGTTTCCACCAGCCGCGCGAAGAACGGCGTCGCACCCACCACCAGCGGTGGAATCGCACCGGCCACGCCCAGCGAGGTGCCGGTGATCAGCACGGTGAACGGGATCATCACGATCAACAGAATGATGAACGGCAGCGAACGCAGGATGTTCACCACCAGCGACAGCAAGGCGTACACGCCTTTGGCTTCGAGCAACTGGCGTGGGCTGCACAGGAACAACAGCACGCCCAGCGGCAGGCCGAGCAGCACGGTGAACAGCAGCGAACCGCCGAGCATCATCATGGTGTCGCCGGTTGCGAGCCAGATTTCGTACCAGTCGATATTGGTGAAGAAACTCATCAGGTCTTCCATTAGCGCAACACCTCCATATGAACGTCAGCGGCGGTGAAGCGGGCGAACGCCGCTTCCATGTCGCCACCGGTGACGGCGAGGGTCAATTGCCCGTAAGGAATGTCTTTGATGCGGTCGATGCGACCGGCCAGGATGCTGTAGTCCACACCGGTTTCCCGGGCGACGGTACCGAGCAACGGCGCGTAGGTCGCTTCGCCCTGGAAGGTCAGACGCACGATGCGGCCCGGCACG
The DNA here is from genome assembly GCF_048654275.1 of Candidatus Pseudomonas auctus. Taxonomy (NCBI): domain Bacteria; kingdom Pseudomonadati; phylum Pseudomonadota; class Gammaproteobacteria; order Pseudomonadales; family Pseudomonadaceae; genus Pseudomonas; species Candidatus Pseudomonas auctus. Next base: position 364,235 of record NZ_JBJYZK010000005.1, on the reverse strand, counting down.
TGAGCGAAGTCATCGCGCTGCTCGCTTTCGTCGATCTGCTCGCTTTCCTGAACAAAGCGCTTGGTGGTCGGGTGCTTCGGATGCAGGAACACATCGGCCACCGAACCTTGCTCGACGATCACACCGGCGTCCATCACGCCGACCTGATCGCACACGCGGCGGATCACATCCATCTCGTGGGTGATCAGGACGATGGTCAGCTTCAGCTCGCGGTTGATCTCGGCCAGCAGTTGCAGGACCGATGCCGTGGTCTGCGGGTCGAGGGCGCTGGTGGCTTCGTCGCACAGCAGGATTTTCGGCTTGGTCGCCAGGGCGCGGGCGATGCCGACACGCTGCTTCTGACCGCCGGACAGCTGCGCCGGGTACTTTTTGGCGTGATCGGACAAGCCGACCCGCGCCAGCAACTCGGCCACACGCTGGTCGATCTCGGCGCGGGACAGTTCACCGGCCAGGGTCAGTGGCAGCGCGACGTTGTCGGCCACGGTCTTGGATGCCAGCAGGTTGAAGTGCTGGAAGATCATCCCGACCTGCTGACGGAAACGGCGCAGGCCGTTGGCGTCCAGCGCGGTGACTTCTTCGCCGTCGACGATGATCTTGCCGCCACTGGATTGCTCCAGGCGATTGATCAGACGCAGCAGGGTACTTTTTCCCGCGCCGGAATGGCCAATCAGGCCGAACACCTGACCGTTCTCGATGGAGAAGCTGGTCGGGTGCAGCGCGGTGATGTCCTTACCGGCGACGCGGTAAGTCTTATGGACGTTTTGAAACTCGATCACGTAGCGAACCTTGTGGGGCGCGTTGGAAAAGGATCAGCAGTTAGCCGGGCGCGCATTTTAGCCTGTCCGTATAGAGGTTCTTAGCATTTATTTCGCAAATAACCTTCGATTTGGCAATAACAGGATCAAAGGTCATAAAAAAGGAACGCCCGAAACCCTCGTCAGTCACTACTTAAGCGACTTGAAAACCCTGGGTGCCGTGCCTGGGAAACACTCAAGCGTCCCGGAGCAATCCCGGGACAAACAGGAGTTCATGACTGATGAGTACCAAGAAACCTGCCGATGACAAAAGCCAACTGGCCGGCACCGATACCCCGGATCGCGCCAACACCAATGCCAAAATCGACAGCCTGGAGAAGTTTCGCTCGGACGCCACGGGCCAGGCCCTGCGCACCAATCAGGGCGTGAAAATTGCTGATAACCAGAACACCCTCAAGGCCGGGGCTCGCGGGCCGTCGCTGCTGGAAGACTTCATCATGCGTGAGAAGATCACGCACTTTGACCATGAACGGATTCCGGAGCGCATCGTTCACGCCCGCGGCACCGGCGCCCATGGATTCTTTCAAAGCTACGAGAACCATGCGGCGCTGACCAAGGCCGGTTTCCTGCAGGATCCGGGGAAGAAAACTCCGGTATTCGTGCGCTTTTCCACGGTCCAGGGGCCGCGCGGCTCCGGCGACACCGTCCGTGACGTGCGCGGTTTTGCTGTGAAGTTCTTCACCGACGAAGGCAACTTCGATCTGGTCGGCAACAACATGCCGGTGTTCTTCATTCAGGACGCGATCAAGTTTCCTGACTTCGTCCACGCGGTGAAACCCGAACCGCATAACGAGATCCCTACCGGCGGCTCGGCTCACGACACGTTCTGGGATTTTGTGTCGCTGGTACCGGAATCGGCGCACATGGTGATCTGGGCCATGTCCGACCGGGCCATCCCGAAAAGCCTGCGCAGCATGCAGGGCTTCGGGGTGCACACCTTCCGGCTGATCAATGCCGAGGGCAAATCGCGCTTCGTCAAATTCCACTGGCGCCCTACCGCCGGCACCTGTTCTTTGGTGTGGGACGAGGCGCAAAAACTTGCGGGCAAAGACACCGACTACCATCGGCGCGATCTCTGGGAAGCCATCGAAATGGGTGACTACCCGGAATGGGAACTCGGCGTTCAGATCATCGAGGAGGAAAACGAGCACGACTTCGACTTCGACATCCTCGACCCGACCAAGCTGATTCCCGAGGAAATCGTTCCGATCACGCCGCTGGGCAAGATGACCCTCAACCGCAACCCGGACAACTTCTTCGCCGAGACCGAGCAGGTCGCGTTCTGCCCCGGCCATATCGTGCCGGGGATCGACTTCTCCAATGACCCGCTGCTGCAAGGCCGGCTGTTTTCCTACACCGACACGCAGATCAGCCGACTTGGCGGGCCGAACTTTCATGAGCTGCCGATCAACCGCCCGGTCGCACCGTTCCACAATGGCCAGCGCGATGCCCAGCACCGTACGGTGATTGACAAGGGCCGTGCTTCTTACGAACCGAATTCCATTGATGGCGGCTGGCCGAAAGAAACCCCGCCGGCCGCGCAGGACGGCGGGTTCGAAAGCTATCCGGAGCGCATCGATGCCAACAAGATCCGCCAGCGCAGCGAGTCGTTCAGCGACCACTTCTCCCAGGCGCGGCTGTTCTTCAACAGCATGAGCCCACACGAGAAAGAGCACATCATCGCCGCCTACAGTTTCGAACTGGGCAAGGTCGAGCGTGAGTTCATCCGGGCGCGGGAAGTGAACGAGATTCTCGCCAACATCGATCTGGAGCTGGCCAAACGCGTGGCGGCCAACCTGGGTCTGCCAGCGCCAGGCAAAGGCACCGTCGACGTGCCTAAAACATCACTGGATCGCTCGCCGGCGCTGAGTCAGGCCAACCTGCTGCCGGAGAACATCAAGACACGAAAAGTTGCGATCCTTGCGGCCAACGGCGTCGATGGTGCGGCGATTGATGCGATGAAGCAGGCGCTGGCGGCGGAAGGTGCGCACGCCAAACTGCTCGGCCCGACCTCGGCGCCGGTGAAGACCGCCGATGGCAAAAGCCTGGCGGTGGATGCGTCGATGGAAGGTTTGCCTTCGATTGCGTTCGATGCGGTGTTCGTGCCGGGTGGCGCGGCGTCGGTCAAAGCGTTGAGCGGTGACGGCGTGGCGTTGCATTACCTGCTGGAGGCGTACAAGCACCTGAAGGCGATTGCGCTGCATGGCGAGGCCAAACAGTTGCTGGACGTGTTGAAGCTGGAGGCGGATGCGGGGTTGATCGAAGGCAAGGATGTGAAGGCGTTGACCCAGCCGTTCTTTGCGGCGATCGGGCAGCATCGGGTCTGGGATCGGGAGCCTAAGGCCAAGGCCATTCCAGCTTAAGGTTGCTGGTTGACTGAAAGGACGCCTTCGCGAGCAAGCCCGCTCCCACAGGAATCATGTTGTACCTGTGGGAGCGAGCTTGCTCGCGATTTTTTATGGTTTACGAGGACTCAAAACCACTTGAGCGGGAACGCTGCGCAGGATCTGCTTCTTGATTTGCAGATCGAAATCCGGATCGAGCTTCTTCACGCGCTTGGTGATCAACGTTGCGAGCCACGGGTAATCATTGGTGCGCGGGGCCTGAATGCTCACCGCACAGTCGTAATTCACCACATCGGCGGCGATCGCGTCCAGTTGGCGGCGAAGTTTGCGGCTATCGGTGATATTCAGCGCGACCGTGGTGCTCTCGGCGGTCGGATCGATCACCTTGGCTTTGGGCTTGGCTTCAGCGGCCTGCAGCGCTGCTTCGGCTTTCTCCAGCTCGGCCTTGCGCGCTTCGGTGATCGCGCCATTGACGCCACCGGTCAGCGCCGGGGCCTTGGGCATCAGCACGCGGGCACGGGCCAACGCAGTCGCGGCCGCATTCACATCGCCCTTCTGCAGAACGATCTGGCTGCGGCGCAGATAGGCCTCGGCCAACTGGCGCTGGTATTGCTCAAGGGATTGATCGTTGGGGGTTTCGGCCTGCAAGGCTGCCAATTGGTCTTCGGCAGTGGCCAGTTCGCTGCTGGCCAGGCTTTGCTCCAGCTGTGCGATGGCCGTGGCCCGCGCATCGGGGACTTCGGCCACCGGCGGCGTGCTTTGGCAGGCGCCCAGCAGCACTGAAAAGGCCACAAGGAGCAGATAACGGGAGGCGAACGGCTTCATTCCTGCGACTCTCTATTTGCGCAAAAAACGAGCAAGTCTACACCCCTCGACGGGGCAGAACAAAACTCAGCAGAAACAGTGCGGCCGCCGTCACAACGATCGACGGGCCGGCCGGGGTGTCCTTGAACCACGACAACGCCAGCCCGCCACACACGGCGAGCATGCCCAGCACACTCGCGCCCAGTGCCATCTGCTCCGGCGAACGGGCGTGACGTTGTGCCGCAGCCGCCGGGATGATCAACAGCGACGTGATCAGCAACACACCGACGATTTTCATCGCCACTGCGATCACGACTGCGATCAACAGCATCAGCGCCATGCGCAAACCGGCCACCGGCAGACCTTCGACTCTGGCCAGCTCTTCGTGCACGGTGATCGCCAGCAGCGGGCGCCACAGCGTCACCAGCAACACCAGCACCGCCGCGCTGCCGCCGAGGATCCACGCCAGATCGGTCGGGCTGATCGCCAGCAGGTCGCCAAACAGGTAGGCCATCAGGTCGATCCGCACTTCATGCATGAAGCTTAGTACCACCAGCCCGAGAGAGAGCGTGCTCGGTGCAAGAATGCCCAACAGTGTGTCGGACGCCAGTGGCTGGCGCTGTTGCAAGGTCACCAGCAGCACCGCCAGCAGCAGGCAGCCCACAGTCACCGCGACGGTCGGGCTGACATCCAGCAGAAAGCCCAGCGCCACGCCGAGCAGTGCGGCGTGGGACAGCGTGTCGCCAAAATAGGCCATGCGCCGCCAGACCACGAACGAGCCCAGCGGCCCCGCGACCACCGCCAGCGCCAGACCTGCAAGCAGGGCGTAGAACAGAAAATCAGCCATGCTTGCAGCTATCTCCGTGAACGTGAGGTTGGCCCGTCAAAGGCCCTTTGACCACCGAACCGTGCAGGTCGTGGGCGTGGTCATGATGGTGGTGATAGATCGCCAGGCTCGGCGCGTTGTTGCCGAACAGCTCGACGAAGGCCGGATCGCCACTGACCTGCTCGGGATGCCCGGAGCAGCAGACGTGACGGTTGAGGCACACCACCTGATCGGTGGTGCTCATGACCAGATGCAGATCGTGGGACACCATCAGCACGCCGCAGCCATGACGGTCACGCAGGCGGGTGATCAGGCTGTACAGCTCGGCTTGCCCGGCGACATCGACGCCCTGCACCGGCTCGTCGAGCACCAGCAGCTCCGGCTCGCGCAACAAGGCACGGGCCAGCAGCACGCGCTGCATTTCACCGCCGGAAACACTTTGCACCGGGCTGTCGATGACGTGCTCGGCGCCGACTTCCTTGAGTGCCGCCAGCGCACGCGGGCGATCGACGCCCGGCACCAGCCGCAGGAAGCGCAGCACCGACAGCGGCAAGGTCGGATCGACGTGAAGTTTTTGCGGCATGTAGCCGACGCGCAGTTTCGGCTTGCGCCAGACGCTGCCGCTGTCCGGTTTCAGCAGCCCGAGCACGGCGCGCACCAGCGTGGTCTTGCCGGCGCCGTTGGGGCCGATCAGGGTGACGATCTGCCCCGGCTCGACGCTCAGGTGAATGTTGTCCAGCACGTTCTGCCCGGCAAACCGGACCGCCACCTGCTCCAGACGGATCAGCGCATCGCTCATCAAGCCCCCCGGCAGCCGGAGCAGAGGCCGACCACTTCGACGGTCTGGGCCTCGACGATGAAGCCGACGTCCTTGGCGCTGTGGACAATCGCATCGCTGATGGTTTTTTGCTCAAGTTCGATGGCGGCATGGCATTCGCGGCAAATCAGGAACTGGCCCTGGTGCGAATGTTTCGGGTGAACACAGCCAACGAAGGCGTTGAGCGAGGAAATGCGGTGCACCAGACCGTTTTCCAGCAGGAAATCCAGCGCCCGGTATACGGTCGGCGGCGCGGCGCGGCGGCCGTCCTGCTCGCTGAGCACGGCCAGAATGTCGTAGGCGCCCAGCGGCTTGTGGCTCTGCCAGACCAGTTCCAGTACCCGCCGGCGCAACGCGGTCAGGCGCAGGCCTTTCTGTGCACACAGGGCATCGGCCTCGGACAGCGCGCTGTGAACGCAGTGCGAGTGGTCGTGGGGACGGCTGGCAATCGGTGTAATAGGCATGAGCGGCGACGAGTTTGGTTAGAGACGTTATTATGTTACCCGTTCTCGCCTCATTGAGTGGTCATCGTGTCCCGACTTTTTTCTGTTTTTGTCGTATTCATCACCGGTTTTCTGCTGATCGGTCCGGCTCAGGCCGAGGTCAGAGTTCTCACCAGCATCAAGCCCCTGCAACTGATTGCCGCTGCAGTGCAGGACGGCGTGGCGATTCCGGAAGTGCTGCTGCCACCGGGCGCTTCGCCGCATAACTACGCATTGCGACCGTCCGACGTGCGCAAGGTGCAATCGGTGGACCTGCTGTACTGGATCGGCCCGGACATGGAAAGTTTCCTGCCTCGCGTGCTGAACGGGCGTACGCTGCCGAGCGTTGCCGTGCAGGACTTGCCGGGCATGAAGCTGCGCCGCTTCGCTGCGGACAACCATTCCCACGCTGAAGAAGCCGACGAACATGACCACGACCATCGCCCGGGCAGTCTCGATGCGCATTTGTGGCTATCGCCGGTGAACGCGCGGGTTATTGCCGACAAAATGGCCGCTGACCTGAGTGCCGCCGACCCGGCCAATGCCGAGCGCTATCAGAGCAACGCCAAGGCGTTCGACGAGCGTCTGGATGCACTGGATCAGCGTTTGAAGAAACGCCTGACCAGTGTTGAAGGCAAACCCTACTTCGTCTTCCACGAAGCCTTCGACTACTTCGAAGAGGCCTACGGTTTGAAACACGCCGGCGTGTTCAGCGTTGCGGCGGAAGTGCAGCCGGGGGCCCAGCATGTGGCGGCGATGCGTACGCGTTTGCAGGAAGTCGGCAAGACGTGCGTGTTCAGCGAGCCGCCGCTGCGTCCACGTCTGGCCGAGACCTTGGTGGCGGGCCTGCCGGTGAAGCTGGCGGAGTTGGATGCGCTGGGCGGATACACGCCAGCGACGGCTCAGGGTTATGAGCAAGTGCTGGAGAAGCTGGGGAATGATCTGGCGGGTTGCCTGGAGTCGCTCTGATACAAAAAAACCGCAGCCTGCACAGACTGCGGTTTTTTCTTTTACAGGGCGAAAGGTAGCGGCGTACTGACCGTCTGACGCTGCGCCAGCCGCTGCTCGAACTCTTTCGGATCGTGAATCAGCACGTCCTGCCCGGCGAACGATTCCGCCGCGATCAACCGCGACAGCCAGAACCGCACACACGCCACTCGCAGCATGGTCGGCCACAGTTCTGCCTCGGCCGCCGTGAAAGGTCGCAATGCCGCGTAGGCACCGAGGAAGGCCCGTGCACGGGGGCCGTCGATCAGACCGTCGTCATCGGAACACCAGTCGTTCAGGGCAATCGCCACGTCATAGAGCATCGGCCCGGAGCAGGCGTTGTAGAAGTCGATCAGCCCGGTCAGGTGCGTGCCTTCGAACATCGCGTTGTCGCGAAACAGGTCGGCGTGGATGTTTGCCCGAGGCAGCGCGAGAATTTTCTCTTTCTGTTGGGTGATTTCATCCAGAGACTTTTGCAGCAATGCGCGCGGCTGCTCGTTCAGGTGCGAAAGGAACTGCGTGCCCTCTTCCAGCATCCAGTCCAGGCCACGATCGGTCTTGCGCTTGATCATGTTGTCGCCCTGGGTCGCCAGGTGCAGGTGCGCCTGCAAGTCACCGACCTGCGCGCAATGCTGGGCGTTGGCCTGCTTGATGTGCTTGCCGGCCAGGCGCGGTTGCAGCAGCGCCGGTTTGCCTTTCAGCTCGCGCAGGGCCACGCCGTCAGTGGTGCGCAGCGCGTAAGGCACCGGCAGATCGGCTTCGTGCAGCACGTCGAGCAGATTGATGAAGAACGGCATTTCCTGCACCGGGCCACGTTCGACCAGGGTCAGGACGAACTCGCCCTTTTCCATGCTGATGAAGAAGTTGGTGTTTTCGCTGCCGGCGGCGATCCCCTGGAAATCGAGCAGACGGCCGAGCCCGTAAGGGGCGAGAAAGGTTTCCAGCTCGGGCCGAGCCAGGGGGGTGAACACAGACATGGTTAAAAACTGCTCAGTTCTGGCGCCGCTTTTGCGCGGCGCCGATTAAAAATCAGGAAATTTACTTCCAGGTAAAAATTTCCCACGACGGAATCAGCATATCCGGCTGGTCGGATCGGATGTAGTTCGCGTCCGTACCATCGGCGCGCACCAGGAAATAGGGTTTGCCGCCCTTCGGTGTGACCTTGATCGCGTACACGAATCCACTCCGGCTGTATTCCTGAATGACCTTGTCGCCTTCCGTATGCGTGCTGATGGTAACTTCCGGCTCCGATGATGGCGCATCATCCGCCGCGATCGCGGCCAGCGGTGAGACAGCAATCAGACTGACCAGCAGCAAGCGATTTAACGTACGCATGATAACCTTGTCCCTTTGTCGTCAACGGTCCCGCTATTCTAGCGCCGGGCCCGCCGAAAAGGTTGATTCTGCTCATGAGCCAAGCCCCCCTCGTCCTGGTGGACGGTTCGTCTTACCTGTACCGCGCCTTCCACGCACTGCCACCGCTGACCACCTCCAAAGGCCTGCCGACCGGCGCGGTCAAAGGGGTGCTGAACATGCTCAAGAGCCTGCGCAAGCAGTATCCGGACAGCCCGTTCGCCGTGGTGTTCGACGCCAAGGGTGGGACATTTCGCGATGAGATGTACGCCGAATACAAGGCCAACCGCCCGAGCATGCCTGACGACATGCGCGTGCAGATCGAGCCGCTGCACCAGAGCGTGATCGCCCTCGGTTTCCCGCTGCTGTGCGTCGAAGGTGTCGAGGCCGATGACGTGATCGGCACCCTGGCCCGCAGCAGCGCGGCCGCCGATCGCCCGGTGATCATCTCCACTGGCGACAAGGACATGGCGCAACTGGTCGACGGCCACATTACCTTGGTCAACACCATGTCCGGTAGTTCGATGGATGTGGAGGGCGTGAAGGAGAAATTCGGCGTCGCTCCGGAGCAGATCATCGATTATCTGGCCCTGATGGGCGATTCTTCCGACAACATCCCCGGCGTTCCGGGCATCGGTCCGAAGACCGCGTCCGGCCTGCTGGTGGGCGTCAACGGCGGCCTGACCGAGCTGTACGCGCAACTCGACATCGTGCCGACCCTGCCGATCCGTGGCGCCAAGACCCTGCCGGCCAAGCTCGAAGAGCACAAGGAGATGGCATTCCTCTCCTATCAACTGGCGACCATCAAGGTCGACGTGCCGCTGGACATCGGCCTCGACGACCTGCAAATGGGTCCGGAGGACCCGGCCAAACTTTACGAGCTATACACCCTGCTGGAATTCAAGAGCTGGCTGAATGACCTGGATCGCGATGCCAAGCGCCAGGAACTGAGCGCTGCCGCCGAGCCTGCGCCGGCCGGCGATCTGTTCAGCGCGCCAGAAGCCGAAGCGCCTGCAACATCCGCTGAAGCCGCTTACGAAACCATCCTCGACCAGGCGCGATTCGACGTCTGGCTGGAAAAACTGAAGAACGCCAAGCTGTTCGCCTTCGACACCGAAACCACCGGCATCGACGCGCAGCAGGCGCAACTGGTCGGGCTTTCCTTCGCGGTACAGGCCAACGAAGCGGCGTACATCCCGCTGACCCATTCCTACATCGGCGTGCCGGAGCAGCTGGATCGCGACACTGTGCTGCGCGCATTCAAGCCGATCCTCGAAGACCCGAACAAGCTCAAGGTCGGCCAGCACGCCAAGTTCGACATGAACATCCTGGCCAACTGCGCCATTGGCGGCGATCAGAATGAAGGCATCACTGTGCGCGGGATTGCCTTCGACACGATGCTTGAGTCCTACGTGCTCAACTCCACCGCCACCCGTCACGACATGGACAGCCTGGCGCAGAAATACCTGGACCACACCACCGTGAGCTTCCAGGACATCGCCGGCAAAGGCGCCAAGCAGCTGACCTTCGATCAGATCGCTTTGGAACAGGCCGGGCCGTATGCCGCCGAAGATGCCGACGTGACCCTGCGCCTGCACCAGACCCTGTTCGAGAAGCTGAGCGCCATCCCGAGCCTGGCCAGCGTGCTGACCGACATCGAGATCCCGCTGGTGCCGGTGCTCGCTCGCATCGAGCGCCAGGGCGCGTTCGTCGATGCTGACCTGCTCGGCATCCAGAGCATTGAGCTGGGCAACAAGATGGTCGCGCTGGAGCGTGAAGCCTTCGAGATTGCCGGTGAAGAGTTCAACCTCGGCTCGCCGAAGCAACTGGGCGTAATCCTCTACGAAAAGCTCGGCCTGCCGGTGCTGAAAAAAACCGCCAAGGGCCAGCCGTCCACCGCCGAAGAAGTGTTGGCGAAACTGGCCGAAGACGATCACCGCTTGCCGAAAGTGCTCATGGAACACCGTTCCATGAGCAAGCTGAAAAGCACCTATACCGATCGCCTGCCGGAGCAGATCAACCCGCGTACCGGGCGTATCCACACCTCGTACCATCAGGCCGTTGCATCGACCGGGCGCCTGTCGTCGAGCGATCCGAATCTGCAGAACATCCCGGTGCGCACCGCCGAAGGCCGACGCATCCGTCAGGCCTTTGTCGCGCCGAAAGGCTATAAACTGCTGGCGGCGGACTACTCGCAAATTGAACTGCGAATCATGGCCCACCTGTCCCGCGACGAAGGGCTGATGAACGCCTTCCGCAACAATCTGGACGTGCACACCGCCACCGCAGCCGAAGTATTCAAGGTCGAGCTCAATGAAGTGACGTCCGACCAGCGCCGCAGCGCCAAGGCGATCAACTTCGGCCTGATCTACGGCATGGGCGCGCAGAAGCTGGGCAAGGACATCGGCGTCGACACCAAGACTGCCAAGGCCTACATCGACACCTACTTCGCGCGTTACCCGGGCGTTCGTGAATACATGGATCGCACCCGCGCGCAGGCAGCAGACCAAGGCTTCGTGGAAACGATCTTCGGTCGTCGTCTGTATCTGCCGGAAATCAACTCGAACAAGCCGCAGGAACGCGCTGCCGCCGAACGCACGGCGATCAACGCGCCGATGCAGGGCACCGCAGCAGACATCATCAAGAAAGCCATGGTGGCGGTGGATAACTGGCTGAGCGCTTCGGGGCTGGACGCCAAAGTCATCCTGCAGGTGCACGACGAACTGGTGCTGGAGGTTCGCGAGGATCTGGTCGATCAGGTTCGCGAAGAGATTCGCGTGCACATGAGCGAAGCGGCAAAACTGGACGTGCCGTTGCTGGTGGAAGTGGGGGTTGGCAACAACTGGGACGAGGCGCACTGAGGCCTCTGGGACGGGGCTTTGCTGCGACCGAGCGTCGCGGCAAAAGCACCGGAAACCGCTTAGGCCTGATCGTTCTTGAGTTTATTCCAAAGTTTTTTGAAAAGATTCTGAACTAATCTTGCGCCAGGGCACTCAGAGATACTGAATGGCTGGTGAAGCCCTTCGATGCTCCTATGTTGTGTTAAGTGTTGGCAGATATCTGAACCCCGCCCTAGCGGTTCGGAACTTAAACCCCGGAACTTCTCCCTCCCCATATGAAGTCCGGGGCTTTTTTTGCCTAAAAACTGCCTGTGGCGCCGTCATGCTGCGTTAAAAGCACTGCTAAAAATGCTCATTTAGGTCCCCTAAAGTCGAGCGCGACCCCGGCCGTTTTAGCAGTGCTTTTGCCTTGCCTGACAGCACCACAGACAGTTTTGAAATCCCTTACTCTGCCGCTGCTTCTGCGCCTTTATCTGCCAGTTCCATCCAGCCTGCCAACACAGTGTAGGCCTCTTCCAGACCCATGCGTTTTGGGGCGGAGAACAGCTGGATCGTCACTTGATCGCCCCAACCCTTACGGATTTCCGACTGCACTTTGAGCAGCGTGTTCTTCGCTGCGCCATAGGTCAGTTTGTCGGCCTTGGTCAGCAGGATGTGCATCGGCATGCCGGCGGCAACGGCCCAGTCGAGCATCAGCAGGTCGAAGTCGGTCATTGGATGACGGATGTCCATCATCAGAATCAAACCCTTCAAACTCTCACGGCCACCGAGGTAGGCCTCGAGGTGACGCTGCCAGTGCTGCTTGAGCGGGATCGGTACTTTTGCATAACCGTAGCCCGGGAGGTCGACCAGACGCCGTTCATCGTCTAGCTTGAAGAAGTTCAACAGCTGTGTGCGACCCGGGGTTTTCGAGGTGCGCGCCAGGCTGGCGTGAGTCAGAGTGTTCAGCGCGCTGGACTTACCGGCGTTGGAACGACCGGCAAACGCCACTTCGAAGCCTTCGTCGTCGGGGCACTGATCGACTTTGGCGGCACTGAGCATGAACGTGGACTGTTGGCACAGGCCGAGGATGGGATTCTTGAGTTGCATGGGATTTCCGATGTGGGCGGCGCCGGGATTAGGCGCGGAACGCGGTGTCGCTTCCGTTTCAGTGACGCCAGTATATAATGCCGCAGATTTTGTGTGTGCTTTGTCCCAGCGAAGGATGAAGTTCACGAGAGCGACAGACCTTGATTGCGCATTAGAACGCAGAACGCTCTCAACCCTGAAAAGGTCGTTTTATGACGAAATGGCTGCTGGCTGCCGGAGTCTTGATGCCGCTTTACAGCGCACAGGCTACACAGGATCCGGAAGCCGTGTACAACCGTGTTTGTGGAGCCTGTCATTCCGGCCAACTACCCATGGCGCCCAAAAGAGGCGATCAGGCAGCTTGGACGCCGAGGTTGGCGAAAGGTATGGAGACGCTGGTGCAACACGTGACCCAGGGTTTCAAGGCGATGCCGCCGCGTGGTTTGTGCATGGACTGCAGTGCCGAGGATTACCAGGCCCTCATCCTCTGGATGAGCGAGAGTAAGCCCGGTCCATAACTCTTAACCCTTAGCCGTAGTTGGATTAGCTGATGAACAAACTGATCGTGAGTCTGCTGTTGACCGTGGGAATCTCAGGCTTCGCCCATGCTGCCGGTGATGCAGCCGCAGGCCAGGCAAAAGCCGCCGTATGCGGCGCCTGCCATGGCCCGGATGGCAACAGCATGGCGCCAAACTTTCCAAAGCTGGCCGGACAGGGTGAACGCTACCTGACCAAGCAATTGCACGACATCAAGTCGGGCAAGCGCACCGTTCTGGAAATGACCGGCCTGCTGACCAACCTGAGCGATCAGGACCTGGCCGATATCGCCGCCTACTTCGCCAGCCAGAAAGGCAGCGTCGGCGCCGCCGATCCGAAGATCGTCGCTCGCGGTGAAGCCCTGTTCCGTGGCGGCAATATCGAGAAAGGCCTGCCAGCCTGCACCGGTTGCCACTCGCCGAACGGCGCCGGCAACGCAGCCGCCGGCTTCCCGCACCTGGGTGGCCAACACGCTCAGTACATCGCCAAGCAGCTGACCGATTTCCGCAAGGAAGAAGCCGGTCGCAACAACGACGGCGACGCAATGACCATGCGCACCATCGCCCGCAAGCTGAGCGACGAAGACATTGCGGCAGTCTCCAGCTACATTCAGGGCCTGCACTAAGACGCGCGATTCGAGCGTTACGTGCGATGGCCAACGCCTGCCACGTTAACGCTCGATTAATCCGTCGCAGCAAGTATAAAAAGGGTGGCTTTGGCCGCCCTTTTTTGTGGCCGCTGCCGTTACACTACAGAACTCATGCCCGCCAGGATCTGTCTGAAAACAGGTCGCGCGAGGCGACCAAAATTGTCCAGGAGTAAAGCATGCGTAATCTGATCATCAGCGCCGCCCTCGTCGCTGCCAGCCTGTTCGGCGTGACCGCCCAGGCCGCCGAAGCCCCTGCTGCCCCTTACGTCGAACTGAGCAACCCGGTGCCGGTCGCCGTGCCTGGCAAGATCGAAGTGGTCGAGCTGTTCTGGTATGGCTGCCCGCATTGCTACGCGTTCGAGCCGGTGATCAATCCGTGGGTTGAAAAACTGCCGTCCGACGTCAACTTCGTACGCATTCCTGCGATGTTCGGTGGCCCGTGGGACGCTCACGGCCAGATGTTCCTGACCCTGGAAGCCATGGGCGTCGAGCACAACGTGCACGCTGCCGTATTCAACGCGATCCAGAAAGAACACAAGAAGCTGACCGACAAGAACGACATGGCCGACTTCCTCGCCACTCAAGGCGTGGACAAGGACAAGTTCCTGGCGACCTTCGATTCGTTCGCCATCAAGGGGCAGATCGTGAAAGCCCGCGAACTGGCCAAGAAGTATGAAATCTCCGGTGTTCCAACCATGATCGTCAACGGTAAGTACCGCTTCGACATCGGCTCCGCCGGCGGCGCCGAACAGGCACTGAAACTGGCTGACCAACTGGTAGCCAAAGAGCGAGCGACCAACAAGGCAGCCGCCAACTAAGCGCGGCAATCGCCATGCGCCGCTGGGGAACCGAACGCGTCGTTGGCCTGCATGATCCGCAGGTCAACGAGCATCACCTGGAATCGACGGGCCTGCCCGCAGACAGCCGTCTGCGCTTGCTCAGCTTTAATATTCAGGTCGGCATCAGCACCGAGCGCTATCGGCACTACCTGACCCGCAGCTGGCAGCATCTGCTGCCGCACCCCGGGCGTTCCACCAATCTGCAAAAGATCGGCAATCTGCTCGGCGACTTCGATCTGGTCGCCCTGCAGGAAGCCGATGGCGGCAGCTTGCGTTCAGGCTACGTCAATCAGGTCGAACACCTGGCCCAGCTCGGCGCCTTCCCCTACTGGTATCAACAACTCAATCGCAACCTTGGCCGACTGGCCCAGCACAGCAATGGCGTGCTCAGTCGCCTGCGGCCGTGGGCGATTGAAGACCACCCGCTGCCGGGTCCAAAGGGACGCGGGGCGATTCTCGTGCGCTTCGGCGAGGGCCCGGAGGCACTGGTGGTGGTGATGATGCACCTGGCGCTCGGCGCCCGGGTCCGCAGCATGCAACTGGCCTACATCCGCGAACTGATCGGCGGCTACAAGCATCAGGTGCTGATGGGTGACATGAACACCCACGCCAGCGATCTGCTGCAACATTCGCCGTTGCGCGACCTCGGCCTGCTGGCCCCGCAACTCGAAGCGACATTCCCCAGCTGGCGCCCGCAGCGCTGCCTGGACCATATTCTGCTCAGCCCGACCCTGACCCTGGAAAAAGTCGAAGTGCTGGCACAACCGATTTCCGATCACCTGCCGGTCGCGGTAGAGATTCGTCTGCCGGGTTCGCTCACGGCCGATGCATTGCCCGCGTTGAGCACTGCCCTTCGCGGAACCCCTGAATGAGCGACGAAGCCCAACGCTGGAAAGAGAAATACCTCAAAAGCATCGAACAACAGGAAAAGCTCGAACGCCGATGGGACGCCCGGCTCGACCTGCTGCGCCGCGGCCTGGTGCGCAGCACCCTGGCAGCGGAAGGCACCGACCGCGTGGTCGACCAGTGCATGAAAGAAATGCGCGACGTAGTGCGCACCGACGACATGGACGCCGGCCTCGCCGCCCTGCTGCCGCGCCTGGAAAAAGCCGTGCTCGACTCCGAGCAGCGTCGGGAAACCCGGATCGAACAGGTCAGCACCGCACTGACGGCGCTGGTCACCCAACTGCAATCTCTGCCCCTGCCTCGCGATGTGGCTCAGCCGCTGAAGAAATTCGCCAAGCAGCTGGATGGGCGGGTGAGTCAGGCCAGAGAGATGCCGCTGCTGCTCAGCGAACTCAGCGGCCTGCAGGGCAAGGCCTTGAGCCAGCTGGCAACGCCGGCGGAACCGGGACGCCCGGGCTTGTTGCAGCGCCTGTTCGGCAGTCGCGACAGCGAGGAAACGCCTGCTCCAGTGGCTCAAGCCGCTGCGGTCGCACCACCAGTGCAGCCACAGCAAGCGCCCGTCACACATGAAGCTGCGCCAGCGCCGGAAGCGGCTGTTACAAGCGCCGAACCGGTCGCCACTGCGAGCGTCAGCCAAGCGCCGATCGCCGCCCCCGTGGCCGAGCCCTTCAAAGCTCCAGAGCCAATCCCCGAATATCTTGCGGAACCGGAGGTGGCGGCCTTTGAGCCTGCCAGAATCCTCACCGAATCCCCCTCCGCCCCCAGCGAACCAGAAACCGCCGAGCCAGAACCGGAGCCGCAGACCTTCACGCCTCCTCCGGTTTTCGCGCCGGCAGTGTCCACGGCCATCAACCCCGACGAGTTGATCCACCCCGGCGATACGCCGCCGCCCGTGATCCTCGACAGCCTGCCCCTGCCCGAGCCCATCGCCCAGGCATTGGCCGCCATCGATCCGGAACAATCCGAGCACGACATCCTCTACGCCCTGCCGGATTCGCCGGAGCCGTCCTACAGCTCGGTCGCCAAACACATCGAAGACACGCTGATCGGGCTGCTGGATGACCTGACCTTGCCGGAGCGCCATCGCCCGCAAGCCGAGGCCATGCGCGATCGATTGAAAAACGGCCTGAACTGGTACGAATTGCTGCCGATCCTCGACGATCTCGCGACCTTGATGCTGGCCATTACCGACAGCGGCCAACACGAATTCGAAGCCTACCTGCAGCAACTCAACGAGCGCCTCGAAGCGTTCCAGAGCAACTTGCAGGCCGCCAGCGAAGGCCACGCCGACAACAGCTCTGCGGCGCGAGCGATGGACACGCAGATCCGCGAACAGGTCGACGGCCTGCAGAACAGCGTGCAGGAAGCGGCCGATCTGGATGATCTGAAGCAAGTGCTGGAAAACCACCTCGAAGGCCTGCTCGGCACCATGGATCAGCACCAGAAGCAACGTGACGCCCGGGAACAGGAAGTGGCTGGACGCCTGAAAAGCCTCGCTGAACGCGTCGCACACATGGAGCAGGAAGCGCAGGGATATCGCGAACACCTTGAAGAGCAACGCCAGAAAGCCCTGATCGATCCGCTCACCGGCCTGCCCAACCGCGCCGCCTGGACCGAACGGCTCGAATATGAAATCGCCCAATGGCAGCAGCACGGCAATACCTTGAGCCTGGCCATGCTCGACCTCGATCACTTCAAACGAATCAACGACAACTACGGGCATCTGGCCGGCGACAAGGTCTTGAAAATCATCGCCACGGTGCTGCGCAAGCGTCTGCGCGGCAGTGATTTCATCGCCCGTTTCGGCGGGGAAGAGTTTGTTCTTCTGCTCCCAGCCACCCCGCCGGCGGTCGGCGCCAAACTCCTGGAAACCCTGCGCGCCGCCATCGAAGCCTGCCCGTTTCACTTCAAGGGCGAGCGCGTCACGATCACGGTTTCCATGGGGCTGGCGGCGTTCCGGCCGGGAGAACACAGCGATCTGGTGCTCAAAAGAGCCGATCAGGCGCTTTACCGGGCAAAAAACGCAGGGCGTAACCGGGTAGAGCTGGGCTGAGGCAATTGTTCCATATTGTTTAAATCAGCCCTTTAAGCGTCGAAGCGCAAGGCGATACGTTACACTGTTGCATTATCGTCTTGCGTGTACTGCCCTCTGCCATGAAATTTTTCACCCTCCTCGCGTCGCTCCTCCTACTGGCCGGTTGTGCCAGCGGCCCGCGTTTCGACACCAGCCATCCTTCGGTCAATCACGACAGCCGTGTGCAGTTCGTGATCGTGCACTACACCTCCGCCTCGCTCGAACGCTCACTGCAATTGCTGACCCACGGCGAAGTCAGCAGCCATTACCTGATCGGCGATGACAAGAACGCCACCATCTATAAGCTGATGGACGAAAACCTGCGCGCATGGCACGCCGGCGAAAGCGAATGGCAAGGCCGTACCTGGCTCAACTCCAGTTCGATCGGCATTGAAATCGTCAATCCGGGCTTCAAGGACACACCGACCGGTCGCCTCTGGTATCCCTACAGCGAAGCCCAGGTGCAATCGTTGATCGTCCTGCTCAAGGACATCAGCAAACGCCAGGGCATCAGCCCGCGCCACATCATCGGCCACAGTGACATCGCCCCGTTGCGCAAGCTCGACCCGGGGCCGCTGTTCCCCTGGAAGCGCCTGGCGGCCGAGGGGCTGGGGCTCTGGCCCGACGAGCAAGCCGTGGCACGCCAGCAAGCGCAGTTCGACGCCGAGCTGCCGAGCATCACCTGGTTCCAGAGCCAACTGGCACGCCTGGGCTACTCGACGCCGCAAACCGGTGAGCTGGATGTAGCGACCCGCCATGTGCTCGCGGCCTTCCAGATGCACTACCGCCCTGCGCGCTTTGACGGCACGCCGGATGCGCAAACGGCAGCGTTGCTGCTGGTGCTGAATCAGACAAAATAATGACGCCCGCCCGACGGTCAGGGCGAAATCGCAATCAGCAGCTATAACTCATTGGTAATTCTTCGGATATCCATGATGGTTGCTACCCGAGAGACGCTGCGTAGCTGGTTTTATCGCCCCTGGTTTCTGGCGATGATCGCGGCTGTCCTCAGTGCGAGCCTGCTGATCACCGGCGGGCTGTTCGTGGCCGTTCGGCAGGTCGAGCAAAGCGAAAGCCAGGAAATGAACGCCCAGGGCGAGCGGTTCCTGGCACGTCTGGAGCAACTCTTCGGCCAGTTGCGCGAAAGCCTCGACGACCTCGAAGCCCAGCCCTTGCGCAGCTGCGACGACGAAATGATCGCCACGTTGCAGCAAGTGACGTTCAACTACCGCTTCGTCTATGAAGCCGCCTACATGGACGCCACGCGGATTTGCTCCAACCGTCCGCGCCAGGAAGGCCTGTCGGTGATCCGTCCTCCGGACATCAAGGGCCCGACCTACAGCTACTGGCTGAACACCACCACCGAACCCGATGAAAACCGCGCAGCGCTGATGCTCGGGCGCGGCAACTTTCGCGTAGCCACCTCGCGCGGACATCTCACCGACATGGTCGACCTGTTGCCCGGCAGCAGCCTGTTGGTAGTGCTGGATCACGGGACCCGGGCGATTCCGGTGCTCGGCGTTCCACAGGTTTGGCCACCCACCGAACCCTGGCCGCCGAAAACCCCGAACGCGCTGCAAGTCACCCAGTCACACCTGATCTACCGCATGCCCACTGACAATCCGGAATACCAACTGGTGCTGATCAGCCCGCGCACGGGCATGCACATTCCGGAGCTCTGGTGGTGGATGGTGCCTTTCTGTCTGGTGCTCGGTGCGCTGGTGGGCGTTCTGGTGTTCTGGGTCGTGCGCCAGCGCCAGTCGCTCGACGCCGAGCTGCACGGCGCCATCCGCCGCGGCGAGTTGCAGGTGCTTTATCAGCCGATCTTCGATCTCGACAGCCGCAACTGCGTCGGTGCCGAAGCCTTGCTGCGCTGGCGCCGGCCGGACGGCACGCTGACCAGCCCTGACCTGTTCATCCCGATGGCCGAGAACACCGGACAGATTCGCCAGATGACCGACTTCGTCCTGCAACGCCTGCTCGAGCAGTTGGGTCAGTTGCTGCGGGCCAATCCGCAGCTGTACATCTCGGTGAATCTGGCCGCCTGCGACGTGATGGTGCCGCGCATCGGCCAGGTCATGGCGCGGCTGCTGACCCTGCATCGGGTGGCGGCGCGGCAGATTGCTTTCGAGGTGACCGAGCGCGGCCTGATCGATGTGGTGGTAGCCCGGGAAAACCTGCAGGCGCTGCGCGATGTCGGGCATCAGGTGCTGATCGACGATTTCGGCACCGGCTATTGCAGCCTGGCCTATTTGCAAACCCTGCCGGTGGATTGCCTGAAGATCGATAAGGCCTTCATCGACGCCCTCGGCCATGACGCCGCCAGCAGCGGCGTCGCGCCACACATCATTCACATGGCCCAGGCGCTGGACCTGAAGGTGATTGCCGAAGGGATCGAATTCGAGTCACAAGCGGCGCTGCTGAGCAGTGAAGGGGTGAAGTTCGGGCAGGGCTGGTTGTTCGCCCACGCCTTGAGCGCGGTGCAGTTCATCGAACTGATTACCCGTGGACGGCGACTCGCCGGCCGCCGGATCGACGACGAAGCCTAAACCGCCAGCGCCATATAGAACTGCGTGCCCTGCCCCGGCCGCGAGTAAACGCCCATCCGCCCACCGTGCAACTGGACGATTTCCTTGCACAGCGCCAGACCCAGCCCGGCCCCACCCTTCTTGCGGCCCACCTGAACGAAAGGTTCGAAAATCCGCCCTTGCTGACCGTAGGCAATCCCTTCGCCGTTGTCTTCGACGCTGATGATCACCCGTTCGCCATGGCGACGGGCCTGCAAGCGGATCAGCCCGTCGCGCGCCGTGTGGCGCAAGGCGTTGTCGATCAGGTTGTCGAGGACTCGATCGAGCTGCGCCTGATCCGCCTGCAAGCGTGGCAGCGGGCTCTGCGCTTCGACGGTCAAGGTAACGCCCTTCTGCGCTGCCGAATCGGCGAAACGCAAACGCGCCTGCTCCAGCAGATCCTCGATGGAGCACGGCGCCAGTGTGAGTTTCTGCAAACCGCTCTGATAACGCGAAAAGTTGAGCAGATCGTTGATCAACTGCATCAGGCGCTGCATTTCTTCATTGACCGTGTCGAGCAGGTCGGACTCACGCGACTCCAAAGGAAACTTCGCCCGCTCCCGGAACAGTCCGAACGCCATGTGCATGCCCGTGACTGGCGTGCGCAGTTCGTGAGAGGCGCGCAACACGAATTCGCTGCGCACCCGTTCGAAGGCGCGCTGCTCGGTGACGTCGTGCAGGACCATCACGGCGCCGAGGATATGCCCCTGGGTATGGCTGACCGGCGTCAGGCTGTAGGTCAGCAGGCGCGTTTCGCCATCGACCTCAATGCTCAAATCTTCCGGCGCCCGCTCAAGGTTGCCACCGCGCAACACCAGTTGCAGCTGTGCATCCAGCTCCGGTCGCTGAAGCGCCGTGCCGAGGCCCTCGCCGAAACGGTCGCTGTCCCAGCCCAGTTGTCGCTGGGCCACCGGGTTCAAGTGTTCCAGACGACCCTGACGGTCGATCATCAGCAAACCGTCATCGATGCTGTCGAGCACCGCTTGCAGGCGCTGCTGGCCGGCGAGCAATTCGTCGACATTGGTCGCCTGATGTTCGCGCAGGGCTTCGGCCATCAGCCCGAAGCGCCGGGTCAGCAGGTTGATTTCCATGGCCGAGGACACCGGCAGGGTCACCTCGAAATTGCCTTGGCCGATATTGTCCGCCGCTTTGGCCAGCGCTTCGATCGGCGCACCAAACCGCCGGGCAATGCCCTGGGCGGTAACGAAGCCAATGATCAGCACCGCCAGCCCCACCAGTCCCAACAGGCCAGCGATCAGCAACGCGCGGTCGCGGGCGGCATGCTGGACAGAATTGATGTTGTCCAGTGCGTGCTTGTGCTCGGTAATCAATCCGTTGCGCAGCGTGTTGAAGCGCTCACGCAAGTCGCCACCGCCGCTCAGGGCAGCAGCCGGGTCGCGGGAAATGTCGAACGCCTGGAGGAAGCTCAGGTAATCGGCTCTGGCCTGACTGAATCCATACTGGCGATCGTCGTCTTTCTGCTCCTGGGCGATGCCCTCGTCGAGCAACTGGAAGTAATGCTGTTTGGACGCTTCGAACGCCACGGGGTCGGGCTTTTCGGCAAGCATCATGATCAGTTGATCGCCGAGGGTCTGGCGCAGCTTGAGCCCCAGATCGAGGGTGACGAAGTTGTTGCGGATCAGCGCCTCCTGAGTGCCGGCCATCTGCATCACGCTGACCAGCCCGAGCATCAGCCCGAGCAAGGCCACGGTGATCAGCGCGGAAATGCTCAGGAACAAGCGAGTCCGCAACTTCATCGCCAGTTTCATCGGCGAATGCTCACAGGTTGTACTGCTTGCGTTTGCGATACAGCGTCGAGGCGTCGATCCCCAGGGTCTTGGCGGCCTGATCGAGAGTTCCGGCGGTCGCCAGTACCGCGCCGATGTGGGCTTTCTCCAACTCGTCGAGGCTCAACGCAGCGCCGACCCGTGGCGCGTTGTTGGCCGGTTGCTCCGCCATGCCGAGGTGGCTGATTTCCACACGTTCCTGCGGGCAAATGATGCTGGCCCGCTCGACCACGTTACGCAGCTCGCGGATGTTGCCCGGCCAGCGATAGCCCAGCAGCGCCTCGCGAGCCTCATCACTGAAGCCCCGGGCCGGACGCGCGTATTCCTTGACGAAGCGGGCGAGGAACCGGTCGGCCAGGGTCAGGATGTCTTCGGCCCGCTCGCGCAGCGGCGGCAAATGCAAGGTGATGACGTTCAGACGATAGAGCAGGTCTTCGCGGAAACGTCCGTCACGCACCATGTCTTCGAGATTGAGGTTGGTGGCGGCAAGGATCCGCACATCGGCGCGGCGGGTGACCGGATCGCCTACCCGCTCGTATTCCTTGTCCTGGATGAAACGCAGCAACTTGGGTTGCAATGTCAGCGGAAAATCGCCGATCTCGTCGAGAAACAGCGTACCGCCATCGGCCTGATTGACTCGACCCAGCGTGCTTTCACTGGCGCCGGTGAACGCGCCGCGACTGTGACCGAACAGCTCGCTTTCCATCAGTTCGGCGGTCAGCGACGGGCAGTTGATGGTGACGCAGGATTTCTTCTCGCGCTTGCTCCAGCCGTGAATGGCTCGGGCCAGCTCACCTTTACCTGTGCCCGACTCACCAAGGATCAGGATGTTGGCATCGGTGCCCGCCACTTGCCGCGCCGTTTCCAGGACGACTTTCATCGCCGGGCTGTGGGAATCGAGGCCATCCTTGGGTTTGCGGATCTCGCCTTCGAGGGCTTCCAGACGCGCCGACAGCTGGCGCACTTCAAGCTGTTTGGCGGTCGCGAGGCGCAATTGATCCGGGCTGCAGGGTTTGACCAGATAATCGGCAGCGCCGGCCTGAATGGCGTCCACCGCGGTGTCGACGGCCGAATGGGCGGTGACGATCACCACCCGCATCCACGGCGCCTGAATGCGCATCTGCGCCAAAACATCCAGGCCGTTGTCTTCGCCCAGACGCAAATCGAGGAAACACAGGTCGAACACCTGACGTTGCAGCAGCGCGTCAGCCTGGGCCGCGCTGTTGGCGGTGGCGACGGTATAACCTTCGTCTTCGAGGCAATAACGAAAGGTTCGCAGGATGGCAGATTCATCATCCACCAGCAGAATGCGGCCTTGGTGCTCAGTGGCTGATTCCATTTTTCCTACGCTCCATAAGTGAATGTCTTGGGTTAGTCCCGGAAAAATCGGGCAAGTTGCATGGTTGATTCTGATCGATTCCAGTCATAGCAGGGTAGCTCTCTCCTGCCCTCACGGCTAATCCACTGATTTTGTTGATTTTTTAAACATCGCACAGTTTCAGGACGGTTTCCTGCCTCCTTTTCTGACATCCGCACCCTGCTCTCAATTCAAAAAGAATGATTTCTCCTACGAAATAATCGTGCATTACGCACGACGCTGCGAGGGTCATCGTGCAGGATGCGTCGTCAGTAACTTTTACCGCATCTATAACTATCTGATTTTATTAGATTTTTTTAAACAAAAAAGCTGGCATGCGGGCTGCAATACATCATTCAGCCCGGGCAGAAATGCACTGCCCCCACCGAACAAGAGTGAGGAACCCAGGATGACTCGCCAACGTGCCGCCCAAATGCGTATTTCGCCACTGCATCTGCAGCAGGCCCTGTTTGGCGCACTTGCGCTGCTGATCACTCTGATCGCCTGCCAGCAATATCTGCGCTGGGAGCAGAGCCAGCAGACTGAGCCCCTGATTTCCATGCAACACGCGACGCAGACGCACTTCAGCGCCGTCAGCAGCAGCCAGGCCGACAACGGCGCGATGCGCATGATGGATGTCGACCAGCCACAACCGCTGGGCGACATGCCACGTGAAGAACGCTGGGTTTTCTGATCAACGAATCTGGGCGCCCCCGCGCCGAGACCGGCAACATCCCTAAATAGAAGCAAGGAGAATCACCATGTTGAGCTGGGCAATCACATTCCTGATCATTGCCATCATCGCCGCAGTACTGGGCTTCGGTGGTATCGCGGGCACCGCCACGGGTATCGCCAAGATTCTGTTTGTCGTGTTCCTGGTGATGTTCATCGCTTCCTTCTTCTTTGGCCGTCGCGGTCGAGGTTGAACATGAAGGGGTTAAAGACACTGGCAGCCGCCCTGCTCCTGGGCGGTAGTGCCATGGCAATCGCGGCCAATGACGGCCAGGCGCGGGTCAACGAACTGTTGAGTTCCGACCCGCAATACAGGGAAACCTGGGAAGGCGTGGTGAAGAAGGAAGAACGCCTGCCGGAATGGGTGATGAACCTGTCTGGCACGCCTGACCAGCAGATGAATGCCGTGACCGAAGATGGCGACAAGTATCTGGTCGGTCCGCTCTGCGAATCCGCAGACAAGTGCATGAACCATCGCTTGATCGTCGCGTTCAGTTTCGACAAGAAAGACGCTTACGCCATGCTTGTGGATGTGCCTGAAGGACTGCCGGCGGACAAGTCGCCAACGCGACATGCCACCTACCGCTTCCTCGGCAAACCCGATCAGGGCATGCAAAACCTTCTGATGGAAACGCTGAAGAAAGATCCGAACTGGTATTGAACACGAGGGCAGCCGAAAGGCTGTCCTCCATTGCGTCGGCCCGAGGAAGGCCGGTGCATGACCAGGGGGCCGGGACGTTCTGACTGTTGCAGGGTCGGAGTGACCTACGGGTACAGGGAGTGCCTGCGATGAGGGCCGGGTCAGGGTAAAAGCTGCGACGCAAGTTCGCCAACCGGAGTGGTTCGACGGACTTGCGCTGGGCTTTCAACGTGACAAAACGTTGATCCAGAGCGTTCTGCTCAACTTTTTTATCGCTCACACTGCATGCGAAAGCATTTCGCGGTGTTTCCTGGCGACCGTATATCGAGAAAGAGTCGATCGAATCAGTCGGACATTTAGTTTCCGAACGTAGGCTTTTTCCTAAATTTTTCGTCGAAATCACTCGTTCAAAAAATAACCAACCTACGCTGTAATGGCCGGTTCACGGCACTTATGCCTGCCGAAATGTCGTATTCGAACCGGTTGGGACGCCAGTTTCATAAAAAAAAGCTCATGCCGATTCGGCATAGGGTAGGCGTTTACGGCATTAGACGGCGCAACCTTGCATCGGAATAGTTGCGCCTTTTTTCGCCTGCCGGAGAGCCGTAAACACGCGCTTCGGGGCACCTTATACGGAGGCAGATGCACAGACTTTTCCGCTGATGAGCGTTCCAGTTCCTGCATGTGCCTGAGTCAAACGCAAGTAAGGGTAAAGATAATGAAGAAGGCAAAGCTTAGCCTCGCCTGGCAGATCCTCATCGGTCTGGTATTGGGGATTGCAATCGGCGCGTTGCTTAACCATTTCAGCGCCGAAAAGGCCTGGTGGATCAGCAACGTCCTGCAACCGGCAGGCGATATCTTTATCCGTCTGATCAAGATGATCGTGATCCCGATCGTCATCTCTTCCCTGATCGTCGGCATCGCCGGCGTGGGCGACGCCAAGAAACTCGGGCGCATCGGCCTGAAAACCATCATCTACTTCGAAATCGTCACCACCATCGCCATCGTCGTCGGCCTGCTGCTGGCCAACCTGTTCCATCCGGGTGCCGGCATCGACATGAGCACCCTGGGCACTGTGGACATCTCCAAGTACCAGGCGACCGCCGCCGAAGTGCAGCATGAACACGCGTTCATCGAGACCATCCTCAACCTGATCCCGTCGAACATCTTCGCGGCCATGGCTCGCGGCGAAATGCTGCCGATCATCTTCTTCTCCGTGCTGTTCGGTCTCGGTCTGTCGAGCCTGCAGTCGGACCTGCGCGAGCCGCTGGTGAAGATGTTCCAGGGCGTATCGGAAAGCATGTTCAAAGTCACCCACATGATCATGAACTACGCGCCAATCGGCGTGTTCGCCCTGATCGCGGTGACCGTGGCCAACTTCGGTTTCGCCTCGCTGCTGCCGCTGGCCAAGCTGGTGATCCTGGTTTACGTCGCCATCGCCTTCTTCGCCTTTGTGGTGTTGGGCCT
Organism: Candidatus Pseudomonas auctus; assembly: GCF_048654275.1. NCBI lineage: Bacteria > Pseudomonadati > Pseudomonadota > Gammaproteobacteria > Pseudomonadales > Pseudomonadaceae > Pseudomonas > Candidatus Pseudomonas auctus. The sequence continues at coordinate 338,343 of NZ_JBJYZK010000005.1, read as the reverse complement.
GATCGCCAAGATGTTCGGTTTCTCGGTGATCAAGCTGATGCGCATCTTCAAGGATGAGCTGGTCCTGGCCTACTCCACCGCCTCCTCGGAAACCGTGCTGCCACGGGTGATCGAGAAGATGGAAGCCTACGGCGCACCAAAAGCCATCTGCAGTTTCGTAGTGCCGACCGGTTACTCGTTCAACCTCGACGGCTCGACCCTGTACCAGTCCATCGCGGCGATCTTCATTGCCCAGTTGTACGGCATCGACCTGTCGATCAGCCAGCAACTGCTGCTGGTCCTGACCCTGATGGTTACCTCCAAAGGCATCGCCGGCGTGCCGGGCGTGTCCTTCGTGGTGCTGCTGGCCACCCTGGGCAGCGTGGGTATTCCGCTGGAAGGCCTGGCCTTCATCGCCGGTGTCGACCGTGTGATGGACATGGCGCGTACCGCCCTGAACGTGATCGGCAACGCCCTCGCCGTACTGGTCATCGCCCGCTGGGAAGGCATGTACGACGACGCCAAGGGCCAGCGCTACTGGAACTCGCTGCCGCACTGGCGCAGCAAGGAAAAACTGCCGGCCGGTGACGTTTCGAACAACTGATCCCCGCCCGCAAGGCACCCTGACAAACCCCGGAGAAATCCGGGGTTTGTCGTTTCTGGCGACCCCGCTATCATTCGCCGCATCTTCCGGGGGATTTGACTGATGCTTAATGGCCTGTGGCTTGGCTTCTTCATCGTGGCAGCCGTTTCGGCGCTGGGGCAATGGCTGATCGGCGGCAATGCCGGGATCTTCGCGGCGATGGTGGAAAGCATTTTTGCCATGGCCAAGCTGTCGGTCGAAGTCATGGTGCTGCTGTTCGGCACGCTGACCCTGTGGCTGGGTTTCCTGCGCATCGCCGAGAAGGCTGGCATCGTTGAATGGCTGGCCAAAGTGCTCGGGCCACTGTTCCTGCGGCTGATGCCGGAAGTTCCAGCCGGACATCCCGCGCTGGGCCTGATCACCCTGAACTTCGCCGCCAACGGCCTGGGCCTGGACAACGCCGCCACGCCGATCGGCCTTAAAGCCATGAAAGCGCTGCAAGAGCTCAACCCCAGCTCGACCATCGCCAGCAACGCGCAAATCCTGTTCCTCGTACTGAATGCCTCGTCCCTGACCCTGCTGCCGGTGACGATCTTCATGTATCGCGCCCAGCAAGGCGCGCCGGACCCGACGCTGGTGTTCCTGCCGATCCTGCTGGCCACCAGTTGCTCGACCATCGTCGGCTTCCTGTCGGTGGCGTTCATGCAGCGCCTGCGGGTTTGGGACCCCGTGGTGCTGGCCTACCTGATTCCCGGCGCGCTGATCCTCGGCGGCTTCATGGCGTTGCTCGCGACAATGTCGGCCACTGCGCTGGCGGGCCTGTCGTCGATCCTCGGCAACCTGACGCTGTTCGGCCTGATCATGCTGTTCCTGGTGATCGGCGCCTTGCGCAAGGTGAAGGTCTACGAAGCGTTCGTCGAAGGTGCGAAGGAAGGTTTCGACGTCGCCAAGAACCTGCTGCCGTATCTGGTGGCGATGCTCTGCGCGATCGGCGTATTGCGCGCATCGGGCGCACTGGACTTCGGCCTCGACGGCATCCGCCATCTGGTGGAGTGGGCAGGGTGGGACACGCGCTTCGTCGATGCGCTGCCGACCGCCATGGTCAAACCGTTCTCCGGCAGCGCCGCCCGGGCGATGCTGATCGAAACGATGAAGACCTCGGGCGTGGACAGCTTCCCGGCGCTGGTGGCCGCAACGATTCAGGGCAGCACCGAAACCACGTTCTACGTGCTGGCGGTGTACTTCGGCGCGGTGGGCATCCAGCGCGCCCGGCATGCCGTGGGTTGTGCGCTGCTGGCCGAGCTGGCGGGTGTGCTCGGCGCTATCGGCGTCTGCTACTGGTTCTTCGGTTAAGCCTCAAGGCCGGGCAGGTGGGGCAACTTTCTGCCCTTGCTCCACCGCCCACGCCACGACTTTCGCGGTGAGACGATCACTGGCCTGCCCGAATCCGGCCACCACCGCCGGAACCTTCACATCACTGAGCGGCTGACGCTCTTCGAAGCGGCGACTGGCGAGAATCCGTTGGTCATAACCGCGCACCAGCAACGCATCGACCCGCACCACCACGCTGGCCTGCGTGCCCTGATACTCGGTCTGAAACGCCTGCAGGCTGCCGCCCAATTCCAGGTCTGCCTGGAAGTTGCTGTCGTCGGTGCTCAACAGCGATACCCGGCCATCGCGCTGGAATCCATCAAGCAACCGATTACGCATCAGCACCGGTGCCGGATCGCTCCAGCGCGAGGCCTTGTAGCTGCTGATCACATCTCCCTGAGGAATCACCGCAATGCTCGGCCGGTTCAGCGCTTCGCTGGCCTGCAGTTTGTTCAGGCGCAGCGACCAGTGCTGAGCAGCCGCCGAACCGGCCGAGGCGGGTGCCTGTGCCGCCGGCAGGCGATAGACATCCGACGGTTCGGACTTGGGCAGGATCGAGCACGCGCTGATCAGCGTGAAGCCGGCGAGGAGGGCGAGGCGAGTCAGCTTCATGGCGTGAACTCCTTGTTCTTGTCACTGCCCAGCAGGTAACCGCTGGGGTTGGCCTCCAGGCGTTGGGAAATGGCGCGCAGCGAATTCAGAGTCTCCCTCAGTTCGCGAATCGCCGGGGCCAGGCCGTTGAGGCCCTGCATGCCGCTGTCGAGGGAATTCTGATTCTTGCTGAGCAGGCCGTTGATGGTGACGCTGCTTTGCTCCAGGGATTTCATCGCCTGTTCGGCACTGCCGAGCGCCTGTTTGCCCTGATCGTTGAGCAGGCCGTTGGCGTTGCGCATCAGCGCGGACGTCTGTTCGAGCATGTTGCCGGCCTGTTTGCCGACCGTCGCCAGTTGCTGCATGGCCTGACGCAGGTCGCCGCGCTGATCGTTGATCGAACCGGTGGTCTGCTCCAGATGCTCGAGGGTCTTGCTCACGCGCTCGATGTTGTCGGCAGAGAACATCTGATTGGCATTACTGAGCAACGTCGTGACCCCGCTCATCAAATCGTTGCTGTCGCTGAGCAGCCGCGAGATGGGCGAGGGCGATGCGACGATGGTCGGCAGGTTGCCGTCATGGCCCTTGAGTTTCGGACTTTGCGGCGTGCCTCCGCTGAGCTGGATGATCGAGGTGCCGGTGATCCCGGCCAGAGCCAGTTTGGCTTCGGTGTCTTCCTTGACCGGCGTGTCGCCGGCCAGACGAATGCGTGCCAGCACCCGACGTGGGTCCTGCGGGTCGAGGCGCAGGCTGACCACGTCGCCGACCTTGATCCCGCTGTACTGCACCGGGCTGCCCCGGGACAGGCCGCTGACCGCCTCGTTGAACACGACTTCGTAATCCTTGAACTCGGTGTCGACACTGGACTTGGCCAGCCACAGACCGAAGAGCAGGGCGCCTGCCACCACAATCACCGTGAACAGGCCGATCAACACATGATGGGCTCGGGTTTCCATGTCAGACCTCGTTGAGCTGTTTGGCGGCGTCCAGCGCCGAGCGGCCGCGAGGGCCGTGGAAGTATTCGTGAATCCACGCGTCGTCGGTTTCCGAGACCACGTCGATGGGACCGGCCACCAGCACCTTCTTCTGCGCCAATACCGCGACGCGGTCGGTGATGGTGTAGAGCGTGTCGAGGTCGTGGGTCACCAGAAATACGCTCAGGCCCAGGGCATCGCGCAGGGTCAGGATCAATTGGTCGAACTGCGCGGCGCCAATCGGATCGAGGCCGGCGGTGGGTTCGTCGAGAAACAGGATGTCCGGGTCCAGCGCCAGCGCTCGGGCCAGCGCCGCGCGCTTGATCATGCCGCCGGACAGCGAGGCGGGGTACTTGTCCGCCGCCGACAGCGGAAGACCGGCCAGCGCCAGCTTCACCGCCGCCAGATGCTCGGCGTCGTCGCGGCTGAGCCCGGCGTGTTCGATCAGGGGCAGGGCGACGTTCTCGGTGACGGTCAGCGACGAAAACAGCGCGCCTTTCTGGAACAACACACCAAAGCGCCGCTCGATCAGCGAACGCTCATGCTCCGGCAGGCTCGGCAGGTTCTGGCCGAACACCTTGACCATGCCTTCGCTGGGCTGGCGCAAGCCGACGATGCTGCGCAGCAACACCGATTTGCCGCTGCCGGAACCGCCGACCACGGCCAGGATTTCGCCCTTGTACAAATCGAGGTCGAGGTTCTCGTGCACGCTCTGGCGGCCGAAGCGATTGCACAGGCCACGAACTTCGATCACCGCCTCGGAGGGCGCGCGGGGTAGACGACTCACCAGCCCATCTCCATGAAGAACAGCGCGGCGACCGCATCAAGCACGATCACCACGAAAATCGATTGCACCACGCTGGAGGTGGTGTGGGCGCCGACCGATTCGGCGCTGCCGCTGACCTTGAAGCCTTCGAGACAGCCGATGGCGGCGATCAGGAATGCAAAGATCGGGGCTTTGACCAGGCCCACCAGGAAATGTTGAATCCCTATGTCGCTTTGCAGCAGCGACAGGAACATCGCCGGCGAGATATCCAGCGACACCGCGCAGACCACCGCGCCGCCGACGATCCCGCAGATCATCGCCAGAAAGGTCAGCATCGGCAGCGCCACCAGCAGCGCCAGCACCCGTGGTACCACCAGTAATTCCATGGGGTCGAGGCCAAGCGTGCGAATCGCGTCGATTTCCTCGTTGGCCTTCATCGAGCCGATCTGCGCGGTGAAGGCACTGGCCGTGCGGCCGGCCATCAGGATCGCTGTGAGCAACACGCCGAACTCGCGCAGGAAGGCGAAGCCCACCAGATCCACGGTGAATACGCTGGCACCGAAACTGGCCAGCACCGTCGCCCCGAGGAACGCCACCACCGCGCCCACCAGAAAGGTCAGCAACGCGACGATGGGCGCAGCGTCGAGGCCGGTCTGTTCGATGTGGGCGATCATCGGCGTGATCCGCCAGCGCTTGGGCCGGAACAGGCTGCGGGCGATGGTTTCGAGAATCAGGCCGACGAAGCCGAGCAATTGCAGGGTGTCTCGCCAGACCGTGTCGACGGCCCGACCGATGCGCGTCAGCAGTTGCACGCTGACGCTGATTTCCGGTTCCTTGATCGGCACGCAGAAATCGGTCAGCGAGCGATACACGGTCTGCAGCAGGGCGCGGTCGGCGCTGGAAATCGTGCAGTCGGGGTGTTCGGCGGACTTGCCCAGCCGCTCCGAGCCGAGCAGCTCCACCAGCAGCGACGCACCGGCGGTGTCGAGGGCGCCGAGGCCGTTGAGATCGATGGGCGTGTTGGCGTCGTACTGGCCGTGGAGCGTTTCGCTCAGTTGCTTGAGGTCGGCGTAATGGGCAAGCGTCCAGTCCCCGGTGACCCGCAGGCGGGCAGGGGTGATCGAGGTGTCCAGGCGGGCACTGCCGGTCGTTGGGCTGCTGGTCATAAGCTCCGTGCTTGTTCGGCTTTTGAGACGAACCTACGTAATAGCACGAACCCGGTTACTTTTCTTTGGTCGGTGTGCTGTCCGTGACCTCGAAGCGCAGCACGCCAATCACCTGACCGTCTTCGGTCAACACCCGCACCTGCCACTTGCCTGCCGGGTTGCCGGGGAAGTTCTGCTTGTGGGTCCAGGCCCGGTAGCCTTCCTTGCGCCCCCCGTGGATGTCGAGGGCGATGCGGTCGACCTCTTTGCCGTTGAACTGCCAGACGTGATAAATCCGCTCGTCGAGCCCGCGCGGCGCGTTAATCGCGGTGTAGGCGTAGAGGCCGCCGCCACGGATCTGTTCGGCGCTGACTTCCTTGAGGCTGGCCCCCGGCACCCGGTCCTGCACCTGAGTGCTGATCGCCACGTCGGTCATCCACAGCGTCGCCGGCGGCACCCACGAACGCAGGACCCAGCCCACACCACCGATGCCGACCGTAATGCACAGGATCGCCAGGGCATTGCGCACGGTGCGGATCGGGAAGATCGACGCCAGGCTCGGGAACGACAACACCACCGCAATCCCCAGCGCCCATTTGAAGCTCTGCGAAGTGGTCAGGTGCATGATCACCGGCAGCGCCGTGAGCAGGGCGGCGAACAGGGTCAGAGTGTGCAGCGCGAGGAACGCCCAGCGCCGTGGCGCCAGCCACTTGTAGTAGAGCGGGTCGACGATCGAGATCAGCGCCGCGATGCACAACAGCCCGGTGAAAAACAGCTGGCCACTGTTCCAGGTGGTGGTGATGAAGAAGAACGGCAGGACGAAAAACAGGCTTTCCTGGTGAATCATCTGCGTCGCGTAACGCAGCAGCGGCTGGGGGATTTCCCGTTTGAAGATCCGCGTGAACAGTTTGGTCAGGCTGTTTTCCAGCATCAGCCAGATCCAGCTCAGCAGCATGATCGTGGTGATCCAGCTCGCCAGCCCCTGTTGCCGGTCGACCAGAATGAAGCTGCCGACCCCGGAGATGAAACCGCCGAGCGCAATGACCCCGGGGTAGCGCTTCATCAGTTCGAGAATGCGCTGGATCAGGAGGGTCAGTTTAGACATTTGGGCGGTTCACGAGAGTCGAGGAAAAAACCCCGACAGAGTACCGCCCGCCGGGCCGTGTGGCGAGGCTGCCGGTCATTCCGGATGCACGGACTTGCGCCGATGCAGGCGCCAGCCGAGCAGAATCAGCACCAGCACGCCCAATCCGCCCGCGAGCAGCCACAACACCTGATCGTCGCTGAGCAGCGGTTTCTCGATCCGCAGATAACCCGGTTGCAGCAGCAACTCGCGCATGGCCTTGTTCGCCGCCTCCAGCGTCACGCCTTGCAGCTCCCGCGCAGGATCGGCAAAGCGGCCATCCTCGTAGTCCCCCAGCGCGCTCCAGTAATAGTCGGCCATGGCGCTGGTGCCTTGCACGGCCCAGGCCTGGTGGGCGATGTCGGCTTGTTTCAAGCGATTGAAGGTGTCGGCGTCGAGGCCGTTTTTCAGCAGGTCGGCCTTGAGGTCTTTCAGCACCTGCTCGGCTTCGGCGATATCGCCGCGATCCAGGTCGGCGTTGAGGCTCATGAAACCGACGCCGCCGAACACTTCGCGTTCGGCCCATGGCCCGTAGGACAAACCGTGGTTCAGGCGCAACTGGCGGTACAGCGCCCACTCCAGGTATTCCTTGAGCAGGTCGAAGGTTTCGTCGTACTGATCGTCCAGCACCGGCTCCGGCACCAGCCAGTGCAGCTTGGCGCTGTTGCCGATGAAACCGCGAGTGATCGTGCGTTCGTGAGCGGCGCTGGCGCGGATGTCCGGCAACGGGCGGTGTTCGCTCGGCTCGACCGCTTCCAGCGCGCCCCACGCCCGTTCCAGATAGGCCGGCAGCAGTTTGTCGAGGTCACCGACGACGATCAGGGTCATGTTGTTCGGCGCGTACCAGGCCTTGCGCACCTTCTCCAGCTGTTCGCGGGTCAGGCCATCGACTTCAGCCCGCTGCGGACATTTCAGGCCCAGTTCGACCGCCAGTTGGTTGCTCGCGGTGTGGCCCAGGTCCTGCCGGTCGAGGAAGCGTTGCAGGCGGGTGTAGTGACCGCCGTCCTCGCGCTCGACCACGCGTTTGGCGGCGTTGATCGCGTTGTCGTCGAAGCGGGTCTGGGTCAGCAGGTCCAGCAACAGGTCGAGTACCTTGCGCTGGTTTTTCGCCGGGGCTTCGATGACGAACGTGGTGTCGGCGTTGCTGGTGAAAGCGTTCCAGTCGCCGCCGAGTGCCTGCATGCGCTCTTCGAGACCACCTTCACCGGTGGCGTCGATGCCGCTGAACAGCAAGTGTTCGAGCAGGTGCGGCAGCTCCTTTTCATTGCAGTCGAAATCGTCGAGACCGACGCCGATCACCAGCCGGATCGCCACGTGCCCACGCTCGGTGCCGGGCTTGAGCAGCAATTGCAAACCGTTGGGCAGCGCATAGCCTTCGACCTGAAAACGATCCAGGGCGAAGGCGGGCAGGGAACCGAGCAGCAGACAAGCGAACAACAGGCAACGCATAACGAGCTTCCATACGGCTGAATTGGAGATCCGTGTCGTCAGTCCGGCCGCGAGGCCAAACCTTGAGTTACTGACTGACCACAACCCCAGACGTTCAAGGCGAATGCGTGATGTCCGCCATATCGTCCGCCGCCAGCGCGCCGGTATCGGAAGTTTCCAGCACCACATAGGCGCTGCTGCAGAACAGCGAGTTCAAACGTTTCATGTCAGCAATCAGCTCCAGGTGCAACGAACTGGTCTCGATACTCTGCACGATCTTGCGTTGCAATCGGCTGACATGGGCGTGGGCCAGACGCCGTTCCTGGGCGCGAAAGCGACGTTTCTCGCGCAGCAACTGGCGGGCGCTTTCCTTGTCGCCGCTGAGGAACACCGAAAGCCCCAGCCGCAGATTCGCGATCAATTGCTGTTGCAGGCCGGCCAGTTCTTCCAGTCCGTCTTCGGAAAACGACCGGCGTTGCGAAGTCTTCTGCTGCTGCACTTTGCGCAGCATGCGTTCGATCAGGTCGCTGGCCAGTTTGAGGTTGATCGCCAGCTCGATGATCTCCGCCCAGCGCCGACTGTCCTGTTCGCCAAGATCTTCGCGGGGCATTTGCGCCAGGTACAGCTTGATCGCGCTGTACAGCGCTTCGACGTCATCGGTCAGCTTGCGCATTTCCTGGGTGACGGCGGTCTGCTTGCCGCGCAGCACGTCGAGGGTCGCGTCGAGCATGTTGTCGATCAGGTCGCCCATGCGCAGGGTTTCCCGGGCGGCGTTGGCCAGTGCCAGGCTCGGCGTGACCAGCGCGGTGGGATCAAGGTGGCGGGGCTTGGCGGTGCCGTTGACCTCCGGCCGCTCCGGCAGCAGCCAGGCGCACAGCCGCGCCATCGGCCCGACGCTCGGCAGCAGGATCAGGCAGCGCGCGGTGTTGTAGAGCAGGTGGAAACCGATGACCATTTCCTGCGGGCTGAAATCCAGGCTGTCGATCCAGTGCACCAGCGGGTCGAGCACCGGAATGATCAGCAGCAGCCCGATCAGCTTGTACAGCAGGCTGCCCAGCGCCACCTGCCGGCCGGCGGCGTTCTGCATGCTGGTGCTCATGAACGCCAGCACGCCGCTGCCGATGTTGGCGCCGATCACCAGACCGATCGCCACCGGCAGGCTGATCACCGCAGCGCCGGCGAGGGTAGCGGTCAGCAGCACGGCCGCCAGGCTGGAGTAGGAAATCATCGCGAACAGCGCGCCGACCAAGGCGTCGAGCAGGATATCGCCGGTCAACGAGGCGAAAATCACCTTCACCCCTTGGGCATGGGTGATCGGCGCAGCGGCCTCGACGATCAATTGCAGCGCCAGAATGATCAGCCCCAGCCCAATGGACACGCGGCCCATCTGCCCGAGCCGCGTCTGTTTGCGCGACAGAAAAAAAATCACCCCGATAAAAATCAGCAGCGGCGACAGCCACGACAGGTCGAACGTCAGCACTCGCGCCATCAGTGCCGTACCAACGTCGGCACCGAGCATGGTCGCCAGGGCCGGGGTCAACGCCATCAGGCCCTGACCGACAAACGACGTCACGAGCATGGCGGTGGCGTTGCTGCTCTGCACCATCGCGGTCACGAGAATGCCGGCGATGAAGGCGAGCCAGCGTTTGGACATGTTCTGGCCGATCACGTGGCGCAGATTGGTGCCGTATACCCGCAGGATGCCGGTTCGAACGATATGCGTGCCCCAGATCAGCAGGGCCACGGCAGACAGCAAATTGAGCAGGGTGAGCATGCAGACCCCCTGTAATGGCAGCGCCCCAGAGGGGCAAGTTGACGGTACCGCGCAATTTCTACGTTCTGATACTTAAGCTGTAGTTGGCTAACGGTCTGGGCGCCAGCATTGCACAGCTAAAGCGGGGATTGAAACAAAAGTGTCATGAAAACAGGTTCATGCGGCCATGAAAAAAGGGCCCGAAGACCCTTTGATCATCAGCGCTGCGTTCGGGTTACTGACCCGGAATATCCTTGCGCAGCTTCACCGGATTCTGCTGTTTGCGTTTTTTCGCGATGGCGGTGCGCATCTTGATGTTGATCGCTTCGACCGCCAGCGAGAACGCCATGGCGAAGTAGACGTAGCCTTTCGGTACGTGCACGTCGAACGATTCGGCAATCAGCACGGTGCCGACCACCAGCAGGAACGACAGCGCGAGCATTTTCAGCGACGGGTGCTTGTCGATGAATTCGCTGATCTTGCCCGAGGCCAGCATCATCACCAGCACGGCCACGATGATCGCCGCGACCATGACCGGAACGTGGGACACCATGCCGACGGCGGTGATCACCGAGTCCAGCGAGAACACGATGTCGATGATTGCGATCTGGATGATGGTGTAGAGGAAGTTGCCGCCCTTGCCCGAAGGCTCGTCGTCGCTTTCATCTTCACCTTCCAGTGCGTGGTACATCTCCTGGGAGCTTTTCCACAGCAGGAACAGGCCACCGAAGAACAGGATCAGGTCGCGACCGGAAATGCCCTGGCCGAACACTTCGAACAGGTCGGCGGTGAGGCGCATGACCCAGGTGATCGACAGCAGCAACAGGATCCGCGTGATCATGGCCAGGCCAAGACCGAAGATCCGGGTGCGCTGCTGCATGTGTTTGGGCATGCGGCTGACCAGGATCGAAATCATGATGATGTTATCGATGCCCAGAACGATTTCCAGGGCGGTCAGGGTGAAGAAGGCAACCCAGATCTCAGGGTTGGTCAGCCATTCCATGTGTATTCCTTTGAGCGAGTGTTAAACCAGGACGCCAGCAATCAGCTGGCGTCCGGGTGAGTTTGGTGCCGTTACAACGTGCTGAACAGCGGGAAAGTCCCCAACAACAGGGCGGCGACCAGTATGCACAGGCAGACCAGCACTGCCCACTTCAGGGTGAAACGCTGGTGATCGCCGAACTCGATCCCCGCCAGTGCCACCAGCAGGTATGTCGACGGCACCAGTGGGCTCAGCAGGTGAACCGGCTGACCGACGATCGAGGCACGGGCCATTTCCACCGCGGTGATGCCGTAATGGCTGGCCGCTTCGGACAACACCGGCAACACACCGTAGTAGAACGCATCGTTCGACATGAAGAACGTGAACGGCATGCTCACCAGCGCCGTGATCACCGCCAGGTACGGGCCGAGGAAATCAGGGATCACCGCCAGCAGGCTTTTCGACATCGCATCGACCATGCCGGTGCCCGACAGGATACCGGTGAAAATGCCCGCCGCGAAGATCAGACTGACCACCGACAGCACGCTGCCGGCGTGGGCGGCGACGCGATCCTTCTGCATTTGCAGGCAAGGGTAGTTGACGATCATGGCAATACTGAACGCCACCATGAACAGCACCGGCAGCGGCAACAGGCCGGCAATCAACGTGCACATCAGCGCCAGGGTCAGCAGGCCGTTGAACCAGATCAGTTTCGGACGGCGGGCATCCGGGAATTGCGAGACGCTGATTTCGCTGTGATCGATTTCGTCGCCGATCAGGTGCAGCTCACCCAGACGCGCACGCTCACGTTTGCCGTAGAAGTAGGCAATGATCAGGATCGCCACCACACCGGCAGCCATCGCCGGGATCATCGGTACGAAGATGTCCGACGGGTCCACATGCAGCGCACTGGCGGCACGGGCGGTCGGGCCACCCCATGGGGTCATGTTCATCACGCCACCGGCGAGGATGATCAGACCGGCCATGATCCGCGGGCTCATGCCGATGCGGCTGTACAGCGGCAGCATGGCGGCCACGCAGATCATGTAAGTGGTCGCGCCGTCACCATCGAGGGAAACGACGAGCGCCAGTACGGCGGTGCCGACCGAAACTTTCAGCGGGTCGCCCTTGACCAGTTTGAGGATCTTGCGCACGGCCGGGTCGAACAGGCCGGAGTCGATCATCAGGGCGAAATACAGAATCGCGAACATCAGCATCACGCCGGTCGGCGCGAGCTTGGTAATACCTTCGAGCATCATCGGGCCGATCTTCGGAGCAAAGCCACCGAACAGGGCGAACAGGATCGGGATGATGATCAGAGCGATCAGCGCAGACAGGCGCTTGGTCATGATCAGGAACATGAACGTGATGACCATGGCGAAGCCAAGGAAAGTCAGCATGGGAATACTCCAGGCGTAGCGCGGCTAGGTAAGTGAGCGGATCGGGTTGGATCAGCGCAGAACGGGAAGCACAAGGCGTACGAGCGGAGTGTCAGAAAAAAGGCGTGGGAGGAGGCGGGTTGCAGAGGACATCAGAATCACCATTGTTGTTGTTAATTGGGCCTGTCGTGCGAGCAATCACACGCGTTGGCCAACCGGTCTGTTGCCGGCAGTGGGGGCGATCCTAATCGGGGAACCTTTCAGCTACCTTTCGCGCAAGAAAGCTTTGGGCGAACGGCCAACCGGCCGTCGGATGCGGGCTAGAGTCAATGAACACGGGAAGCGGAGGGCAGGGCGATGACTGATTTGCACGGCGGTGGTTGCCACTGCGGACATATCCGCTATCAGTTCAGCGGAGCATTGCACGACATCGCCCACTGTCATTGTTCGATTTGCCGAAAAGTCAGCGGTGGCATCGTCACCACCTGGATCACGCTGCCGGCAGCGAACTTCCAGTGGCTGGCCGGAACACCTTTGCGCTACGACTCTTCAGACAGCTGCGCACGGTTCTTCTGCCCGAACTGCGGCGCACAACTGGCGCTGGTAACGTTGCTCAGCCCCGAGAGCATCGACCTGACGATCGCCACACTGGATCATCCGGAGCAGGCCGCCGCCGAGCGGCATATCTGGACCGACAGCCAGTTGCCATGGCTGCACCTGGACGAGCATTTACCTGGCGAACCCGAAGAAACCATCTGATTAAAAAACAGACAGATCCAGCGGCCGCATCGCGCCCATCCAGATTGCATGGTCGGTGTGGTCGAGCAAGTCATCGCCGGTGTCCGGGTGCAGGAACACCACCAATCCCTTGCGATTGAGCGCCAGCCACGGCAGCACATCGCCGATCAGCTCCGGGCCGAAGGCCAGCTGGCAGCTCCAATCCGGGTGCGGGCCGACCGGGCGTTCATGCACGCGGCCCATCTTCAATGGAAATAATTGCGCGGCCTGCTCACACAGTGCCCGCGCCTGTTCGATCGTGCTGGCGTCGTAATAAACGTGGGCGTGATAACCCTTGATCGTCTGCATCGCAAACCCTCTGAATCGGTTCGAACCCTCGGCGTTGCCCGTATGTCACACGCCATACAAGGGAAAACAAAAGGAACCTCAGCCATGAAAAATGCCGAAACCCCGGCGGTGAAAGTGGTGCTCTATGGTGCCATGAGTAGCCTGGGCAGCGCGTTGATGGCTGAACTGCTGCGTCGCCAGCATGAAGTCATCGCCATCCTCGACGATTTGACGGCGCTCGCACCACGGCCGGGGCTGCGCACCAAAAGCGGCGATCTGCTCGATGCCGAGCGGGTCAACCAGAGTGTCGCCGGCAGCTCGGCAGTGATCTGCCTGCTCAATGCGCCGGGCTTGCCGCTGAGCAGCGATCATGTCGAAAAATCCGTGGTGCTGGGGCCGGTGGAACAGGTGCTGGCGGTGGATGCGCTTATCGATGGGCTACAGGCGGCAAACGTCTCGCGGCTGTTTGTCATCGGCGAATTCGAAGCACTGGATGATCCGGAAAACGCCGAACCGCTGCAACGCCACGCCGCTCTGGAAGTGCGCGAAGCCCTGCAAAGCAGCCCGTTGCACTGGACGCTGGTGAACGCACCGCGCAGCGTCGCCGGACTGACGATCGAGCATTTCAGTCAGGTCGGCCGCACGCTGGAACCGGGACTGGCTGAACCGCTGGAACGCCTGAACCGGGTGGCGGTGGGGATTGCCGATGAGCTGCGACTGAATCTGCATATCCATCAACACGTGGATTTTGTTGCCGCCTCCTGATCGTTATACCGCAATTGACGGCAGCGGCAGCCCGGCCAGGGATTCGGCGCTGCTGGCCTGTTCGGCCATCAGCCAGTCCACGAACGTCTGAATCAACGCGCCCCGGCGCTTGCGCTGTGGCAGCACCACGTAATAACCGAGACGCGACAGGGTGGTTTCGGCGATCGGCCGGCACAATAGACCTTGAGTGAGCAAGTTATCCACAAGGTGCCGCCAGCCAATTGCCACGCCCTGACCGCCAATCGCCGCTTGAATCAGCAGGGTGTAATTGTCGAAGCGCAGTTGGCCCGGCGCTGGCGGCACGCTGATGTTCAGCGCGCGGAACAGACCGCTCCAGTCGAACCAGTTACTGCTGTTTTCTCCGCGCAGGTGCAGCAGCGGAAACTCCATCAATGCCTGGGCCGGCAAGGGCAGGGGGCGATCCTTGAGCAATTGCGGGCTGCACACCGGAAACACTTCTTCACTGAACAACCAGTGACTTTCGCCCTGTTTGAAGCGACCGTCGCCGAACAGTACGGCAACGTCGATATCCGGGCGCAACATGTTGTGATTGCGCTCGCTGGTAACCAGGCTCACGTCCACCTGTGGATAAGCCTCATGGAAACGGTGCAAGCGCGGCATCAGCCAATAGGCGGCAAAGGCGAAATCGGTGGCAACCTGCAGCACTTCATGTTGCTGCTGTGTGCTGATCGCGCTCAATCCTGCATCGATGTTCTGCAACCCGAGGGTAACTTGCTCGAACAGGATCGAGCCAACCTCGGTCAGTTCGATGCCCCGGTAGATGCGATCGAACAGCCGCGTGCCGAGCTGTTTTTCCAGCCGTTTGATTTGTTGGCTGATGGCCGGTTGCGTCGTGCCGAGCTCCACCGCCGCAGCGGTAAAACTGCGATGACGGGCCGCCGCCTCGAAGGCGCGCAGCAGGTCCAGCGACAGATCACCGAGGGCTTCATACATAAGCTGTGCTTATCCTAGTCATTGTCCGGCGCGGGCTTTACCGGATATTGCGTGGAATCCATGCTCGATCGCAGCAATGTCGCATAAATATTCACTATGGAATGCCGCGATCACATGAAGCGCAAGAACATTCTTTTCATCATGGCCGATCAAATGGCCGCGCCAATGTTGCCGTTCTACGGCCCGTCGCCGATCAAACTGCCGAATCTCAGCCGCCTCGCCGAACAAGGCGTGGTATTCGATGCCGCTTACTGCAACAGCCCGCTGTGCGCACCGTCGCGTTTCACCCTGGTCAGCGGCCAGTTGCCGAGCAAGATCGGCGCCTACGACAACGCCGCCGATTTCCCCGCCGACATTCCCACCTACGCCCATTACCTGCGCCGCCTCGGCTATCGCACCGCGCTGTCGGGCAAGATGCATTTCTGCGGCCCCGATCAACTGCACGGTTACGAAGAGCGCCTGACCAGCGACATCTATCCGGCCGACTACGGCTGGGCGGTGAACTGGGACGAGCCTGATGTGCGGCCGAGCTGGTATCACAACATGTCGTCGGTGTTGCAGGCCGGCCCGTGCGTACGCACCAACCAGCTCGACTTCGACGAAGAGGTGGTGTTCAAGGCTCAGCAATACCTGTTCGACCATATCCGCGAGGATGGCGATCAGCCGTTTTGCCTGACCGTGTCGATGACTCACCCCCACGACCCGTACACGATTCCCAAGGCGTTCTGGGATTTGTACGACGATGCGGATATCCCGCTTCCGACGACGCCGGATCAGCGTTCACTCGATCCGCACTCCCAGCGTTTGCTCAAGGTTTATGATCTGTGGGACAAGCCGCTGCCTGTGGATAAAATCCGCGACGCCCGTCGGGCGTACTTCGGTGCATGCAGCTATATCGACGCCAATGTCGGCAAACTTCTGCAAACCCTCGAGGACTGTGGGCTGGCGGACGACACCGTCGTTGTGTTCTCCGGTGACCATGGGGACATGCTCGGCGAACGCGGCCTCTGGTACAAAATGCACTGGTTCGAGATGGCTGCGCGGGTGCCCCTGTTGATAAGTGCACCTGGCCAGTTCCAATCAGGCCGTGTCAGCGCCGCGGTGTCCACCGCCGATCTGTTGCCGACCTTCGTCGAGCTGGCCGGCGGCAGCCTGGAGCCTGACCTGCCGCTGGACGGCCGTTCGCTGGTTCCGCACCTGCAAAGGCAGGGCGGTCACGACGAGGTGTTCGGCGAATACATGGCCGAGGGCACCGTCAGCCCGCTGATGATGATCCGTCGTGGCGCCTACAAATTTATCTACAGCGAATCCGACCCTTGCCTACTCTTCGATGTGGATAACGATCCACGCGAGCAGGAAGAACTCAGCCAATCACCGCAACATCGCCGGCTGTTCGACGATTTTCTCGCCGAAGCACGGGCCAGGTGGGACATCCCGGCAATCCACCGCGAAGTCCTCGAAAGCCAGCGTCGTCGGCGTTTCGTCGCCGAGGCGC
Source organism: Candidatus Pseudomonas auctus (assembly GCF_048654275.1). Classification (NCBI taxonomy): domain Bacteria; kingdom Pseudomonadati; phylum Pseudomonadota; class Gammaproteobacteria; order Pseudomonadales; family Pseudomonadaceae; genus Pseudomonas; species Candidatus Pseudomonas auctus. Next base: position 321,990 of record NZ_JBJYZK010000005.1, on the reverse strand, counting down.
TGACGATCGGCAAGCTGAAGAGCTGGGATCACCAGCCGCTGGTAGACGCCAGTCAGCAATACATGCGCAACCACATCGACCTCGATGACCTGGAGCGCAAGGCCCGTTATCCACAACCCTGCCAAAACCAATAACGTTAAGGGGAAGTCCATGGTCAAGTTATCCACAGTCCTGACGGTCAGCCTGCTGGCACTGGGCAGCGCATCCGCGTTCGCCGAGAGCTGCGACACGGTGAAAATGGCCGACCCCGGCTGGAGCGACATCGCCGCGACCAATGCCATCACCGGGTTTCTGCTGGATGGCATGGGCTACAAGGCCAAGGTCGACACCCTCGCGGTGCCGATCACCTTCGGCGGCTTGAAGGATGGCCAGGTCGACGTGTTCCTCGGCAACTGGATGCCGGCGCAGCAGGGTTTCTACGACAAGTTCGTCGCCACGGGTGATGTCACCCAACTGGCGAAGAACCTCGACGGCACCGAATTCACCCTGGCCGTGCCGGATTACGTGTGGGACGCGGGTGTGCATAACTTTGCCGACCTGAATAAGTACGCCGATAAATTCGAGAAGAAGATTTACGGCATCGGCTCCGGCGCGCCAGCGAACATCTCGCTGCAAGAGATCATCAAGAAAAACGACTTCGACCTGGGCCAGTGGAAGCTGATCGAGTCCAGCGAACAGGCGATGCTGGCTGAAGTCTCGCGGGCGGTGAAGAAACAGAAATTCGTCACCTTCCTCGGCTGGACCCCGCACCCGATGAACGTGCAGCTGAAAATGCACTACCTCAAGGGCGGCGAGAAGTACTTTGGCGACACCGGCAGCGTCTACACCCTGACCCGCAAGGGCTACGCCGAGGCCTGTCCGAATGTGGGTAAATTGCTGACCAATCTTTCGTTCACTCAAGAGATGGAGAACAGCATCATGGCCGAGGTGGTGAACAAGAAAGTCAGCAATGCGGAGGCGGCGAAGGCCTGGATCAAGGCGAATCCGGCGGTGTTGGATAAGTGGCTTGATGGCGTGAAGACGGTGGATGGCAAAGATGCGTTGGCGGCGGTTAAAGCGAAGCTTTGATCGTGCGGTTGCTGGAATTGTGCCTGGCTTGAGATTTTTGCCCCCTCACCCCAACCCTCTCCCCCAAGGGGGCGAGGGGGAAAGGGAGCCGATTTTCGTTGGCTTCAGAATTTGAGTTCGACTCAGGACTTGCAGGTCGATGTATTCAAACCTAACACCTCGGTCAGTCCCCTCTCCCTCCGGGCGGTCCGACGTTTCGGGAGGGTTAGGGTGAGGGAAGGATTCAACTGACACACAACGACATCCGAAACTACCCTGTTACCCTTGCACCATTCCCGCAAACCGAGAGGATCCATGGCCCTCCCCAGCCGTCGCTCACTTTTCCCCTTCCTGACCTGGCTGCCCCGGCAGACCCGCGCCAGCGTCGGGCGGGACCTGGTCGTCGGACTCAGCGGTGCGATTCTCGCTTTACCCCAGTCGATTGCCTACGCGCTGATCGCCGGTCTCCCACCGGAATACGGGCTCTACGCCGCCATCGTTCCGGTATTGATCGCCTGCCTGTGGGGCTCGTCGTGGCACTTGATCTGCGGCCCGACAGCGGCCATTTCGATTGTGCTGTTCGCCAGTGTCAGCCCACTGGCGGTGCCTGCGTCACAGGACTACATCACCCTGATTCTGTTGCTGACCTTCCTCGCCGGGATTTTCCAGTATTTGCTTGGGCTGCTGCGCTTCGGCGCGCTGGTGAATTTCGTCTCACATTCCGTGGTGCTGGGTTTCACCCTCGGCGCTGCGGTGGTGATTGCCATCGGTCAATTGCCGAACCTGCTGGGACTGGATCTGCCGGCCAAGGCCACGGCGCTGGCCAGCCTGATGGATCTGCTGCGCCATCTCGGGGCTGTGGATAAACCGTCGCTGGTCCTCGGTGTCGCCACGGTGGTGGTCGGTGCGCTGCTCAAACAATGGCTGCCACGCTGGCCGACGCTGTTGATGACCTTGGTGCTCGGCAGTCTGGTGGTGTGGCTGTGGCCGGCGATGTTCGGCCACGTTCAGTTGGTCAGCGCGTTTGTCGGGCGCTTGCCGCCGTTCAGTGGACTGCCGCTGGATATGGATCTGATCCTGCGCCTGCTGCCCAGCGCCGTGGCGGTGGGCATGCTCGGGCTGGTCACCAGCCTGTCGATTGCCCGTTCGATTTCCGCGCGCTCGCAACAGCTGCTCGATGCCAATCAGGAAGTCCGCGCGCAAGGGCTTTCGAACATTGTCGGGGCGTTCTTTTCGGGATCGTTGTCCGCCGGCTCGTTCACCCGTTCCGGGCTGAGCTATGAAGCCGGGGCGTGTTCGCCACTGGCCGGGGTGTTTTCGGCGTTGTGGGTGGCACTGTTCGCGATATTCGGTGCGGGGCTGATCGCGCATATTCCGATCCCGGCCATGGCCGGCAGCATTCTGCTGATCGCCTGGGGACTGGTGGATCATCGCGGCATTCGTGCACTGCTGCGGGTCAGCCGGGCGGAATTCGTGGTGATGGGCCTGACCTGCATTGCCACGTTGCTGCTGGAATTGCAGACGGCAATCTATGCCGGCGTGCTCGCCTCGCTGTTTTTCTACCTCAAGCGCACCTCGCAGCCGAGAGTACAACACTGGCGTGATGGCGAAGATGATGTACTGCGGGTCGGCGGCTCGATCTTTTTCGGCGCCAGCCACTACCTGCAAGTGCGCCTGCAACGGATGCACGGCGCGCGGGTGGTGATCGAGGCGCAACAGATCAACTTCATCGACTATTCCGGCGTGGAAATGCTCCATCAGGAAGCCCGGCGCCTGCTGCGCCAGGATCGCAGCCTGACCTTGCGTCAGGCGCGACCGCAGGTGGTGGAGGAGTTGCGCAAACTCGAAGGGCCGGAGAAATGCCCGATCCGCTTTGAAGATTGAAGAAGAACCCGTTGTGGGAGCGAGCTTGCTCGCGATGGCGGCCTGTCTGTCAGATTGATGCTGGATCTGGCGACGTCATCGCGAGCAGGCTCGCTCCTACAGGGTTTACTGCGCCAACTGCCGACGCAATTCCGCCAGGACCGGCGCAGTGTCCGGACGTACGCCGCGCCACAGGAAAAAGGCTTCGGCAGCCTGTTCGGCCAACATGCCCAACCCGTCCATCACCACGCCCGCGCCATGCTCGCTTGCCCAGCGGCAGAACGCGGTCGGTTCCTTGCCGTACATCATGTCGTAGCACAGTGTCTTGCCGGGCTCGATCAGGCTTGGGGCAATCGGCGGTACATCGCCGGTGAGGCTGGCGGACGTGGCGTTGATGATCACATCCACCGGCTCGCGCAACCAGTCGTAACCACTGGCCGACACCGGCCCCAGATCACAGAACAGTTCGGCCAGTAGCTCGGCCTTGTCCACCGTGCGATTGGCGATGATCACCGAGCCTGGTTTCTCCGCCAGCAACGGCTCCAGCGCACCGCGCACCGCGCCACCGGCGCCGAGCAGCAGAATGCGTTTGCCGGCGAGGCTGACCCCGGCGTTGACCGTCAGATCGCGCACCAGCCCGGCGCCGTCGGTGTTATCGCCGAGCAGGCTGCCGTCGGCCAGTTTGCTCAAAGTATTCACCGCACCCGCGCGTTTGGCGCGGGCAGTCAGGCCGTCGGCCAGGCGATAGGCGTCTTCCTTGAACGGCACGGTCACGTTGGCGCCGCGACCTTCCTGGAAAAACGCCGTGGCGCAGCCGGAAAAGTCCTCGAGCGGCGCCAGCAGGGTGCTGTATTCGAGACGCTGCCCGGTCTGTTCGGCGAACAGTTTGTGAATCATCGGCGACTTGCTGTGGCCGATCGGGTTACCGAAAACGACGTAACGATCCATCACAAGTCCTCAGGCCTGAGCCAGCCAGTCGCGGTCTTGCAGGAAGTACTCGGTCAGGCGCGCTTCTTCGCTGCCCGGCTCGGCTTTCCAGTCGTAGGCCCAGCGCACTTGCGGTGGCAGCGACATCAGGATCGACTCGGTGCGCCCGCCCGATTGCAGGCCGAACAAGGTGCCACGGTCGTAAACCAGGTTGAATTCGACGTAGCGGCCACGGCGGAATTCCTGGAACTCGCGCTGTTTGGCGGTGAAGGCGTCGTTCTTGCGCCGTTGCACGATCGGCAAGTAAGCGTCGATGTACGCATCGCCGATGGCGCGCATGAAGGCGAAACTGGTGTCGAAGTCCCACTCGTTCAGGTCATCGAAGAACAACCCGCCGATGCCGCGCGGTTCGTGGCGATGCTTGATGTGGAAGTAGGTGTCGCACCAGGCCTTGTAGCGCGGGTAGACGTCCGGGCCGAACGGCGCGCAGGCCTGCTCGGCGACGCGGTGCCAGTGGATGCAGTCTTCTTCGTTGCCGTAGTACGGGGTCAGGTCGAAGCCACCGCCGAACCACCAGACCGGTTCTTCACCTTCCTTCTCGGCAATGAAAAAGCGCACGTTGGCGTGGGACGTCGGTACATGCGGATTGTGCGGGTGGATCACCAGCGACACGCCGAGGGCTTCGAAGCCACGCCCGGCCAGCTCCGGCCGATGGGCACTGGCGGACGGTGGCAGGCCACTGCCGAAGACGTGGGAAAAGTTGACGCCGCCCTTTTCGATCACCGTGCCATTCTCGATCACCCGGGTCCGACCGCCACCGCCGGCCGGACGGGTCCAGGCGTCTTCGACGAAGCGCGTGCCACCGTCTTCGGTTTCCAGCGCGGCGCAGATGCGGTCTTGCAGGTCGAGCAGATAGGCCTTTACGGCGTCGGTGCGGGTCGTCATGGCTTCACCTTGGATCGGGCGGAACTGCGCGGCGCCCCGCGCAAATGGGCGCGTAGCATACCATCGCAAACCGGCACGCCGCAGTTGACGAAGATCAAGCATGAGCGTTCGATAGGGACCTTCCCAAATGACCCAAGGAGTAGGCAGATGGCCAAGCGAATCCAGTTCCGCGCCCACGGCGGCCCCGAAGTGCTCGAGTACGTTGACTATCAACCGGCCGAACCCGGTCCGCAGCAGGTTCGCGTGAGCAACAAGGCCATCGGCCTGAACTTCATCGACACCTACTACCGCAGCGGTCTGTACGCGCCACCGGCGTTGCCTTCGGGCGTGGGTGCGGAAGGCGCCGGCATTGTCGAAGCAGTGGGCAGCGAGGTCACCCGGTTCAAGGTCGGTGACCGTGTGGCGTACGGCAGCGGCCCGTTGGGCGCGTACAGCGACGTTCACGTTCTGCCGGAAGCGAATCTGGTGCACCTGCCGGACGCCATCAGCTTCGAAACTGCCGCCGGCGTGATGCTCAAGGGCCTGACCGTGCAGTACCTGCTGCGCCAGACCTACGAACTCAAGGGTGGCGAAACCATTCTGTTCCACGCAGCGGCCGGCGGCGTCGGTTTGCTCGCCTGTCAATGGGCCAAGGCCTTGGGCGTGAAGCTGATCGGCACCGTCAGCTCGAAAGCCAAAGCCGATCTGGCCAAGGCCCATGGCGCCTGGGAAACCATCGATTACAGCCACGAAAACGTCGCCCAACGAGTGCTGGAATTGACCGATGGGAAAAAAGTCCCGGTGGTCTACGACGGCGTTGGCAAGGACACCTGGCCGGCTTCGCTGGACAGCGTGGCGCCCCGTGGCCTGCTGGTGAGCTTCGGCAATGCGTCGGGCGCGGTGGACGGGGTGAACCTGGGGATTCTGGCGGCGAAAGGTTCGCTGTACGTCACCCGTCCGACCCTGGCGACCTACGCCAATAACGCCGAAAACCTGCAGCGCATGGCCGACGAGCTGTTCGGGATGATTACCAGCGGCAAGCTGAAAGTGGATATCAGCCAGCGTTATCCATTGGCTGACGCGGCGAAAGCGCAGACCGAGCTGTCGGCGCGGCGCACCACGGGCTCCACTGTCCTGCTGCCCTGAACACCAATGACCTCGGCGCATCTTCATGACGGTACCGGGGTCTTTTCCGTCGTCACGAAAAACGGCGTCTTGCCGGCCAGGGTAGTTTCGAATTCCTGACGGGCAAGACGCTTCACCTCCAACCCCAAAACGCCCGGCAGCCTGAGCAATGCACTGGCCTGTCCTTCGACTTGCAACGCATCTTCAATGACGCTCTGTGTGTTGGCTGTCAGTGCGTCCTCGGCTATGACCAGACGCATGCGTGCCCCCTCGGGCTGTCGATCAATCTGCACCTGGACATCGGTGTTCTGCAGCTGCGGCAAAAGCTGTCGGAGTACGTGCAACACCTGTGACTGAGTGATGATCGCGCCCCCCAGTTTGATCGATGTTTCCACCCGCCCCTCAAGCGCCAGTACCGGCATGGAACTGCCACAGTCGCACTTCGTCACTGTGCGCAGGATTCGCCCACGATCGCCGATCCGGTAACGCAACAACGGTACATGATCAGGAAGCAATGGCGTCAGCAGAAACTCACCGGCTTCCCCTTCAGTTACAGCTTGCAGGGTCAGAGAATCAACCACCTCGAGCAGCATGGCGTCCGCATGCAGGTGAAAAAAACCGTGCTCCAGATGGGCACACTGAAAACCGATGGGACCGGTCTCCGTCGAGCTGTAGCCCAGCGAGCGGATCTTCAGCATCGGCCAGTCCCGGGCCAACTGGTCGCGCAGCGTTTGACTGCAAGGTTCTCCAATGTAGTAAAGCCACTTCAGGCTGCACAATTGCACAGCGCCGACTTTCTCATGATTGAACAACGCGGCGGCGAAGGAGGGAGTGCATATCAACGCATCAGCCTTGTGTGCCTCAATAAGCTCGGCAACGCGCTGCACGCCCATCTGTGAACCGGCAGGCAGCAGGCGTGCGCCAATGTGCTGGACGATAGCTGCCGCGTATTGAAAGGCACCCTGCATTTCCCCGGCTGTCAGGCAGTTGACGACCACCTCGGGGCGTTCGTCCGTCGAACCGACCATCCGTGCCCCCAAAGGCACGATTGCAGCGTTGAACGCCCAGGAATGGGTGATCTGTTTGCGATTGCCGGTGCTGCCTCCCGAGGTCAGGGTCAGCCCGCCGCCCGGTGCTCGATGGGAGGCTTCACCGAGGGTGGAAAACAATACGCCGCCGGACTCGTCTTCCACCGCCAGAACCGGCAATCGATGGAGATCGGCCAATCCCCGCACTTCCAGGATTCGCGGATACAGCGCACGGAACCACGACAGTGAGCGTGCGTGAGCCAATTTATTCGCAAACGCCTCGGCCAAAACATCGGTGATCGGTTCATTGCTCATTACCGCGCCCTCCCTGACGAATGCCCAACTCATCGAATCCGCTACGGACGGCGTTCGCCAGAGACTCCAACTGGAGCTGACTGTGGCTCGCGCTGATGGCCAGACGCAAAATGGCCTCGCCCTTGGCCACCACCGGAAACACCGCGGTGGTGACCGCCATGCCCTGCCGGCGCAAATGCTGCGCCAGGCTTATCGCATCTCTCTCGGCCCCGACACGGATAAAACGAATGGAAGACGCGACGTGATGATTGCCCAGCACTGGCCCCAGCAACCTGTCGACCGTGGCGATGTTTCGCCACAGCGCTACCTGCAAATGACCCAGCTCCGGCGACAAATGGATTTTCCCCGAAGCGACTGCCGCGCCCACCCCGCCAACGGATAATGGTCCGCCAAACGTATAGGTCGATGCATGGCGCCGAATCATCTCGGCATCGGCTTCGGTACGCACAGTGATTGCCCCACCGGTTGCGCCGAACGCCTTGGACAGCGATGACAGGAGGATCAGTCGGCCGCGGTGTCGTTCATCTGCCGCGTCCAGCGCGTAACCTCCTCCGGCCACGCCATGGATCGAGGTACCGTGGGCATCATCCGCATAGAGATAACCGTCGAAACGCTCCGCCAGTTGCAACAGGCGATTGATCGGGTAAACACCGCGCATCGAGCCAATGCTGTCGGTCAGGATGATGGGCGTATTACCCGCCGCGACTGCCGTTGAACACGCTTCTTCGACCTGCTCTACATCGCTGCAATCGCGGCGCTGTATCGGGCCGAATTGCCAGAGAATGCCTTGCAGCACTTGCATCGAAGCATGAGCGGCACGGTCGACAATCCAGCACGGGCCACGACGCATGGGATAGGAGGGCATCTCACCGGAACCAAGCAGCGGCAGACAGCCAAGATGTGCACTGCCCACCGAGTTGAAGGTGACTGAATGCCCCTGAAATATCCGGTTCAGCAGTTCATCCAGCTCACGCATGGGTGGCAACAGCGCTCGGGTCCGTGCGGCGGCGAATTGCACGCCGAAGGACTCGACGGAGTGCATCGCCCCCTGAATCAAGCGAGGATCACACTCCAGCCCCAGATAAGAACACGAGAGAAACTCGGTCAGCCGCTCGCCGCTTTCGAGTTCGATCTCTTTGCCTTCACGTTTAGCCAGCTTCAGGCCATTCAGCCCTGCATCGAACAGCTGCTGCTGATCGTCACGCGCTTGCCGGACACGGTTTTTGACCCAATTGACGGTCGGTTGAAAGGTGTTCATCGAGATACCTGCAAAGAGGGAGAGCGGCGATAGACCTGGACATGCCAAAGCTGGGTTCTTTCTCGTGCAATGTCTGCCTGGTACTGGTGGGTGATATCGCAGAAGCCTGCGCAGTCAGGCCGCACTACATGCAAATGCCCCCGCATGACCACCTGTGCGTTTTCCGAAAGGACCGGTGCCAGGCGCAGCAAAACGTTCTTGCCGGCCACTTCGGGCATGAAGGAAGGCACGTCCGACAGCGATACGAAATCGATGGCTGTTTCCCCGGCAACGCAGTCGAGGATGTCAGCCTGCACCACGCGTAACTCGCACTGCCGAAGCCCCTCACGGGCCTGCTGGAAAATTGCCGGATCACACTCCAGCGGAAAGCCTTGTGGATAACGCAGCTCACCAAAAAACAGCATTTGCAGGAAAAAGCTCTCTCGGACCACCTGAGTGGTGAACAACGTATGGAAAATTTCCAGATACGCCGCGCGGGAACTGATCCCCAGGTTGTTGGGTGGAAACGCGCCCTTGTACAGCAGCGAATTGAGGACTGCTGCGTTTCCCAGCAACGCGATCACGGCTTTCCAGCGCTTGAGCGGAAAGCGGTTTCGGTAATATTCCGTTTGTTCGTCAAGCTGACTGAACTGAAAAATGCCCCGGCCGGCCTTGCCGGTGAACAGTCCGGTGATCTTCGCCAAGCGCTTCAGGGTCTGCTCGAATGCGCCCATGTAGATCGGCGCTTCCCAACTTCGGGACTGAAAAAACACGGACAGCCAGCGACGATCCGCCGGCGGTAAAACCAGTTGCTGGAAGATGGAGCGGCGTCGCGCCCTCATACTTTCCATTCGATAGCCCATGAACGCCATGAACGACTCGTGATCAGTCTGTTCCAGCAGGGCAAAACGCAATCGGGTAAACGCCAGTTGCGGCGCGCTGATATCGGTACAGGTCATGCGTGCCGGGGCGGCGGCCAATAACGGCAAGAGCCGGCCGCCGCATCCGGCGATACCCAGCACGTGACCGGCATGTCTGGGCAGGATCGCGTACTCAAGCGCGGTGTCCTCATCGCCGAGCGTGTAGTTGAGCCGGTCGAAATAATCAGCCATGTCTGCCCCCAGCCTTCTGATCTGAACATGGGTGTGAGGCTGTCATTGGTTGTCCAGCGCATGGAGGAAGTCATAGCGGGGCGCCAGCCCGTTTTGCCAGGCCTCGAACTGCTCATAAACCGCCTCGAGCATGTTGCCGGTCAGACGCAGGCTGGTTTCCATCACAGTGGCTATCGCATCCCAGTCTTCCTGACGCTTGCAGGTGCGTTGCAGCATCAGTTTGATTTCGTTGAAGTGCTCGATATCAATGTCGGAATGTGCAATGAAGAATGTAAGTTGAGCGGGTTTTAGCGACAGTGTTTCACTCAGGCTATCAATGAGCGGAGTAATGAACTGATAGGCATTTTCTGCCCAATAACTATAACCAAGCCGTTGTAACGGGTTACCGGTAAAGGAGATCCAATATAAATAAGCGATCAGCACATCAGTAGCCGGAAGTGCAGGCGGAATATCAAACACTTCATTCTTCAAACCAAGACTCATGACATCGTGCAGTGCCATTTTTTCATGGCCGACTTCCTGTGCCGCATGTTCAAAACAGAACTTGGCATACACCGGATTATCCGCATGTCGGACACCGACCAATCCTTGATTTCGCGCATTGTGCGCCGTGTAGTGAAAAGTCTGAATCATATAGATCGCGTACAAGGCTTTGGAAACGCTGCCCTCACGGATGGCTTTCACCAGCCGCGAACTTTCCAGAATATCGGTCCATGACTTTTCGATTCGCTCATCGAGCAGGCTTAATTGTTGTTCAAAACTGAGAGGCGTATTCATCAATGGGGGTCTCCAATGGGTTGGCGAGCAGGTGGGCAGACTGTTGAAGTGCCGTGAGGATTTGCTGCCATTGAGCCGAGAGCAGCCAGTAATCGCCGCGTTGACGCTGTTCGATGCGAAGGGCGTCGGTGGTGATGGGCGTCAGGCCGAAGCGCTGGAACAGTCGCCGCTGCGGTGATCGGCAGAGCGCGGTAACGCCCTCATAACCCCGCGTGACCGCCCATTCCGTGGCAGCGGCCAGCAGGCCGTTGATCGACATGGGGAACTGAGTTTGCGAGTGACTGATCAAGCGACTGAACTCGACATGGCGCGACAGCGTCGTGGCGGGAGACAGTTGCTGCTGCGCCAGTGAGGCCCATTCGAACGGCGCAGGGGTCACTCTCAATACGGCCGTGGGCCTGTCGTGCTGATACAACAGAAAGTGGGTACTGCGCGAAATAATCGCCAGGCGTGTTTCAAGTGACCTGGCTCTGGGTGTCAACATGTAGTGTTGCAATCGCAATCGAAAATGACGGGAAACAAACCGTTCAAACTCTCGTGTGTCTGATCCTGCTTCAAGAATAACGATGCGATAGTTTTCATGACGCCTTTTAAAGGTCGTCTGAATCTCCTGCAGATAATCCGTTAATTGCGAATCCCTGATATCCATTTCTTCTCCGCAGCCGTTAACTTTTCGAAGTTTTCTGAGAGCATTGAAATAATGAATGGTTTTAGAAAAATCGCCACTGTGTGGCTTCTGAGAATAACGTCGGAAAAATTACAACAATTGAATACTTAAAGATTCATCTGACGTAGAAAGGAAAAATTCAAACAAAACGCGGGGCTATAACTTCAGCTAAATGAAGGAAAAATCGCAGGCACGCGTAGTACCCCTCGCCGTGAAAGCCGAGGAGTACTCACGAAATCAACCAAGGGTGATATCAGGCCGGGCGCACGATCTTGCCGGTGGCCAGATCCCGAATCAGACTCGGATTCTTGCGACCGCCCAGCGATCCGCCAAGCACCAGATCGACCTGACCACGGAAATACTGCTCGACCCGCAAGCGACTCTTCGCCGCCGGCCGCCCTTGCGGATTGGCCGACGTCGAAATCAACGGCCCTACCAGCGAGCACAGATCCCGCACCTGCGGATGATCGCTGACCCGCAGCGCCACGGTGTCATGCACCCCGGTCACCCACTCCGGCAACAGGTTCTGATGCGGCACCAGCCAGGTGTTCGGGCCCGGCCAGGTGCTGGCCATGCGGTCGATCCAGTCCTGCGGGAAATCCTCGAACAGAAAATCGAACTGACGAATGTTGTCGGCGACGAGGATCAAGCCCTTGTCCACCGAACGGTTCTTGATCGCCAGCAGGCGATCCACCGCTTCTTCATTCCAAGGATCGCACCCCAGCCCCCAGACGGCTTCGGTTGGATAGGCAATCACCGCCCCGGCGCGAATCTCTCGTGCGGCTTGTTGCACACGCCAACTGTTGACCATGAAAAACTCTCCGCAAACAGGTTTCGCGCAGTTTACCGATCTTCAATGTAAAACCTAGCTTACGCGCGCAAACCAGCGGCCGTTTTCGCACACGGCGCGGCCATCCATCTCCAGTTCGGTCAATGCGGCCAGCACTTTGGGCAACGCCCAGCCACTGCTGTCGGCCAGACCCTCGCTGGTGTGCGGTGCGGCGTGCAACAGATCCAGTAGAGGATGATCGGGATCCGGCGCCGAGGCGGACAGCGGCAACTGCTGCCAGCCGCGCAGGGCTTCGAGAATATGCTCGATGGTTTCCACCAACACGGCTCCGTCGCGTATCAGTTGATGACAGCCCCGAGCGCCGGGGTGATGGATCGAACCCGGAATGGCGTACACCTCGCGCCCCTGTTCCGCCGCCAGCCGTGCGGTGATCAAGGAACCGCTGGCGACACTGGCCTCGACCACCAGCACGCCGAGGGACAAGCCGCTGATGATGCGGTTGCGTCTCGGGAAGTTGCTCGCCGTCGGCCCGGTGTCCAGAGGAAATTCCGAAAGCACCGCACTGCCGGACGCAATCATCGCGTCCGCCAGCCGACGGTTGCGCTGTGGATAAAAGTTTTCCAGGCCGGTACCGAGCACGCCGACCGTTTGCCCACCGACATCCACAGCGGCTTGATGCGCCGCCGCATCGATGCCCAGCGCCAGGCCACTGGTGATGACAAATCCGGCCCCCGCGAGACTGCGGGAAAACGCAGCGGCAGTGTCCATGCCCGGGCGAGAAGCGCGGCGACTGCCGACCATCGCCAGTTGCGGTTTTTCCAGAATCCGCGGGTCGCCAGCGACGAACAGCAGGGGCGGAGGGTCAGGAATCTGCGCCAGCAAGGCCGGGTAATCCGCTTGGTCCCACATCAGTAAATGTTGATCCGGACGCTCTAGCCAGCGCAATGCGTGGCTGGCGCCGTCGCGAACTTCAGAACAGCGTCGGGCCTCGGCGCAAGCCGCCGGCAAACCCAGCGAGCGCCAGGCGCTGGCCGGCGCGCCGATCGCCTTCGAGGCGCAGCCGAAGGCTTCGAGCAATTTGGTGAAACGCTTGGGACCGATTTCCGGCAAGCGGTGCAGGCGCAGGCGCGCTTCCAGTTCTGCCGGCGAAACCGACGGGGAGACAGGCATCATCATGGATCATCCTTGATCGTTATAAGGCCCGAACCTTTCGGAACAAGCTGTGGATAACTCTGTTGGTAACTTGTGAAGCCAGCTAAGGATTTCGCACCTTGTCCAGCACCGCCAGCGAGCGCGATGCGTTCAGCACGAGGCCGTAACTGAGTTTGTCGTAGGTGCGGAACACCATCAGCAATCCGGCACGTTCATCCGGGATTTTCAGCGGCTGGCCGGTGATCCGGTCGCGCACGGTTTCCCCGGTTTTCATCACCACCAGCACGTTGCCTTCGGCCAGACCGTCGCGTTTGCCTTTGTTCAGGGTCACCACGTCCATCGCGCCGATCTGCGTGACGCCGCGCGGCACATCGATGATCAGGCCGTTGATGTCGGTGGAGGGCGCGCTGGGCATGAAGGTCGAGTTGATCGAACGCTCTTCGCCGCTGAACAAGCGGTCGCCGAGGCGCACTTCCTGGGTCGTGCGTTGCAGGGCGAGGGTGGCGACGTCGCCTTCGGTTGCGACGATCTCACCACCGCCGATGTCGTCGGCGTTGATCCCCAGAAACTCCTTGCTCTGCGGATCGGTGTAGACCTTGCCCTGGCGGAAGATGCCGTAGACCGGCTGGTTCGGATCGAAATGGCCACGGGCGAAGATCCGGTCACCGGTGCCGCTGAGCACCCGTTCGGCATCGCCGGCGACGATGTACGGCGCCTTGTCGAAGTCCTCGACCTTGTCGACGATGCGGTTGCTCAGCAGAAAGCTGTTGATCGATTTGAGCGGAATGCTCGGAATCGCATCGGCCACCGGACTGGTGCGGATGCGCGGCGACAGCTTGATGGTGCCGCGTGACTCGCCGCGATTGACGGTCAGGCGCGGCTGGCCGTTGACGTAACTGAGCGTCAGCGTGTCGCCCGGATAGATCAGGTTGGGGTTTTCGATCTGCGGATTGGCCCGCCACAACTGCGGCCACTGCCAGGGTTCGCGCAAATATTTACCGGAGATGTCCCAGAGCGTATCCCCCGAAACCACCGTGTATTGCTGTGGAAAACCTTCCTTGAGTTGCACTTGCCCGTGCGCGGTACTGGCCGAGGCCAGAAACAGCAGGGCGAGTAGTGATTTCCTCATGCGGTGAATCCCTTTATTATGTGCGTTCGCGTGAAACGCCAGAGCCCCCGTGGCTCGCTCCCTGCTCTATGCTGAAAATCAAGGAGCTACGTTTCACAACGGTAGCCTGCATCTTCGGACCCGCCAGGCCATCGCCCGACTTTACCTCACACGTGCAGCAATCAAGCTTATGGCCATTTTGAACATCCTCGAATTTCCGGACCCGCGTCTGCGCACTATCGCCAAACCTGTGGCTGTAGTGGACGACGAAGTGCGTCAGCTGGTCGATGACATGTTTGAAACAATGTATGAAGCGCCGGGCATCGGCCTTGCCGCGACCCAGGTCAACGTGCACAAACGTATCGTCGTGATGGACCTTTCCGAAGACCGCACCGAACCGCGGGTGTTCATCAACCCCGAGTTCGAATCGCTGACCGACGAAATGGAGCAATACCAGGAAGGCTGCCTCTCGGTGCCGGGTTTCTACGAAAACGTTGACCGCCCGCAGAAGGTCAAAATCAAGGCTCTGGACCGTGATGGCAAGCCTTACGAACTGATCGCCGAAGGCCTGCTCGCAGTATGCATCCAGCATGAATGCGACCACCTCAACGGCAAGTTGTTCGTCGATTACCTGTCCACGCTCAAACGCGACCGGATCAAGAAGAAACTGGAAAAGCAGCACCGCCAGAACGCTTGATGCCCCTCTCCAAAGGCTTGCTGCGGCAAGCCTTTTTCTTTTTATGAGACTCCCCCATGACTGAGCCACTGCGCATCGTTTTTGCCGGCACCCCGGAATTCGCCGCCGAACACCTCAAGGCCCTGCTGGACAGCCCTTACGAGATCGTTGCGGTCTACACCCAACCGGATCGTCCGGCCGGTCGTGGGCAAAAACTGATGCCGAGCCCGGTCAAACAGCTCGCCCTGGAAAACAATATCCAGGTGTTGCAGCCGCCGACCCTGCGCAACGCTGACGCTCAAGCCGAGCTCGCTGCGCTGAAGCCTGACTTGATGGTGGTGGTCGCCTACGGCCTGATCCTGCCGCAAGCGGTGCTGGATATTCCGCGCCTGGGCTGCATCAACAGCCACGCCTCCCTGCTGCCACGCTGGCGCGGAGCGGCGCCGATCCAGCGCGCCGTGGAAGCGGGCGACGCCGAGAGCGGCGTGACCGTCATGCGCATGGAAGCGGGCCTCGATACCGGGCCGATGCTGCTCAAGGTCGTCACCCCGATCAGCGCCGAAGACACTGGCGGCAGCCTCCACGATCGCCTGGCCGAAATGGGCCCGCCAGCCGTCGTGCAGGCGATTGCCGGTCTGGCCGCCGGCACCCTGGAAGGCGAAGTGCAGAACGATGAGCTCGCCACCTACGCGCACAAACTGAACAAGGACGAAGCACGCCTCGACTGGAGCCGACCGGCCGTTGAGCTGGAACGTCTGGTCCGCGCCTTCAATCCATGGCCGATCACCCACAGCACGCTCAACGGAGAAGCGCTGAAAGTGCTGGCGGCGACACTGGCCGAAGGCAAAGGCGCACCGGGCACCATCCTCGGCGCCAGCAAGGACGGTCTGCTCGTCGCTTGCGGCGAACAGGCGCTGTGCCTGACCCGCCTGCAATTGCCCGGCGGCAAGGCGCTGAACTTCAGCGATCTGTTCAACAGCCGCCGTGAGAAATTCGCCACCGGCACCGTGCTGGGCACAGCGGTGGACGCGCAATGAACCCGCGTCTGGCCGCCGCCAAGGCACTCGCCGCTGTCCTCAGCGGCAAGGCTTCGCTCAACAGTTCCCTGCCGACGCAACTGGACAAGGTCGAGGATCGCGATCGCGGTTTCACCCAGGACCTGGCGTTCGGCACCGCCCGTTGGCAGCCACGCTTGTCGGCGCTTGCGGAGAAACTGCTGCAGAAACCGTTCAAGGCGGCGGACGCCGATGTCGAGGCGCTGCTGCTGGTGGGTCTCTATCAACTGCTCTACACCCGCGTCCCGCCGCACGCCGCCATCGGCGAAACCGTCGGTTGCGCCGACAAGCTAAAAAAACCGTGGGCCAAAGGCTTGCTCAACGCCGTATTGCGCAGTGCGCAGCGCGAACATGAGGCGATCTTCGCCGAACTGGAACGCGATCCGGTGGTGCGCACCGCTCACCCGCGCTGGCTGCAAAAATCCCTGAAGGCCTTCTGGCCTGAGCAATGGGAAGCGATCTGCGAAGCCAACAACGCGCATCCGCCGATGATCCTGCGGGTCAATCGCCGTCATCACAGCCGCGATGCCTACCTGAGTCTGCTGACTGAAGCGGGTATCGCCGCACAGGCATGCACCTTCAGCCGCGACGGCATCATCCTCGACACTGCCGCCGACGTACGCAGCCTGCCGGGCTTCGCCGAAGGCTGGATCAGCGTACAGGACGAAGCCGCGCAACTGGCCGCCGACCTGCTCGACCTCGCGCCGGGCCAGCGAGTGCTGGACGCCTGCTGCGCGCCGGGCGGCAAGACCTGCCACATCCTCGAAGCCGAACCGGCACTGGCCGGCGTGGTGGCGGTGGACCTGGAAGCCAAGCGGCTGGTGCGAGTGAAGGAAAACCTCGAACGTCTCGGTCTGAACGCCGAACTGATCGCCGCCGACGGTCGCGACACGGCAGCGTGGTGGGACGGCAAACCGTTCCAGCGCATCCTGCTCGACGCGCCATGCTCGGCCACCGGGGTGATTCGCCGTCATCCGGACATCAAGCTGACCCGTCAGGCCGACGACATCGCCGCCCTCGCGCACCTGCAAGGCGAGTTGCTCGACGCGATGTGGAAAACCCTCGAAGTAGGCGGCATCCTGCTCTACGCCACCTGCTCGACCTTGCCGACCGAGAACACCGAAGTGATCGCCGCGTTCCTTGAGCGTACGCCGGGCGCGCGGGAGCTGGATCTGGCCACCGCCGCCGGGATCAAGCAGCCCCATGGTCGCCAATTGCTGGCCCAGCAGGGCGGGCATGACGGGTTCTACTACGCCAAGCTGATCAAGATCGCTGCCGCGCGCGGCTAAACGGATTCAATGGAGTGACTGGATGAAAATCATCATCCTCGGTGCGGGACAGGTCGGCGGTTCGCTGGCTGAACATCTGGCCAGCGAGGCCAATGACATCACGGTGGTCGACACTGACGGCGACCGTCTGCGCGATCTTGGCGATCGCCTCGACATCCGCACCGTGCAGGGCCGAGGCTCGCTGCCGAACATTCTGCGTCAGGCCGGTGCCGACGACGCCGACATGCTGGTCGCGGTGACCAACAGCGACGAAACCAACATGGTTGCCTGCCAGGTCGCTCACACCCTGTTCCACACCCCGACCAAGATTGCCCGGGTGCGCGAAGCGTCTTATCTGACCCGCGAGGAGCAGCTGTTCCAGAACGAGGCGATTCCGGTCGACGTGCTGATCAGTCCCGAGCAGGTCGTCACCAACTACATCAAGCGTCTGATCCAGCATCCCGGCGCATTGCAGGTGATCGATTTCGCCGAAGGCCAGGCACAACTGGTCGCGGTGCGCGCCTACTACGGCGGGCCGCTGGTAGGCCAGCAGCTGCGCCAGTTGCGCGAACACATGCCGAATGTGGAAACACGGGTGGCCGCGATTTTCCGCCGCGATCGACCGATTCTTCCCCAGGGCGACACGGTGATCGAGGCCGACGACGAAGTCTTCTTCATCGCCGCCCGTGCGAACATTCGCGCGGTGATGAGCGAAATGCGCCGGCTAGACGAAAGCTACAAGCGCATCGTCATCGCCGGTGGCGGGCAGATCGGCGAACGGCTGGCCGAGGCCATCGAAAGCCGCTATCAGGTGAAGATCATCGAGATGAATCCGGCGCGCTGTCGTTATCTCTCCGATACCCTCGACAGCACCGTGGTGTTGCAGGGCAGCGCGTCGGATCGCGACCTGCTGCTGGAAGAGAACATCGCCGACGCCGACATCTTCCTCGCCCTGACCAACGATGACGAAGCCAACATCATGTCGTCGCTGCTGGCCAAGCGCCTGGGCGCGAAGAAGGTGATGACGATCATCAACAACCCGGCCTACGTGGACCTGATCCAGGGCGGTGACATCGACATCGCCATCAGCCCGCAACTGGCAACCATCGGCACCTTGCTGGCGCATGTGCGGCGCGGCGATATCGTCAGCGTGCACTCATTGCGCCGTGGCGCGGCGGAAGCCATCGAAGCGGTGGCCCACGGAGATTCGAAGTCGAGCAAGGTCATCGGCAAGACCATCGAAAACATTGCGCTGCCGCCGGGAACTACCATTGGCGCGATCATCCGCGATGAAGAAGTGATCATCGCCCATGGCGACACGGTGATTGCCGCCGGCGACCATGTGATTCTGTTCCTTGTGGATAAAAAGCATATTCGCGATGTGGAGAAGCTGTTCCACGTGGGCCTGAGTTTCTTCTGACCGACCAAGAGGCGAGACAGATGATCGAATCACTGGAAAAAATGCTCGCCAAGGGTGTGGATAACTCGCTGCTGCGCTTCGGCTTGGGCAAGGGTTATCTGGATCAGGGGGAGAACACGAAGGCGGCCGAGCATTTCCAGCATTGCGTCGGCTTTGATCCGAAGTATTCGGCGGCGTGGAAGCTGTTGGGCAAGGCGCAACTGGCGCTGGGTGATCTGGCGGCTGCTCGCCAGGCGTGGGAGCAGGGGCTGGAAGCGGCGCGGGCCCATGGCGACAAGCAGGCCGAAAAGGAAATGACGGTGTTTCTGAAGAAGCTGGATCGGCGGAAGCCATGACGGCTGTGGATAACCCGTTTGTTCAGGTTATCCACAAACGCCCATCGCCGATCAGTACCAGCGCGCCTCGCCCGGCGGACGCTTCTTGAAGCGTTTCATGCTCCACATGTACTGGCTCGGATAAGCCGCCACATAACGCTCGACTACCTGACTCATCGCCGCGCAGGACGTTTCGGTGTCGGTGCTGTACATGGCTTCTGGGGCTGCTTCCAGGATCACCTTGTAGCCGGAACCGTCCGGTAGACGCAGGGCATGCAGGAACACGCCGACAGCTTTGCCACCGGCGAGCATGTTCGGCACGAACTTGCTGGTCAGGGCCTGGGTGGCGAAGAACGGCACGAAGATCCCGGCGGATTCGGCCGGCTCCGGGTCTGCTGGAATCCCCACCTGACCGCCCTTGCGCACTTCCTTGATGACACTGAGGATGCCTTCCTTGGTCGACGCGGCGACTTTGTTGCCCAGTTGCACGCGCTGTTTGCGCAGCAATTCATCCACAGCCTTGAGCTTCGGCGGCCGGTAAAAAATGATCGGTTTGCACTGGCTGCAATAGAAGTGGTTGAGCACTTCCCAGTTGCCCAGGTGGCTGGTGATGCCGACCACGCCCTTGCCCGAGGCCAACGCGTCTTTCAGCACCTCGAGGCCTTCGACTTCGCGCACCAGGTCGATGGAACGCTGGGCCGGCCAGATCCAGGCGCAGGCGCTTTCGGTCAGGGACTTGCCGATGTCTTTCAGGGTCTGGCCGACCAGACGCTCGCGTTCGGCCGGGTCCATCTGGGGAAAACATTTGGCCAGGTTGATCCGCACCACATCGCGGGAACGATTGGGGGTTTTCCACATGATCCAGCCGATCGCCGAACCCACGGCCTGTACGGCCCGCCAAGGAAGCAGGGCAAACAGCCGCAGAGCGCCAACCAGCATGGCGCCTTTAAACTTTTCCACAGGTCACTCCTGATCTTGTGCTGTGCGCGAGGCGGCCATTCTAACCGCCGTTGACGAGCTGCGCGTAGCGGTCGCAGTCCTGAGTGTGATCCATGACCATGCCCGAGGCCTGCATCAGCGCGTAGCAGATGGTCGGGCCGACGAAGGTGAAACCGGCCTTTTTCAGGCCTTTGCTCATGGCCACGGCTTGCGGGGTGATCGCCGGGACTTCGCTGCGATCCTTGAAATGATTGATCACCGGGCGGTTATCCACAAACGACCAGAGGAAGGCCACCGGATCCTCCAGCGCCAGCCAGGCCTGGGCGTTGCGCCGGGCGGCATTGAGTTTGAGGCGATTGCGGATGATTCCCGGATCGAGCATCAATTCATCGATTTCCGCGTCGCTCATTTGCGCCACGCGCTGTACGTCGAAGCCGAACAACACCTCGCGATATCGCTCGCGCTTGCGCAGCACGGTGATCCACGACAGCCCGGCCTGGAACCCTTCGAGCAAAAGCAACTCGAACAAACCCTGCGCATCGCGTAGCGGCGTACCCCACTCCTGATCGTGGTAAGCCATGTACAGCGGATCTTCGTTGCACCAAAAGCAGCGTGGCATAAGGCTCCAGGGGGTGGAGGTGCGACTGAATCGGGTATACTCCCGCTCTTTAAATCGCAGCCCAAGAAACAGGTGAATTTCGTGAGCCAGCCTACGCCAGCCGTGCGTACCTTCCAAGACTTGATCCTCGCGCTCCAGCAGTACTGGGCCGAGCAAGGTTGTGTGGTACTTCAGCCCTACGATATGGAAGTAGGCGCCGGCACTTTCCACACCGCGACATTCCTGCGCGCCATCGGCCCGGAAACCTGGAACGCCGCCTACGTGCAGCCAAGCCGCCGTCCGACTGACGGCCGTTACGGCGAAAACCCGAACCGTCTGCAGCACTACTATCAGTTCCAGGTGGTTCTGAAACCGAACCCGGACAACTTCCAGGAACTGTACCTGGGCTCCCTCAAGCATGTCGGCCTGGACCCGCTGGTCCACGACATCCGCTTCGTCGAAGACAACTGGGAATCGCCGACCCTCGGCGCCTGGGGTCTGGGCTGGGAAGTCTGGCTGAACGGCATGGAAGTGACTCAGTTCACCTACTTCCAGCAAGCGGGCGGCATCGAGTGCTACCCGGTGACCGGCGAGATCACCTACGGTCTCGAGCGTCTGGCCATGTACCTGCAAGGCGTGGATTCGGTCTACGACCTGGTCTGGGCTGACGGTCCGTTCGGCAAAGTGACCTACGGCGACGTGTTCCACCAGAACGAAGTGGAGCAGTCCACCTACAACTTCGAACACGCCAACGTCGACAAGCTGTTCGAACTGTTCGACTTCTATGAAAGCGAAGCCAAGCGCCTGATCGAACTCCACCAGCCGCTGCCGTTGCCAAGCTATGAAATGGTCCTGAAGGCCTCGCACACCTTCAACCTGCTGGACGCACGCCGGGCGATCTCGGTGACCGCGCGTCAGCAATACATTCTGCGCGTACGCACCCTGGCGCGTTCTGTCGCCCAAGCCTACCTGCTGGCCCGCGCCAAGCTGGGCTTCCCGATGGCAACCCCGGACCTGCGTGACGAAGTACTGGCCAAGCTGGAGGCTGCACAATGAGTGCTCAAGATTTTCTGGTTGAACTGGGCACCGAAGAACTGCCACC
The DNA here is from genome assembly GCF_048654275.1 of Candidatus Pseudomonas auctus. NCBI lineage: Bacteria > Pseudomonadati > Pseudomonadota > Gammaproteobacteria > Pseudomonadales > Pseudomonadaceae > Pseudomonas > Candidatus Pseudomonas auctus. Next base: position 300,546 of record NZ_JBJYZK010000005.1, on the reverse strand, counting down.
CAAAGCCCTGAACACCCTGGCCGAAGCGTTCCTGGCCGGTATCGACAAGGGCCTGCAAGCCGCTGGCCTGAATTACGAGAGCAAAACCGTTTACGCCGCGCCGCGCCGTCTGGCTGTGCTGATCACTGCGCTGGCCACCCAGCAGCCGGATCGCAGCATCAACCTCGACGGCCCGCCGCGTCAGGCCGCGTTCGATGCCGAAGGCAACCCGACTCAAGCGGCACTGGGTTTTGCCAAGAAGTGCGGCGTCGAGTTGAGCGAAATCGACCAGAGCGGTCCGAAACTGCGCTACAGCCAGAACATCGCCGGCAAGCCGACCGCCAGCCTGCTGCCGACCATCGTCGAAGACTCGCTGAACGACCTGCCGATCCCGAAACGCATGCGTTGGGGGGCGCGCAAGGAAGAGTTCGTGCGTCCGACCCAGTGGCTGGTGATGCTGCTCGGCGATCAGGTCATCGACTGCACGATCCTCGCGCAGAAGGCTGGCCGTGAATCCCGTGGCCACCGTTTCCACCACCCGCAAAGCGTGCGCATCGGTTCGCCGTCGAGCTACCTGGCCGACCTGCGTGCCGCCTACGTGCTGGCCGACGCCAACGAGCGTCGCGAAATCATCAGCAAGCGCACCGAAGAGCTGGCAACCCGTCAGGAAGGCACCGCGATCGTGCCCCCTGCGTTGCTCGACGAAGTGACCGCGCTGGTCGAGTGGCCGGTGCCGCTGGTGTGCTCGTTCGAGGAACGCTTCCTCGACGTGCCGCAGGAAGCGCTGATCACCACCATGCAGGACAACCAGAAGTATTTCTGCCTGCTGGATGCCGACGGCAAGTTGCTGCCACGTTTCATCACTGTGGCCAACATCGAATCCAAAGACCCGCAGCAGATCATCGCCGGTAACGAGAAGGTGGTTCGCCCACGCCTCACCGACGCCGAGTTCTTCTTCAAGCAGGACAAGAAGCAGAAGCTCGAAGCGTTCAACGATCGCCTGCAGAACGTGGTGTTCCAGGAAAAACTCGGCAGCGTCTACGACAAGGCCGAGCGCGTGTCGAAACTGGCGGCCTACATTGCCGCACGCATCGGCGGCAACGCTTCGTGGGCTGCCCGTGCTGGCCTGCTGTCGAAGTGCGACCTGGCGACCGAAATGGTCGGCGAGTTCCCGGAGATGCAAGGTGTCGCCGGCTACTACTACGCCCTCAATGACGGCGAGCCGGAAGACGTCGCCCTGGCGCTGAACGAGCAGTACATGCCGCGCGGTGCCGGCGCTGAACTGCCTGCCACCCTGACCGGTGCGGCCGTGGCCATCGCCGACAAGCTCGACACCCTGGTCGGCATCTTCGGCATCGGCATGCTGCCGACCGGCAGCAAAGACCCGTATGCCCTGCGCCGTGCGGCATTGGGCGTGCTGCGGATCCTGATCGAGAAACAACTGGATCTGGACCTGAACGACGCCGTGGCATTCGCCGTGAATGCCTTCGGTGCCAAGGTCAAGGCTGCCGGCCTGAACGACGCGGTGCTGGAATTCATCTTCGACCGTCTGCGTGCGCGTTACGAAGACGAAGGCGTGGATGTCGCCACCTACCTGTCGGTGCGTGCCCTGAAGCCGGGTTCGGCGCTGGACTTCGACCAGCGTGTGCAAGCGGTTCAGGCCTTCCGCAAACTGCCGGAAGCGGCAGCACTGGCGGCGGTGAACAAGCGCGTATCGAACCTGTTGAGCAAGGTAGAAGGCTCGGTGCCGACCGAAGTCCAGGCCAAGTACTTCGATAACGCCAACGAGTTCTCGCTGTACTCGGCGATCCAGCAAGCGGACCAGGCTGTACAGCCAATGGCCGCGGCGCGTCAGTACAACGAATCGCTGGCACGCCTGGCTGCACTGCGCGAGCCGGTGGACGCGTTCTTCGACGCGGTGATGGTCAATGCCGACGACGCCAATGTGCGGGCCAACCGTTACGCGCTGCTGGCGCGTCTGCGGGGCCTGTTCCTGGGCGTTGCCGACATTTCGCTGCTGGGTTGAGGGATTGCTGTTGAAACTGCTGATTCTCGATCGGGACGGAGTGATCAATTACGACTCCGACGCTTACATCAAGTCGGTGGAGGAGTGGATTCCGCTCCCCGGCTCGATCGAAGCGATTGCGCAGTTGAGCAAGGCCGGCTGGACGGTGGCGGTCGCCACCAACCAGTCGGGCATTGCTCGCGGCTATTACGACCTCGCCACCCTCGATGCCATGCACGCGCGCCTGCGCGAACTGGTGGCGGAGCAGGGCGGTGAAGTCGGGCTGATCGTGTATTGCCCGCATGGGCCGGATGAGGGTTGCGACTGCCGCAAGCCGAAACCGGGGATGTTGAAAACCATCGCACAGCATTACAACGTCGCGCTGACGAGTGTCTGGTTCGTCGGCGACAGCCTTGGTGACCTGGAGGCCGCCAAAGCCGTCGATTCACAGCCCGTTTTGGTAAAGACCGGGAAAGGCGAAAAGACTCAGGCCAAGACCTTGCCGGTGGGCACCCTGATTTTTGACGATCTCGCGGCGATTGCCGCAGAACTTATCCACAACTAGAGTGCTTCTGAAGTTCCTGACCAGGGATTGATCGGGAGTGCGCTTGAACAGTCGGGCATTGCCCGTAACGGTAAACGTCGCCATGTCGATACTGCAGGCCATCAGAATCTTCCTCTTTTACCTGCTGCTGGGTACCACCGCTCTGCTGTGGTGCAGCCTGAGCTTTTTTATCGCGCCCTTTCTGCCGTTCAAGGCGCGCTATCGTTTCATCAACGTGTACTGGTGCCGTTGCGCCTTGTGGTTGACCAAGGTGTTCCTCGGTATCCGTTACGAAGTCAAAGGCGCGGAAAACGTGCCTGACCGGCCCTGCGTGATTCAATCGAACCACCAGAGCACCTGGGAGACGTTTTTTCTCTCCGCTTATTTCTCGCCCTTGAGCCAGGTGCTCAAGCGCGAATTGCTGTATGTGCCGTTCTTCGGCTGGGCCATGGCCATGCTGCGGCCGATCGCGATTGACCGCGACAACCCGAAAGCCGCCCTCAAGCAGGTTGCGGCGAAAGGTGACGAGCTGCTCAAGGACAATGTCTGGGTGCTTATCTTCCCTGAAGGCACTCGCGTTCCCCACGGCACCATCGGCAAGTTCTCCCGCAGTGGCAGCGCATTGGCGGTGAATGCGGTGCTTCCGGTACTGCCGATTGCACACAATGCCGGCAAGTTCTGGCCGAAAATCGGTTGGGGTAAAAAGCAGGGTGTGATCACCGTGGTCATCGGTGAGCCGATGTACGCCGAGGGCAGTGGCCCGCGCGCCATCGCCGATCTGAATGACCGGGTGCAGGCGTGGAACGAGAAGACGCAGCGGGAAATGGGCTCGCTGCCTCCGGCCCCTCAGGCACCGGCTGCGAACGATCAGATCGCTGTCTGAGATTTGTGGATAACCTGTGTACGGTTTGTTCGCAAAATCCCGAATTATCGAATTAACTTACTGATTTACTTATATATTTCCGAAGCTGATAAAACACCGTAAAAGGTGCATAAGTTTTTTTCGGAAGTAAGGAAACCGGCTGATATAGCCGGTTTTTTTATGCCTGCTCTTCAGGAATCAGTGGCAGTTCCAGACGGAACGTCGTGCCTTGATCGACCACGCTCAGGCATTCGATTCGGCCGCCATGGTGATCCACAACGGCTTTGACCATCGACAGTCCAAGCCCCACGCCATCGATACCCTGCGCAGAGGAAAACCGCCGGTACTGGCTGAACAGGTCAGGCAGTTCTTCTGCAGCGATGCCTTTGCCTTGATCGGACAGCTCACAACGCAGCCAGTCGTTGTCGCAACTGACATGCAGATTCACTGTGGATCCGGCCGGGCTGTACTTGATCGCATTTTCCAGCAGGTTGAACAGGGCCCGGGTCAACAAGCCTTGATCGGCCAGAATCAGACGCTCCTGTGATTGTTCGTCCATGTCGCTCAAGAGCTCGATGCGTTTTTGCTGAGCGATGGGCAACGCCTGATCCAGAACGTCCATGACCAGCATCCCGAACAGGCTCGGTTGAAACTGGTACGCCTCGGATTCCGCACGGGCCAGCAAAACGAAGCCGTCGGTGAGTTCCAGCGCCCGGCGTACCTGGCGCTCAATCTGTTCGAACAGCGGCGAATCCGTTCCTGTCTGATGCCGGTGCACCTCGAGCAGGGCAAGAATCGCCGAATGGGGGGCACGCAGGTCATGGGACAGAAAACGCAGCAACACACCGCGCTGCTCCTCGGCGGCGCGTTCGGCGCTCAGGTCAGTGAGGCTCAGCAGCCAACCGATCGGCAAGTCGCCATCGACCGGCAATAAAGCGGCGCGCTCCAGACGCAGGCTACGTTCCTTGTGGTCACGAAACTCCAGCAGAGGCAGCTCGGAGAGCGGTGGGCGCGACTCTGTGGACAACTCCGGATAGCCCAGGCTCGCCAGTTGATCGAGCACATCCTCGCCCACCAGATTGTGATCGAACAGGCTCCGGGCCTTGCGGTTGCCCAACAAGACTTGACCCCGTGGATCGCTGATCAGCGTCGCGACCGGCAGATACTCCAGCCCGTCGGCAATGAATCGGCGGGTATCGCGGGTACGGCTCATGGCTTGCTCAAGCGCCATGATCTGCCCCTGCAAGCGGTCGGCGCTGGGAAACTGCGCCCGACGCCGTTCGGGAAAGACTTTCGGTTCACTGTCCAGCCGCGCCAGCTCCCAGCCGAAGTAGGTCAGCACCACACTCAGGCGTCGCCAGTTCCAGATCAGATAACCGAATAACATGCCCAGCACCGCCGGCGTGGGTGACCACCAACGCCGCATTTCAGCCAGGCCTGCACTGGTCAGCAGCACACAGGCCATCCCGCCCAATGTCAGCCAGAGTGCCAGACGCGGGCGCCACAGCAACAACCCAAGTACGCACGCGACCAAGGCAACTGAAAGTCCCGCGCCCATCAAGGGCGCCGGATCATGCAAATTGATCTGCGCACGCCAGGAAAGCAGTGCAGTCAGCGGCAACAGCACTAGACTTATCCACACCCACTCGCGCACCAGTTGCCGGAACAAACGCTGAACCTGGCTGGGTACGCGGCTTTCGCGTCGGCGGTGGTTATTCATGGGGAACAGGGCAGGGCGGGTTGAATGGTTTCATAGGCGGCCGGTCTGAGGACGTAGACCCGAAGAATCATAGCGGCTCACCCCTCGGCGTGCCGCTTACTTTCAATGCATGGAGTGAGCCGATCCGGTCGGCACCCATTGCCCGAGCGACAAGGAACCACCGCGTATGCGCGTTGCGATACTGGACGATGAACCCGCCGAACTGCGCCGGGTCGAGCAGACCCTGCAACAAATGGCCGAGGCCGGAGGACAGCCCTGGTCACTGCACAGCTTCGAAAGCGGTGAAGACCTGCTGCGACAGTTGCGCCGGAAAACCTTCGACCTGCTGATCCTCGACTGGCAACTGCCCGACCTCACCGGCCTGGCGCTGCTGCGCTGGACCCGCGAACACATGGAAGCCCCACCAGCCGCCATCATGCTCACCAGCCGCGATGGTGAGAGCGATATCGTCCAGGCCCTGAATGCGGGTGCCGACGATTATGTCAGCAAGCCGTTTCGGCCCAATGAACTGAAGGCGCGCGTGGCGGCGGTATTGCGCCGGCACAGCCTGCAACGAAGCGCACCGGCCGAGGTTCTGCGTTTCAACGACCTGGTGTTCGACGACGCCGAACTCACCGTTACCCGCGACGGGAAACCGATTGTTATGACTGAACGTGAGTATCGCCTCGCCCATTGTCTGTTCAGCAACCTCGGCCGACCACTGTCACGGGATTACCTGTACGAACGATTCTGGCCCCACGAAGAGATGTCCACCTCGCGACCGCTGGACACGCATATCTATCGCCTGCGCAACAAGCTCGGGCTGACGGCGGATCGAGGTTGGCAATTGCTGACGATTTATGGGTATGGGTATCGGTTGGAGAGTGTGGCGGCGGGGGAGTGAATCGCAGGCAATAAAAAAAGGCCAACGCTGGTGCGTTGGCCTTTTCGTTGGTGCTGACCGGGATCAGAAGTCCAGGTTGGACACCGCCAGGGCATTGCTCTCGATGAAGTCACGGCGAGGTTCGACCGCATCACCCATCAGGGTGTTGAAGATCTGGTCTGCGCCAATGGCGTCTTCGATGGTGACTTTCAGCATGCGGCGCACGCTTGGGTCCATGGTGGTTTCCCAAAGCTGATCCGGGTTCATTTCGCCCAGACCTTTGTATCGCTGGATGGTGTGGCGCTTGGTGCTTTCGGCCATCAGCCAGTCCAGGGCTTCCTTGAACTCGGTGACCGCTTTCTTGCGCTCGCCGCGCTGGATGTACGCGCCTTCGTCGAGCAGGGTGCTCAGTTGAGCGCCGAGGGTGACGACGGTCTTGTAGTCGTTGCTGCCGAAGAAATCGCGGTTGAAGGTGACGTAGTTCGACAGGCCGTGGGAGATCAGTTCGACCTCTGGCAGCCACACGCCACGCTCGCGGTCTTCACGCAGGCTGGCCTTGTAGACCAGGCCCGACTTCTCGACGGTGCGCAGACGGACTTCGTACTGGGCCAGCCAGTCCTGCATCTTTGCGTGATCGCCGAGCATTTCCAGGCTGACGGCCGGCAGGTAGATGAAGTGCTCGGTCAGCTCCTGCGGGTACAGGCGCGACAGACGCTTGAGGGTCTTCATCACCATGCGGAAGTCATTCACCAGACGTTCCAGCGCTTCGCCGGAAATGCCCGGGGCGTCTTCGTTCAGGTGCAGGCTCGCATCTTCCAGGGCCGACTGCGTCATGTACTCTTCCATGGCGTCGTCGTCTTTGATGTATTGCTCTTGCTTGCCTTTCTTGACCTTGTACAGCGGCGGCTGGGCGATGTAGATGTAGCCGCGTTCGATCAGCTCAGGCAACTGACGGAAGAAGAAGGTCAGCAGCAAGGTACGGATGTGCGAACCGTCGACGTCAGCATCGGTCATGATGATGATGTTGTGATAGCGCAGCTTGTCGATGTTGTACTCTTCACGACCGATGCCGCAGCCCAGCGCGGTGATCAGGGTGCCCACTTCCTGGGACGAGATCATCTTGTCGAAACGGGCTTTCTCGACGTTGAGGATCTTGCCCTTCAGCGGCAGGATGGCCTGGGTCTTGCGGTTACGTCCCTGCTTGGCAGAGCCGCCCGCGGAGTCACCTTCCACAAGGTACAGTTCGGACAGCGCCGGGTCTTTTTCCTGGCAGTCAGCGAGCTTGCCTGGCAGGCCGGCGATGTCCAGCGCGCCTTTACGGCGGGTCATCTCACGGGCCTTGCGCGCCGCTTCACGGGCACGGGCGGCGTCGATCATCTTGCCAACGACCAGTTTGGCTTCGTTCGGGTTTTCCAGCAGGAAGTCGGAGAAGTACTTGCCCATTTCCTGTTCGACCGCGGTCTTCACTTCGGAAGACACCAGCTTGTCTTTGGTCTGGGAGCTGAACTTCGGATCCGGCACCTTCACCGAGATGATCGCGGTCAGGCCTTCACGGGCATCGTCACCGGTGGTGGCGACTTTGTGCTTTTTCGCCAGACCTTCCTGCTCGATGTAGTTGTTCAGGTTACGCGTCAGCGCGGAACGGAAGCCCACCAGATGGGTGCCGCCGTCGCGCTGCGGAATGTTGTTGGTGAAGCACAACAGGTTCTCGTTGAAGCTGTCGTTCCACTGCAGGGCGATTTCCACGCCGATGCCGTCTTCACGCTGGATGTTGAAGTGGAACACCTGGTTGACCGCAGTCTTGTTGGTGTTCAGGTATTCAACGAACGCACGCAGGCCGCCTTCGTACTTGAATAGCTCTTCCTTGCCGCTGCGCTCATCCTTGAGGACGATGCCGACACCGGAGTTGAGGAAGGACAGTTCACGAATGCGCTTGGCCAGGATGTCCCAGCTGAAGTGAATGTTCTTGAAGGTTTCGCTGGAAGCCTTGAAGTGGATCTGGGTACCGGTGGTTTCGCTGTCGCCAACGATCGCCATCGGTGCCTGAGGTACGCCGTGGACGTAGGTCTGTTCCCAGATCTTGCCGCTGCGGCGAACGGTCAGGACCAGCTCTTCGGACAGCGCGTTCACAACCGAAACGCCTACACCGTGCAGACCGCCGGATACCTTGTAGGAGTTGTCGTCGAACTTACCGCCGGCGTGGAGGACGGTCATGATGACCTCGGCGGCGGAAACGCCTTCCTCTTTGTGCACGTCTACCGGGATGCCACGGCCGTTGTCTTTAACGGTGATGGACTCATCCGGGTGGATGATGATGCTGATGTCGTCGCAATGGCCGGCGAGGGCTTCGTCGATCGAGTTGTCGACCACCTCGAACACCATGTGGTGCAGACCGCTGCCATCGTCGGTGTCACCAATGTACATACCGGGACGTTTGCGCACGGCATCCAGGCCTTTCAGCACTTTAATGCTCGATGAGTCGTACGTATTTTCTTCGCTCAATGCCTTCACTCCCGATGGTCGTGGGTCTGGGTGATACGGCCCTGTTCCACGTGGAACAGAGCGACTGGCGTTTCCGTCTGCCAGCCTTCCCTCAATAATTCGTGATCTACACAGGTGATAAAAACCTGGCAGCGTAAGTCTTCCAGCAAGCGGCACAGCGCGCGACGGTGGCTCTCGTCCAGCTCGGACGGCAAGTCATCCACCAGATAAATACACTGGCCGCGTCGGGCCTGGCTCACCAGATGCCCCTGGGCAATCCGCAAGGCACAGACCACCAACTTCTGCTGACCCCGGGACAAGATGTCCGCGGCGTTGTGTGCGCCCAACCTAAGACGCAAGTCAGCCCGTTGTGGCCCAGCCTGGGTGTGACCCATCTGCTGGTCCCGTTGCAAGGATCCAGCGAGTACAGCGCTCAATTCCCGGTCTTTGTCCCAGCCTCGGTAATAGCTGAGCGTCAAACCTTCGAGCTCAACCAGTTCGCTCAAGGTTTGTTCAAAGACTGGTTTCAAGGCTTTGATGTAAGCGCGGCGGTATTCATCGATTTCAGCGCTGGCCTGACACAGTTCCCTGTCCCAAACCGCTTGCGAAACGGCGTCAAGTGTACCATGCCGCAGCCAGGAGTTTCTCTGGCGCAAGGCCTTCTGCAAACGCTGCCAAGTGGCCATGAACCGCGGTTCGACGTGGAACACGCCCCAGTCGAGAAACTGCCGGCGAATCTTCGGCGCGCCTTCCAGCAGGCGGAAGCTGTCGGGGTTGATCAACTGCAGCGGCAGGATCTCCGCCAGTTGTGCCGCACTGCGGGCATTCTGACCGTCAATGCGAATCTGGAACTCGCCCTGACGATCGCGAGATATCCCCAATGCACTATGGCCACCCTCGGCAAGTTCAACCTGACCGAATACGGTGCAGGCGAGTTGTTCGTACTGGATGACCGGCAACAGCCGCGTGCTACGAAACGAACGGGCAAGCCCCAGCAGGTGAATGGCTTCCAGAACACTGGTTTTGCCGCTGCCGTTGGCGCCGTAAAGAATGTTGATTCGGGGAGAGGGGGAGAAGGTCACCGGGTGCAGATTGCGCACCGCGGTGACCGAGACGCGACTTAGCGACATCCAGAGTCAGCTGATTACAGACGCATCGGCATGACAACGTAAGCCGAATCGTCGTTGTCGGACTCCTGCACCAGCGCACTGCTGTTGGAGTCGGACAGGATCAGACGAACCTGCTCGGTGGTCATCACGCCCAGCACGTCGAGCAGATAGCTGACGTTGAAGCCGATTTCCAGGGAGCCGCCGTTGTATTCCACGCCTACTTCTTCTTCCGCTTCTTCCTGCTCCGGGTTGTTGGCCTGGATCTTCAACTGACCGCTGGCCAGTTGCAGACGGATACCGCGGTACTTCTCGTTGGACAGAATCGCGGTACGGCTGAACGCTTCACGCAGCGCCTGACGATCGCCCAGTACCAATTTGTCGCCGCCTTTCGGCAGAACACGCTCGTAGTCCGGGAACTTGCCGTCGACCAGCTTCGAGGTGAAGGTGAACTCGCCGGTGGTCGCGCGGATGTGGTGCTGGCCCAGCACGATGCTGACATTGCCATCCGGCTCGGTGAGCAGACGTGCCAGTTCGAGAATACCTTTACGCGGCACAATCACCTGATGGCGATCCTGCTGACCGATGTCGGCTTGCATCGAGCACATGGCCAGACGGTGACCGTCGGTGGCCACGGCACGGATCACACCGGTCGACACTTCCAGCAACATACCGTTGAGGTAGTAACGCACGTCCTGTTGAGCCATGGCGAAACTGGTGCGTTCGATCAGGCGACGCAGCTTGCTCTGTTCCAGGCTGGTGGTCAGCGAACCCGGGCCTTCTTCCACAGTCGGGAAATCGTTGGCCGGCAGGGTCGACAGGGTGAAACGGCTACGGCCGGCTTTCACCACCAGCTTCTGCTCGTCGACCTTGATGTCGATCAGCGCATCGTTCGGCAGGCTCTTGCAGATGTCCATCAGCTTGCGCGCCGGCACGGTGATGGAACCTGTTTCAGCCGGCTCCTCGAGTTGCACGCGACCGACCAGCTCGACTTCCAGGTCGGTACCGGTCAGCGACAGTTGCTGGCCATCGACAACCAGCAGCACGTTGGACAGTACCGGCAAGGTCTGTCGGCGCTCGACGACGCCTGCGACCAGTTGCAGGGGTTTCAACAGGGCTTCGCGTTGAATGGTGAAATGCATGGTCTAGTCCCTTGCCTTAATAAGCTGCGCTGGTGTTCATCAAGTGGTCAGTGTACGCAGCAGGTTCTTGTAGTCCTCGCGGATGTCCGCGTCGGATTCCTTAAGTTCATTGATCTTGCGGCAGGCGTGCAACACGGTCGTGTGGTCGCGACCGCCAAACACATCGCCGATTTCCGGCAAGCTGTGGTTGGTCAGTTCCTTGGACAATGCCATGGCGACCTGACGCGGACGAGCGACCGAACGCGAGCGGCGTTTGGACAGCAAGTCGGAGATCTTGATCTTGTAGTACTCGGCGACGGTGCGCTGAATGTTATCCACAGAGACCAGTTTGTCCTGCAACGCCAACAGGTCTTTCAGGGATTCGCGAATCAACTCGATGGTGATGTCGCGGCCCATGAAGTGCGAGTGGGCGATCACGCGTTTCAGCGCGCCTTCCAGCTCACGGACGTTGGAGCGAATGCGCTGGGCAATGAAGAACGCCGCATCGTGTGGCAACTCGACTTTGGCCTGGTCGGCCTTCTTCATCAAGATCGCTACGCGGGTTTCCAGCTCCGGCGGCTCGACGGCAACCGTCAGGCCCCAGCCGAAGCGGGATTTAAGGCGCTCTTCAAGGCCTTCGATTTCTTTCGGGTAGCGGTCACTGGTGAGGATGACCTGCTGGCCACCTTCAAGCAGGGCGTTGAAGGTGTGGAAAAACTCTTCCTGGGAACGTTCCTTGCGGGCGAAGAACTGAATGTCGTCGATCAGCAGGGCGTCCACCGAACGGTAGAAACGCTTGAACTCGTTGATCGCGTTCAGTTGCAGCGCCTTGACCATGTCGGCCACGAAACGCTCGGAATGCAGGTACACGACCTTGGCATTCGGGTTCTTCTTTAATAGATGGTTACCCACCGCGTGCATCAAGTGCGTCTTACCCAGACCCACGCCCCCATAAAGGAAGAGCGGGTTGTAGCCGTGCTTCGGGTTGTCTGCCACTTGCCAGGCCGCTGCTCGGGCGAGCTGGTTGGATTTACCTTCGACGAAGTTCTCGAAGGTGAAAGTGCGGTTCAGGTAGCTGGTGTGCTTGAGCGCGCCTTCGACCTGCACAGTGCGCTGTTCGGCACGAACCGGGGCCTGTTGCGAAGCGGCACCGGCCATCGGATCGAAGCTGTCGCGGGACGGCTCTTCACTGATTTCTTCGGTTTTCTGCGTCGAGCGCTTGGTCGGTGCAGGCGTGGGAGCTGGCGCTGGAACGCTGGCCGGCGCGGCATTGGCCTGAGCCTGGGACACTTGCGCAGCAGCCAATGGCGCATTCGGTGCGGCACGCGGCGCTGAACTGCGTTTGCTGCCTATTAATAAGGAGAGCGACGGTGCCAGACCGTTGCCATGCTCATCCAGCAGTTCAAGGACGCGCCCCAGGTACTTTTCGTTGACCCAGTCCAGAACAAAACGGTTCGGTGCGTAGACGCGCAACTCGTCGCCTTCGGCTTCGACCTGTAGTGGACGGATCCAGGTGTTGAATTGTTGGGCAGGCAGCTCTTCGCGCAAAAGCTCCACGCACTGCTGCCAAAGTTCCACTGACACGGATATCCCCTAAGTTGAAAGCCGGTGAGGCAAAAACAAGCGGCCATTGTAGCGGCCAGTCGTCCACTTATCCACATGCAGGTTGCCCGGTGGACATGATTTATCAATGCGTTAAAAGAGAAAAAGGCGACCGACGGTGTGTGCATAAGCTTTGTGGATAACCCTATCTGAGCACACTGGACAACTAGGGGCGAAACTCGGTGGATAACCAGCCTGTGGATAACAACCCATTCCACACACAGGTTATCCGACAGCGCAGCACAGGCTGAACACGGTTTTCCACTGTAGTTGTCATTCTCTGTACATCGCTTGAAACAAGGCCTTGAGCTACTTATCCACAGAAGACGGTGGTCCTAGCTTTTACAAGCTTTACAGAAAAGCTTTAAATAATTCCCTTCTTTATTTTTATTTCTGGCAAACGGGTAATCAGGTCCTGGACGCTCTGAAGATCTATTTATAAGTAAACGTTGGTTGGAAATTGACCTATTGGCTTGCTTTCTCTAGAATCCCCGGTCTCTTAAAACGGGGGCCATTCCGGCCCGTTGTGGACGAACCAGGTAACACGACATGAAACGTACTTTCCAACCAAGCACTATCAAACGCGCTCGTACCCACGGTTTCCGTGCTCGCATGGCTACCAAGAACGGTCGTGCCGTACTGTCGCGTCGTCGCGCCAAAGGCCGCGCACGTCTGGCAGTTTGATAATCCGGCACTGGAGGTGAGTCAGGACTTCAGTCGGGAAAAGCGTCTGCTTACACCCCGGCATTTCAAGGCAGTCTTTGACTCCCCTACCGGCAAGGTTCCGGGGAAAAATCTCCTGCTCCTTGCGCGCAACAACGATCTCGATCACCCCCGTCTCGGGCTGGTTATCGGGAAAAAGAGCGTCAAGCTCTCCGTCGAGCGCAATCGCCTCAAACGTCTGATGCGCGAATCGTTTCGCCTGCACCAGGATTCACTGGTCGGCTGGGACATCGTTATCGTCGCGCGCAAAGGTTTGGGTGACGTAGAAAACCCCGAATTGATTCAGCATTTCGGCAAACTCTGGAAACGTCTGGCACGCAACAAGCCGGTACCAGCAGTCAAAACCGAAACTGTAGGGGTAGACAGTCCAGATGCGTAAACTGGCACTCGTTCCGATCCAGTTTTATCGCTACGCCATTAGTCCCCTGATGGCCAGTCACTGTCGTTTCTACCCCAGTTGTTCTTGCTACGCGTATGAAGCCATCGAAAATCATGGCCTTCTGCGCGGTGGCTGGCTGACCTTTCGTCGTTTAGGTCGCTGTCATCCGTGGAATCCCGGTGGTTATGACCCGGTTCCACCTATCCCTACCTCCCGTTCTTCTTCGATGGCCGAGTAATCATGGATATCAAACGCACGATCCTGATCGTCGCCCTGGCAATCGTGTCCTATGTCATGGTCCTTAAATGGAACCAGGACTATGGCCAGGCTGCCCTGCCGACTCAGAATGTTGCTTCCAGTACGACTACATCCGGTTTGCCGGACACCGCCACTGGCAATAACGCTGCCGCCAGTGACGATATTCCGCGCGCCGCAAGCGATACCAGCGCACCTGCCGAAACGCCGGTCGCCGCCAGCAAGGATCTGATCCAGATCAAAACCGACGTGCTCGATCTGTCGATCGATCCACAAGGTGGTGATGTTGCCCAGCTGACCTTGCCGCTGTATCCACGTCGTCAGGATCGTCCGGACGTTCCGTTCCAGCTGTTCGACAACGGTGGCGAACGTACCTATCTGGCACAGAGCGGTCTGATTGGCACCAATGGTCCGGATGCAAACCCGGCCGGCCGCCCGATCTACTCTTCGGAGAAGAAGACTTATCAACTGGCTGACGGTCAGGACCAACTGGTCGTCGACCTGAAATTCAGCAAGGACGGCGTCAATTACATCAAGCGTTTCACTCTGAAACGTGGCCTGTATGACGTGACCGTGACCTATCTGATCGACAACCAGAGCGCTCAGCCCTGGTCCGGTTCGATGTTCGCCCAGCTGAAACGCGACGCCAGCGCCGATCCTTCGTCGACCACTGCTACCGGTACCGCGACTTATCTGGGCGCCGCCCTGTGGACAAGTTCCGAGCCGTACAAGAAAGTGTCCATGAAGGACATGGACAAAGCTCAGCTCAAGGAAACCGTCACCGGTGGCTGGGTAGCCTGGCTGCAACACTACTTCGTGACTGCATGGGTTGCTCCGAAGGGCGAAAACAACATCGTCCAGACCCGTAAAGACAGCAAAGGCAACTACATCATCGGTTACACCGGTCCTTCGTTGACCGCTGCACCGGGTGCGAAAGTCGAGACCAGCGCTGTTCTTTACGCCGGTCCGAAAAGCCAGGCGGTGCTGAAAGAGTTGTCCCCAGGTCTGGAACTGACTGTCGACTACGGCATTCTGTGGTTCATTGCTCAGCCAATCTTCTGGCTGCTGCAACATATCCACAGCATCGTCGGCAACTGGGGCTGGTCGATCATCTTCCTGACCATGCTGATCAAAGGGATCTTCTTCCCTCTGTCGGCCGCCAGCTACAAGTCGATGGCCCGCATGCGCGCCGTGGCTCCGAAACTGGCTGCACTGAAAGAGCAACATGGCGATGACCGGCAGAAAATGTCGCAAGCCATGATGGAGCTGTACAAGAAAGAGAAGATCAATCCGCTGGGTGGCTGCTTGCCGATCCTGGTGCAGATGCCGGTTTTCCTTTCCCTGTACTGGGTTCTGCTGGAAAGCGTGGAAATGCGCCAGGCGCCATTCATGCTGTGGATTACCGACCTGTCGATCAAGGATCCGTTCTTCATCCTGCCGATCATCATGGGCGCGACCATGTTCATCCAGCAGCGTCTGAACCCAACACCTCCGGATCCGATGCAGGCCAAGGTGATGAAAATGATGCCGATCATCTTCACCTTCTTCTTCCTGTGGTTCCCGGCAGGTCTGGTGCTGTACTGGGTTGTGAACAACTGCCTGTCGATTGCCCAACAGTGGTACATCACGCGTAAGATCGAAGCGGCGACGAAAAAAGCCGAGGCGTAACTTACTCTGTGGATAACACCACTCAAAACGCCCCCTAGTGGGGCGTTTTGCTATCTGCCATTTTTGTCTGGATACCGGTTTATGAGCGCACCTCGTGAAACCATCGCAGCTGTCGCCACCGCCCAAGGCCGTGGTGGTGTGGGCATCGTTCGAATTTCCGGGCCGCTGGCCAGCGTTGCTGCCAAAGCCATCAGCGGCCGTGAACTGAAACCACGATTTGCCCACTACGGCCCGTTCTTAACTGACGATCAACAGGTGCTGGATGAAGGTCTGGCGCTGTATTTCCCCGGGCCGAACTCGTTCACCGGCGAGGACGTACTGGAACTGCAGGGCCACGGCGGCCCGATCGTTCTGGACATGCTGCTCAAGCGTTGCCTGGAACTGGGCTGCCGTCTGGCCCGTCCTGGAGAGTTCAGCGAAAGAGCATTCCTCAATGACAAACTCGACCTGGCTCAGGCCGAGGCGATCGCCGACCTGATCGAAGCCAGTTCTGCACAGGCTGCGCGCAATGCCCTGCGCTCTCTGCAGGGGGCATTTTCCCAACGTGTGCATAACCTCACCGAACAGCTGATCGGTCTGCGGATCTATGTCGAAGCGGCCATCGACTTTCCGGAAGAAGAAATCGACTTCCTTGCCGATGGCCATGTCCTGAGCATGCTCGACAAGGTGCGCGACGAGTTATCCACCGTATTGCGTGAAGCCGGGCAGGGCGCGTTGCTGCGGGACGGCATGACCGTGGTGATCGCCGGTCGTCCGAATGCCGGCAAATCCAGCCTGCTCAACGCTCTGGCCGGTCGTGAAGCCGCCATCGTGACCGAAATCGCCGGCACCACCCGGGATATCCTGCGCGAACATATCCACATTGACGGCATGCCGCTGCACGTTGTGGACACCGCCGGTCTGCGCGATACCGATGACCATGTGGAAAAGATCGGCGTTGAACGAGCATTGAAAGCCATTGGCGAGGCTGACCGAGTGCTGCTGGTAGTCGACGCCACTGCGCCAGAGGCCGCCGATCCGTTCGCCCTGTGGCCGGAATTCCTCGAAACCCGGCCGGATCCGGCGAAGGTCACATTGATCCGGAACAAAGCCGATCTGACTGGCGAAGCCATTGCCCTGGAAGTCAGTGACGATGGCCATGTGACGATCAGCCTGAGCGCCAAATCTGCGGGAGAGGGGCTGGATCTGCTGCGTGATCACCTCAAGGCCTGTATGGGTTACGAGCAAACCTCGGAAAGCAGCTTCAGTGCGCGGCGCCGGCATCTGGAGGCCTTGCGTCACGCCAGTGCGGCGTTGGAACACGGTCGCGCCCAGCTGACGCTGGCGGGCGCTGGCGAATTGCTCGCTGAGGATTTGCGTCAGGCCCAGCATTCTCTGGGTGAAATCACCGGGGCCTTCAGTTCCGATGATCTGCTGGGAAGGATCTTTTCCAGCTTCTGTATCGGCAAATGACAAAATGGGCTGTGGACATTTTATCCACAGCCCCTTTTTTGTCTTACCAGTTATAAGAAACCGTACCGAGCAAGGTGCGGTCCTCGCCCCAGTAGCAGCGGCCGGCATCGTTGCATCCAGACACATATTCCTTGTCGAACAGGTTCTTCGCGTTCAGGTCGACGCTCCAGTGCGTGTCGATCTGATAACCGATCGCCGCATCCACCAACGTCACATCGCCGGCGTCCAGCTTTCCGTATAGCGAAGGCGAGGTGTAGGCGAACGCACTGTCGAAGTAACGCACACCACCCCCTACGTACAATCCTTTCAGATCGCCATCAAGGAAGCGGTATTTGGCCCAAACCGAGGCCTGATTACGCGGCACGCCCGTCATCTGGTGGCCTTTGACCAATGATGTCGTCGCGTCTTTGGTGATTCGGGCGTCGGTATAGGTGTAGGCCGCAGTGAGATTCAGGTTCTGTGTCAGATTGCTGTTGAGTTCAAGTTCTACACCTTTGGAACGGCTTTCGCCCACCTGACGGTAACTCGACGTCGTGGCATCGAAGTAGGTGTCGTCCTTTTTGCGCAGGTCATACACCGACGCCGTGAATGCGGTGTCCCAGCCGATCGGTTCGTACTTGAGACCCACTTCGTACTGGCTGCTGGTGATCGGATCGAGAGGCGCGCCGGCGTTGGAGATCTGTTGCACTGGCACGAACGAGGTGGAATAGCTGACATACGGCGTCATACCGTTGTCGAACTGGTACATCACTCCGCCCTGATAGGTGAACTTCTTGTCCTCGGAACTGATGTCGCTGGAGCGGGCCACCTTGTCGCGGAAACCACTGTCGACCCAGTCCTGACGACCACCGAGCAGGAACAGCCAGCGGTCGTATTTGCTCTGGATCTGTGCATAAACACCTTTCATCTGTTGTTCGAGCAAGGTGTTTTGCACCGCGATCGGCGTGGTCGGATCGCGCAGGTAGACGGGGTTATACACATCAATCGACCCGACCAGCCCTGCATTCCAGTCCTGATTGAAGGAGGTACGATCATAGCTGGCGCCGACCAGCACCGTATTCTCCAGGCCACCGACCTGGAATTTGCCCTCCAGTTGGTTATCCAGCGAGTACACCATCGACTTATTGAAGCGATCGTAGGCGGTCATGTTCAGACGCGTGCCGAACCCGGCGTTGTTAAGGTTGCCCGGCCAGGTCTCATGTCGGGTGATGCGCGACTGCATGTAGCGAGAGTTCTGACGGAACTGCCAGTCATCGTTGAACGAGTGGCTGAATTCATAGCCAGTGCTCCACGTTTCCCTTTCGAACGTGTTCCAGTCCGGGTCACCGAGCATGGTGCCTTTGGATAACTTGCCGTTAGGGTTTGTCAGCAGAGTCCCGGCGGCCGGCAGGCCAAGTTCCATGTTGGTGTGATCCTTCTGGTAGTTGGCCAGCAGGGTCAGGGTGTTGAAGTCGTCAAAATTCAGGGTCAGGGATGGCGCGATGTAAATCCGGTCATCGGGGACATGATCGGTCTGGGTGTCCGATTTACGTCCGAGCATCACCACCCGCCCGAGAATGTTGCCGCTGTCGTTGAGCGGACCGGAGACATCGACGCCGACCTGCCGGCGATTGTTCGAGCCATAGCCCAGTTGCACTTCCCCCTGGGGTAAAGCGGTTGGACGTTTGCTCACCAGATTCACCAGCCCGCCCGGTGCGTTCTCCCCATAAAGCAGCGAAGAAGGACCTCGGAAGATCTCCACTCGCTCAAGGCCATAAGGCTCGGTGCTGGTGTCATACCGGTTGCCCTGTACGCGTAGTCCATCATGCAACAGACCGTAGCCGTAATCGGTGGCGTTGAAACCGCGAATGTAGAACAGATCCCCCGCCAGACTGTCGCCGGCGGCAAACGGTGGCGCAAAGATCCCCGGTACGTAGCCAAGTACTTCGGTGAGTGTCTGAGATTTCTGATCCTTCATGCGTTGGGCGGTTACGACTGACACGGAACGTGGTGTTTGCGACAACGGCGTACTGGTTTTCGTACCGACCCGACTGTTCTGCGCCTTGTAACCGACGTCGTCGGCGTAATCCAGGTTCATCGGGTTGGCCAGCTGACCATTAATATTGGTCGGTGCCAGCTCCAGCGAATCGCCGTTTGGCAGTGCCTGCAGAATGTAGCTGCCCGGCGCCTGTGGCACGGCTTGCAATCCCGACCCCTGCAGCAGTTGGGCAAACCCTTGTTCCACGCTGAAGTTGCCGTTCAGCCCGGCGCTGCGCAAACGGCTGGTCTGTTGCGGCGAGAACGACAGAATCACATTCGCGGCAGAGGCGAACTGGCTCAGGGCGGTATCGAGCGGTCCCGCAGCAATGGCGTACCGCTGAGCTGCTGTCGCAGCGAAGGCGTCATCGGTGATGACCAGGCAGGACGCAGCACTGGTGATCAGTAAGCTGTAGGCAATGCAGTGGTGGGAAAAACGCTGACGGAACGTGGGAAGACGCATGTGTGGATAAGCCCTGAAAGTGGCAAAGAGCCGCGTTTATCGCGATTACCTGTAGGGCCGGGTCAGGGCAAAAAAAGATAACCCTTGTGTTCAATTATTTTTCCCCAGGTATTTTTTCGCTCAGGCGTCGTGACTGATCGAAACCCAGTAACGGGTGAAGTAGCGGACCTTTATCGGCAGGGACGCCTGAAGATTGGCCAGCACTGCGTCGGTGGAGTCGAGACGAAAGGTGCCGGAAACCCGAAGATCCCGTGCGCGGGTATCGCAATGCAAAACACCGCTGCGATAGCGCCCCAACTCGTCGATCACCTCGCCCAACCGGGCATTGAGCACAATCAACTGACCGTTGGTCCACGCTACTTCCGAGGATTTGAAAGGATGAATCAACCCGATGTGCCGACCATCGAAGTCGGCGCCTTCGCCCGCCTTCAGGATGATTGCGGTTGTCGACAGGTCGGCGGGCTGGACGCTGACCCGGTCTTCCAGCACACCCACACGGGTAGAAACCGACAACTGATGTACAGAGAATCGGGTACCCAGCGCTTGAATCCGGCCATTGCGGGTTTCGACGAAAAAAGGCCGTTGATCACCGAGCTTGCCGGTTTGAATCAGGATCTCTCCAGAGCGTAAACGGATCAGTCGCTGGGCTGCGTCAAAAGACACATCAATCGCTGTACCGGTATTGAGCTGAATCTGGCTGCCATCGGCCAATGTAATGTTGCGGCGCTGACCGACGCCGGTTTTATAGTCGGCCCAGACATCGCCAAGGGAGGTACGCTGCTGAACATTCCAGCCAACGAAACCAGTTCCTGCGGCGAGCAACAACAACTTCAGTACCTGGCGTCGTTGCTGGCCGGTATTCAGCGCACGACGTTTCAAATCCTGCGGCAGGGTGCCGAGGTGACGCTGTAGTTGTTCCATCTGATTCCACGCCGCCAGATGCGCTGGATCACTATCTATCCACAGTTGCCAGGCTTTCTGTTCGGTGAGGGTCGGCGGGTCGGCTTGAAACTGCACGTACCAACTGGCGGCGGTTTCGAAAATCTTGCGGCTGGGTGCGATGGCCATCAACGCTGCGCCATGATCAGGGCACATTCCGTCAAAGCGCGGATCATGTGCTTCTTCACTGTTGTCAGCGACACCTTCAACTGCACGGCGATCTGTTGATAAGTCAGCCCATCGATCTGCGAAAGCATGAAGATCCGCTGGGTTCGTGCGCCAAGACCGGCCAAGGCTTTATCCACAGCAACCAGGGTTTCGATGATCAGCGCCTTGTCTTCTTCGCTGATGGCCGTGGCTTCAGATCTGGCGGCGAGGGTCTGCAAATACGCGGCCTCGATCGCGCGTCTTCTATACCGATCAATGACCAGGCCGCGTGCAACGGTGGCCAGATAATCCCGAGGTTCGCGAATCTGAGCCGCATTGCGGGCGGCCAGGATCCGCACAAACGTGTCATGCGCGACATCGGCCGCATCGCAGGCGTCATGCAATTTTCCCTTCAGCCAACCATATAGCCACGAATGGTGTTGCTCGTAGATTTGCTCGATCGCAGCGTTATGGGCGGGTAGGGACATGGGAGCAACTGGCGAGTTAATGATAATGGCTATTATTAGCCTCTGTTACGTTCTCTCACAATAGCCCTGTCACTTCCCTCCATCAGCTTTTCCACCGTCACCTGCCCCCGGACAGGCGCTTTTATGGCGCCCTGGAAAAGCCGTTTCGTCGATTTTCTGTGGATTAAGCCCTGTGAATAACTGCCACTGAGGGCAGTTGATAACAGGACCTGAAAGCTGAACATAACTGCCTCTGTGGATAACCACCCCATTCATCCACAGGCTTACACCGGTTATCCAAGGGCCTCATGGCGACATGGCCACAGGGTTTTGAATCTCTGTACACATTGAAAATAAAGGCCTGTAGAAATCTATCCACAGATATCATGGGCAGTAAGAATAAGCTTTAAAACAAAGGTTTTATAAATTTCTCTCTTTTTTATTCTTTTAACCGCAAGTTCTCCACAGCTGGTTAAATTTTGTGCAAAGGGTTCTTTAGGAAGGGCGAAGTCCCTATACTTGCCGACCAGGTCCAGAAACCTGATCTCAAACTATTCCTGAATTACCTACTTAAGCAGGCACGAGGTGCGTGGTGGATTTCCCTTCCCGTTTTGAAGTGATCGTCATCGGCGGCGGTCATGCCGGTACCGAGGCAGCACTGGCCTCAGCACGCATGGGTGCAAAAACCCTTCTGCTGACGCACAACGTGGAAACCCTCGGTGCCATGAGTTGCAACCCGGCCATCGGCGGCATTGGCAAAAGCCATCTGGTCAAGGAAATCGACGCCCTCGGCGGCGCGATGGCCATGGCCACCGATCTGGGCGGTATCCAGTTTCGCGTGTTGAACAGCCGCAAAGGCCCGGCCGTACGGGCAACCCGTGCGCAAGCCGACCGGATTTTGTACAAAGCCGCTGTCCGCGAAATACTGGAAAACCAGCCGAACCTGTGGATATTTCAACAAGCCGCTGACGACCTGATCGTCGAGCAGGAACAGGTACGCGGTGTTGTCACGCAAATGGGTCTGCGTTTCTTCGCCGATTCCGTGGTGTTGACCACTGGTACGTTCCTCGGCGGACTTATCCACATCGGCTTGCAGAATTTTTCCGGCGGTCGCGCCGGTGATCCACCGTCGATCGCCCTGGCGCATCGTCTGCGTGAACTGCCGCTGCGTGTCGGTCGCCTGAAAACCGGTACGCCACCGCGTATCGACGGCAAGTCTGTGGATTTCTCGGTGATGACCGAGCAGCCAGGTGATACGCCGATCCCGGTGATGTCGTTCATGGGCAACAAGGAACAGCATCCACGGCAAGTCAGTTGCTGGATTACCCACACCAACGCCCGCACCCACGAAATCATTGCCGCGAACCTCGATCGCTCGCCGATGTATTCCGCTGCAGGCGAAATCGAAGGCATTGGTCCGCGTTATTGCCCGTCGATCGAAGACAAGATTCACCGATTTGCCGACAAGGAAAGCCATCAGGTGTTCATCGAGCCGGAAGGCCTGACCACCCATGAGCTGTATCCGAACGGGATATCCACAAGCTTGCCGTTCGACGTGCAATTGCAGATCGTGCAATCGATCCGCGGCATGGAAAACGCTCACATCGTGCGTCCGGGTTATGCGATCGAGTACGACTACTTCGATCCGCGCGACCTGAAGTACAGCCTGGAAACCAAGGTGATCGGCGGTCTGTTCTTCGCTGGCCAGATCAACGGCACCACCGGTTACGAAGAAGCCGGTGCGCAGGGTTTGCTCGCCGGTGCCAACGCTGCATTGCGTGCGAAAGGCAAAGAGGCCTGGTGCCCGCGTCGCGACGAAGCCTACATTGGGGTATTGGTCGACGACCTGATCACCCTCGGTACCCAAGAGCCGTACCGCATGTTCACTTCCCGTGCCGAGTACCGTCTGATCCTGCGTGAGGACAACGCCGACCTGCGTCTGACCGAAAAAGGTCGCGAACTGGGCCTGGTCGATGACGAGCGCTGGGCAGCGTTCTGCAAGAAACGCGAAAGCATCGAAATCGAAGAGCAACGCCTGAAAAGCACCTGGGTTCGCCCGGGCACCCCGCAGGGCGATGCGATTGCCGACAAATTCGGCACTCCGCTGACTCACGAATACAACTTGCTCAATCTCTTGAGCCGCCCGGAAATCGACTACGCTGGTCTGGTCGAAGTGACCGGGCAGGGCGCCGAAGATCCACAGGTCGCCGAACAGGTCGAGATCAAGACCAAGTACGCCGGTTACATCGATCGCCAACAGGACGAAATCGCCCGTCTGCGTGCCAGTGAAGACACGAAACTGCCTGTGGATATCGATTACACCAACATTTCCGGTCTCTCCAAGGAGATCCAGAGCAAGCTGGGTGCCACGCGTCCCGAGACGCTGGGCCAGGCTTCGCGGATCCCCGGTGTGACCCCGGCAGCGATCTCGCTGTTGATGATTCATTTGAAAAAACGCGGCGCGGGCCGTCAGTTGGAGCAAAGCGCTTGAGTTCTAAGGTCACTTCGCAACACGCCGAAGAGTTATCCACAGGAGCCCGCGAGCTCGGTGTCAATCTCACTGAAACCCAGCACGAACTGCTGCTGGGTTATCTGGCCCTGTTGATCAAATGGAACCAGGCCTACAACCTGACTGCCGTTCGCGATCCGGACGAAATGGTTTCCCGTCATTTGCTCGATAGCCTGAGCGTGATGTCGTTCATCGAAAATGGGCGCTGGCTGGATGTCGGCAGCGGCGGCGGAATGCCGGGGATCCCTCTGGCGATCCTGTATCCGGACTCGCAGGTGACCTGTCTGGACAGCAACGGCAAGAAAACCCGCTTCCTGACCCAGGTCAAACTCGAACTCAAACTGGATAACCTGCAAGTTATCCACAGTCGCGTCGAAGCCTTCCAGCCTGCACAGCCGTTCAACGGGATCATTTCCCGGGCGTTCAGCAGCATGGAGAACTTCACCAACTGGACTCGCCACCTCGGCGACGCCGATACGCGCTGGCTGGCAATGAAGGGCGTCCATCCGGCGGATGAGCTGGTAGCATTGCCGGCAGACTTCAAACTCGATAGCGAACACGCCCTGGCCGTACCCGGTTGCCAAGGCCAACGCCATCTGCTGATACTGCGCCGCACGGCATGATTGGGAACACAAGCAAGAATGGCTAAGGTATTCGCGATAGCGAACCAGAAGGGTGGTGTGGGCAAGACCACCACCTGCATCAACCTCGCAGCATCCCTGGTCGCGACCAAGCGCCGGGTGCTGTTGATCGATCTCGATCCACAGGGCAACGCCACCATGGGTAGCGGTGTGGATAAGCATGGCCTGGAAAACTCGGTCTACGACCTGCTGATCGGCGAATGCGATCTGGCCCAGGCGATGCACTACTCCGAACATGGCGGTTATCAACTGCTGCCGGCCAACCGTGACCTGACGGCGGCCGAAGTGGTGCTGCTGGAAATGCAGATGAAGGAAAGCCGTCTGCGCAGCGCGCTGGCGCCGATCCGCGAGAACTACGATTACATTCTGATCGACTGCCCGCCGTCACTGTCGATGCTCACACTGAACGCACTGGTCGCCGCTGACGGGGTCATTATCCCCATGCAGTGCGAGTATTTTGCGCTCGAAGGTCTGAGCGACCTTGTGGATAACATCAAGCGCATCGCTGAACTGCTGAACCCGAACCTGAAAGTCGAAGGCCTGTTGCGGACCATGTACGACCCGCGCCTGAGTCTGATGAACGACGTTTCGGCCCAGCTCAAGGAACACTTCGGCGATCAGCTTTACGACACGGTGATCCCGCGCAACATTCGTCTGGCCGAAGCACCGAGCTACGGCATGCCGGCGCTGGCCTACGACAAGCAATCGCGTGGCGCGCTGGCCTATCTGGCCCTGGCGGGCGAGATGGTTCGCCGTCAGCGCAAAAATTCACGCATCGCCGCTGCCCAGCCAACTTAAGGAATCCCCATGGCCGTCAAGAAACGAGGTCTCGGACGAGGACTGGATGCGCTGTTGAGCGGTCCGACTGTCAGCTCGCTGGAAGAACAAGCGGCGCAGGCTGACAGCCGCGAGTTGCAGCACCTGCCGCTGGACCTGCTGCAGCGCGGCAAGTATCAGCCACGCCGGGACATGGATCCGCAGGCGCTGGAAGAGCTGGCGCAGTCGATCAAGGCCCAGGGCGTGATGCAACCGATCGTGGTTCGCCCGATTGGTGGTGGTCGTTTTGAAATCATTGCCGGCGAACGTCGCTGGCGCGCGAGTCAACAAGCCGGGCAGGAAACCATCCCGGCGATGGTGCGTGATGTGCCGGATGAAACGGCAATCGCCATTGCGCTGATCGAGAACATCCAGCGCGAAGACCTGAACCCGATTGAAGAGGCGGTAGCCCTGCAGCGCTTGCAGCAGGAATTCCAGCTCACTCAACAACAGGTTGCCGAGGCTGTGGGTAAGTCCCGCGTCACCGTGGCCAACCTGTTGCGCCTGATTGCGCTGCCGGAAGTCATCAAGACCATGCTGTCCCATGGCGACCTGGAGATGGGTCATGCCCGTGCATTGCTTGGTCTGCCGGACAATCAGCAGGTGGAAGGGGCGCGACATGTTGTCGCACGCGGTCTCACCGTGCGCCAAACTGAGGCACTGGTTCGCCAATGGTTGAGTGGCAAACCGGAGCCGGTCGAACCGTCCAAACCCGACCCGGATATCGCCCGCCTCGAACAGCGTCTGGCCGAGCGCCTGGGCTCTGCGGTGCAGATCCGCCACGGGAAGAAGGGCAAGGGGCAGCTGGTGATCGGTTACAACTCCCTCGATGAGCTTCAAGGTGTGCTCGCACACATCCGCTGAAACAATTCCTCTTGTAGCGCGCAGTCGGAAATCACTACCTGACAGTTGAATAGGGGCAGAACCGCCCCTATACTCTGCGCGCATTTTGTCGGCACAAATTATGCCAAGTTATTGAATTTCGGCAGCCGGCCATTGGAGAGCAATAGTGATGGAAACCCGCAAGCCAAACCGCCTGCCGTTCCATCGCCTGGCGGTTTTTCCGGTGTTAATGGCTCAATTTGTCATTTTGCTCATTGCCGCTTTGGCGCTCTGGCAATGGCACGGAGTCGTTGCCGGATACTCGGGACTTTGCGGAGGCCTGATAGCCTTGCTGCCCAATGTTTATTTCGCTCACAAGGCATTTCGGTTTTCCGGCGCCCGAGCAGCCCAGTCCATCGTCCGGTCTTTCTATGCCGGCGAGGCAGGCAAACTGATTTTGACGGCAGTGCTGTTTGCACTGGTGTTTGCAGGTGTGAAGCCACTGGCGCCGATCGCTGTATTCGGCGCCTTCGTGCTGACTCAGTCGGTCAGCTGGTTCGCTCCCCTGCTGATGAGAACAAGACTTTCGAGACCTTAGGGCGTTTGAGGCAACCATGGCAGAAACAACCGCTTCGGGCTATATCCAGCACCACTTGCAGAACCTGACCTTCGGTCAGCTACCCAACGGCGGCTGGGGCTTTGCCCACACCGCAGCAGAAGCCAAGGAAATGGGCTTCTGGGCTTTCCACGTCGATACCCTCGGCTGGTCGGTCGCGCTGGGTCTGATCTTCGTCATTCTTTTCCGCATGGCGGCCAAGAAGGCGACTTCCGGTCAGCCGGGTGCACTGCAGAACTTCGTTGAAGTCCTGGTCGAATTCGTCGATGGCAGCGTGAAAGACAGCTTCCATGGCCGTAGCCCGGTGATCGCACCACTGGCACTGACCATCTTCGTCTGGGTGTTCCTGATGAACGCCGTCGACCTGGTACCGGTCGACTGGATTCCTCAGCTGGCCATCCTGATCTCCGGCGACCACCACATCCCGTTCCGCGCCGTGTCGACGACCGACCCGAACGCGACCCTGGGCATGGCGTTCTCGGTTTTCGCACTGATCATTTTCTATAGCATCAAGGTCAAGGGCATCGGCGGTTTCATCGGCGAACTGACCCTGCACCCGTTCGGCAGCAAGAACATCTTCGTTCAGGCCCTGCTGATCCCGGTGAACTTCCTGCTGGAATTCGTGACCCTGATCGCCAAACCGATCTCTCTGGCTCTGCGTCTGTTCGGCAACATGTATGCCGGCGAGCTGGTGTTCATCCTGATCGCTGTGATGTTCGGCAGCGGCCTGCTCTGGCTCAGCGGCCTGGGCGTTGTCCTGCAGTGGGCGTGGGCTGTGTTCCACATCCTGATCATTACCCTGCAGGCGTTCATCTTCATGATGCTGACCATCGTCTACCTGTCGATGGCGCACGAAGAAAACCATTAAGACCAGTCTCGACTAGTCTGATGTCCTTCCCGGTCAAACGGGAAGGGGCTCCTCACGGGGCACCATGAAACGATTTGTTTTACCGCTTTAATCTAAAAAACCTAAACCATACGACGTAAAAGTCGGGAGGAAAGATGGAAACTGTAGTTGGTCTAACCGCTATCGCTGTTGCACTGTTGATCGGCCTGGGCGCACTGGGTACCGCAATTGGTTTCGGCCTGCTGGGCGGCAAGTTCCTGGAAGGCGCAGCGCGTCAGCCAGAAATGGTTCCAATGCTGCAAGTTAAAATGTTCATCGTTGCCGGTCTGCTCGACGCCGTAACCATGATCGGTGTTGGTATCGCTCTGTTCTTCACCTTTGCGAACCCGTTCGTTGGTCAGATCGCTGGCTAATCATTCGGATCTCCGAGTGATTTGGTGTGATGGACAACGTAACTGCGAGGTGTTGGCGTGAACATTAATGCGACCCTGATTGGCCAGTCCGTTGCGTTCCTGATTTTTGTACTGTTCTGCATGAAGTTCGTATGGCCTCCGGTCATCGCGGCTCTGCACGAACGTCAAAAGAAGATCGCTGATGGTCTGGACGCTGCCAGCCGTGCAGCTCGCGACCTGGAGTTGGCCCAAGAGAAAGCGGGTCAGCAACTGCGCGAAGCGAAAGCTCAGGCAGCTGAAATCATCGAGCAAGCCAAGAAACGCGGTAACCAGATTGTCGAAGAGGCCGTTGAAAAGGCCCGCGTCGACGCTGACCGTGTGAAGGTTCAGGCTCAAGCCGAGATCGAACAGGAACTGAACAGTGTCAAAGACAAGCTGCGCGCCCAAGTGGGCTTGCTGGCTGTCGGCGGCGCCGAGAAGATCCTGGGTGCCACAATCGATCAAAACGCGCACGCAGAGCTGGTTAACCAACTGGCTGCTGAAATCTAAGCGAGGGCGATCATGGCAGAACTGACCACGTTGGCCCGACCTTACGCTAAGGCGGCCTTCGAGCACGCTCAGGCCCACCAGCAACTGGCCAATTGGTCAGCCATGCTCGGCCTGGCAGCAGCGGTGTCGCAAGACGACACCATGCAGCGCGTGCTCAAGGCCCCGCGACTGACGAGCGCAGAAAAGGCCGCCACGTTCATTGACGTGTGCGGCGACAAGTTTGATGCCAAGGCACAGAACTTCATCAATGTCGTTGCCGAAAACGACCGTCTCCCGCTTCTGCCGGAGATCGCCGCTCTTTTCGACCTGTACAAGGCCGAGCAAGAGAAATCGGTAGACGTTGAAGTGACCAGTGCTTTTGCATTGAACCAAGAACAGCAAGACAAACTCGCCAAGGTTCTCAGTGCACGACTCAACCGGGAAGTGCGCCTGCAAGTTGCGGAGGATGCTGCCCTTATAGGTGGTGTCGTTATCCGCGCCGGCGACCTGGTTATCGATGGCTCGATTCGCGGCAAAATCGCGAAACTTGCCGAAGCATTGAAATCTTGAGTTTGAAGGGGCAGCAGAGCAATGCAGCAACTCAATCCTTCCGAAATAAGTGAAATTATCAAGGGCCGCATCGAAAAGCTCGATGTGACCTCCCAAGCCCGTAACGAAGGCACTGTCGTCAGCGTATCTGACGGTATCGTGCGGATTCACGGTCTGGCCGACGTCATGTACGGCGAGATGATCGAGTTTCCGGGCGGCGTCTACGGTATGGCCCTCAACCTGGAGCAAGACTCCGTAGGTGCCGTTGTACTGGGCGCATACACCAGTCTGGCTGAAGGCATGAGCGCCAAGTGCACCGGCCGCATCCTCGAAGTTCCGGTTGGTAAGGAACTGCTGGGTCGCGTTGTCGACGCACTGGGTAACCCTGTTGACGGCAAAGGTCCACTGGGCAACACCGAGACCGACGCGGTCGAGAAAGTTGCTCCGGGCGTGATCTGGCGTAAGTCGGTAGACCAGCCTGTACAGACTGGCTACAAGGCTGTCGATGCCATGATCCCTGTCGGCCGTGGCCAGCGTGAGCTGATCATCGGTGACCGTCAGATCGGTAAAACCGCTCTGGCGATCGACGCGATCATCAACCAGAAAGACAGCGGCATTTTCTGCGTCTACGTGGCAATCGGTCAGAAGCAATCGACCATCGCCAACGTGGTTCGCAAGCTGGAAGAAAACGGTGCACTGGCTAACACCATCATCGTTGCAGCGAGCGCTTCGGAATCTGCAGCACTGCAATTCCTGGCTCCGTACTCCGGTTGCACCATGGGTGAATTCTTCCGCGACCGCGGAGAAGACGCGCTGATCGTTTATGACGATCTGTCCAAGCAAGCAGTGGCTTACCGCCAGATTTCCCTGCTGCTGCGCCGTCCACCAGGCCGTGAAGCTTACCCAGGCGACGTGTTCTATCTCCACTCCCGTCTGCTGGAGCGTGCATCCCGCGTTTCGGAAGAGTACGTAGAGAAGTTCACCAACGGCGCAGTGACCGGCAAAACCGGTTCCCTGACCGCACTGCCGATCATCGAAACCCAGGCTGGCGACGTTTCCGCGTTCGTTCCGACCAACGTGATTTCCATCACCGACGGTCAGATCTTCCTGGAATCGGCCATGTTCAACTCGGGCATCCGCCCTGCAGTGAACGCCGGTGTTTCGGTATCCCGTGTGGGTGGTGCCGCTCAGACCAAGATCATCAAGAAGCTGTCCGGTGGTATCCGTACCGCTCTGGCTCAGTACCGTGAACTGGCGGCATTCGCCCAGTTCGCTTCTGACCTGGACGAAGCGACCCGCAAGCAACTTGAGCATGGTCAGCGCGTTACCGAGCTGATGAAGCAGAAGCAATACGCACCGATGTCGATCGCTGACATGGCGCTGTCGCTGTATGCCGCTGAGCGTGGGTTCCTGACTGACATTGAAATCGCCAAGATCGGCAGCTTCGAACAAGCGCTGATCGCTTTCTTCAACCGCGATCACGCCGATTTGATGGCCAAGATCAACGTTAAAGGTGACTTCAATGACGAAATCGACGCTGGCCTGAAGGCTGGTATCGAGAAGTTCAAGGCCACCCAAACCTGGTAAGCCGCAGCGGGAGCCGCAAGGCTCCCGCTTGCTAACCTGATAGGTGTTACATGGCAGGCGCAAAAGAGATTCGCAGTAAGATTGCGAGCATCAAAAGCACGCAAAAAATTACCAGCGCCATGGAAAAAGTGGCGGTCAGCAAAATGCGCAAGGCACAAATGCGCATGGCTGCTAGCCGTCCTTATGCGGAGCGTATCCGCCAGGTAATTGGGCATCTGGCCAACGCCAACCCGGAATACCGCCACCCGTTCATGATCGATCGCGAAGTAAAGCGCGTCGGTTATGTCGTGGTGAGCAGTGACCGTGGTCTGTGCGGCGGCTTGAACACCAACCTGTTCAAGGCCCTGGTCAAGGACATGGCGGTAAACCGCGAAAACGGCGTCGAGATCGATCTGTGTGTCGTTGGTAGCAAGGGTGCGGCCTTTTTCCGCAACTTCGGCGGTAACGTCGTTGCAGCTATCAGCCACCTGGGTGAAGAGCCGTCGATCAATGATCTGATCGGCAGCGTCAAGGTGATGCTGGATGCCTACCTGGACGGCCGTATTGACCGCCTGTCCGTGGTATCCAACAAGTTCATCAACACCATGACGCAACAGCCTACCGTGGAGCAGTTGATTCCACTGGTGGCGACCCCGGATCAAGAACTCAAGCACCACTGGGACTACCTCTACGAACCAGACGCCAAAGAGCTGCTTGACGGCTTGATGGTGCGTTACGTGGAGTCGCAGGTGTACCAGGCGGTGGTCGAGAACAACGCGGCTGAACAGGCTGCGCGGATGATCGCGATGAAGAACGCTACCGACAACGCCGGTGATTTGATCAGCGATTTGCAGCTGATCTACAACAAGGCGCGTCAGGCTGCGATCACCCAAGAGATCTCGGAAATCGTCGGCGGCGCTGCCGCGGTTTAACGGTTCAAATATTCAGAGGATCCAGCTATGAGTAGCGGACGTATCGTTCAAATCATCGGCGCCGTTATCGACGTGGAATTTCCACGCGACAGCGTACCGAGCATCTACGACGCCTTGAAGGTTCAAGGCGCCGAAACCACTCTGGAAGTTCAGCAGCAGCTGGGCGACGGCGTGGTTCGTACCATTGCGATGGGCTCCACCGAAGGCTTGAAGCGCGGTCTGGACGTCAACAACACTGGCGCAGCCATCTCCGTACCGGTCGGTAAAGCGACTCTGGGCCGGATCATGGACGTACTGGGCAACCCGATCGACGAAGCTGGCCCGATCGGCGAAGAAGAGCGCTGGGGTATCCACCGCGCCGCTCCTTCCTTCGCTGAACAGGCCGGTGGCAACGAGCTGCTGGAAACAGGCATCAAGGTTATCGACCTGGTTTGCCCGTTCGCCAAGGGCGGTAAAGTCGGTCTGTTCGGTGGTGCCGGTGTAGGCAAGACCGTAAACATGATGGAACTGATCCGTAACATCGCCATCGAGCACAGCGGTTATTCCGTGTTCGCCGGTGTGGGTGAGCGTACTCGTGAGGGTAACGACTTCTACCACGAGATGAAGGACTCCAACGTTCTCGACAAGGTAGCCCTGGTCTACGGTCAGATGAACGAGCCACCGGGAAACCGTCTGCGCGTAGCGCTGACCGGTCTGACCATGGCCGAGAAGTTCCGTGACGAAGGTAACGACGTTCTGCTGTTCGTCGACAACATCTATCGTTACACCCTGGCCGGTACCGAAGTATCCGCACTGCTGGGCCGTATGCCTTCGGCAGTAGGTTACCAGCCGACCCTGGCTGAAGAGATGGGCGTGCTGCAAGAGCGCATCACTTCGACCAAACAAGGTTCGATTACTTCGATCCAGGCCGTATACGTACCAGCGGACGACTTGACTGACCCGTCGCCAGCGACCACGTTTGCTCACCTGGACGCCACCGTCGTTCTGTCCCGTGACATCGCTTCCCTGGGTATCTACCCGGCGGTAGACCCACTGGACTCGACTTCGCGTCAGCTGGACCCGAACGTGATCGGCAACGATCACTACGAGACCGCTCGTGGTGTTCAGTACGTGCTGCAGCGTTACAAAGAGCTGAAGGACATCATCGCGATCCTGGGTATGGACGAGCTGTCGGAAGCCGACAAGCAGTTGGTAAACCGTGCTCGTAAGATCCAGCGCTTCTTGTCGCAGCCGTTCTTCGTGGCTGAAGTCTTCACCGGTGCTTCGGGTAAATACGTTTCCCTGAAAGACACCATTGCTGGCTTCAAAGGCATCCTCAACGGTGACTACGACCACCTGCCAGAACAAGCGTTCTACATGGTCGGCGGCATCGAAGAAGCGATCGAGAAAGCCAAGAAACTGTAATCCAGGCGCCCGGCAACGGGCGCTAATTTAGGTTGAGGCAATCAGATGGCTATGACAGTCCATTGCGACATCGTCAGCGCGGAAGGAGAAATCTTTTCCGGCCTGGTCGAGATGGTGATTGCGCACGGTGCTCTGGGTGATCTTGGTATCGCTCTGGGCCACGCGCCGCTGATCACTAATCTGAAGCCAGGTCCGATCCGCCTGATCAAGCAAGGCGGGGAAGCCGAGGTGTTCTACATCTCCGGTGGTTTCCTCGAGGTTCAGCCGAACATGGTCAAGGTGCTTGCCGATACCGTGCAACGTGCCGCCGACCTGGATGAAGCTCAGGCTCAAGCAGCTCTCAAGGCTGCCGAAGCTGCTCTGCATGAGAAGAGCGCAGATTTCGACTACGGAGCTGCGTCCGCACGTCTGGCCGAGGCTGCAGCTCAGCTGCGCACCGTCCAGCAGATCCGCAAGAAGTTTGGCGGTTAATCCGTCAGCCACTTGTTGTGCGATTGATAAAAAAGGGTAGCCTCGGCTACCCTTTTTTCTTTTCAGAATTCTACAAACCCGGTCGCAGTTGCTGACCACCCAGGATTGGTAGCCAGTCATGTCTCTTGAAATCGTTATCCTCGCGGCCGGTCAGGGCACCCGCATGCGTTCCGCGCTGCCAAAAGTGCTGCACCCGATTGCCGGCGACTCCATGCTCGGCCATGTTATCCACAGCGCCCGTCAACTTGATCCACAGCGCATTCATGTCGTCATCGGCCACGGCGCCGATGTAGTGCGCGAGCGTCTGGCCGCTGACGATCTGAATTTCGTATTGCAGGACAAGCAGCTGGGCACCGGCCACGCCACGGCCCAGGCTGTTCCTTTCATCACCGCCGATACCGTACTGATTCTCTACGGCGATGTGCCGTTGATCGAAGTCGAGACCCTGCAACGTCTGCTCAAGCACGTTGTACCCGGGCAGATGGGCTTGCTCACCGTCGAGCTGGACGATCCGACCGGTTATGGCCGCATCGTGCGCGATGCCGACGGCAAGGTTGCCGCCATCGTCGAACACAAGGACGCCAGCGAAGCGCAACGGGCGATCACTGAAGGCAACACCGGCATCCTGGCAGTGCCGGCCAATCGTCTGGCGGACTGGATGAGTCGCCTGTCGAACAACAACGCTCAGGGCGAGTACTACCTGACCGACGTGATCGAGATGGCGGTCAGCGATGGCCTGACCGTCGCCACCGAACAACCTCACGATCCGATGGAAGTGCAGGGCGCCAATGATCGCAAACAGCTCTCCGAGCTGGAGCGTCATTACCAGCTGCGCGCCGGTCGTCGCCTGATGGCTCAGGGTGTCACCCTGCGCGACCCAGCCCGTTTCGATGTGCGAGGCGAAGTGACCGTCGGTCGCGATGTGCTGATCGACATCAACGTGATTCTCGAAGGCAAGGTTGTCATAGAGGACGATGTGGTCATCGGCCCGAACTGCGTGATCAAGGACAGCACCCTGCGCAAAGGCGTAGTGGTCAAGGCCAACAGCCACATCGAAGGCGCGGTGCTGGGCGAAGGCAGCGATGCCGGCCCGTTTGCCCGCCTGCGTCCGGGCACTGTGCTGGAGGCCCGCGCCCATGTGGGTAACTTCGTTGAACTGAAAAACGCGCGCATGGGCGAAGGCGCCAAGGCCGGGCACCTGACTTACCTGGGCGATGCCGAGATCGGTGCGCGTACCAACATCGGCGCCGGCACCATCACTTGCAACTACGATGGCGCCAACAAGTGGAAAACCGTGTTGGGTGAAGACGTGTTCATCGGTTCCAACAACTCGCTGGTGGCGCCTGTGGATATCTCTGCCGGTGCAACTACTGCAGCCGGCTCGACCATCACTCAGAATGTGGATAACGCGCAATTGGCTGTTGGCCGGGCACGGCAGAAGAACATCGATGGCTGGAAGCGGCCTGAGAACATCAAGAAGAGCTGAGTTATCCACAATGCTCAAATTAAAAAAGACCGCTGCCAGCGGTCTTTTTTTTGGGCGCCGACTTGACGATTCGCAGCTGATAGGTTTTGATTGCTTCCGTTATCTTTCGAATCGAAACTTAATTAGCCATGTCGAAACGCAACACACCTCAGCGCCGTCACAACATTCTGGCTTTGCTCAATGAGCAGGGCGAAGTGAGTGTGGATGAACTGGCCAAGCGCTTCGAAACTTCGGAAGTTACGATTCGCAAGGATCTCGCCGCTCTGGAAAGTCATGGCTTGCTGCTGCGTCGCTATGGTGGCGCGATCACCATGCCCCAGGAACTGGTGGCGGACGTCAGTCAGAACGTTTCCAAATACAAACAGGCGATTGCCCGCGCCGCCGTCACACGCATCCGCGAGCACGCCCGCATCATCATCGACAGCGGCAGCACCACCGCCGCGATGATTCCCGAACTCGGCCAGCAGCCAGGCCTGGTGGTGATGACCAACTCTCTGCATGTGGCCAACGCCCTGAGCGAACTCGAGCACGAGCCTGTGCTGCTGATGACCGGCGGCACCTGGGATCCGCACTCGGAATCCTTTCAGGGCCAGGTCGCCGAGCAGGTACTACGCTCTTACGACTTCGACCAATTGTTTATCGGTGCCGATGGCATCGACCTGGTGCGTGGCACCACCACCTTCAATGAATTGCTCGGCCTGAGCCGGGTGATGGCGGAAGTGGCGCGGGAAGTGATCGTGATGGTCGAGGCCGACAAGATCGGCCGCAAAATTCCCAACCTGGAGCTGCCATGGAGCAGCGTCCATACCCTAATTACCGATGATCGCCTGTCCCTGGATGCGCGCGATCAGATTCAGGCTCGCGGTATCAACTTGATTTGCGCGACTGTCAGTCAGGAGAAATAAGCATGTGTGGAATCGTCGGCGCAGTAGCTGAACGTAACATCACCGCCATTCTGGTCGAAGGCCTCAAACGCCTCGAATACCGGGGCTATGACAGTGCCGGTGTGGCGGTGTACACCAATGACGGCATTCTGGAACGCACTCGTCGTGTGGGCAAGGTCAGCGAACTCGACGCGGCGCTGGCCGAACATCCGCTGGTTGGCCGTCTCGGTATTGCCCACACCCGCTGGGCCACCCACGGTGCGCCGAGCGAGCGCAATGCCCACCCGCATTTCTCCGGTGACGTCGCTGTCGTGCACAACGGCATCATCGAAAACCATGAGGCGCTGCGTGAACAGCTGAAGGCACTGGGCTACGTGTTCACTTCGGACACCGACACCGAAGTCATCGCTCACCTGCTGACCGAAAAACTCAAGTCGTTGCCAGACCTCGCCGACGCGCTGAAGGCTGCGGTCAAGGAGCTGCATGGCGCTTACGGTCTGGCGGTTATCCACGCACAGCAACCGGATCGACTCGTTGCTGCTCGCAGCGGCAGCCCGCTGGTGATCGGTCTGGGCCTGGGTGAAAACTTCCTCGCTTCCGATCAACTGGCCCTGCGTCAGGTCACCGACCGTTTCATGTACCTGGAAGAGGGCGATATCGCCGAAATCCAGCGCGACAAGGTGCAGATCTGGGACGTGACCGGCAAAGCCGTCGAGCGCCAGACCGTCCAGTACACGGATGGCGCCGAAGCCGCCGACAAAGGCGAGTTCCGTCACTACATGCTCAAGGAAATCCACGAGCAGCCGTCCGTGGTGCAGCGCACTCTGGAAGGTCGATTGAGTGCGGATCAGGTGCTGGTGCAGGCTTTCGGTCCACAAGCTGCTGAATTGTTCGCCAAAGTGCGCAACGTGCAGATCGTGGCGTGTGGCACCAGCTATCACGCCGGCATGGTTGCCCGTTACTGGCTCGAAGAGCTGGCCGGCATTCCGTGCCAGGTCGAAGTCGCCAGCGAGTTCCGCTACCGCAAGGTGGTGGTGCAGCCGGACACCCTGTTCGTCACCATCTCCCAGTCCGGCGAAACCGCCGACACCCTGGCCGCCCTGCGCAACGCCAAGGAACTGGGTTTCCTCGCAAGTCTGGCGATCTGCAACGTTGGGATCAGTTCGCTGGTGCGCGAGTCCGACCTGACCCTGCTGACCCAGGCCGGTCGTGAAATCGGCGTGGCCTCGAC
The DNA here is from genome assembly GCF_048654275.1 of Candidatus Pseudomonas auctus. NCBI lineage: Bacteria > Pseudomonadati > Pseudomonadota > Gammaproteobacteria > Pseudomonadales > Pseudomonadaceae > Pseudomonas > Candidatus Pseudomonas auctus. The sequence continues at coordinate 264,061 of NZ_JBJYZK010000005.1, read as the reverse complement.
CAAGGCCTTCACTACGCAGTTGGTCGGTCTGCTGCTGCTGACCCTGTCTCTGGGTCAGGTGCGCGGTACTTTGGGCAAAGGCGTTGAAGCCACGCTGGTCGAAGAACTGCGTCGCCTGCCAACCCGTCTGGGCGAAGCCCTGGCGATGGACAGCACCGTGGAAAAAATCGCAGAGCTGTTCGCCGAGAAGAACCACACCCTGTTCCTGGGCCGTGGCGCGCAATTCCCGGTGGCGATGGAAGGGGCCTTGAAGCTCAAGGAAATCTCGTACATCCACGCCGAAGCCTACCCGGCCGGCGAACTGAAGCACGGTCCGCTGGCGCTTGTGGATAACGACATGCCGGTGGTGACCGTCGCACCGAACAACGAACTGCTGGAGAAACTGAAGTCCAACCTGCAGGAAGTCCGCGCCCGCGGTGGCGAACTGGTCGTGTTCGCCGACGAAAAGGCCGGGATGACCAACGGCGAAGGCACACACGTAGTGCAGATGCCGCACATCCACGACATCCTGTCGCCGATCCTCTACACCATTCCGCTGCAACTGCTGTCGTACTACGTTGCGGTGCTCAAGGGCACGGACGTGGATCAGCCGCGTAACCTGGCGAAGTCGGTGACGGTGGAATAAGTTATCCACAGTTGATCACCCCCCAATAAAATCGCAGCTTAGGCTGCGATTTTTTTATCCGGATCGAGGGCACCATGGATCGCTTCCAGGAAATGCAGGTATTCGCCATCGTCGCCCAGGAACAGGGCTTTTCCGCTGCGGCGCGGCGTTTGGGTCTGTCGGCGGCGAGCGTGACCCGGGCGGTGGCCGCGCTGGAGCAGCGGATCGGCACGCAGTTGTTGATCCGTACTACCCGCAACGTGCATTTGAGCGAAGCCGGTCTGCGTTTCCTGGAAGACTGTCGGAGAATTCTCGCGGAGGTGCAGGAAGCGGAGGATTCCGCTGCCGGCAGTCATACCCAGCCGCGTGGGCAGTTGACGGTGACGGCGCCTGTTTTATTCGGCGAGCTGTTTGTCACGCCGGTGATGGCGCGTTATCTGACGCAATACCCGGACGTTTCCATCAATGCCCTGTTGCTCGACCGGGTGGTGAACATGGTCGAGGAGGGCATCGACGTCGCGGTGCGTATCGGCGAGTTGCCGGACAGCAATCAGCATGCGATCCGGGTCGGTGAGGTACGGCGGGTGATTTGCGGCTCGCCGGAATACTTCGCGGTCCATGGTCGGCCTGCCCATCCACAGGCATTGGCCGGGGCGCCGGTGGTGGCGACATCGGCCATCGGTCAACAGCGCAGTTGGCCATTCATGGAACACGGTGAACTCATCGGCGTAAAACCGGAACCGCGTCTGGTGGTCACCGCCAATCAGGCTGCGATCACGGCGGCGTCGCTGGGCCTGGGTCTGACCCGGGTGCTGTCTTATCAGGTGGCCAGCAAGGTCGCCTCCGGCGAACTGGAAATCGTCCTCGCCGAGTTTGAACTGCCTGCTTTGCCGATCCATGTGGTGTATCAGGGCGGGCGCAAGGCGCCGGCGCGGATACGCAGCTTTGTCGACTTTATCGTGCAGGCGTTGCGCGAGCATCCGGCGCTGAAAAACGCCGCGTTATTTCATCCAGAGAAATAATGGATTGCGTTTGCTGGTGATTCTATTGCTTTCGCGATCAAGGGAATATGGCTCCCACGGCCGCCGTCCACCCTGAACGGCGCCATCATCCAGCGGAGTCGACCATGCAAGCGATCAAACTCTACAACTTCCCGCGTTCCGGCCACGCCCATCGCGTCGAACTGATGTTGTCACTGTTGCAACTGCCGACCGAGCTGATCTTTGTCGATCTGGCCAAAGGCGAGCACAAACAGCCCGGCTACCTGGCGATCAACAGCTTCGGGCAAGTACCGGCCATTGATGACAACGGCGTGGTGCTGGCCGACTCCAACGCGATCCTCGTCTATCTGGCACAGAAATACGGTAATGGTCGCTGGCTGCCAAGCGATCCGGTCGGCGCCGCGCATGTGCAGCGCTGGTTGTCCGCTGCCGCCGGGCCGATTGCTTTCGGCCCTGCCGCCGCCCGCCTGATCACGGTGTTCGGGGCGAAGTTCAACGCCGAGGAAGTCATCACCCGCGCGCACAATTTTCTCAAGGTGATGGACCTGGAACTGGGCAAAACCCCGTATTTGGCAGGTACTGAGCCGACCATCGCTGACGTGGCGGCCTACAGCTACATCGCCCACGCACCGGAAGGCAATGTGTCGCTGGACGACTACGCTAACGTTCGCGCCTGGCTCTCGCGCATCGAGGCGTTGCCTGGCTTCGTCGGCATGCCGCGCACCGTTGCCGGCCTGCAAACCACCGTCTGACATTCAATCTGCGCCAACGGCGCAGGGGAGAGACCGTGATGGAACGTTCACCGTGGCACGCTGGCGAGCAACAGTTGCAGGCCCATGTCGGCGTTGCCGAGCGCATGGCGGAATTCGGGCGTAAGGTGATTCGCACCTGGATGCCGGATCAGCACCGTCAGTTCTATGAGCAATTGCCCTTCATGCTGTATGGCGCGGTGGATGCCGAAGGTCGCCCCTGGGCCAGTGTGCTGGAGGGGGAGCCGGGCTTTGCTCACTCTCCCGAGCCGACGCAACTGCAGTTCGCCAGTCTGCCGGCTGCCGATGACCCGGCGCAGTTACAAGCCGGCGCCGCCATCGGTCTGCTTGGTATCGAACTGCACACCCGCCGGCGCAATCGGCTCAATGGCCACATCGATAATCTTGACGCGAACGGGTTCGGGCTGACGGTGGATCAATCGTTCGGCAACTGCCCGCAATACATTCAATTGCGTCAGTTTCAGCGGGTGCCGCTGACCGATCCGCAGACCCGCAAAGCCGAACATCGTGACAGCCTCGACGACGCCGCCATTGCGCTGATTGAAAGTGCTGATACTTTCTTCGTCGCCAGTTACGTCGACGTCGACGGCGAGCGTTCGGTGGATGTTTCCCACCGCGGCGGTCAGCCCGGTTTTGTGCGGATCGAGGGTAATCGCCTGACGATCCCTGATTTTGCCGGCAACCTGCACTTCAACACGCTGGGCAATCTGCTGCTCAATCCCTTGGCCGGCTTGCTGTTCATCGACTTTTCCACAGGCGATGTGTTGCAGCTCAGCGGTCGCACCGAGATCATTCTCGAGGCGCCGCAGATCGAGGCCTTCCAGGGCGCCGAACGCCTGTGGACTTTCGAGGTGGAAAAACTGGTTCGGCGTCCGGCAGCGCTGGCTCTTCGCTGGCGCTTCGACGGCATGTCACCCACCAGCCTGCTGACCGGTAACTGGGCCCAGGCCGATGCACGGTTGCAGGCCAAGGCATTGGGGGACAGCTGGCGGCCATTGCGCGTGGCAAAAGTCGAAATGGAAAGCCGTCACATCCGCTCGATTTATCTGGAGCCGGACGATGGCGCAGGACTGCCGGTGTTTCTCGCCGGTCAGCATCTGCCGCTGCGGTTCACCCTCGATGGCGAGGTGCACATCCGTACCTACAGCCTGTCCGGCGCGCCGTCGGATGATTTCTTCCGGATCAGCGTGAAACGCGAAGGCCGGGTGTCGACGCACCTGCATGAGCAGATTCGCGTGGGCGATGTGCTGGAGGCGCGCTTGCCTCAAGGGCATTTCACGGTCGCGGCGCTGGAGCGTCGTCCACTGGTGTTGTTGGCGGCCGGCGTCGGCATCACGCCGTTGCTGTCGATGCTGCGTGAGGTGGTGTATCAGGGCCTGCGGACCCGGCGGATTCGTCCGACCCTGTTTGTTCAGAGTTCCCGCAGCCTCGCCGACCAGCCGTTCCGCGCAGAGGTGGATCGGTTGCTGGAGGATGCCGGTGATGCCGTGAAAGTGTTGCGAGTGCTAAGTCAGCCGGAAGACGATCTGGTCGAAGGAAAAGACTTCGACCTGCGCGGCCGCATCGATGGCGAGTTGTTACGCAATCTGCTGACCGACGAGGACTTCGATCAGGTCGACTTCGTGCTCTGCGGTCCCGGCGGTTTTACCCAAGGTATTTATGACATCTTGCGCGAACTGGATGTGCGGGACGGGCAGATCCATGCCGAAACCTTCGGCCCTTCGACCCTCAAGCGCCAGGCCGATCCGGACGCGATCGTGATGGAACAACCGCCGGCTGCGACCACGTCGGTGCCGGTGGTGTTCGAACGTTCAGCCAAGGAAGCGCGCTGGCAGCCCGATGGCGGCAGTTTGCTGGAGCTGGCGGAAAGTCGCGGCTTGCGTCCGGAATTCAGTTGTCGCGGGGGTTCGTGCGGCACCTGCAGGACGCGGCTGATCAGCGGCGCGGTGAATTATCCACAGCCTCCGGCAGAAGTGCCGGAGGAGGGGCAGGTGCTGATTTGCTGCGCGGTGCCGGCGCAGAGTGCCCAGCCGCTGGTGCTGGATCTGTAACGGATCAGGCGTAGGACAACGCCTTTTCTTCCAGCAGCTCCTGATACAGCTCGGTCCACTTGCGGCCCATTTCATCGGCTGTGAATAACTGCCGATAGCGGGCCTCCGCCTTGAGGCCCATTTCGGCGGCGCGGGCCGGGTTTTCCCACAGGGTGCGCATCGCTTCGCGAAATGCCGATGGATGACTCGGTGGCACCACCAGTCCGGTTTCGTTGTGGATGTTGATGTAGCTGGTGCCGGTGCCGATTTCGCTGGAGATCATCGGTTTGCCGTACATCGCGCCTTCGAGCAGCGAAATGCCGAACGCTTCCGAGCGCAGGTGCGATGGGAAGACGATGGCGTAGCTCAGTTGCAGCAGGGCGACCTTGTCTTCATCGCTCAGCCGCCCAAGGAAATGAATGTTGCGCAGACCCAGGGCCGCGGCCTGGGCGTGCAGTTCCTGCTCCAGCGGGCCGGCGCCGACGATCACTACCGGATAGTCCACGTCTTTCAAGGCTTCGAGCAGGATGTGCAGGCCTTTGTAATAGCGCATCACCCCGACGAACAGGAAAAACTTGTCCCCAAGCTGCTGACGCCAGCGGTTCATGCGCTCGACGTCAGGCTGTGGATAACCGGCCTTGTTCAAGCCATAGGGGATGACGCGAGTCTTGTCCTGGAATTGCTGCAACACATCACTGGTGTGCAGATAGTTTGGCGAAGCCGCGACAATCCGGTCGGCGCTGGCGAGAAAGCGGTTCATCAGTGGGCGATAGAGTTTGAGCAGGTGCTTCTGGCGAATGATGTCCGAGTGATAGGTCACCACCGTCGGTTTGTTCACGCCGCTGGCAAAATGCACGAGATCCATGAACGGCCACGGGAAGTGGTAGTTGATTACGTCGGCTTCGGCGGCCAGTTCACGAAACTGCTTGAACACGCTCCAGGAAAAACCCGTGGAGGCGAACTGGATATCCAGTTTGGCCCGATGCACTTCATGCTGGCCGAGACGCACCACCGCAGGTTCTGGATTGGCGCTGAGGGTCAGCACCTGGCCTTCGATGCCGTGTTGGGCGCCACTTTCGCAGAGTTGAAAGATCACTTGCTCGATACCGCCGACCGAGTCAGGCAGGTACGTCTTGAAGAAATGAAGAACTCGCATTCAACCTCCCATGGCCTGGTGGTAGGCGCCGGCCGTGGCCTGCGCGCAACGCTTCCAGGAAAAAAGCCGTGCCCGCTGCAATCCGGCTTCCCGGCATGCCTGCCAGTGCGCTTGATCATCGATCAGTCGGCTCATCGCATCACGCAAGCCGTCTGCATCGTCAGCTTCAATATAGTTGCCGGCGTCGCCCGCCACTTCCGGCATGGCCGAAGAGCGGGTGATTACCACTGGCGTGCCGCTGGCCATCGCTTCCAGCACCGGCAGGCCGAAACCTTCATACAGCGACGGAAAAATCAGCGCCCGGGCGCCGGCCAGCAATTGCGCGACTTGCTCATCGGGCAGGTAGCCGAGCAGGCACACGTTCCCGCAAGCCAGCGCCTGATTCAATTCATCACTGAACTGGTCGCGCTGCCAGCCGGCCATGCCGACGATCAACAGCGGGAAACGCTGGCGCACCCGATCCGGCAGCAGCGCGTGGGCACGCAGGGCCAGGTTCAGGTTCTTGCGCGGCTCCAGGGTGCCGACGCAGAGGAAGTACTCCCGGTACTCGACCGCATGGGCCTTGAGCACCGCATCGATGTCCTGCGGCTCGCGCGGATGGAAACGCTCGGCGACACCCAGCGGCGCGACCACGAAGCGCTCGGCAGGCAGTCCGAAATACTCCCGGGCCTCGTCAGCGATGGCTTGCGAGTCGGTCAGAATGATCCGCGCCTGGCGTACGCCTTCGGCGAGCCGGCGCTCGATTTCCCGCAGCCGCGCCGGTGGCTGGGTCTCGGGGAAATGCAGGTGCGTGAGATCGTGCAGGGTAATCACGGTCGGGCCATCGAAGGCCAGCGGCCACAGACTCGGTTCGTGGTACAGATCGACCGGTTGCGCCGGGCCCTGATCGAAGCGTTTCTGCTCCAGCCAGCGGCGCGCCTGATAGGCCCCGGGGATCTGCCGCAGCAGCGGCGTCAGGCGCGAATAACCGGGCATCGCCGCTTCCGGCAGTTGCGAACTCCAGCCCCAGCCATGGAACAGCGCCACCTCGATATCGGTTTCAGTGTGCAAGGCATTCACCAGTTCGGCCACGTAATGGCCGATGCCGGTGCGCGGTGCCTGGAGAATGCGGGTGTTAAGGGCTATGCGCATGTTGCCTCGCTGACACCTGAGGTGCCTCCAGCACATGGCGCGCGGTGCGCTCGGCCAGTTGCGCGCTGGCTTCCCGCCAGCCGATCCATTGCCAGTCACTCACATCGCGAGCGGCGGGGAATCGACCGCTGCGCTCAAAGGTCTGTAGCAGATCGGCGAGGCTTTGCGGCGACTGCAGGTCGAAATACGCCATGAACTCACCGCCGATTTCGCGAAACACCGGGATATCGCTGCCCATCGCCGGCAGCCCGCGTTGCATGGCTTCCACCAGCGGCAGACCAAAGCCTTCGACGAACGACGGAAACACCAGCGCACTGGCATGGGCGTAGGCGTGTTCGAGGCTGGTATCGCTCAAGTCATTGAACATGAACAGCCGCCGGTCCAGCTCGGGATGATGGCGAATCCGGGCCAGCAGTGCGTCGCACTTCCAGCCAATGCGCCCGGCGATGCACAACCGGGCGTTCGAGCCGTTCGCCCAGGCATGGTCGAAGGCATCCAGCAGATAGTCGTGGTTCTTGCGCGGCTCGATGGTGCTGACCATCAGGAACACCGGCTCCTTTGTTGCGAACAGCTTTTGTAGACGCGGTTCGACGGCGGCTTCGACGCTCTGCAGATCCAGCTCCGAACCGAGGTGAAAGTAGTCGAACCAGCGTTTGCCGACTTGTGCCGAACCAAGGCGACGTTGCAGTTCTGCACGCAGCTGATCGCGCACGGTGGCGGAGATGGCCATGAAACCGTCGGCATTACGGGCGATCCAGTCGAACCACTCGCTGTACACCTCGACCAGCCGCGTGTCGTAGAACTGCGGGTGGGACAGGGGAATCAGATCGTAGATCACCGCAACGATGCCCAAGCCTTCCTGTTTGAGGCGCTCGGCATGCAGGAAAAAGTCCGAATGCCAGGACGAGTCCAGCAGCACCAGATGATCGCCAGTCTGGTGTTGCAGTGGTTCGCAGCGTTGAGGCAATTGATAGCGATTGACCTGCTCGACCAGCCGCAGCGGTATTCCGAATGCACCGAACGAGGTCAGGCGATAGCCGACGTACAACAGGCGTCGTACCAGTTTTGTGCGGCAACCGGTATCCAGCCGCTGATGCAGTTGCCAGAAACGATGGGCCAGCCGCTCTAGGCGTTCGCCAAACGTGACGATGGCATTGAACAGCGGCGAATCCAGCGGCGCCAGACGCTTCACTCGGTACAACTGGCCCTTGAGCAGAACCACCGGCACGCATTCGACGCCTTCGGCGCTCGGCGGCAGTTGTTTGATGACGTTGCGCACCACCCGCTGAATCCCCGAATTGACCTTCGGGTGTTTGAACACGTGGGTGCATTCAACCAGCAGGCGGGTCATGGCGCGCGCTCCGCGAGGCTGTCCGCGTGGCGGGTGATCGAGGTGCTGGCGCCCAGCCAGGAACAGCCGACGAAATCTTCCTGACGGTTGTTGATCACGTGGAACACCAGGCCGTAGTCACGCCATTCGAAGTTGCGGTCCAGGTGCGAGTCCAGTCGCGACAGGCTCAGGGCCACGGAGTAATTGCCCTTGCCCAGGCCCATGACGAAGGCGAAGCGATAGGTGATGCGTTCACCCGCACGCAGGTCTTCCAGCGCCTGGTTCTGACGGTGGGTGTTGATCCCGTACATGGCTTGGCCCAGGCGATCCTTGATCATGAAGCCGAGCACCAGCCGTTCGATGTCCTGGCGAATCTCCACCTCGACTTCCAGTGTCACCGGCTGACCGACTTCGGCGGCGTCGATGGAGCGTCCGCGTTCATCGAGCAGGCGCACGCTGAGGATCCCTGCCTCGCCGGTGCCGGACACGGTGCGCACCTGGCCGCCGTCGAGCAGTTCCTGGCGCACGGTCTGGCCTTCGCGTTCAGCAAGCAGGGCGTTGTAGTAATCCATGACCGCTTCGGGCTTGTCGTGCATCACCATGTGGCCGCCTTCGAGCAGGATCGCCGAGTCGCAGATCGACTGGATCGCCGAGCGGTCGTGGGAAACGATCAGCAGCGTGGTGCCAGCCTTGCGGAAGCTGCGGATGCGGTCGAAGCTCTTGTGCTGGAAGTAGGCGTCGCCCACCGACAGCGCTTCGTCGACGATCAGAATGTCCGGGCGGCGCGCGGTGGCGACGCTGAAGGCCAGGCGCATCTGCATGCCGCTGGAGTAGGTGCGCACCGGGTGATCGATGGCTTCGCCGATTTCCGCGAAGCGTTCAATGTCCGGCATGAGTGCTTCGATGTCTTCGACCTGCATGCCCAGCAGTTGCCCGGCCATCACTGCATTCTGCCGACCGGTGAAGTCCGGATGAAAACCCATGCCCAGTTCCAGCAGCGCCGCGACCCGGCCCTCGAGCTGAATCTGGCCGCAGGTCGGTTGGGTGGTGCCGGTGATCATCTTGAGCAAGGTGCTTTTTCCGGCGCCGTTGACCCCGACGATGCCCACCGCTTCACCGGGGGCGATCTCGAAATTCACGTCCTGCAGCACCCAGTGCTGGCGATGGCGCATCGGCGAAAAAGGAATCAGCCATTCGGCCAGGCGACTCCAGCGGGTGGGGTACTGCTTGTAGGCCTTGCCCAGGCCCGTAACGCGTATGTGCCCCATCAGAGTTCATCCACCATTTCGCCGACCCGCCGACGAAACAGGCGCAGGCCGATCGCGCACAGCAGCAGGCCGATCACGAAGATCGGCAGCAGCGAACTCCACACCGGCCACTGACCGTAGAGAAACAGGTTCTGGTAACTGCCGATCAGGTTGGTCAGCGGATTGAGCTGCAACAGGCGCTGCACCCACTCGGGCAGGATGCTCAGCGGATACACGATCGGCGTCAGCCAGAACCAGAATTGCAGGCAGATGGCGAACAATTGCCCGACATCGCGAAAGAACACGTTGAGCACGCCGAGGATCATCCCCAGTCCGGCGCAGAACAGCACTTGCAGCGCCAGCAGCGGCACCAGTGCCAGCAGGGCCATGCCCGGCCAGCGCCCGCTGATCAATAGAAACCCGAGGAACAGGCCGATGATGATCGCGAAGTTGATTCCCGCATTGAGCAGCACGATCACCGGCAGGCAGAGGCGCGGGAAGCTGATTTTCTTCAGCAGGTTGGCGTTTTCCAGAAACATGTTCTGGCTGCGCAGGGTGATTTCCGAGAACAGGCCCCAGGTCAGCAACCCGGCGCACAGGTAGACGCTGTAGGCCATGCCGTCGTCCACGCCGGGCAGGCGGGCGCGCATGATGTGGGAAAAGATCACCGTGTACACGACGATCATCGACAGCGGGTTGAGTACCGTCCACAGCGCGCCGAACAGCGAATTGCGATACCGCGCTTGAAACTCCCGCTTGACGCTACCGAGGATGAAACCTCGATAGTCGTGCAGCGAGCGGTACAGGGAAAGCAGCATTCACACCGTCCTGCCGTATTGGTCTTCGAAGCGGACGATGTCGTCCTCTCCCAGGTATTCGCCGCTTTGCACTTCGATGATCACCAGGTCGATCACGCCGGGGTTTTCCAGACGGTGCTTGTGACCGGCGGCAATGAACGTCGATTCGTTCTTCGCCACCAGGGTCGTGCCGCTGCCGTTGTTGGTGACTTTGGCCATGCCTTCGACCACCACCCAGTGTTCATTGCGGTGATGGTGCATCTGCAACGACAGCTTGCCGCCGGGCTTGACCACGATGCGCTTGATCTTGAAGCGCGGGCCTTCCTCGAGCACGGTGTAGGTGCCCCACGGACGGCTGACCGTGCGGTGCAGGCGATAGGCTTCGTGGGATTTGTCCTTGAGCTGCTTGGCCACCCGCCGCACATCCTGCGCACGGTCGGCATGGGCTACCAGCACGGCGTCGGCGGTGTCGATGACGATCAGGTCTTCCACACCGACGGCGGCCACCAGCCGACCATCGCTTTGAACGAAGTTGTTGCGGCTGTCGATGAAGATCGCCTCGCCGCTCGCACGGTTGTTATCAGCGTCGGCCGGCACCAGCGCGGCCACCGCACCCCAGGACCCAATGTCGCTCCAGTCGAAACCCGCCGGCACCACCACAACCTTTTCCGAGCGCTCCATCAGTGCGTAGTCGATGGAAATGTCGGTGATTTCGGCGAACAGCTGCGCGGACAATTCCTGTTGCAGGCAACCAGCGGTTTCCACCGGTTCGCTGGCGGCCATGCAGGCGCGGGCCTGTTCCAGCAGCTCGGGGGCGTGCAGCGCCAGCTCGGCGATCACCGTTGCGGTGGAGAAACAGAACATTCCCGAATTCCACAGGAAGTTGCCGCTCTCCAGATAATGGGTGGCGGTCTGCAGATCGGGTTTTTCCACGAAACGCTGCACCTTGGCAGCGCCTTTTGCATCCAGCGGGGCGCCGGTCTCGATGTAGCCGAAGCCGGTTTCCGGGGCGGTCGGCACCACGCCAAAGGTCACCAGATAACCGTCCTTCGCCAGATTGACCGCGTGCTCGACCGCGCTTTTGAGCGCCTCTTCATTGACGATCAAATGGTCGGCGGGCATCACCACCATGATTGCCGCATCGCCGTGCAGGGCTTGCAGCGACAGTGCCGCCGCCGCAATGGCCGGTGCGGTGTTGCGTCCGGTGGGCTCGAGCAGGAAGTGCCCGCGATGCCGGGACAGGCGCGCGGCCTGATAGTGATCCTTGCTCTGGAAGTAGTACTCGCGGTTGGTCACCGTGACAATGTCGCCCCAACCGTCCAGCAGCGCGGCGGCGCGCCGGTAGGTCTTGCCCAGCAGCGACTGGCCGTCGGGCAGGGTCATGAACGGCTTCGGATGGCCCTCGCGGGACACCGGCCACAAACGGGTGCCGGCACCGCCGGACAGAATCACGGGGATCAGCATGGCCTACTCCTTGGCGACGCGCTTCATGTCCGCATCCATCATCATGCGAATCAGGGTGTCGAGGTCGGTCCTGGGTTTCCAGCCGAGCACGCGCTGGGCCTTGGCCGGGTTGCCGAGCAGCACTTCGACTTCCGCCGGGCGGAAAAACGCCGGGTCGATCTTCACGTAATCCCGGTAGTTCAGGCCGACGTGATCGAAGGCGATGCGGCACATCTCGCGCACGGTGGTGGTGACGCCGGTGGCGACCACGAAATCGTCGGGCTTGTCCTGTTGCAGCATAAGCCACATGGCCTCGACGTAATCACCGGCAAAGCCCCAGTCGCGCTTGGCGTCGATGTTGCCCAGGGCCAGCTCCTGCTGTTTGCCCTGTTTGATCCGGGCGGCGGCGTCGGTGACCTTGCGGGTCACGAACTCGATGCCGCGCAGGGGCGATTCATGGTTGAACAGGATGCCGCTGCTGGCGTGCAGGTTGAAGCTTTCGCGGTAGTTGACGGTGATCCAGTGGCCATAGAGTTTGGCCACGCCGTAAGGGCTGCGTGGGTAGAACGGGGTGTTCTCGTCCTGTTGCTCGGCCTGGATCAGACCGAACATTTCGCTGGTGGACGCCTGATAGAAACGCGTGTGCGGGCTGAACTGCCGGATCGCTTCGAGCAGGTGGGTCACGCCCAGGCCATCGACGATGCCGGTAGTCACCGGTTGGTCCCAGGAGGCCGCGACGAAGCTCTGGGCTGCCAGGTTATACACCTCGTCCGGCGCCGACTTGATCACCGCGCGCTGCACCGAGCAGGCATCGGCCATGTCGCCATCCAGATAGACGATGTCCGCTTCGACGCCCATCTCCCGCAGGCGCCAGCGTGAATCGCTGCTGCGCCGTGCGACAAGGCCGTGAACCTTGTAACCCTTGTCGAGCAGCAGCTTGGTCAGATACGCGCCGTCCTGGCCGGTGATCCCGGTGATCAATGCACTTTTTGTCATTCTTGTCGTACTCGCGTCTCCCAGTCGGACAGGATCGCCCGCAGGGATTGTTGTGTAGTGATTTGCGGCGTCCATCCTGTGGTCCGGGCCAGCCGTTGGTGGCTGCCGCAGACGCGACGCTGATCCGCGCGGCGCATGCGTGCCGGATCCTGAACCAGTTGCAGCTTGACCTGGGCCAGGTCGCCCATCTGTTCGATGAGGCTGCGGATGCTTTGCTCATGGCCTGAGCAAATGTTGTAGACCTGTCCCGGCGTGCCTTTTTCCAGCAGGGCGAAATAGGCCGAGACTACGTCGCCGACGTCGAGGAAGTCGCGGGTGACATCGATGTCGCCGACTTCCAGGCGCGGCGCTTGCAGCCCTTGCTTGATGCGGTTGATCTGCCGCGCGGCGCTGGCGATGACGAAGCTGTCCTTCTGCCCGGTACCAATGTGGTTGAACGGCCGCGCGACCATTACTCGCCAGCCTTCGCTCAGCCCCCATTGCAGGCTGAGAAATTCCGCCGACAGTTTGCTCACGGCGTAAGGATTGCGCGGGCAGGGTGCTTGTTGTTCGGTGATCGGCAGCGCGGGTTCTTCGACCTGGCCGTAGACATCGCCCGAGCTGACATACAGGAACGTGCCCTTGAAGCCGCGGGCCTTGAGGGCCTGCAACAGGTTCAGGGTGCCGAGCAGGTTGATGTCGAAGGTTCGTGCCGGATCGCGGAACGCTTCAGGAACAAAGGTCTGGCCGGCGAGATGAATGACCGCATCGGGCAGTTGCGGCCACAGATCGATGAGGCTGTCCGGGTTTGTCAGGTCATAGGCAGAGGCGGCAGGCAGCAGTTGCCACGACGCGTCTTCCCCTTGCAGACGTGACTGAATGTGTTGTCCTACGAACCCACTGAGGCCCGTGATGAACAGACTTTTTTTCAAACAGCGACCCCTTGGTCTTTAACTTTCACCTCTTCCCACAGGCTGTAAGGGGATGTCTGTCAGACCGAGAGAAAACCCGGCCCAGACAAAGGGTGAAGTCGTTGTTGTAGTTGTTTGGTTGCCAATCTGTGCCAATTGCGCAGCAATTTCAACAGGGCAAATCGTGACCGGTCAGTTCTCGTCAGCGTAGTCGGGTTTTTCTCGCCCGGCGGTTCCCGAATGCGCGACGGATGTGTTTAGAATGCCCCTCGTCGCGATCCCCGGCGGCTTTTCGCAAGGATCGTGCGACAGGGTAAAACCGACCATTAAAACAAGAACAAAGACGTGCCCGATGACGCAGGACGAACAGCGCTGATGCCGGTTCGATCCGACGCCCGGCCGTCATAGCGTGAAGCTGCCGGGATGGCGGTTGCACCGTGGGATGCCATGAATTTCATTCTCTACTCGGACGTCAACGACCGCTCCATCAGCCAGAGTCTTGGGCGTCCCGAATATAGCTACTACTTCGTGCTCAAGGCCTATCGCCCGGTGCTGGAAAGCCTGGGGCGGGTGCATGTGGTGTCTACCAGCGCCGAGGTTGATCCACTCTATCGGCAACTGCTCGCCGCCGGTGAAAGCAGCGTTTTCCTGTCTTTCACGCCGCCACAAAATACCCCGACCGATCTTGAATGCCCGACGATCTGCGTGATCGCATGGGAGTTCGACTCGATCCCCGATGAGTCATGGGACGATGATCCGCGCCACGACTGGACGCAGATGCTCGCACGACAGGGACGGGTCATCACGCTGTCGAGCCACACCGCCCGCGCGATTCGCCGCGCCATGGGCGAGGACTTTCCGGTACTCGTGCTGCCGACGCCCTTGTGGGAAAACTTCGCCGCCATTCGTGAGCAGCATGTCAGTGCGCCGATCAATCCCGGCGCGACCCTGGCCATCAAGGGCTGCATTTTCGACAGTCGCACGCTGGCGTTATCTGCCGACGATCTGTTGCCCAAGCCGCTGACTGCCGAACAACTGGCTGAAATCGAGGCACTGCGCCCGCCACCGCTGACGTTCAAACGCCGCCTGGTCATTGCCCGTCATTATCTGCGCCTGTGGATGCTGGGGGCGGGTGAAGAACGGGTGAAATACCTGCACCACTGGTACTGGGAAGGTGTGCAGGATCTGCTGTCGGATCGCACACACGCCTGGCTCGAGAAACGCCTGCCGGCCATTGCCGCTCCGCATGCGGTGGCCGTGGCCGAGCCACCGCCGCTGGATCTGCCGGACACGTCCTCGGTGGTCGAGACCACGGTGGAAGGCGTGATCTACGTGACGGTGTTCAACCCCAGGGACGGCCGCAAGAACTGGCATCATCTGGTTACCGCCTTCTGCTGGGCCTTTCGCGAAACGCCTGACGCGACACTTGTGCTGAAGATCACGCAGAACGATCTGGCGTCCTACTACAGCGAACTGATGACCCTGCTCGCACAACTGACACCGTTCGCCTGCCGGGTGCTGGTGATGCACGGTTATCTGGACGACGCGCAATACGCGCGGCTCTACCAGGCGGCCAGTTTTTACGTCAACGCTTCACGCTGCGAAGGCCTGTGCCTGCCGTTGATGGAGTTCATGTCCAGCGGCAAACCGGTGATCGCCCCGGATCACACGGCCATGGAAGACTACATCGACGACACCGTGGCCTTCGTCGTGCAGTCCAGCGAAGAGCTGACGATCTGGCCCCAGGACACCCGCATCATCTACCGCACCCTGCGCTATCGGCCGGACTGGGCTTCGCTCAAAAGCGCCTATGAGAACAGCTACCGGATGGCCAAGGCGCAGCCGCAGGAATACGCGCGCATGTCTGCCGCCGCTGTCGAACGCATGCACGACTACTGCGCGTTTGCTCCGGTGCAGCGGCGCATGGCGGACTTTTTCGGCCTCGAGCCATTGGCCGCCGATACCGCCCCCGTGACGGACAACGCCTCATGCTGATCATCATTCATTCGGAAACCAACCAGCACACCATCGCGCAAAACCTCGGTCGCTCGGAGTACAGCTATTACTTCGTGCTCAAGGAATACCGGCCGGTGCTCGAGCGTCTTGGGCGAGTGGTGGAGGTCGTCGACCCGGCGCGCGAAGTCGATGCGCTGTATCTGGAATGCCTGGCCCGTGGCGAGCCGTGCGTGTTCCTCTCGTTCTCGCCGCCGCACCGCACGCCGATCCACCTGGCGTGCCCGACGTTGCCGGTGTTCGCCTGGGAGTTCAGCACCATCCCCAACGAACCCTTCGACAACGAGCCGCGCAATGACTGGCGCACGGTGCTCCGGGCCTGCGGCGCGGCGATCACCCATTCCACCTACACGGTCAACGCGGTGCGCGAGGCCATGGGCGCCGATTACCCGATTGTCGCGGTGCCGGCGCCGGTGTGGGATCGCTTCGCGGCCCGTGGCGCGCAGCTTCAGGGCCAGCCCTCGACAGGGCCGGTGCGCCTGACGATCAAAGGGCTGGTCGCCGACAGTCGTCAGCTCGATCTCGACGCGTTCGGCCCGAAACACCTGCGCCGTGGCAAGGGCATCGATTTCCAGGCGCCGGCGCGCGAGCAGGAGCTGCTGCTGGACGGTGTCGTCTACACATCGGTGTTCAATCCCGGTGACGGACGCAAGAACTGGGAAGACATGCTCAGCGCATTCTGCGTGACGTTTCGCGAGGTCGAAGACGCGACGCTGGTGCTCAAGCTCACGCACCACGATGCCGAAGAAGCGCTCGGCGACATTCTTCATCACCTGTACAAAAACCAGTCCTACCGCTGCCGCATCGTGCTGATTTATGGCTACCTCGCGGATGCCGACTACGAGCGTCTCGTGCAGGCCACCCGTTACGTGGTGAACACTTCCTACGGCGAGGGCCAGTGCCTGCCGCTGATGGAATTCATGTCCTGCGGCAAGCCGGCCGTGGCGCCGCGGACCACGGCGATGATCGATTATCTGAGCACCGACAACGCGTTCCTGGTCGAGTCCACCGATGAACTCACCGCCTGGCCTCACGATCCGCGCAAGGCGTTCCGCACGTTGCGCTACATGACCAACTGGGCGTCGGTCTGTGTGGCCTATCGCGACAGCTATGAGGTGGCGAAGAACGATCCCGGGCGCTATGCGCAGATGTCGGCGCAGGCCGTTGCCAGCCTGCAGGCGTTCTGCAGTCAGGCGGTGGCCGAGCAGCGGTTGCGTGATTTTCTCGCTCAGGTACACGAGCACCGTGGTGCCGCTGCAACGGAAGCCGCGGGCACATGATCCGCGCATTGCTGAAGCGTTTGCGTCCGGTTGCGCACCCGGCGCCGGTATCCGTGCCTGAACCGGTTGCCGCGGGCGTGTCGCCCAGGGAGGTGGGTCTGCATGACGCCATGCTCGACGGCTGGTTTCACGGCGACAGTGGTGAGTTGCTCAAGGGATTTGTCATTGACGCGGACGACACCCTGCTCGACGTGGGGTGTGGCGAGGGCGTGGCAACATTGTTCGCCGTGCGCCAGGGCGCCTCGGTGATCTTCACCGACAGCGAACACGACAAGGTGCGCGACCTCGCCCGACAAGTCGAAGCGCAGAGCCGCAAGGCCAGTCTCGGTCTGGTCAGCAACAGCCTGCCATTGCCGCTGAGCGACGGCTGTGCGAGCAAGGTCGTGTGCATGGAAGTGCTGGAACACATCGATCATCCCGAGCCGTTCATGGCCGAGCTGGTACGCATGGGCCGTCCCGGTGCGCTGTACCTGCTCAGTGTGCCGGCGCCGGTGGGCGAGCATTTGCAGCAGGGCATTGCCCCGGCGGGTTATTACCAGTCACCCAATCATGTGCAGATCTTCACCCCGGAGCGCTTCGCGGCATTGGTTGAGGATGCCGGTCTGGTGATTGAGCATCGTCAGGCCACGGGATTTTTCTGGGTCATGGGCATGATCTTTTTCTGGGCCAGCGAACGGGCTGCAGGACGTGACCTGGGCGGTGCCGTGCGCGACCGGATCCAGGCGCCGTATCCACCGTTGATGGAGAGTTGGGCCAGAACCTGGCAGGACTTGCTGGCGCAGCCCGATGGATTGGCGATCAAGCAGATGCTCGACCGGTTCATGCCCAAGAGTCAGGTGATCATCGCCCGCAAACCGCTCGATGCAGGACCTGTGTCATGAGCGGCAAGCGGATCATGGACATTGAAGTCCTGCGCGCTGTCGCGGTACTCGGCGTGTTGTTTCATCACTTGCAGGGCAGCCTGTTCACCGACCCGGTGCCGCTGCTTGAAAGGATCCATACCTGGGCGCAGCCATGGTGGGGCGTTGACCTGTTTTTTGCGATCTCGGGGTTTGTCATTGCCCGCAGCCTGATCCCGGCGCTGCGCGGTTGCAGCAATCGCCAGGAATACTGGGAGCAGACGCGCAATTTCTGGCTGCGTCGGGCGTTTCGTCTGTTGCCCTCGGCCTGGCTGTGGCTGGCGTTGATGCTGCTGGCGTGCGTGTTTCTGAATCGATCAGGCGCGTTCGGGACCTGGTCCGCCAACGTCCAGGCCACGTTGGCCGGGGTACTGCAGTACGCCAACTTCCGCTTTGCCGATGCGTTCTTTCATTACGAATACGGCAGCAGTTTTGTCTACTGGAGCCTGGCGCTGGAGGAGCAGTTCTACCTGTTGTTCCCGCTTGTGATCATGCTGTGCCGCAAGTATCTGGTGTGGGCATTGCTGGCGCTGGTGGCGGTGCAATTGTTCACGGTGCGCACGCCGCTGTTGATGGTGATTCGTACCGATGCGCTGGCGCTGGGTGTGCTGTTGGCCATGTGGAGCGTGCAGCCGGGTTATCGCCGTTGGGAGCCGGTATTCCTGCGGCGGCCATGGGCCGGAGTGTTCGCGCTGATCGGCCTCGGAGCGCTGCTGAGCTTCATGGCCACCGACCGTTTCACCTTCGCCGGTTACCGCATCGGGTCGATCGCCGTGCTCAGCGCCGTGCTGGTGTGGATTGCTTCGTACGACCGCGATTACCTGCTGCCGGCCGGCAGGCTGCAACGACTGATGGCCTGGATCGGCAGCCGCTCCTACGGCATATACCTGATCCACATCCCGGCCTATCAACTGGTGCGGGAACTGATCTTTCGTTTGCAGGGCGCCGGCCTACCGAGCCCGGCGGGACATCCGATCCTGACACTGCTGATTGCCGGTGGCCTGATCGTGCTGCTCAGCGAACTCAATTACCGCTTGATCGAAATGCCCATGCGCAATCGAGGCGCCACGCTGGTGAAACGCCTCGCCACCTCGCGAACCGTCGTCTCGTCCCCTGGAGCCACCTCATGCTGAGCCTTCTGAAAAAACTCACGGCGGCTCCGGCCCCCGCACACGCTGTCGCACCGGTCGCCGACAAGGTCGACCCTTACATGCTCGGCCTGCACGACGCGATGCTCAGCGGCTGGTTCAACCAGCAAACCGGTGAGCTGTTCAAGGGTTTCCCGGTGACCGCCGACGACACCCTGCTGGACGTTGGCTGTGGCGACGGTGGCAACGTGCATTTCTGCGGCATGCGCGGGGCGAAGATCATCATCGCCGACATTGACGGCGCCAAGGTCGAAGCGACTCGCCAGCGCCTGAGCGATACGCCGGCGCGTGGCGTCGAATGCCATGTGACCGACTGCAATCCGCTGCCGATCGCCGATGGAACGGCCACTCGCGTGGTGTCCACTGAAGTCATCGAGCACGTCGACGACCCGGCGCAGTTCCTTGCCGAACTGGTGCGCGTCGGTCAGTCGGGCGCGCTGTATTTGCTGAGCGTGCCGCACCCCAGC
Source organism: Candidatus Pseudomonas auctus (assembly GCF_048654275.1). Lineage (NCBI taxonomy): Bacteria > Pseudomonadati > Pseudomonadota > Gammaproteobacteria > Pseudomonadales > Pseudomonadaceae > Pseudomonas > Candidatus Pseudomonas auctus. The sequence continues at coordinate 244,859 of NZ_JBJYZK010000005.1, read as the reverse complement.
TCCGAAGACCTGCAAAAAGACATCGCCGCGCCGGAGTATTTCCAGAAGCCCAACCACATTCGCATCATCAGCGAAGAGCAGTTCAAGGCGATGGTCAGCGAGGCGGGACTCGAGATCATCAGCCATAGCCAGTACGGCTTTTACTGGTCGATGTGGATGATGCTGTTCTGGGAAGCGAAGGTCGAGTTCAGCAACCCGGATCATCCGCTGCTCAACCATTGGGCCGAGACCTGGCAAGCGGTGCTCGACTCGCCGCGCGGCGCGCAGATCAAGCAGGCGCTGGATGCGGTGGTGGCGAAAAGTCAGGTCATCATTGCCCGCAAGCCCTGAACGCTTTTGTGTAACCTTGCAGCCTGATGTCTCAGGGATCTGCAAGGTATGCGCTTTATCATCGGGTGGTTCGCCCTGGTGGCTGTGTTGTTGCTGTGTGCTTGTGAGCGACAGGACGCAGTGCCACTCGATCAGCAACTTTACGTCTGGCAACGGCAATGGACGCCGGCCCATGAACCTGCCCTGAACGACAGTCGCAGCGACTTTTCGACGTTGCGGGTCTTGGCGTTGCAGGCGTTCCCGAATGCCGGATGGAGTCGGGCACGCGTCGATTCTGCGTTGCTGAGACGCGATGCCCGGCCGTTGATCGCGGTGATTCGCCTCGACGGCCAGCTCAAGGCGCTCGACCCGCAAGCGGTCACGGCGCAGATCCTCCAAGTGCTCGCTGACTGGCAAGGTCAGGGACTTACCCTGGCCGGGATCGAGATCGACCATGACGCCGGCAATGCCCGCCTGCCTGCTTACATCGGATTCCTTGCTCTCTTGCGTACGGCATTGCCGGCCAATCTGCCCCTGAGCATCACTGCGTTACCTGCCTGGCTCGACAGTCCGCAATTGCCGGCGTTGCTGGCGACCGTCGACAGCAGTGTGTTGCAGGTGCATGCCGTCAGCGATCCGCGTCGCGGTCTGTTCGACTCCGAACAGGCGCGGCGCTGGGCCAAGGCCTGGGGGCGAGTGACCGACAAACCGTTTTATCTGGCGCTGCCGGCCTATGGCGTGGCGCTGTTGCCGGATGTCGATGGCGCTCCGGTGGTGGAAAGCGAAGTACCGCTCGAACGGGGTGGCCAGCGCCGCGAATTGCTTGCCGATCCACAACAACTGGGCCGGCTGGCAAATGAGTTACGCGAGGATCGCCCGGCGCATCTGGCCGGTCTGATCTGGTTTCGGCTGCCATTGGCCAACGACCGCAGGGCCTGGAGCCTGAGCACGCTGCGTGCGGTCGCCCGAGGCGATGCGTTGAGCAGCCATCTCGGCGTGGTGTTTACCGAACAGAATGGCCTGCAAGACATTGCCCTGCGTAATGTCGGTAACCTCGACAGCGCCTGGCCCGCCCGCATCACCCTCAAGGCCCGGGGCTGCGAAGGGGCTGACGCGCTCGCCGGTTATGCGTTGCAACAGACGGCGGATCTGCTTACCTTCACCCGCCTGCGCGACGGCCGCCTGCCGGCGGGCGGGCAGCGGGCGATCGGTTGGGCACGCTGCGCAAATATTGATCAAGGAGGTTCGCATGTTGACCCGTAACTGGCCCCGCCATCTGCTTTGCCTGAGCCTCAGCCTGCCGCTGGGCTCGGCGCTGGCCTGCGGCCCGGATTTTCCGATGCGTCTGCTCGATGATCGTGGGCAATCACTGGCGGAACTGCCGGAGGGCAACTTCAGATTCGAGATCAGTCGCCTCGGCAAAACCATTGCCGGGCTGAAGAACGTTACCGCCGCCACCCACAATCCGGATGACATCTACGCCGAGGCGCCAGATCCCGCCGAGGTGCGCGACAAGGCCGAGCAGATCGGCCTGACCCCTGAACAGCAAGCGCTGGTCAAACAACTGCGCGGCCTGACCGATGCGCATCAGGTTGACGTGCAGGGCGCGAGTCTGCCGGCGGAACTGCGTCTGTATGTGGCGGGCGCGGTGGCATTCGGCGCCGGTGACCATCAACTGGCGGTCGAGTATTTCCGTCAGTTGCTGGCGCTGCCGGCCGATCAGCGTGCGTTGCGCAGCACCTGGGCTGCCTATTCTCTGGGCCGGGCGTACTTTGCCATGAGCATCGAAGCGGGCGATGCGCTCGAAGCCTGGGAAAACGCTATCGACGCGTTCCGCCAGACGCGGCAACTGAGCATCGACGGTTTCAGCGATCCGCTGGAACTGGGCGTGGCCAGCCTTGGCGAAGAGGCGCGGGCGCTGCGCATGGCGGGTGACTGGAACAACGCCATCAAGCTGTATGCCGCGCAAAACCTGCACGGCTCGAACGTCGGTTACACCTCGCTGAAGCAGTTGATGAACGAACTGGCCGAGGAGCCCGAAGATCGGCTGGCGAAATTGCTGCGCCGCGAAGCGGTGCAGCAACTGGTGACCGCCTCGCTGATTAGCCGCATTGGCTGGTCGTTCGGCGATGAACCGCCGAACGAGAAGAAGCTGGTCAAAGCGCTGCAAGCGAGTACCCGAGGCAGCCTCGACAACGCTGATCGCCTGGCGGCGATGAATTATCAGCAAGGCGATTACGCCAGCGCCAAGGCGTTCCTCGAACACGCGGGCGACAGCGGTCTGGCGTGGTGGCTGCGGGCAAAACTGGCGGTGCGCGATGGCGACCGGAACGCAGCGGCTGCGGCCTACGCGAAGGCTGCGCAAGCGTTCCCGCAGGACGAATCCTGGGGCGAGCGGCGCACTGCCGACTGGAATCTCGAAAGCGTGCAGCCCAAATGCCGGGTCGAAGGTGAAAGCGCAATTCTTGCGCTGCAACGTGGCGAGTACCTGCAGGCCTTCGACCAGTTGTATCGCAGCCAGCATATTTACTGGTTCGACGCGGCGACCGTGGCCGAGCGAGTGCTGACGGTCGATGAGCTGAAAAACTATGTCGATACCAACGTCCCGGCACCGCCCGCGCTGAGCCAGCAGGATCGCGACAATTACGTGCCGCTGCCAGTGGCCGCCAGCCTGCGCAATCTGCTGGGCCGGCGTCTGTTGCGAGAGGGGCATTACGAAGAAGCGGTCGGCTATTTCGACAATGCTGATCTGCAGAACAAGGCCCGGCTCTATGGCCAGCAACGCCTCAAGGCCGATTCGGCATGGTGGCCGACCAAGCGTGCCAGCGCGCTGTTCAATGCCGCGTGGACGGCCCGTGAGTGGGGCATGGACATCCTGGGCTATGAAATGGCTCCGGATTACGCGACCTTCGGCGGCAACTACAGCCTGGAAAATACCGAGCTGAAAGTCGGCCCGCTGGTCAGCGAAGCCGAAGTGCAGCGTCAGAAGACCAGTGAAGCGCAGCCGGATGAGCGTTTTCACTATCGGTTTGTCGCCACGGCGCTGGCCAGCCGGGCGGCGGATAATCTGCCGCACACCAGTCAGGCGTTCGCCGCCGTGTTGTGCTCGGCGGCGGGCTGGAACAGCAGCCTGGAAGAGCAGAGCGCCTTGTACAAACGCTATGTCGACGAAGGGCCGTACGTGCCGTGGGCCGTAGATTTCGGCCATCAGTGTCCTTATCCGGACTTCGAAAGTGCCGACAAGCGCTACGTCACTCAGGTGACCGATTCGGTGCGTTCGACACTGCGGCCGTACAAGTGGCCGGTGCAGATCGGAGCGATCGTGGCCTTCAGCGCTGTGGCGTTGCTGCTGATCACCCGCCGCCAGCGTAAGGCCCGCAAAGCCTAAGCCTGCTGGACGAACGTCAGGCGCACGGCGAAGCCGATCAACAGGCTGCCGAACAACCACTGTTGCACTCGCTGGGCCGTCGGGCTGTGTTTCAGCCAGCGGCCCAGCGCGGCGCCGGTCAGGGCGTAGGCGCTGTCGAACAGCAGACCTGTGCCCACCAGCATCGCACCGAGCACGGCGAATTGGGTCAGCACCGCTGCGCCATTTGCCAGGATGAACTGCGGCAGCAGCACCGAGCAGAACAGTAACGCTTTAGGGTTGAGCAGGTTGGTCAGCAGGCCGCGGCGGATGGCTGCATACCACTGCGCATGACTGTCCGTCACGGTGCCGGCGTCCAGATCCGGCAACAGCGTGGTGCGCAGGCATTGAATGCCGATCCACAGCAAATACGCCGCCCCGGCGATCCGCACAGCATCGAAGGTCCACGGCGCTGCCTTGAACAGCGCCGCCAGCCCCAACGCCGCGAGCGCTACATGACAGCCTCGGGCGATGGCCAGACCCACCGCCGTGGCCAGCGCTGCGCCGCGTCCCTGACGGGCACCGGTCTGCAACAGCAGGATCATGTCCGGGCCGGGCAACAGAAAGACCACTGCCAGCGCCAGGAAAAACAGCCAGAGACTTGCCATGTCGCACCCCTTTCGTTGTCGATTCGGTAGCCTCAGTCTAGGGCCGAAGGGCAGGGCAGGTGGTTGCGTAGTCAGCTTCTAAAGGCCTCTGGATTGGCATAATCTGCGCTCTTTCACCGCGAAAACCATCAGGATCTGCCAACCATGAAACTGGATGCCTTCGACCGCAAGATTCTTGCCGCACTGCAACGGGACGGACGCCTGAGCAACGTACAACTGGCCGACGAAATCGGCCTGTCGGCATCGCCGTGCCTGCGCCGGGTGCGGATGCTCGAAGAGGCCGGGGTGATTCGCGGATATCAGGCCAATCTGGATCGTGATGAAGTGGGGTTGGGGCTGACGGTGTTTGTCGGGGTCAAGGTCGAGCGCCACAACGACGAACAGGCCGAGGCATTCCACCGGGCGGTGACCGCATTGCCGGAGGTGATTTCAGCGTTTCTGGTGTCCGGGGAATCGGACTTTCTGCTGCAAGTGGTGGTGCCGGATCTGCGCGCCTACGACCGCTTTCTCACCGGTTGCCTGTTGAAGCTGCCGGGGGTGAGCGATATCCGCAGCAATTTTGCGATCCACACGGTGAAAACGCCCGGCGCATTGCCGCTGGGGCATCTGCCGGCCTGATACTTCCCGCATTGCGCGGGAAGTATTCGCACAGTGCTTACATCTGCGTCGCCATCCCTTCGACATTCATTGCCGCCTGACGCAACGCTTCGGAGCGGGTTGGATGCGGGTGGCAGGTCAGCGCGATGTCTTCGGCCGAGGCGCTGAATTCCATGGCCACGCAGAACTCGCCGATCATTTCGCTGACGCTCGGGCCGACCAGGTGCACGCCGAGGACTTCGTCCGTGCGTTCATCGGCGATGACTTTGGCAAAGCCTTCGGTCTCGTGATTGATCTTCGCCCGGCTGTTGGCGGTGAACGGGAATTTGCCGACCTTGTACGCCCGGCCTTCGGCCTTCAACTGCTCTTCGGTCTTGCCGACGCTGGCCAGCTCCGGCCGGGTGTAGATCACGTTGGGAATCAGCTCGTAATTGACCTCACCGGCCTTGCCGACGATCTGCTCGATGCAGGCCATGGCTTCGTCTTCAGCCTTGTGCGCGAGCATCGGCCCCGAGGTCACGTCACCGATCACCCACACACCGGGCGCTTCGGTGCGATGCTGTTTGTTGGCGAGCATGCCGCGTTTGTCGGTGCTCAGGCCGACGTTTTCCAGGCCCAGGCCCTGGGTGTACGGGCGACGACCAATGGCCACCAGCACGTAATCGGCCTCGAGGATTTCCGCGCTGCCGCCAGCGGCGGGTTCGACGCTGAGCTGTACGCCAGTGGCCGAGGAGGTGGCGCTGGTCACTTTCGAGCTCAGCTTGAAGCTGATGCCTTGTTTGCTCAGCGAGCGTTGCAGGGTCTTGCCGGCTTCGCCGTCGACACCGGGGCAGATGCGGTCGAGGTATTCCACCACCGTCACCTGCGCGCCGAGCCGGCGCCAGACCGAGCCGAGTTCGAGGCCGATCACGCCCGCACCGATTACCACCAGATGCTTGGGCACTTCGCTCAAGGACAGCGCGCCGGTGGAGTCGAGGATGCGCTTGTTGTCGATCTCCACGCCGGGCAGGGGAGTGGGCTCGGAGCCGGTGGCGATGACGATGTCCTTGGCCGTCAGCTCGATCCGGCTGCCCTGATCGCCGGTCACGCTGACTTTTCCGGGGCCGTCGATATGGCCCCAGCCCTTGATCCAGTCGACCTTGTTCTTACGGAACAGGAATTCGATACCTTTGGTCAGGCCGCTCACGCTTTCGTCTTTCTGTTTCATCATTTGCGCGAGGTTGAGCGTGGGTTTGACCTCGATACCGAGGTTGGCGAACTCCGTTCCCAGCGCCGCTTCGTACAGCTCGGACGCATGCAAAAGCGCCTTGGACGGCATGCAGCCGACGTTCAGGCAGGTGCCACCCAGCGTGGCGCGACCCTCGACGCACGCGGCCTTGAGGCCCAGCTGGCCGGCGCGGATCGCTGCGTTATAACCGCCGGGGCCACCGCCCAGAATCACCACGTCATAGTTGCTCATGCTCTTACTCCTGGCTGAAGGATGCGGATCGGTAAAAGTAGTTCGTGCTAAAAATTACGAACGTAATATGTGCGTTTCCAGACATTTCGGTCAAGGCTTCAGGCAAGCGACAGGTTGCCCATCTTTGAATGATGCAAATGAGTACAAATATTTCACGACTTTCGTTATATCGTAACGATATGTGCAGTGAGCCAAAGAGTTTGGGGGGATATGCAAGTCGATCTGGATGAAGGCACGCCGGTGACCGGGTTGCCGCGCTTTCAGCAAGCGGCAACGCAGGGCCGGCGTTTGCGTCGCCTGGCGATCAGTCTGGGCGCGCTGACCGGGGCAGGGTGGGTACTGGCATTTTTTGTCGGGCTGTTTGCGCCGCAATCGCTGTGGCCCGCGCTGCTGGTCAATCAAAGCGCGGCGCTGCTGGTGCTGGTGGCGGGGCTGCAATCGGCGTGGTGGGTGACGCAATGGCGGGCGCGGGTGATCAATCCCGTGGTGCCGGTGACGGTTGCTGAAGAACCTGCGCCGGACGGCTGGTACGAGCGGCTGCTGGATCGGATGAGCCAGCGCAGTCTGCATCTGCTCGGGCAGATCGGCGCGTCCACGTTGTGGCTCGGCGCGTGGTCGTTGTTGGTGTTGTTGAGTCTCGAACAGACGTGGAACCTGACGCTGCCGGCGGCGGGGGTGGGATTGTCCGCTACGGTCGGCGCGGCCATTGCGTTGCTGCTGGCGTTCGGTCTGCTGGTACTGGAGCGACAGCTGGCGCAGGAAAACTCGGCGCAATGGCCCGAAGCCGGAGCGCTGGCGCAGCTGACGCGAGTGGCAATCATCAGTCTGGTGCTGGGCGCGTTGTGCCTGTTGTTCGCCAGTGACAGTGCAATCTGGCCGGTGCGTCTGGCAGTGCTGATTGGCATTCTGCCGGGTTTGGTCGCTGTGGAATTGCTGCTGCGTGCCTTGCTGTCGCTGTTCAGCCCGCGCCGCGAACAACTCGAACCGGTGCTGCTGGCCCGCAGTTTTGTCGCTGATCTGCTGCGTTGGCCGCCACAACCGTTGCTCGCATTGCAACATGAATTGCACAACCGCTTCGGCATCGATCTGCGCCAGATCTGGGCCTTCAGTTACATGCGCCGCGCGTTCTTGCCGGTGTTGGTACTGGTGGCAGCGGTAGGCTGGTTGCTCACCGGCCTTCACGAAATTCCGATGCAAAGCCGTGGGATTTACGAGCGTTTCGGCAAACCGGTGCAGGTGTTCGGGCCGGGGCTGCATGCGGGTTTGCCCTGGCCCTTGGGGCGTGTACTGAATGTTGAAAACGGCGTGGTCCATGAATTGGCGACCAGCGTCGGCGAGAACCCGGCGCCCGTGCAGTTGGACCCGGCAGAAGGCCCGGCGCCACTCACCGCCAACCGTTTGTGGGACGCCAGTCATGTCAATGACAAGTCTCAGGTTATCGCCAGCAGTCGGGGCGATCAGCAGAGCTTTCAGATCGTCAACATGGACGTGCGCTTCGTCTATCGCATCGGCCTGAGCGATCAAGCCGCACTGGCCGCCACCTACAACAGCGCCGATGTGCCGACGCTGATCCGCAGCACCGCCAGCCGGATTCTGGTGCATGACTTTGCCTCGCGTACCCTCGACGGATTGCTTGGCGAGGACAGGATCGGGCTCGCCGAAGAAATCGGCCGCGCCGTGCAAAGCGATCTGCAGAAACTCGACAGCGGCGTGGAAATTCTCGCCACGGTGGTCGAAGCGATACACCCGCCCGCCGGGGCGGCCAATGCCTATCACAGCGTGCAAGCGGCGCAGATCGGCGCTCAGGCGTTGATCTCCCGCGAGCGCGGTGCCGCTGCCGAAGCGAGTAACCAGGCGCAGTTGCAGGCCAGCCTCGCTCGGGATCAGGCCAGTGCCAACGCCCATGAAATCAATGCCACCGCCCGGGCGGCGGATCTGAAATTCAGCGCCGAACAAAAAGCCTACGCCAGCGCCGGCCAAGCCTTCGTGCTGGAGCAATACCTCAGCCAACTCAGCCAGGGTTTGAGCAAAGCCAAACTGTTGGTACTCGACCATCGCCTGGGCGGCAGCAGTAACGCACCGACCATCGACCTGCGTACGTTCACGCTGCCGGCAGATCCGGCGCGCACCACCGCTCAGCCAGGAGCCACCCATTGAGCCAGTCGCACACTCACGATCACCATGACCACAGCGGCCACGATCATGCTCATGGCGGCGGTCATCACCATCACGGGCATCATCACCATCACCACGGTGCGCCGGAAGAGGCGGGGCCTTTTCCGTGGAAACGCATGGGCTGTGCAGCGTTGCTGGTGGCGTTCGCCATCGCGGCGGCGAGTCTGGTGCAAGTGCGTTCCGGTGAAGCCACGGTCATCACCCGTTTCGGCAATCCGTCCCGCGTGCTACTGGAACCGGGGCTGAGTTGGCGCTGGCCGGCACCGTTCGAAGCGGCGATTCCGGTGGATCTGCGTTTGCGCACGACCTCCAGCGGCTTGCAGGATGTCGGCACCCGCGACGGTTTGCGCATCATCGTTCAGGCGTACGTGGCTTGGCAGGTGCAGGGCGATCCCGACAACGTGCAGCGTTTCATGCGCGCTGTGCAGAACCAGCCGGACGAAGCGGCGCGGCAGATTCGCACGTTTGTCGGCTCGGCACTGGAAACCACGGCCAGCAGTTTCGATCTGGCCAATCTGGTGAATACCGATGCCAGCCAGGTACGCATCGCCGATTTTGAAGCGCAGCTGCGCCAGCAAATCGATCAGCAGCTGCTCGCCACTTACGGCGTGCGGGTGGTGCAGGTGGGTATCGAACGGCTGACATTGCCATCGGTGACCCTCACTGCAACGGTTGACCGGATGCGTGCCGAGCGTGAAACCATCGCCACCGAGCGCACGGCCATCGGCAAGCGAGAGGCAGCGCAAATTCGCTCCGCCGCCGAACGCGATGCGCGCATCGTGCAAGCCGATGCCACGGTGAAAGCCGCCGATATCGAAGCCCAATCGCGGGTGGAAGCGGCGCAGATTTATGGGCGCGCTTACGCCGGCTCACCGCAGCTGTACAACTTGCTGCGCTCGCTGGATACCCTCGGCACCATCGTTTCGCCAGATACCAAACTGATCCTTCGCACCGATGCCGCGCCATTTCGGGTGTTGGTCGACGGTCCGCCCAATCTCGACAGCAAGAGCGGATCGCAGCCATGAATGAAGTTCCACGTGGAACACATTCGCTGAACAGTCCGTGGATTCAAGCGGGACGTCTGGCGTTTTTCGCGCTGTATGCGGTGACAGTGCTCGCGGCATTGGCCTGGGCGTTTTCCAATGTCCGGCAGATCGACCCGCAAAATCGAGCGGTGGTTTTGCATTTCGGAGCGCTGGATCGCATTCAGAATGCCGGGTTGTTGTTGGCCTGGCCGCAGCCGTTCGAACAAGTGGTTTTGTTGCCGGCGGCGGATCGGGTGATCGAGCGCAGGGTGGAAAACTTGCTGCGCAGCGATCAGGCCCTGCAGGCGGATCGCGTGGCAACCTTCGCCACGCCGCTGAGTGATGCGCTGGCCGGTTCCGGTTATTTGCTCACCGGTGATGCGGGTGTGGTGCAGCTGGATGTGCGGGTGTTCTACAAAGTCACGGATCCCTATGACTTCGTACTGCAGGGCGAACATGTGCTACCGGCGCTGGATCGATTGGTGACGCGCAGCGCGGTGGCGCTGACGGCCGCGCGGGACTTGGACACGATTCTGGTGGCGCGGCCGGAGTTGATCGGCGCTGACAATCAGGCGGCCGAACGTCGCGAACGGTTGCGCGGTGATCTGGTGCAAGGCATCAACCGACGTCTCGCCGAGTTGAAGGCGAGCGGTCAGGGCATCGGCATCGAAGTGGCGCGGGTCGATGTGCAATCGAGCCTGCCGGAGCCGGCAGTGAGCGCGTTTAACGCGGTCCTCACCGCCAGCCAGCAAGCCGACAAAGCGGTCGCCAATGCCCGCACCGAAGCCGAGAAACTCACCCAGTCCGCCAACGAGCAAGCCGACCGCACGCTGCAAGTCGCCCACGCCCAGGCCGGTGAGCGCCTGGCCAAAGCCTCCGCCGACACGGCGACGGTATTGAGCCTGGCCAAGGCGCAACAGCAGGGCACGGACCCGCAAATGCTCTTGCGTCTGTACCGCGAGCGGATGCCGAAGATTCTCGGTCAGGCCGGTTCGGTCACCACGGTCGATCCGAAAGACGATTCACGCCTGATCATTCAGGGAGCCAGTAAATGACTGCCACCACCACCGCACCGAGCCTGTTGTCCTCGGCCGAACAACGCCGCGCCGCGCGCCAGTTGACCTTGGCGATGCTCGCCCTCGGCTTGCTCGGTTTGGGGCTGATCTGGCGCTGGTTGATGCCGGAACAGACGGGCGTCAGTCAGTTGCTGCTCGGATTTGCTTCTTTGTTAGTCGCGGTGCCGGTAATGCGTTCGGCCTGGTTCAGCCTGCGTTATCCGAGCCTGCACGGCATCACCGACCAGTTGATCGCCCTGGCGATGATCGGGGCCTGGGCCACGGGCGATCTGCTCACGGCGGCGCTGTTGCCGATCATCATGATCTTCGGCCACGTGCTGGAAGAACGCAGTGTGATCGGTTCCCAGGAAGCGATTCATGCCCTCGGCCAATTGACCCGCAGCCACGCGCGCAAGGTGCAGGCGGACGGCTCGATCATCGAAGTCGACAACGGCACGCTCAAGGCCGGCGACAAAGTCGAAGTGCGCGCCGGGGATCGAGTGCCGGCGGACGGTCGGGTTTTATCCGGCCAGGCCAGCCTCGATACGGCGTCGATCACCGGTGAGTCGGTGCCGGTCGAGGCGGGCGTCGGCATGGCGGTATTCGGCGGTGCGATCAACCTCGACGGGCTGCTGCGAATCGAAGTGACTCGCACCGGGGATGAATCCACCCTCGGCAAGGTCATCGCGCTGATGCAGAACGCCGAACGCTCCAAGCCACCGATCACCCGGTTGCTCGAACGTTATGCCGGCAGCTACATGGTGCTGGTGTTGCTGCTCGCGGCGGTGACCTGGTTTATCACCAACGATGCGCAGGCGATGCTCGCGGTGCTGGTGGCGGCATGCCCATGCGCGCTGGTGTTGTCGGCACCGGCCACGGCGATTGCCGGGGTGGCGGTGGCGGCGCGGCACGGGATTCTGATTCGCAGTTCGGCGTTCCTTGAGGAGCTGGCCGATCTCACTTCGCTGGTGGTCGACAAGACCGGCACCCTGACGTACGGCACGCTGCGCTTGCAGTCGATCAACAGCCCGCGAGCAGATCACGGGTCGGTGATGGCGCTGGCTGCAAGCCTGGGTGCGGCTAGCAGCCATCCGGTCAGCCGCGCGCTGGCCGGACTGGTCAGCGCAGAAGAGGCGCTGGTGCTGACCGATATTCATGAGCGGCAGGGGCTGGGCGTAGTGGCCAAAACCGCGCAAGGCGAGGCCGCACTCGGGCGTCCGGAGCTGTTTGCGCAGTTGGGCATCCCGACCACCGCCATCCCCGACCACGATGGCCCGATTGCCGGGTTGGCATTGAACGGAGAATTCCTTGCCTGGCTGTTGTTGGCCGACACGGTCAAACCAGAAGCACGATTTGCGCTGAGTGAACTGCGTGACCTCGGGCTGGGGCGGCAACTGCTGTTGACCGGCGACCGGCAAAGCGTCGCGCAGACACTGGCCAAGGATGTCGGCCTGCACGAAGTCGAAGCCCAGGCGTTGCCCGAAGACAAACTCAATCGAGTGCTCAAGGAAATCGACAACGGCTTCCGGCCGATGGTGGTCGGCGACGGGATCAACGATTCGCTGGCGCTGAAGGCGGGTGTCGTGGGTGTGGCGATGGGCGCGGGCGGCGCGGATATTGCGCTGGCATCCGCCGATATCGTGCTGATCGGCAGCGACCTGCGTCGGCTCGGCACCTGTGTGCGCCTGAGCCGCCAGTGCCGACGGACCTTGCAGGTGAACGTGATCATCGGCCTGGGCTGGACGCTGGCCATCGTGGTTTTCGCCGCCTTCGGCTGGCTCGGTGCGGCGGGGGCGATGATCGCCGCGTTGCTGCACAACCTGAGCACGCTGTTGGTGCTGGGCAACGCCGGACGCCTGCTGCGATTTCAGGAGCCACTGCTGAAGCTGAAAGCGCCGGACTGATCAATTTTCGAACTGTGCGCCGGTCTCGCAGTCATTTGAGAAGGCGCACTGAACCAGGGATGACAGCGCGGTGGCAGCCTCTGTGGCTGATAGTCGGCGACTATCAAATCGATAGCCTGCTAATTTTCAAGGATGGTCTACCCTCAGATCAGACGTCTGAAACCAGGGGGATATTCCATGCTCGCGCAACTTCCACCGGCCTTACAGAATCTGCAGCTTCCGCTACGCCTGCGACTCTGGGACGGCCATGAATTCAATCTGGGCCCGGCGCCCAGTGTCACCATCGTGGTCAAGGACCCGTTGATGGTGTCCCAGTTGACCCATCCAAGTCTCGACGCGCTGGGGGCGGCGTTCGTCGAGGGCAAACTCGAACTGGAGGGCTCGATCAGCGAGGTCATCCGGGTGTGCGATGAGTTGAGCACGGCGCTGCTCGACGAGGACGAAGACAGTCAGCCGGTGCGCACCGTGCATGACAAGGAAACCGACGCCAAAGCCATTTCCTATCACTACGACCTTTCCAACGCGTTCTACCAGCTGTGGCTGGACAGCGACATGGCGTATTCCTGCGCGTATTTCGAAACCGGCAGCGAATCCCTGGAGCAAGCCCAGCAAGCCAAGTTCCGGCACCTGTGCCGCAAGCTGCGCCTGCAGCCCGGCGACTATCTGTTGGACGTCGGTTGCGGTTGGGGCGGACTGGCGCGTTATGCCGCCCGAGAGTTCGGCGCCAAGGTCTTCGGTATCACCCTGAGCAAAGAGCAACTGGCGCTGGCCCGTGAGCGGGTCAAAGCTGAAGGTCTGGAAGACCAGATCGAACTGCAACTGCTTGACTACCGCGATCTGCCCCAGGATGGGCGCTTCGACAAAGTGGTCAGCGTCGGCATGTTCGAGCACGTCGGCCACGCCAACCTCGCCGAATACTGCAAAACCCTGTTTGGCGCGGTGAAAGAGGGCGGTCTGGTGATGAACCACGGCATCACCGCCAAGCACACCGATGGCCGCCCTGTGGGGCGCGGCGCCGGGGATTTCATCGAGAAATATGTGTTCCCCAACGGCGAGTTGCCGCACCTGGCGATGATCTCGGCCGAGATCAGCGAAGCGGGTCTGGAGATCGTCGATGTCGAGAGTCTGCGCCTGCACTACGCGCGCACCCTGGACCACTGGAGCGAACGGCTGGAGGACAACCTTGAAGCCGCCGCGAAACTGGTGCCGGATCAGGCGCTGCGTATTTGGCGTCTGTACCTGGCAGGCTGCGCTTATGCATTCGCTCGCGGCTGGATCAACCTGCACCAGATCCTCGCCGTGAAGGCCCATGCCGACGGCAGCCATGAACTGCCGTGGACGAGGGACGACATCTACCACCCTTGAACCTAGAGGATCGGTGAAATCAGCCGGGCGATCCGCATACCGACCTGTTGCAGGCGGTGGATCTCCCGGCTTTCTTCTTTGGCGACTTCGTAGGCCTGGGCGAAGTCATCGTTGAGCATCTGTTCCACGCTGGCGGCGAATTCGCTGTCGACGGTCAGCAGCATCACCTCGAAATTCAGCCGGAACGAGCGGTTGTCCAGGTTGGCGCTGCCGATGGCGCTGATCTCGCTGTCGATCAACACCACTTTCTGATGCAGGAACCCCGGTTCATAGCGGAATACCCGCACGCCGGCGCGTACCGCTTCGAACGCATACAGGCTGGAAGCGGCGTAGACGATGCGATGGTCGGGGCGCGAAGGCAGCAACAGGCGCACGTCGACCCCGCGCAATACGGCGAGGCGCAATGCTGCGAATACGGCTTCGTCGGGAATGAAGTAGGGGCTGGTGATCCACACGCGCTCGGCGGCGGCGTGGATGGCTTCGACGAAGAACAGCGAGCAGGTTTCGTAGGCGTCCGCCGGGCCGCTGGCGAGCAATTGGCAAAGCACGCCTTCATCCGGGTAAGCGTCCGGCAGGATCAGCGGCGGCAATGACCGCGCGGCCCAGAACCAGTCTTCGGCAAAGGACTCCTGCATGCACGCCACCACCGGGCCGCGCACCTGGACGTGAGTGTCGCGCCACGGTGCCAGCGGTGGTTTTTCACCCATGTACTCGTCGCCGACGTTGTGGCCGCCGACAAATCCGATCAGCCCGTCGACCACCACGATCTTGCGGTGGTTGCGGAAATTCACCTGGAAACGATTGAGCCAGCCGCTGCGGGTGGCGAACGCCTTGACCTCGACGCCGCCATCGCGCAGCGCCTGCACGTAGCTGTGGGGCAGGGCGTGGCTGCCGATGCGGTCGTAGAGCAAATGAATCACCACGCCTTCGGCGGCTTTCTTCAGCAACAGGTCACGCAAACGCTGGCCGAGGCGATCGTCGTGAATGATGAAAAACTGGATCAATACGGCTTTCCGCGCTTGGTCGATTGCGTGGAAAATCGCCTCGAAGGTCGCCGCGCCATTGATCAGCAATCGCACTTCATTGTTGGCCAGGCATGGCATGCGCCCCAGCTTCGGCATTGCGCGCAACGAGTCGTAAGCATTCGAGGCGCGGGCGGTCAGGGCTTCTTCCACCCAGGGCCGCCAGTTGAGCTCGGAAATCGCCAGGCGCATTTGTTCGTTGGCCTGACGGCGGGCCTTGATGTAGCCATCGAAGGTGCTGCGGCCGAACACCAGATAAGGAATAAGGGTGAGGTAGGGAATGAAGATCAGCGACAGCGCCCAGGCGATCGAGCCTTGGGCGGTGCGTACGGTCAATACGGCATGGATCGCGGCGATCGAGCCGAGGGTGTGTATCAGGGCGATCAGATAACCGAAAATGTGCGGTCCGAAATAATCCATGGGGCAACCTTGCTCCTGAAGATTCAATGCTTAACAGACCATGTTCCATGGCGATTGTCGCTATTTGTTTTCAAGACGCCAGCGCCCGCCATGAACCGAAACAGGCGGCCGGCGTCTAACGGCCACTACTGATCAGGAGTTTTTCAATGAACGTTCGTCTGCTGGGTTTGGCGCTGGGCCTGGGTTTGGCCTTGCCGGTGGTTGCTCAGGCGCAAATGCTGCAGCCGGGGTTGTGGGAAATGACGTCAAGCAATGTGAAGGTCGATGATCAGGTGTTGGATGTGCAATCGATCCTCGGTCAGATTCAGGGCCAGATCACCCCGCAGCAGCGGGCGCAACTGGAGAAGCAGGGGATCAACATCGGTGGCAAGGGTATCCGCGCCTGCCTGACGCCACAGCAGGTAGCAACCAACGATATCCCGCTGGCGGACCCGCAGTCGGGTTGCAAACAGCAGATCACCGAGCGCGTCGGCAACCAGTGGAAATTCCGCTTCAGTTGCCCGAAAGCCCAGGGCACCGGCGTCGCGACATTCCTCAGTGATCGTGAGTTCACCACCGTCGCCAACGGCACTTTCAACGCTATCGGGATCAACCAGAAGGGCAGTCTGGAAACCCGGGCGGTCTGGCTGGGGCAGGATTGCGGTACCGTCAAACCGAGAGCGTAAATCAAACCGCCTCCACATCGAGTGGAGGCGGTTTTTTTTCAGCGCATGAACCGCAGCGGCAATCCCTGACAGTTGTCATGGATCCGATGGTCATGCCACGCGATCTGCCCCGACACCATCGTCGTGCTGACCCGATGCCGAAAGCTGCGCTGAGCGAACGGCGTCCAGCCGCATTGCGACAGAACCGGTTGGCGGGACACCGCGACACCCCCAGGCTCCGGTTGAACCAACACCAGATCCGCCCAATACCCTTCACGTAAATAACCGCGATCGGGAATGGCAAACAGATCAGCCACCCGGTGGCTGGTCTTCGCCACCAGCGTGGTGATCGGCAATACGCCATCCGCCACCAGTTCCAGAAGCGCCGGCAGCGCGTGTTGCACCAGTGGCAGTCCAGACGGCGCCTGTTCATACGCTTGCTGCTTTTCCGCCCAGGTGTGCGGTGCGTGATCGCTGCCGATCACGTCCAGTCGATTGCTCAGCAGTGCCTGACGCAAGGCATCACGATCGGCTTGGGACTTGATCGCTGGATTGCATTTGATCAGGTTGCCAAGGTTCGGATAGTCACGGTCATCGAACAGCAAGTGATGCAGGCAGACTTCGGCGGTGACGCGTTTTTGCGACAGCGGTTTGTCTTCGAACAACGCCAGCTCGCGGGCCGTTGTCAGGTGCAGGACGTGCAGGCGAGTGCCATGACGTTTGGCCAGATCCACCGCCAGAGACGATGAACGAAAGCAGCTGTCGGCATTGCGGATCTGCGCGTGGGCATCGGGCGGCAGTTGGTTGCCGAAGCGTTCGCGCAGGTTCGCGGCATTCGCCTCGATGCTCGGGGTGTGTTCGCAGTGGGCCAGCAGAATCGTCGGCACTTCAGCGAACAGGCGCTCGAGGGTGTGCGGGTCGTCCACCAGCATGTTGCCGGTGGACGCGCCCATGAACACTTTCACACCGGCCACCTCGCTCGGATTCAGCGCTGCAACCGTACCCAGATTGTCGTGACTGACTCCAAAGTGAAAACCGTAGTTGGCCACCGAGTTGATTGCTGCCCGGCGCTTTTTGTCGGCCAGCGCTTCAAGGGTCAGGGTGGCTGGGTTGGTGTTGGGCATGTCCATGAAACTGGTGATGCCGCCGGCCACGGCTGCACGGGACTCGGTGTGGATGCTGCCCTTGGCCGGCGCACCCGGCTCACGGAAATGCACCTGGTCGTCAATCATTCCCGGCAGCAGCCATTGACCGTTGGCGTCGATTTCCCGGGTTGCGTTTTCCCCTTCGATGCTGCCGGCGATCTTGACGATGCGCCCGTGGCTGACCAACAGATCGGCGTCGAACTCACGCCCCTCGTTCACCAGCCGCGCATTGCGAATCAACACACTGCTCATGATTCAGAACTCGTTCTGCAAGGCTTTGTAGCCGCGCACCAGGTCGACGTTGGTGCGCGCCACGTCTTCGGAAAACTCCGAAGCGCTGACGCTCACCGGCGGGAATTGCGAGAGGTCGGTGCCCGGGCCGATGCGCGTGGTGGAGGGCACGTAGAACGCGTCCGGCAGATCCCGGCCGTCGACCACCGAGTTGTGCCGCACTACGCAACCGTTGCCCACGACGCAGTTGAACAGCACGCTGTTGAAGCCGATGAACACCCGGTCGCCTACCGTGCACGGGCCATGCACGATCGAGCGGTGGGCGATGGAGCTGAATTCGCCGATGGTCACCGCCGCGCCGGATTTGGAGTGGATCACCACGCCGTCCTGGATGTTCGAATTGGCGCCGATGGTGATCGGTTCCATCTCGCCCGTGGCGTCCACTTCATCGGCGCGGATCACCGCGTACGGGCCCACGAATACGTTTTCACCGATGACGACTTTGCCGCAGATGATCGCGGTTTTATCGACGTAGGCGGACTCGGCAATCTGCGGCAAATCACCGGAAGGATTTTTACGGATCATGGTTGGCTCAGGGCTTGGTAAAGAGTGTTGAGGTTGTATTCGAACAGCCCTGTGAAGGTGCTGGCCGGACCGCTGGCGGCGAGGGCGTCGGAGTACAGCGTGCCGCCGATGTGTGCGCCGCTTTCGTCGGCGATCTGTTTGAGCAGGCGTGCGTCCTTGATGTTTTCCATGAACACCGCTTTGACCTTGGCCTGGCGAATCTGGGTGATCAGCGCGGCGACTTCGGCGGCGGAGGGTTCGCGTTCGGTGGACAGACCTTGTGGCGCCATGAAGTCGATGCCGTAGGCCTGACCGAGATAACCGAAGGCATCGTGGCTGGTGACGATCTTGCGGTTACCCGGCGGCAATGAACCGAGCTTGGTTTTCGCCTGGGCGAGGAGGGCGTAGATCTGTTTCAGGTAGGCCTGGCTGTTGCGCTCGTAGTCGGCCTTGTTTGTCGGGTCAGCAGCGATCAGCGCCTTGGTGATGTTGGCGACGTACAGCTCGGCGTTCGCCAGGTTGTGCCAGGCGTGAGGGTCGGGAACGGTTTCGCCGTCTTCATCCAGCGAGCGCGGAATCACGCCACGACTGGCGCTGATTACCGGAGCTCTGGTGTCGGTGCTGGCGACCAGCCGATCCAGCCACGGCTCGAAGCCCAGCCCGTTCTTGACGATCAGTTTCGCCTTGAGCAGGGCCTTGGCGTCATCCGGAGTGGGTTCGTAAGTGTGGGCATCGGCGTCAGGGCCGACCATGTTGGTGATCTGGATATGCTCGCCGCCGACCTGATGCACCATGTCGGCAAGGATGCTGAAACTGGTGACCACTGGAAGTTTTTCCGCCGCCGATAACGACATCGACAGCATCAGGCTGAACAGCACGAGTAGAGCGCGCATCGGGAAACACCTCATTGGGATGTGAGCAAAGGCGGGCGGCGCAACAGACCGTGCACCGGTCCGAACACCACGGACAACAGGTAACCACCACCGGCGACCAACACGATGGCCGGTCCGCTGGGCAGCGAGTAGTAGAACGACAGCAACAGGCCGAGCCATACCGATGCGCAACCGATGAGCGCGGCGATGGCAATCAGGACCGGCAGGCGTCGGCTCCAGAAGCGTGAAGCGGCGGCGGGCAGCATCATCAGGCCGACTACCATCAAGGCGCCGATCGCCTGGAAACCGATCACCAGATTGAGCACCACCAGCGTCAGGAACACGCCATGGGCGACGGGGCCGAGTCGGCTGACCGTGCGCAGGAAAAACGGATCGAGGGTGTCGAGCAGCAAGGGTTTGTAGATCAGCGCCATGGCCATCAGGCTGAGTGCCGACACCCACAGCATGCCGTTGAGGGTCGGCCCATCGACCGCCAAAGCGGAGCCGAACAGCAGGTGCAGCAAATCGAGTCGCTTGCCAGCGATGCCGAGAATCAGCACGCCGCTGGCCAGCGAGATGGGATAGATGGCCGCGAGGCTGGCGTCTTCGCGCAGGCCGGTGCGGCGGGTGATCCACGCAGCGAGTCCGGCCATGCTCAGGCCGGCACCGAGTCCGCCGAGGGTCAGCGCCGGCAGACTCAGCCCGGCGAACCAGAACCCCAACGCGGCGCCAGGGAGGATGCCGTGGGCAACGGCGTCGCCAATCAGGCTCATCCGGCGCAGGATCAGAAACACGCCCAGTGGCGCCGTGCTGCACGCCAGGACCAGACCGCCGAGCAGGGCCCGGCGCATGAAGACGAACTCGTGGAACGGTTGCCATAAATGGCTCAGCGTGAGCATCAGGCCACCTGCGTGTGAGGCGTTTGCTGGATGAGGTCGGTGCTGCTGCCGAATGCGCAGCCGCTCTGTTTGATCAGCAAGGTCTGTGGAATGTGTTGGCGCACGGCGGCAAGGTCATGGCAAACCACGACCAGGGTTCGTCCCTGCTCATGCCAGGCGTGCAGGTGTTGCCACAACAGTTTCTGCCCCAGTTCGTCGAGCGCGGCATGGGGTTCGTCGAGCAGCAGCAACGGAGTGTCGACCAGACTCAATCGGGCGAGCAGGGCGCGTTGCAGTTCTCCGCCGGAGAGGGCCATCAGGGGACGGTGTTCCAGTCCGCCCAGGTGCCAGTCTTCCAGTGCGGAATCGAGACGTTGGGCCCTGAGTTGCGACGACAGTCGGCGTCCCCAGAAACCGGCGGCCACCAACTCTTGAAGACTGATCGGGAACTGTCGATCCAGATGCTGTTGCTGAGGCAGGAAGGACAAACCGCTTTGGCGTGGAACACCCAGTTCGACTTTGCCGGCCAGCGGTCGCTGTAATCCGGCGATGACTTTGAGCAGGCTGCTTTTGCCGCTGCCGTTGACGCCGATGATTGCCGTCAGACTGCCGCTTTCCAGCCGAAGGTTCAGAGGCGCAGTGAGCGGTTGGCCGGGTGTTCCCCAGCTCAGGTTCTGGCAACGAATCATGGCTGCTCCCGGCGCCAGTGACTTTCGGCGACCGCATCGTGGGCATGAAGGCTTTCGGCGTGGATGACTCGGACGTGAAACTCGCTGATACCGGGTGAACGACGCAGGGCCAGATTCAGGCGTCGAGCAGCGTCTTCGCAGAACATCAGGTTCTGGCCGTTGGCGAGGGCGAAGGCTTGTTCGTCGGCGCGTTTCACAGCGGTTTGCACGGCGGTGCCGAGGGCTGCTTCGGCGTCGTTGATGATGGACGTCAGCGGTAGTTCGTCGACGAATTCGTCCAGATGCAGATGCAACTGGGCGGTACTGCGTTGGCTGTGAGGTGTGGCCACGATGCCTTGGGTCGAACCCAACCACGCCAACACGTCGGCGTGCTGCAGCGGTTTGTTGGCAAAGTCGTCGATGAACTGTTGCTGGATCAGTTGCCTCGCCAATGCTGCAGAACACGGGCAAGTCGACGAGTACGCCACCTCCATTTTCAGTTCCACGTGGAACATTTTGCTTTTCAGGTGGGCTGAAACAGTGACGGGGTAGGTTTTCCATCCTGCCAAAGGACTGACCAATGCCGACCTTCTCAGCAATAAATCTGTGTGGATATTGAGATAGGCGGCTTCGGAAAGATCTTCGTGGCTGTCGAGAAAACGCTGCAGAACTTTTCGCAGAAGCGCGGGAGACAGGTTCTGCTGCTCCAGCGCTTCCAGCCCCAGATAGAGCCGCGACATGTGAATGCCTCGTGCGTCTCCATCATCCAGACTGACGCCTGCATCCGCTTTGGCAGCCAGACGTTGGCCTTCGATAAACACAGGTAATGCGATGCCGCACATCCCCACCCATTCGAGAGGCAGGGCCTGGCGGGCGGCTTGAGCCGCGACATCCGGCAAAGTCAGCGCGTTCATGAGCAGTTCCATCATGGTGATTTAATTTAATGTTACATTATAACAATTCAAACCACGATGCCTTTTTCATGAACAGGCTTTCATATGCACAGACGCCATTTGCTCAACCTGATGCTGGCCAGCGCGGCCTTTGTTTTGCCTTTTTCGGTGTCCGCCACGCAGATACGCAATGCGCGGCTTTGGCGTTCGGATGACAAGCTTCGGCTGGTGTTCGATCTGAGTGGTCCCGTGAGCTACAAGACGTTTACCTTGAGTGCACCGGAACGGTTGATCATCGATTTGAGCGGTGCCAGCCTGAATGGAGATTTCAGCCAGTTGGCCTTATCCGGCACCCCTATTCATTCGATTCGCTCCGGCCATTTTGGCCAAGGGAACACCCGGATCGTGCTGGATTTAAGCAGTCCGGTTCAGCTCAATTCATTCTTGCTGGCGCCTCAAGATGGGCAAGGGCACCGTCTGGTTTTGGACTTGATGAGTGCATCACCGGGGTTGCCTGCGAGCGTTCCACGTGAAACACCTCAGGAAAAATCTCACCCCAAGCGCGACATCATGGTGGTGGTTGACCCAGGGCACGGCGGAAAAGACCCGGGTGCCATTGGCGCCAAAGGCGAGCGCGAAAAGGATGTGGTGCTGTCCATCGCGCAATTGCTTGCACGTCGGCTTAGGCGAGAGAAAGGCTTTGATGTGAAGCTGGTTCGCAACGACGATTTCTTCGTCCCGTTACGCAAGCGTGTGGAGATCGCGCGTCAGCACAAAGCCGACATGTTCATCTCGGTGCACGCCGATGCTGCGCCGCGTCTGACGGCTTCCGGGGCGTCGGTGTACTGCTTGTCCGAAGGTGGCGCTACGTCCGCCACCGCGCGGTTCATGGCGCAGCGTGAGAACGGTGTGGATCTGCTTGGCGCCACCAGCCTGCTCAATCTCAAGGACAAGGATCCGATGCTCGCTGGCGTGATCCTCGACATGTCGATGAACGCAACCATCGCTGCCAGTCTGCAACTCGGAAGCACAGTGCTGGGCAGTCTGGCTGGCATCACTACGCTGCACCAAAAGCGCGTGGAACAGGCTGGATTTGCCGTTCTGAAATCGCCGGATGTGCCGTCAATCCTGGTGGAAACCGGGTTCATTTCTAACGCGCGGGACAGTCAGCGTCTGGTGACCGCGCGTCACCAGCAGGCCGTAGCAGACGGTTTGTTTGAGGGCTTGCAGCGCTATTTCCAGAAGAATCCACCTGTCGACAGCTACATGGCCTGGCAGCAAGAGCAGAAAGGATCGCGGGTTTAACAGCCGGTGATCCGGCTGCAGGTGAACTTTGCGCTGCTGCCGCCGGAGCTGGAGAACCGATTGATTGTCGTCCAGCCCACGCGCCGGTTGTAGCCCACCCAGGCTTCCCCATCGGAAGCGATGCCGGTGAAGAACGTCAGTTGCCCGTAGCGGCTGTTGGTTTGTGCCCAGTAGCGGTTTCCCGCTTTTTCAAATCCGCGCAGGTAAATCGTGCTGCCGACGGTGTTGACGCTGTAGGCGTTGCCGTTGCCATCGATGCACGCCAAAAGGTTTGCGCTGCGCGTGCAATTGGCGAGCCCCGGCACTTGTGCTTCGGCATTCAGCGTCAGCAATGCCAGCCAGATAAACGAGTATTTCAACGCGGTTTTCATGACGTAACTCGGCGACGACCTGATTACAGCTTCCGGCCCTTTGTCACTTTGGGCAAGAAGAGAGTGGATTGATTTTGTTGTTATACTATAACATTCATCGGGCAAGGCTTTCCGTGGCTTCCATTTCAAGCGTACGTTTCCTTGGTGACCCCATCGAAGCCCAAGAACGCTCGCCCGGAGAGCCTCCAGCGCTGTTTAGCGACCGTCTGATGAGGTTTATCCAATGTCTTCCCGACTTCCCGTGACCGTTTTGTCCGGCTTTCTCGGCGCCGGAAAAAGTACACTTTTGAATTACGTACTACGTAACAGAGATGATTTGCGCGTCGCCGTTATCGTCAACGATATGAGC
The DNA here is from genome assembly GCF_048654275.1 of Candidatus Pseudomonas auctus. Classification (NCBI taxonomy): domain Bacteria; kingdom Pseudomonadati; phylum Pseudomonadota; class Gammaproteobacteria; order Pseudomonadales; family Pseudomonadaceae; genus Pseudomonas; species Candidatus Pseudomonas auctus. Next base: position 221,594 of record NZ_JBJYZK010000005.1, on the reverse strand, counting down.
GAGATCAACATCGATGGCAGCGAAGTCCAGCGTGATGTCAGCCTGAACCGTGCTGAAGAGAAGCTCGTCGAAATGAGCAATGGCTGTATCTGCTGTACGTTACGTGAGGACCTTCTGGAAGAGGTCAGTCAGTTGGCCCGCGAAGGCCGCTTCGACTATTTGCTGATCGAGTCCACCGGAATCTCCGAGCCGTTACCCGTGGCCGAGACATTCACCTTCCGTGATGAGCAGGGGCAAAGCCTCGCCGACATCGCACGCCTCGACACCATGGTCACTGTAGTCGACGGCATGAACTTCCTGCCGGACTACCAGGCCGCCGAAAATCTCGCCTCCCGTGGCGAATTCCTCGGTGAAGAAGATGAGCGCTCGATCACCGACCTGTTGATCGAACAGATCGAATTCGCCGACGTCCTGCTGATCAGCAAGATCGACCTGATCAGCAGTCGCGAGCGGGAAGAGCTGATGGCCATTCTCAGACGCCTCAACGCTCAGGCCGAGATCATTCCGATGGTCATGGGTGAGGTACCGCTGGAGAAAATTCTCAATACCGGTCGTTTCGACTTCGAAAAAGCCGCCCAGGCCCCGGGCTGGTTGCAGGAATTGCGTGGCGAACATGTGCCGGAAACCGAGGAGTACGGCATCGCATCCACGGCCTATCGGGCGCGTCGGCCCTTTCATCCGCAACGCTTCTTCGACTTCATTGATCGTCCTTGGGTTAACGGCAAACTGCTGCGCTCCAAAGGCTTCTTCTGGCTGGCCAGCAAACCCACCGACGCCGGTAGCTGGTCTCAGGCAGGTGGCCTGATGCGCCACGGTTTCGCCGGGCGCTGGTGGCGCTTCGTGCCAAAAGAACAGTGGCCGCAGGATCAGGAAAGTACCGCCGCGATCATGGAAAACTGGATCGCCAGCGTAGGCGACTGTCGTCAGGAGCTGGTGTTTATCGGGCAGAACATCGATTTCGCACAGCTGTCGTCGGAACTGGATGATTGCCTGCTGACCGATGATGAAATGGCGCTCGGTACCCAAGGCTGGCTACAACTGCGCGATCCGTTTGGCTCCTGGCACGAAGAGGTGGCCTGATGCTCGCCCTGAAACCGCTGCCAGGCAGTACACGTCATCAATCGTTCGGCCAGACCCCGCAGGCGCTGGCGGACATTCTTGACGATGAGACCAACCTCGCGGTCTGGCAACGCCAGCTTCCGCTGCACATTGCCGAGTTTGCGGACTTGTTGCTGTCTCTGAACGAACCCTACGCCGAGGCACTGTGCCTGGAATTGCCGGACGAAGACGCAGAACCGGATCTCACGGGACTGGCCGGCGGTTTTCGCGACCTGGAGGGCTATGAAGGGTTCATCACTGATCTGAAATGGCTGGTCAGTGCCTTCGCGTGCCTGCTGGGCGCGCGGCGAATCGGCTTGCGCTTGCGGGTATTGGACAAGGCCATGTGTCCGCGTTTTCACGTCGATCATGTGCCGGTGCGGTTGATCACCACGTACGCCGGTGTCGGCAGTGAATGGTTAAGGGAAGGGCAGATGGACCGTCGGCAACTGGGACAACCGCAAGCCGAGCCCCAGGAGACGTCACGGACTCAGCAATTGAATCGGGGCGAAGTGGCATTGCTCAAGGGCGAAAAATGGCACGGCAACGAAGGTTTCGGCCTGATCCATCGCTCGCCACAACCGACGCCGGGAGAGCGGCGACTGATGCTGACCCTCGACTGGCTCGGATAGCGCCTCAGGGCTTGAGCCACTTCCCCTGGCTCTGGCCCTCGCAATAGGGCTGCAAATACGCCGCATCGGTGGCTATGCCGTAATAGTGGATGTCCTGGCGATAAGGCATATTGGCGACTTGCGCGTTGCTGCACACGCCGAACGCGCCAGCGGGGCACTGGTCGACGTATTGAACCTCGACTTTTTGCCCGGCCAGAGTCGGCTGGCAGAAGCCGTCGTTGAACAGTTTTTCCGGGATGTTGCGGTTCTGCTGGCAGACTTTCACGTCGAGCCGCTCCGCCTGGCTGTGCACCACGCAGGCCTGTGCCAAAGCCTCGCTCGACACCAGCGTCAGCAGCAACGACCATCCCATCCACCGCATCTTTGACCTCCAGAAAACCTTGATCATGTTGCAGAACATTCCCACCCACGTCATCGCCGGCCCCTTGGGCGCGGGCAAGACCAGCCTGATCCGCCAGCTCATGGCCCAGCGACCGGCGGGTGAGCGCTGGGCGGTGCTGATCAACGAGTTCGGCCAGATCGGGCTCGACGCTGCGCTGCTGACCCGCGACGCCGATGGTATCGCACTGGGCGAAGTGGCCGGGGGCTGTTTGTGTTGTGTGAACGGTGCGCCGTTCCAGATCGGTCTGGGGCGATTGTTGCGCAAGGCACGGCCGGATCGCTTGTTCATCGAGCCCTCGGGGCTCGGACATCCGGCGCAGTTGCTGAAGCAACTGAACGAGGCGCCGTGGCAAGGCGTACTCGCCGTACAACCTTGCTTGCTGGTGCTGGACGCCCAGGCCCTTGCCGCGGGCAAACCGCTGCCGGACGCGCAGCAGGAAACTTTGTCCAGTGCGGGTCTGCTGCTATTGAACAAGGCAGAAAACCTCGACGAGCCCACACGTAAGCGAATCACCCGACAGTTGCCGCCTGTCAGACTGATCTGGACGCAACAGGCGATGTTGTCGCTCAGCGAGCTGCCGGGGCTGGCCGTACAGGCGCAGGCAGGTGTGGATAAGTTGGTCGTGCCTCAGGGGCTGGCACAAATCCCGGCCATCTGGAGCGATCCGGCGTTGCCGATCTGCCTGAGTCAGGCGCAGGAGGGTGGCTGGAGCATCGGTTGGCGCTGGCATCCGAGCCAGATGTTCGATGTGTCGGGGATAACCCAATGGCTGAAAAGCCTGAACTGGCGCCGGGCCAAACTGGTGATTCACAGCCCGGTCGGCTGGCAGTCAGCCAATGCGCTGGACAATGCCGAGCTCAGCTGGCTGCCCAGTGAATGGCGCAAGGATTGCCGGATCGAGCTGATTTTCGACGAGCCGCAAGCGGTCGGTGAATTACAGGCCGGGCTGGCCCGGTGTCGGCTTCAGGCGAGCTGATTCAAGGCTTCCACTTGGTGTGCTCCTGACGCCACTGGCTCAGCTCGATCACTTCACCACGCGGTTTTGTCACCTCCACCACGGGTGGTGTGTCATCGAACGGTGCCGGGTAGGGCGCCAGTTCAATCTGCGCGCTGTGCGCACCGAACTGGGTGATCGTGCCGTTATGTCGGGTTTCGCCGGTCACGGTAAATTCGAAATTGTAGACCCGGGCCAGACGTCGCCGACCGCTGGCGTCCTTGATCAGGCCGATCTTCTTCAGCGCCACGTTACCGTCGAGCAGCTCGACGCCGACATTCACGCAATGCTGTTTAACCCGCTCCAGCGCCCGCTCGCGCAAGCCGTGGTTGTGCCAGAGCCACGCACCGGCGGCGGCGAACAGCATCAGCACGAAAATGTTTTCCAGGGTGAGCATCAATACGAAACTCCAAATGATGGCGTCAGCTTAACTGCGTCGCCGGTCTGTCGTACAGGCTGCGTTTCGTCGCATACTGCGCGGCTTGAATTTCAATCGTTTTACGGAAAAACCCGAATGAAACGTACGCCTCATCTGCTCGCTATCCAGTCCCATGTGGTGTTCGGCCACGCCGGCAACAGCGCTGCGGTTTTTCCGATGCAGCGGGTCGGGGTGAATGTCTGGCCGCTCAATACGGTGCAGTTCTCCAACCACACCCAGTACGGCCAGTGGGCCGGTGAAGTGCTGGCACCGCACCGGATCCCCGAACTGGTCGAGGGCATCGCCGCGATCGGTGAGCTGGGCAATTGTGATGCGGTGCTGTCAGGTTATCTCGGCAGTGCGGCGCAGGGGCGGGCGATTCTCAGTGGCATCGAGCGGATCAAGGCGGCCAACCCGAAAGCCCTTTATCTGTGCGACCCGGTGATGGGGCATCCGGAAAAGGGCTGCAGCGTTCCTGCTGAAGTCAGTGACTTCCTGCTGGAGGAGGCCGCTGCCGTTGCGGATTTCATGTGCCCGAACCAGTTGGAGCTGGACAGCTTCTCCGGGCGCAAGCCGCAGTCGCTGTTCGATTGCCTGGCGATGGCACGGGCGCTTCTGGCGCCTGGGCCGAAAGCGGTGCTGGTCAAGCATCTGGATTATCCGGGCAAACCGGCGGATGGCTTTGAAATGTTGCTGGTGACGGCCGAGGGCAGCTGGCATTTGCGGCGTCCGCTGCTGGCGTTTCCGCGTCAGCCGGTGGGGGTGGGCGATCTGACGTCCGGTCTGTTCCTGGCGAGAGTGCTGCTCGGTGACAGCCTGGTGGCGGCTTTTGAATTCACCGCAGCAGCGGTGCATGAAGTGCTGCTGGAAACCCAGGCCTGCGCCAGTTACGAGCTGCAACTTGTGCGGGCGCAGGACCGGATTGCGCATCCGCGGGTGAAATTCGAAGCCACGCCGATCAGTCTGTAAGACCGAGTTGTCCCCATTCGCGAGCAAGCCCGCTCCCACAGGGGGAACGCATTCCAAATGTGGGAGCGGGCTTGCTCGCGAAAGCTATCTACAGAGCGCCCTAGATCGAAGGGTTGATCAGGCGTCGCCCTTGATTTCCTGATAGCGCTTTTCCAGCTCCTGACGGATCTGCCGGCGCTGCTGCGCCTGCATGTAGCGGCGCTTATCTTCGCTGTTCTGCGGTTGCAGCGGCGGTACGGCGGCGGGTTTGCGCTGATCGTCCACCGCGACCATGGTGAAGAAGCAGCTGTTGGTGTGGCGCACCGAGCGCTCGCGGATGTTCTCGGTCACCACTTTGATGCCGACTTCCATCGAGGTGTTGCCGGTGTAGTTCACCGACGCCAGGAAGGTCACCAGTTCGCCTACATGGATCGGCTCGCGGAAAATCACCTGATCCACCGACAGGGTCACCACGTAGCGGCCGGCATAACGGCTGGCGCAGGCGTAGGCCACTTCGTCGAGGTATTTGAGCAGGGTGCCGCCGTGGACATTGCCAGAGAAGTTGGCCATGTCGGGGGTCATCAGTACCGTCATCGACAGCTGGGCGTTTCCGGGTTCCATAACGTTCTCACGGGTCAAGGCAGGGTTGCTGGAAGAAACACCTCTGCGGGTGCCTGGTCGCTTTTCAAAAGCACCGTTATCGGGACGCCAGGCAACTGGCCGCCGTCACGCCCGAATCGATCTGTTTCCATATATTGCACCGCCTTTCAGCCGGAAGTCGCGGTGTTACCCTGCAAAAGCGCCTCCCCAAGGGCGATTCCTACACCCAAAGCGGATTTTTACTCAGCTCACCCAGACATTTCCGATGCCTGCGTGAGCCTCGTCATTCAAGGAGCCCACACCATGCATGCCATCAGCTTTATTCAGGATCTGGCGGTGATCATGTTGGTCGCAGGTGTGGTGACCGTGTTGTTCCACCGTTTCAAGCAGCCGGTGGTACTTGGCTATATCGTCGCCGGTTTCATCATCGGCCCTCACACGCCGCCGTTCGGCCTGATCCACGATGAAGAAACCATCAAGACCCTCGCCGAGCTGGGGGTGATTTTCCTGATGTTCTGCCTGGGCCTGGAGTTCAGCCTGCGCAAGCTGTTCAAGGTCGGCGCCACGGCATTCATCGCGGCATTCCTCGAAATTGTCCTGATGATATGGATCGGCTACGAAATCGGCCGCTGGTTTGACTGGAACACCATGGATTCGCTGTTCCTCGGCGCGATCCTGGCGATTTCCTCGACCACCATCATCGTCAAGGCGCTCAACGACCTGAAGATGAAAAACGAGCGCTTCGCGCAGCTGATTTTCGGCGTGCTGATCGTCGAGGACATTCTCGGCATTGGCATCATCGCCTTGTTGTCGAGCATCGCCGTCAGCGGCACGGTGAGTTCCGGCGAAGTGTTTTCCACTGTCGGCAAGCTCTCGCTGTTCATGATTGTCGCCCTGGTGGTCGGCATCCTGCTGGTGCCGCGTCTATTGGCTTACGTCGCCAAATTCGAAAGCAACGAGATGCTGCTGATTACGGTGCTGGGCCTGTGTTTCGGTTTCTGCCTGTTGGTGGTCAAGCTTGAGTACAGCATGGTGCTGGGGGCGTTCCTGATCGGCGCGATCATGGCCGAGTCGCGGCAACTGCTGAAAATCGAGCGCCTGATCGAGCCGGTTCGCGACCTCTTCAGCGCAATCTTTTTCGTCGCCATCGGCCTGATGCTCGACCCGATGATCCTGCTGCAGTATGCGTGGCCGATCGCGGTGATCACGGTCGCCGTGGTGCTGGGCAAGATGCTGTCGTGCGGGCTCGGTGCGTTTATCGCCGGCAATGACGGGCGAACCTCACTGCGGGTCGGGATGGGACTTTCACAGATTGGCGAATTCTCCTTCATCATCGCGGCGCTGGGGATGACCCTGCAGGTCACCAGCAACTTTCTCTATCCGGTGGCCGTGGCGGTTTCGGTGATTACCACGTTGCTGACGCCGTACCTGATTCGGGCTGCCGATCCGCTGTCGATCAAGCTGTCCGCCGCCATGCCGCAACGCCTCGGTCGAGTGTTCGGGATGTACGGCGAGTGGCTGCGCAGCATTCAGCCGCAAGGTGAGGGCGCGATGCTGGCTTCTATGATCCGGCGGATCCTGCTGCAGGTCGGGGTCAATCTGGCGCTGGTGATTGCGATCTTCTTTGCCGGCGCTTTCTTTGCCGGGCGCCTCTCGATCTGGATGCAGGACTGGATCAGCGATCCAAGCTGGCAGAAGGCGTTGATCTGGGGCGGGGCGTTGCTGGTGTCGTTGCCGTTCCTGATCGCGGCCTATCGCAAGCTCAAGGCGCTGTCGATGCTGCTGGCGGAGATGGGCGTGAAGCCGGAAATGGCCGGGCGTCACACGCAGCGAGTGCGCCGGGTGATCGCCGAAGTGATCCCGATCATCTCGCTGCTGGTGATTTTCCTGCTGCTGGCAGCCTTGTCGGCCAGTATCTTGCCGACCAACAAGCTGCTGGTGCTGATCGCCGTGGTCGCGGCCGCCGTGGCGGCGCTGCTCTGGCGCTGGTTCATCCGGGTGCACACGCGGATGCAGGTGGCCCTGCTGGAAACCCTCGACAACCACAAGGAGCCGTCGGGGCACTGACCACCCATGGGGAGGGGCGTTTCAGCTTTCCAGCCAGACGTCCCGCGCCCAGTGCCAGACCGATTCCCAGGACTCTTCGGTGATCAGTTCTTCTTCGCCCGACCACAGCACCACGGTGCCGTCTTCTTCGACGCAGTAGTAGTCGTCGCCGTCCTGGCAGATCGGGATCAGGTCGCGCGGCACGCCGGCATCCCAGGCGTTGGCGGCGACGTCCGGCAGGTAGGTGTGGGATTGCGGGTCGGTGACGGTCACCGGCTCCAGGCTGCCGTAAACCACGTCGCTGACGGTCAGCAGAAACTCTTTGAAGACGAACGGGATGTTGATGAAGAGTTCTTCTTCGATTTCCACCAACTGGTCTTCGTCAGGCAATTCCAAAGGAACCGGTACGGGTTCGTTGGCTTCGCGCAGTTGTTCGATGATTTCTTCCACGTCCGGGATCCTCTTGCTTGAATGGCGCGGTTTATATGGGGCGGTTTATACAGTAGCTCGCTATAGATGCAACCGCGAAATAGAAAACCCCGGCCGAGGCCGGGGTTTTCATTACTGCGGGTAAAACGTCGGAGGTGATCAGCCGTTCTGGCGGATACCGGCGACCAGCCAAGGCTGGTTGTCGCCCTGTGGACGTTCCATGTTCCAGCTTTCGCTGAACACTTCGCCCTGCTGGTCGAAACGCGAAGTCTTCGACACGCCGTTGAAGGTCAGGGTAGCGATGGTCTTGTCCGCACGGTCATCCACGCCATCCAGTTGTACCTGGAGGTTGTCGATGTAGGTGGACTGGAACGCGTCGCCCAGTTCCGCGCGCTCGCGCTTGAGGAACTCGAACATCTGCGGGGTCACGAACTCGGCGATCTTGTCCATTTCGTTGGCGTCCCAGTGCTGCTGCAGCGCCTGGAAGTGGCTGCGGGCAGCTTCGAGGAAACGCTGTTCGTTGAACCAGGCCGGTGCATTGATCACCGGACGGGCGGCAGCAGGCGCCGCCGAACCACCGAAGATCGAACCCATCGCCGCTGGTTTCTGTTCGAACACTTCACGCTGCATCGGCGCGCCGGCCGGAGCGAACTGCTCCTGCTGTTTGCGGCGACGGGCGGCAATGAATCGGAAGATCACGAACGCGATCACGGCCATGATCAGGATGTCGAAGATCTGCATGCCTTCGAAGCCGCCGCCCATGAACATGGAAGCGAGCAGGCCACCGGCCGCGATGCCGGCCAGAGGGCCGAGCCATTTGGAAGCGCCGCCGGCCTTGGCCGCAGCGCCCGCGGCACCGGCAGCACCAGCGGTCGCCGCAGCGCCGCCCATGCCTGGGGAAGAAGGAGCCATCTGGCTGGTCTGGTGCGTCGGCGCAGCGCCGGCGCTTTTGCCACCACCAAAGCGCTTGGCGTTGGCGTCGAGGCTCATCGTCAGGCCGATGCACAACGCCATGGCGATGCTAAGAAAACGTTTCATAAAGGGAATTCCCGTTTGTGGAGACACGCGCGCCATGTTGCACAGCTGAAGTGTTACTGGCTAGCGAGAGAGTGTTTCGGGCTTTTGCCTGACAGGTTACGTTCAGCTCGGTCGGGGCAATAAGGCCATGTACTTTTGTCTGTAGGAAAAGGAGATAGGTTCAGCAGGAAATGGATCAGCGCCGCAAGGCCAGCATCACCACACCGGCGGTGATCAGGCCGATGCCGCCCCACTGGCGCAGGTCGAGTTTCTCGCCCAGCAGGATCACCCCGAGCACCGCCACGAAGACCACGCTGAGCTTGTCCACCGGGGCGACCAGCGATGCCGGGCCGACTTTCAACGCCCGGAAGTAGCACAACCATGAAGCGCCGGTACCCAGGCCCGACAACAACAGGAACAGGTAGCTCTTGGCGGAGATCGATCCCAAGGACTGATATTGGCCCGTGGCGTACAAAATCAAGGCCAGACTGACCAATACGACGATTGTGCGCAGGAGGGTGGCGAAGTCGGAGTTGACGTTTTCGATGCCGATCTTGGCGAAGATGGCCGTCAGCGCGGCGAAAGTAGCCGAGAGCAGGGCCCAGAATGTCCAGGAGGAAAAGAAGCCCGAGCCCATGGATGTTGCCTCCAGTGTTCGTTCCCGCGCCGGGCGCGGGAACGAACGTTGACTTATATGGCTTCCAGCTTCGCGTACCCGAGCATCAGCCACTTGCTGCCTTCGGCGAAGTTCACCTGCACCCGGGCCTGGGCGCCGGCGCCTTCGAAGTTGAGGATCACGCCGTCGCCGAAGATCGAGTGACGGACAGCCTGGCCGAGGCTCAGGCCGGTTTCCGGAATCTCGCTGCCGCTGAACAGGTTGCTGCCGCCCATCGACTGGTTGCCGCCGAACGGCCGACTGACGCTGTTGGACAGACGCACTTCCTGAATCAGGCCTTTCGGTACTTCCCGTACGAAACGCGACACCTTGTTGTAGGTTTCACTGCCGTACAGGCGTCGGGTTTCAGCATAGGTCATCACCAGATTCTGCATTGCCCGGGTAATGCCGACGTAGGCTAGACGCCGCTCTTCCTCAAGGCGTCCCGGTTCTTCCAGGCTCATCTTGTGCGGGAACAGGCCTTCTTCCATGCCCACCAGGAACACGTAAGGGAATTCCAGGCCCTTGGCGCTGTGCAGGGTCATCAACTGAATGCTGTCTTCGTGCTCGTCGGCCTGGGTGTCGCCGGCCTCCAGCGACGCGTGGCCGAGGAATGCCGCCAGTGGCGTCAGCTCTTCGTCTTCTTCGGTGTTCTCGAAGTTGCGCGCGGCGCTGACCAGTTCCTCAAGGTTTTCTACCCGGGCCTGGCCTTTCTCGCCTTTTTCCGCTTCGTGGTAGGCGATCAGTCCGGATTGCTCGATGACGGTCTGGGTCATCAGGTGCAACGGCATCTCGGCGCACTTGGCGGCGAGGTTCTCGATCAGCTCGATAAACGCACCGAGTGCACCGGCGGCGCGACCGGTCAGGCCTTTATTGGCCACCAGCTGGCGCATGGCTTCCCACATCGACACATCGCTGTGGCGTGCATGGTCGCGGATCGCTTCGACGGTTTTTTCGCCGATGCCCCGCGCCGGGACGTTGATTACCCGCTCGAGCGCCGCATCGTTGCCGCGACCTTCCAGCAAACGCAGGTAGGCCATGGCGTTCTTGATTTCCGCCCGCTCGAAGAAGCGCTGGCCGCCATAGATGCGGTACGGAATGCGTTCACGCAGCAAGGCTTCTTCCAAAACGCGCGATTGGGCATTGGAGCGGTAGAGAATCGCGATATCGCTGCGAGCCAGGCCGGTTTTCAGCGCGCTTTCGATGGTCTCGACAACGTAGCGTGCTTCATCGTGTTCGTTGAACGCGGCGTAGAGGTTGATGGCTTCGCCGTCGCCGCCATCGGTCCACAGCTCTTTGCCCAGACGCCCGGTGTTGTTGGCGATCAGGGCGTTGGCGGCTTTCAGGATGCCGGCCGTGGAGCGGTAGTTCTGCTCCAGACGGATGGTCACCGAATCCGGGAAGTCGGAAGAGTACTGGTGGATGTTCTCGATTTTCGCGCCGCGCCAGCCGTAGATCGACTGATCGTCGTCGCCGACCACCATCAGGCTGTCGCCGCCCTTGCCCAGCAGACGCAACCAGGCGTACTGCACGGCGTTGGTGTCCTGGAATTCGTCCACCAGAATGTGTCGGAAACGCTTCTGGTAGTGCGCCAGCAGGCCCGGGTGGTCGCGCCACAGGTCGAGGGCGCGCAGCAGCAGTTCGGAGAAATCGATGACGCCGGCCCGCTGGCATGCCGCCTCGTAGGCTTCATAAATGCCGCGCATGGTCGCCAGGAACAGATCGCCGCTGGCTTGAATGTGTTGCGGACGCAGACCTTCGTCTTTCTGCCCGTTGATGAACCATTGGGCCTGACGGGCCGGCCAGCGTTGCTCGTCCAGCCCCAGCTCGCGGATCACCCGCTTGACCAAGCGTTGCTGGTCGTCGCTGTCGAGAATCTGGAAGGTCTGGCTCAGCCCGGCTTCCTGCCAGTGCGCCCGCAACAGGCGGTGCGCCAGGCCGTGGAAGGTGCCGACCCACATGCCGGCCGGGTTGATGCCCAACAACTGCTCGATGCGGTGACGCATCTCGGCAGCGGCCTTGTTGGTGAAGGTCACCGACAGAATCGAGTGGGGCGAGGCGTTCTCGACCTGGATCAACCAGGCGATACGGTGCACCAGCACTCGGGTTTTGCCGGAGCCGGCACCGGCCAGGACCAATTGACGACCAACGGGAGCCGCTACGGCCTGGCGTTGGGCATCGTTGAGGGAGTTCAGCAGAAGGGAGAGATCATCGCGCATCGGGGCATTCTAGGGTGCGCCGCAGGCCCGGGCAAACCGAGCTTTGCATTAGCCGATGAAAGTGCTGCCCGTGACGACCGGTCGGTCACCGGCTACAGGCGTTGGCCCGCCTGAGCTCAGGGCTTTGGTGGGGGCTGGGCGGCGGAAAAGTTTCGGTGAAATTATGATCTGGGGCAGTTTGGCAAGTGGTTCGGCTTGTGTATGCTCCGTCCACGTTTCCGGGCGCATGCTCACACTTATAAGAACAAGAACGTTGCCTATGACCCTCAGCTTCGACCTGTCGGGCCCCTCCGTGGAGCCTCGGGTGATCCGCAAGCTTTACGCCACCCAGATGGCGGTCGAGCGCACGCGCCTTCTTTATCAGGGTTCGCTGCTGCCCACCCTGTTCATGTTGATCAACGGTCTGGTCTGCGCCGCTCTGCTCTGGAGCCCGCAGCGTTACTTCGTGGTCAGCGTCTGGCTGGTGTGGCTGTTGTCGCTGGTGGCGTTGCGGGTGATTCAGGTCGCCGCGTTCGACTCGGCGACTCCCGATCGCCAGGCCCAGCCGATCTGGGGGCGCATGTTTCTGCTCGGCTCGACCATGACCGGCCTGACCCTGGCCGGCGCCGGCATCGCGCTGGTCCCGGCCGACAACTTCATGCAGCAGGCCTGGGTGTTCGGCCTGATCGGCGCCGCGACCCTGTCGGCCAGCGTGGCTTACGCCGTGAGTATTCCGGCCTTCCTTTCCTTTACCTTGCCGTGCCTGCTGCCGGCCATCGGCTACCTGTTCTGGGGCGGTGACGAACTGGCGCGCGGCTGGGGCTGGCTCGGGCTGATTCTGCTCGGCTCGCTGAGCGTGGTGGCGTGGCAGGTCAACCGGTTGATCGATCGCGGTTTGCTGCGTCGCTTCCAGAACCAGCACCTGATCGAGCACCTGCAACAAACGCAAACCCGCAGCGAACAGCTCAATCAGGAGCTGGCGAAGGAAATCGAGCAGCGGCGTTGCGCCGAGGGCAAGCTGCGCGAGGCGCAGGTCGAGCTGGAGGATCGGGTCGCCCAGCGCAGCCGAGAGCTGGACGTCGCCAACCAGGCGCTGAGCAAAAGCGAGGCGCGCCTGGCCCTGGCGTTGAAGGCCAGTGAGCTGGGGCTGTGGGACTGGAACCTGCAGACCGACGAGGTTCACCACACACAGATTCAGGAACTGTTCGGCCTCGACCCGCAATACGTCACCGGGCTGCTCAGGCATCTGCGGCCACGGCTGCACCCGGAAGACGTGCCGCCGCTCAAACGAGCGCTGATCGAGCACTTGAAGGGGCGCACCGAGGATTATCAGATCGAATACCGCGTGCGCCACGGCGACGGCCACTGGGTCTGGATCGAAGACCGTGGGCGAGCGGTGGAGCGCGACGAGAACGGGCGGGTCATCCGCATGGTCGGCACCCGCCGCGACATCAGCGTCAGCAAAAGCCTGGAAGCCCAGCAACAACTGGCGGCGACGGTGTTCGAGGCCGCCAGCGAAGGCATCGTGATCCTCGACCCGAATTATTCGCTGATCGCCATCAATCAGGCTTTCAGCCGGGTCACCGGGTATGACATCGACGACATGCTCGGGCGCAACGTCGTGGAACTGCCGTGCAGTCGCGATGCCCGCCGACACTACGTCGCGATCCGCCACGCGCTGGAGCAGCACGGCAGCTGGCAGGGCGAACTGGTGGAAACCCGCAAGAACGGCGAGCTGTATCCGCAGTGGCTGCAATTGAATGCCGTGCGCGACAGTCGGGGAAATGTCAGTCATATCGTCGGCTTCTTCGCCGATCTGTCGGCGCGCCGCGAATCCGAAGAGCGCATGCGCTACCTGACCCACTACGACGAGCTCACTGGCCTGGCCAATCGCTCGCTGTTCCGCGAACGCCTGCACGAAGCCCATCAGCGCGTGCGACAGGGCGGGCGTCGGAGTCTGGCGTTGCTGCACATCAATCTGGATCGCTTCAAGCTGCTCAACGACAGCCTTGGCCACGAGATTGCCGACCAGTTGCTGCAAAAGATGTCCCGGCGTCTGGTCAATGCTCTTCCGGAAGCCGACACCATCGCCCGGCTGTCCGGCGATGAGTTCGCGGTACTGTTCGACGCCTACGGCAACCTGTCGAGCCTGGCGCGGGTCGCCACGCGACTGTCGAGCAAGCTGCGCCTGCCGTTGACCGTGGAGGGGCATGAGCTGGTAGTCAGCGCCTCGATGGGCATCAGCATGCTGCCGGACAACGCCCGGGAGATTTCCGCGCTGGTCAGCCAGTCGAACATGGCCATGCAACATGCCAAGCACCTGGGCGGCAACAACTTCCAGTTCTACACCGATAGTCTGCAGGCCAGCACGCTGGAGCGCCTGCAACTGGAAAACCAGCTGCGCAAAGCCATCGAGGAAAAGCAGCTCAAGGTCTTCTATCAACCGAAGCTGTGCCTGGGGACCGGCCGTCTCAACGCGGCGGAAGCGCTGGTGCGCTGGGATCATCCGACCATGGGGCGGGTGCCGCCGGGGGACTTCATCGGTCTGGCGGAGGAGACGGGGCTGATCGGCCCTATCGGCGAATTCGTCCTGCGTCAGGCCTGCTGGCAGGCGTGTGAATGGCAGCGTCAGGGGCTGGCGCCGATTCGGGTTTCGGTGAACCTGTCGGTTCATCAACTGCGCCAGGGAAAACTGGTCAGTCTGGTGCGCCAGGTGCTGGAGGAAACCGGCCTGGCGCCGCACTACCTCGAACTGGAACTGACCGAAAGCCAGCTGCTCGACAGCGTCGAACACATCATCGCCACGTTCCAGCAGTTGCGGGATCTGGGGGTGAAACTGGCCATCGACGATTTTGGCACCGGCTATTCATCGCTGAGCTATCTGAAGCGGATTCCGGTGGATTACGTGAAGATCGATCAGGCCTTTATCCGCGGGTTGGGCGAGGGCAGCGAAGACGCGGCGATCACCCGGGCGATCATTGCGATGGCTCACGGGTTGTCACTGAAAGTTGTCGCCGAAGGCGTCGAGCGATCCGAGCAGCTGGCGTTTCTGAAGGCTGAAGGTTGCGACGAGGTGCAGGGCTATCTGATCAGCCGTCCGGTGGAGGCGGTCGGCCTTGCCGCGTTGTTGCGTGAACAGGAAAAACCGCTGTAAGGGCTACATGCAGCGCATGTCGCCTGATCCGGGGGGATCCGGTTACGCATTGAGCAGGCAAAAAGCCGATTCATGTAGTATAACTACAAGCTTGCTACATCCCTGGCATCTGGCCAAAGCACATCTTTCCATAACAAGAGTCCAGCCCCTTGAATCTGCTGCAACACATCGCCCAGTCACGTCACCTGTTACGCAAGTCGGAGCTCAAGGTCGCCGACCACGTGCTGCTTGACCCTGCGGCAGTGATGCACAGTTCCATGGCCGACCTGGCCCACAGCGTCGGCATCAGCGAGCCGACCATCGTGCGCTTCTGCCGGGCCATCGGTTGTTCCGGTTTCCAGGATCTGAAACTCAAGCTCGCGCAAAGCCTCGCGGCCGGCGCCAGCTTCGGTCAGTTCGCGATCCATGAAGACGACTCCGTCGCCGACTACAGCCTGAAGATTTTCGACACCACGTTGCACACGCTGATGGAGGTTCGCGAGAAGCTCGATCCTCTGGAGCTGCAACGGGCGGTGACGCTGATGTCCCAGGCCCAGCGCGTCGAGTTCTACGGCTTTGGTGCGTCGGGCGCGGTGGCGGCGGATGCGCAGCACAAGTTCTTCCGTTTGCTGCTGACCGCCGCGGCGTATTCCGACCCGCATATGCAGGCGATGTCGGCGGTGACGCTGAAGCCGACCGACGTGGCGATCTGCATTTCCCAGTCCGGCCGCTCCAAAGACTTGCTGATCACCGCCAACCTCGTTCGCGAGAGCGGTGCGTCGCTGATCACCTTGTGCCCGAGCCAGACGCCGCTGGCCGAGCTGTCGACCGTCAACCTGGCGATCGACGTTCATGAAGACACCGAAATCTACACGCCGCTGACTTCGCGTATTGCTCACCTGGTGGTGATCGACGTACTGGCGATGGGCGTGGCCATGGCGCGCGGGCCGAGCCTGGTCAACCACCTCAAGAGCGTCAAGCGCAGCCTGCGCAGCTTGCGGCTGTCGCCAAAATCGGTGAAAGCGCTGGATGACTGATTGTTGTGGGGTGCAGGCAATATTCATCTGCCTGTAACCCCGACGAAGCCAAACCGTCATCCCCCGGGCCTATCGTGAAACTCCCGTAATCGCCTTGGGAGACTCGAAATGGCTCAGCCTTACGAAGAACGCAACAGCGCCGCGAAAACCCGTCGTCAGCAGGAAGACCAGCGCCGCATGGAATTTCGCCGCGCTATCGAAGATCGCTTCGAACTCCGCCAGCTTCAGGCCGAAATCGGCGATTTTCCCGAGGACATCAATCACTGGCAGGCAGCGCCGGCAGCTTCCCGTCGAAGCGCTCAACCAGCGCGCTGATCTGCACCCGTTCGCTGCGGATAAACGCCAGGAAGGCGTGCGCCACCGGTGACAGCCGTTTGGCTTTGGCTTGCACCAGGCACCAGCTGCGAAACAGCGGCAACTCTTCGACCGGCAGCTCGACCAGGCCGCCGGTCGCCAGCTCCAGGTTCAGGGCGTGGCGCGTCAACAGCGCCAGGCCCAGACCCGCCACCACGCATTCACGCTGGGCTTCGGCCGACGCCACTTCCTGGGTCTGGGTGAAGTGCACGCGCTTCTCCTTGAAATACTCCTCGCAGGCCAGCCGCGTACCCGAACCCGGTTCGCGGATCAGCAGGGTGTATGGCTCGAGGTCCTGCAAGCGCAGCGGGCCCATGTGCGCCAGCGGATGATCCGGCCGCGCCACGGCAACGATCGGGTTGTTGAGGAACGGCAGGAATTCCAGGCCCATGTCCTGCGGCACCATCGACATGATCACCAGATCGTCGCGGTTGTCGGAGAGTCGACGAATCACCTGGCCACGGTTGACCACTGTCAGTTGCAGGTTCACTTCCGGATGCTGGCGCTTGAACGCCGCGAACAGGTGGGGCACGAAGTATTTGGCGCTGGATTCCACCGCCAGTTTCAACTGGCCCTGCAGCGAACCCTGCATGTCCGACAGCTGCATGTCGAGGTTTTCCAGGCGGCCGAAGATGTCCCGGCTGGCGCGCTGCAGTGCTTCGGCCGCCTCGGTCATGTAGAGTTTTTTGCCGACGTAATCGAATAATGGCTGGCCGATCAGCTCTTCGAGCTGACGAATCTGTAGGCTGACGGCCGGTTGTGTGAGCGACATTTCCTCGGCCGCTCGGCTGTAGGAACGTAAATCACACACTTCGTTGAAGATCTGCAATTGACGCAATGTCATACGCATCAGGGACTTACGCATTTTCTACTGACTCTGGCCATTGGCTGATGCAATGACTATAAGTCTTTACTTATGCCTGACCCAATTTTTATTCATTTTTGTTAATCCCTTGTCAGCGCTAGTGTGGGGCCGAGACCAGATTGAAACATTTGGTCACGTGCCGACCTGGGTCTAGCAGGTCGTGGTGCCACCGGCTCAAGGGAACCTCCAAGTGATAACAAAGATCCTGATCGCCAACCGTGGTGAGATTGCCGTACGAATCGTGCGTGCCTGCGCCGAGATGGGCATCCGTTCGGTCGCGATCTATTCCGACGCCGACCGGCATGCCTTGCATGTCAAGCGTGCGGACGAGGCCCACAGCATTGGTGCCGAGCCACTGGCCGGTTACCTGAACCCGCGCAAGCTGGTGAACCTGGCCGTGGAAACCGGTTGCGATGCACTGCACCCCGGCTACGGTTTCCTCTCGGAAAACGCCGAGCTGGCAGACATCTGCGCCGAACGCGGGATCAAATTCATCGGCCCGTCGGCGGAAGTCATTCGCCGCATGGGCGACAAGACCGAAGCGCGCCGCAGCATGATCAAGGCCGGTGTGCCGGTCACGCCGGGCACCGAAGGCAACGTCTCGGGCATCGAGGAAGCGTTGAGCGAGGGCGACCGCATCGGTTACCCGGTGATGCTCAAGGCAACTTCCGGTGGTGGCGGTCGCGGTATCCGTCGCTGCAACAGTCGCGAAGAACTCGAACAGAATTTCCCCCGGGTCATTTCCGAAGCCACCAAGGCTTTCGGTTCGGCGGAAGTGTTCCTGGAAAAATGCATCGTCAATCCGAAACACATCGAAGCGCAGATCCTCGGCGACAGCTTCGGCAACGTCGTGCATCTGTTCGAGCGTGACTGCTCGATCCAGCGTCGCAACCAGAAGCTGATCGAAATCGCCCCGAGTCCGCAACTGACCCCGGAACAGCGCGCCTACATCGGCGACCTGTCGGTGCGCGCGGCCAAGGCTGTCGGGTACGAGAACGCCGGCACCGTGGAGTTCCTGCTCGCCGAGGGCGAGGTGTACTTCATGGAGATGAACACCCGGGTGCAGGTGGAACACACCATCACCGAAGAAATCACCGGGATCGACATCGTCCGCGAACAGATCCGCATCGCCTCCGGCCTGCCGCTGTCGGTGAAGCAGGAAGACATTCAGCATCGCGGTTTTGCCCTGCAATTCCGGATCAACGCCGAAGACCCGAAAAACAACTTCCTGCCTAGCTTCGGCAAGATCACGCGCTACTACGCCCCCGGCGGACCTGGCGTGCGTACCGACACGGCGATCTACACCGGCTACACCATCCCGCCGTTCTACGACTCGATGTGCCTGAAACTGGTGGTCTGGGCGCTGACCTGGGAAGAGGCCATGGACCGTGGTCTGCGCGCGCTCGACGACATGCGTCTGCAAGGCGTGAAGACCACCGCCGCGTACTACCAGGAAATCCTGCGCAACCCGGAATTCCGTAGCGGCCAGTTCAATACCAGCTTCGTCGAAAGCCACCCGGAACTGACCAACTACTCGATCAAGCGCAAACCCGAAGAGCTGGCCCTGGCCATCGCCGCCGCCATCGCCGCCCACGCAGGCCTGTGAGGAATACAAGAATGAGCAAGAAGATCTTTGTCACCGATACCATCCTGCGCGACGCTCACCAATCGCTGCTCGCCACCCGCATGCGCACCGAAGACATGCTGCCGATCTGCGACAAGCTCGACAAAGTCGGCTACTGGTCGCTGGAATGCTGGGGCGGCGCGACCTTCGACGCCTGCGTGCGTTTCCTGAAAGAAGACCCGTGGGAGCGTCTGCGCCAACTGCGCGCCGCGCTGCCCAACACCCGTCTGCAAATGCTCTTGCGCGGGCAGAACCTGCTGGGCTACCGCCACTACAGCGATGATGTGGTCAAAGCGTTCGTCGCCAAGGCCGCGGTCAACGGCATCGACGTGTTCCGCATCTTCGACGCGATGAACGACGTGCGTAACCTGCGCGTGGCGATCGAAGCGGTGAAGGCTGCCGGCAAACATGCCCAGGGCACCATCGCCTACACCACCAGCCCGGTGCACACCATCGACGCGTTCGTCGCCCAGGCCAAGCAAATGGAAGCCATGGGTTGCGACTCGGTGGCGATCAAGGACATGGCCGGTCTGCTGACCCCATACGCGACCGGTGAACTGGTACGTGCACTGAAAGCCGAGCAGTCGCTGCCCGTTTTCATCCACTCCCACGACACCGCTGGCCTGGCAACCATGTGCCAGCTCAAGGCGATCGAAAACGGTGCCGACCACATCGACACCGCAATCTCCAGCTTCGCTTCCGGCACCAGTCACCCAGGCACCGAATCGATGGTTGCTGCGCTCAAAGGCACCGAGTTCGATACCGGTCTGAACCTGGAGCTGCTGCAGGAAATCGGCCTGTACTTCTACGCCGTGCGCAAGAAGTACCACCAGTTCGAAAGCGAGTTCACCGCCGTCGACACCCGTGTTCAAGTCAACCAGGTGCCGGGCGGGATGATTTCCAACCTGGCTAACCAGTTGAAGGAGCAAGGCGCCCTGAACCGCATGGGCGAAGTGCTGGCGGAGATCCCGCGCGTGCGTGAAGACCTCGGCTTCCCGCCGCTGGTGACCCCGACTTCGCAGATCGTCGGCACCCAGGCGTTCTTCAACGTACTGGCCGGCGAACGCTACAAGACCATCACCAACGAGGTGAAGCTCTACCTGCAAGGCGGTTATGGCAAGGCGCCGGGCACCGTGAACGAGAAGCTGCGTCGTCAGGCCATTGGCAGCGAAGAGGTGATCGACGTACGCCCGGCCGACCTCCTCAAGCCGGAAATGGCCAAGCTGCGTGCCGATATCGGCGCACTGGCCAAGTCCGAAGAAGACGTGCTGACCTTCGCCATGTTCCCGGACATCGGCCGCAAGTTCCTCGAAGAGCGTGCCGCCGGCACCCTCACCCCGGAAGTGCTGCTGCCGATCCCGGAAGCGGGCAAGGTGGCTTCGGCCGGCGGCGAAGGCGTACCGACCGAGTTCGTCATCGACGTACATGGCGAAACCTACCGCGTGGACATCACCGGTGTCGGCGTCAAGGCTGAAGGCAAGCGTCACTTCTACCTGTCCATCGACGGCATGCCGGAAGAAGTGGTGTTCGAACCGCTCAACGAATTCGTCGGCGGCGGCAGCAGCAAGCGCAAGCAGGCTTCGGCACCGGGTCACGTCAGCACCACCATGCCGGGCAACATCGTCGATGTGCTGGTCAAGGAAGGCGACACCGTCAAGGCGGGTCAGGCCGTGCTGATCACCGAAGCGATGAAGATGGAAACCGAAGTCCAGGCTGCGATTGCCGGCAAGGTCACTGCCATCCATGTTGCCAAAGGCGACCGGGTGAACCCGGGCGAAATCCTGATCGAGATCGAAGGCTGAGATAACGGCCTCGATACAACGCTTTAAACCTCGGGGGGGCATGTGCTCCCCTTTTTTTGCTTTCAAGGCGCTGCCGCAACGTGCGGCAGCAATCCCGTCTGTACTCAGAACGCCATTCGCCATTGGCCTGAGATGCCATGGCTACGGCTGTCGGTACCGATTTCTCCGGACAGTGCGACACCCAATGTGTGACTGTTCGAGACCGCAAGATCCAGCCCGGTGTCGAGTTTCAAGCTGTCGCGATCCAGTTTGGCGCCGTAAACAGTGAAGTCTTCAGTTTCCGTGGCCAGGCGTTGGCGGGTGCTGGTATAGGTCTCGCCGTAAACGTGTTTCCATCCCGCGCTGAGTCGTGGCGTGAGGCGCATGCCGTTATCCAGCGTGCTGACTTTCGCCATGCGCAGGCCGACGGTGGTGTTGAAGTTGCCTTGGGATTGAGCGTGAACCTTGAGCGCCGCATCCCCGCCTTTTTCGGTGTAGCCATCGCGGTGGTAACGCTGGTAGCCAAGGCCGGCAAATGGCTCGATGCTGACGTTGGCCCGACCCAGGTTGTATCCCGATTCGATGAACGCTTGCTGGGTGCTGGCCTGGTAGTTGCCTTTTAGCCGGTCATGGAAACGGCCGAACGCGACTTCGCGACGGGTATTGCCTTCATGACGGCTCCAGGCTGCGCCTAACCGAAGTGACAGCGGGCCGGTCTGGCGCAAGGCGTAGGCGCCGAGGTGCCAACTGTCGAGATCGCCGTCCAGTTCTTTGCTGTCGATGCGCGTGTCGGAGGTGCCGCCCATCAAGCCAAGACGCCAGTCTCCGTCGAGACGCCAGTCCGCGCCGAGCAGCAGTCCTTTGGTGGAGTGCTGCATGGGCTCCATATCGCGATCCAGTTTGCCGCGATGACCGAGGGCCTGCAGCCAGACCCTGCCGCTCTCGGCGTTTCCGGCCGCGTGGCGGGGTGCGTTTGGCTGGTTGTCATGCAGGTTATCGAGCTGGTGCATAGCCGACAGCAGGCTGGCGCTGACCGATGTGACGCTGCTCAGGGTTGCATTGGCGAGGTTGGCGGTGCTGCCGCCGGACAGTTGATCGAGGGCGACGGCGGCTGTGACTTTGTCGCTGGTCAGCAGGGCCGCGACGGCTGCGTTGCGCGGAATGGTCGAAGCCGCCGGCTTCGGAGGCGTGACAGGGGATTGCCGAGTTTGCGTTTGCAGGGGGCGTTCGGGAGGCTGTGACGTTCGGGATTGTGGCTCCCGTGCAGCATGAGAATCTGGCGTTTCTCGCGAAGCCTGGGTTTGGGCCGGGGATGGGTCTGGCAACGCCTGAGTTTCTTTAATGCTTTTACCGAGCTCGCGGCCGTTGTCACTGGTGGCGACTTGCTCGATGGGCACATCGTTGCGGGCATAAGTCAGGCCGACTCGCTTGGGGTCATCATAGTCCAGGGTCGGCGTCATGTAGGCCAGATCATTTTCGACGGTGCCGAACCGGCCCTCGACCTTGCCGGCCTCAAGGATGGTGTGCTGACTGCTTTGTGGATAGTCGCCGCTGGTGACCAGTTTCAGGGTCGCATCCCCGAGGCTGGCAGTGCCCTCGATGATGATGGTCGGGCTGTTGCCGGAAGCATCGACCGAGTAGGCCAATACCGCTGGGCGCGACAGGTTCAGGTCGCCCCTGATCCTGGGCGCGCCATACACCTCGTCAACGGAAAAGCGCCCCTGCACATTCAGGCCACCGACGATACCGCTGCCGGCGAAATGACCGTTCTCCTGTACATCCACGTTGCCGGCGATCAATCCAGAGTGCATCAGGTCTCCACCGGGCAACACCGTGACGTCTCGACCGATCCGTCCCCTGTTGATGAAAATGCCTTCGGTCAGCGCGCCGCCATGAATGTTCCCCTCGTTGACCAGCGAAGCCTTGGCGCGAATCAGCACGCCCGAAGTGAAGTCCCCCGAACCTGTGCGCGTCCAGGTTCCTTGCTTGACCTCCAGTCCCTTGAAGTTACGTGATTCGCCGAGCTTTCCTTCTTTGGCATCGAGTTGCAGTACGTTGTCACCGGCACCGCCATCAACAACTCCGGCGAAGCTGCCACGAGGCTTCACGATCACCAGATCGTTCGCCTCCGTCTGTTGCAGAGAAACCCCGTCCTTGGCTTTTTGCCCGCTCCTGATCGTGGTTGTAACCGTGTCCGGGGCTTTGATGAAGGCATCGAGTGCCGAGATCACTTGCTCCGGGGATTGCCTCAAATGCTGATCAAAATCCAGTTCAAGTTGCTGCGCCAGTGAATTCCCGGCGTAGCCAAGCGTCAATGCAATTGCGACAGCCAGGTGGTGAAGTCGGTGTATATGTCGAGCAGGCATCGGGTCAACCTCCGTGTTGGGAGGTCGAACTCTAGAACGGTGCGACGGGGTATCGATGTCAGACGGATCTGCCGAACATGCAGGGATTGTCGACTGTAGCGACAGTAAAGAGGCCCGTTTTGCTTAATGGGCCGCCTTTGCGTTCATCGTGTGGAACATTTGCCTACAGCATTCAAAAGTTTATCTGCCACTGCCCGATCAACCCGTGATTTCGGCTGTTGCTGCCAATCTCGCCGCTGTATCCAACCCCCAGCGTATGCCGCGAAGAAATGCCCAGATCCAGCCCTGCTTCGAGCACCAGACTGTCACGATCCAGCGAGCTGCCATCGACACTGAACGCCGTGCCGCCGACCACAAACGCCTGACGGGTCGAGCTGCTGACATCGCCGTAGGTGTGCTTCCAGCCAGCGGCCATGCGCGGGGTGAGGCTCATGCCATTGTCCAGCGAGCCGAGGTGCGCCAGGCGTACGCCGAAGGTGCTGCTGAAGTTGTCCTGAGTCTGGCTGTCGACCTGCAAGGCCGCCGCGCCGCCCTTTTCCTGATAGCGGTCGCGGTGATAGCGCTCGTAGCCGAGGCTGGCGAACGGTTCGGCGCTGAGCCGGCCAGTGCCCATGGCATAGCCGAGTTCGGCGAAGGCTTGCTGGCTGTCGGCGTCGTAGTCGCCTTTGGGACGATCGCTGAAACCATTGAACGCGATGGTGCGCTTGCTTTCGCCCTGATGGCCGCTGTACGCCGCGCCCAGGCGCAGGGCCAGCGGGCCGTTTTGATGCAGCGCATAAACACCGGCGTGCCAGCTCTCGACATTGCCGTCGACGCCGGTGGCGTCAAGGTCGGTCTTCGAATAGCCGCCGAGCACGCCCAGTCGCCATTGTGGATTCAGCGCCCAGTCGGCGCCGAGCACGCTGCCCTTGGTGCGCTGTTCCAGACCGCTGCTGCCGTGTTCGCCATCCAGCTTGCCATAGCCGCCGATGGCCTGCAGCCAGAGCCGGCCCCGGGCATTCGGGTCATTAAGGTTTCGCGCTTCGGACGGAACGCCGTTAGCCGCGAGGATCGGCGTATCACGCTGATCAAGACCGACCATCAAGCCGGGACTGCCACCCATTTGCTGCATGGCCGAGAGCATGCTGCTGCCAACCTGGCTGCTGGCGCCGAGGGTGGCGCTGGTGAGGTTGGCGTTGCTGGCGCCGGCCAGTTGCTCGATGGCCGCGCCCGCGCTGGATTGAGTGGTGTTGAGCAGGGCGTTGTACAGCGCATTGTTCTTGCCGATCGAGGCCAGGCTGTTGGCGGCGTTGCTGCCGTTGCCGGTGGCGGCGAATTCATTGAAGGCCACGTCATTGCGGGTATAGGTCAGGTCGACCTGCGTTGGTGTGTAGGCGAGGGTCGGCGTGAGGAAGGCGTAGTCGCTGGTGACCGCGCCGAACTTGCCGTTGACCTTCGCAGCCTGCAGCACCGTGTAATGGCTCTGCCACGGATAGGTTCCGCTACCGGGATTGACCGCCAGCGTCGCGCCGTTGAGGTTGGCCGTGCCGCCAACCTGAACCGGTGCGCTGCTGCCATCGGCGTTGACGCCGTAGGCGAGGGTGGATGCGCTGCCCATGTTCAAGTCGTGCACGATGGTCGCGGTGCCGAGGCGGGTGTCGGTGCGCAACGTGCCATTGACGTTGAGGTTGCCCACCGAACCACCACCCGCATACACACCACCGGCGTCCACGGTCAGATTGCCGGCGATGCCACCCTGGTTGACCAAAGTGGCGCCGTTGCGCACGGCACCGCCGTCGCTGAAGTCGCCGCTGCCGGTGAGCGTCCAGGCGCCTTGTTTGACTTCCAGCCATTCAAAGTTGCGGCTGGCACCGAAGCTGCCGCCCGCCGCGTCGTCCATCACCACCCGGTCGTAACCGCTGCCGCCATCGACCACGCCGACAAAGCGGCTGCCGCTGCGCAGGGTCAGGCTGTCATTGCCGCCACCCAGGTCCAGCGCCAGGCCGTTGCTGCCGCTGATCGTGCCGCCGTTGATCACGCTGTCGGCGAACTCTCCGACGAATTTCACGCCGAAACCGTCGAGACCCTGGATGGTGCCGTAGTTCTCCAGCGTGGTGGCCGCCAGCCCTGAACCGCCGCTTCCGTCATCTACCAGAATGGCGCTGTTGGCGCCGCTGATCAGTGCATCCTTGGCGTTGAGAATGTAACCGCCGCCCAGGGCAATGCCTTCACTGCCATTGGCGAAACCACCCTTGTCCACACCGCCGGCGCCGACGCCCTGGATGGTGCCGTAGTTTTCGATGTGGGCGATGTTGTCGATGTCCACGCCGTCGCCGTCGCCATTGGGTTGCAGCCCGGAATACGCGCCAGTGATGGTGCCGTGGTTGATCACCGTGCCGTCGCCATCGGAGCCGAAACCGGAGCCATTGCGCCCGGTGATCTGCCCGTAGTTGACCAGCGTCGCTCCCAGGTCGGTGGTGATGCCATGCCGGCCGCCGGAAATCACGCCGTAGTTGGTCACGCTGACGCCGGTCGCGGTGTCGATATCGATGCCGTCGAACTTCTGATCGGCATTGTGCGAGTCACCGGTGGAGATCTCGCCGTAGTTGCTGATGGTCGCATTGGCGCCGGTTTTCATGCCGTCGCTGGCGTCGCCACGAATCAGCCCGCCCGCGCGGTTGATGATCGTGGTTTTTACCCCGTCGCTGCGCAACGCATCCAGATCCAGGCCTTGGCCGGTGGTCGAGCGAATGGTGCCGCTATTGTCGATCAACAGGCTGCCGCTGACAAAGTTGCTGTCGATGCGAATCGCATCGTTGGAACCGAGAATCTGCCCGCCGCTGCGGTTATGGATGGCGTAGTTGCGCGCCTGGGTCAGATCGCCGCTGCTATCAATCGCCCGGCCACCGCTGGAAATGATCTTGCCGGCGTTATCGATGATCACACCGACGCCGCTGGTGCCGTCCTTCAGGCTCACAGCCTTGCCGCTGTTGGTGATGCTGCCCGGCGCCGAAATCGTCAGTGTGTCTTTACCGCCCAATGTTTGCGACGCGGTGGTGGCGGTGTCGATCTGCACGGTCTTGCCATGGGCGGCGCTGGTGGCGATCAGCAGGGCAATGGCAAACGACAGGCGCTGGGGCGGGAAGGGCATGGGCAGAACGTCCTTTTTGTTATAAGCGGGGCGTCCTGTATAGCGGAGGGTTTTTACAAAATGATGTCCATGGCGAACTCAGCGGCATCTGCATTATTTTGCGTTTATTTCGAGGTTTTAACCCTTCATCTGCACTTTACTGCATGTTGACGAGACTCCCGATCTTCTGAAATGCACTATATTGCATTTAAAGTTCACCAAACGACCGCAGTAATGCATTTAATTGCAGATGAGAGCCGCATGCACAACCTGACATTGCAGATATTCAACGCCGGCAAATGGCACGACGCGATGGTGTTGAGTTTCGACTCGCCCGAAAAAGGCTTCGAAAGCCGCTGCAGCTTTGGCTACGAGTCGGCGTATCTGGTCGAGAACATCGAGGTCATCGGCTCCCCTTTTTCCAAGGCCGTGAGTGCGCTGTTCCCCCTTGATTGGGAAGGCCGGCGATCCATCACCCCTGCATTCGTGCATGACATCGCGCCGGCAGGCGCCGCTAAAAGGTTTCTTCTTGCACGTCTGGGGCAGGAGAAACCTGCAGGCATCAGTGCCGATCTTTATCTGCTTGGTCGCTGCACTCCGGCTCCGATCGGCAACATGCGGATAAAAGAATCGGCCGAGGCTGTCGATGAGCGCAAGCCCATCGGTTTTCAGCGTCAGGAGGTCGTCAGCCGTGACCACCGCTTCCTTGAATATGCCTATGAAATGGGAGCTGCGATTGGTGGGGCGACAGGGGCCGGAGGTGAGGCTCCCAAGATTCTTCTGGCAGAGGATCACGCCGGTCTTTTGTATCCCGATGCCGTGCTGGATGATGAAAACGTCCATCAGCACTGGTTTGTGAAGTTCGCCCGGAATAAGGGAGGTCAAACCGATCAAGACATCCTGCGCAGCGAATTCCACTACTACCAGGCGCTTCAGGCACTGGGCATCGAAACCGTCGCGGCAGAAGGTCTGGCGTTAGAGGAAGCGAACAAACCCAGCTTGTGGGTGCAGCGTTTTGATCGCCAGGTGACGAGCCGTGGGGTAGAGCGTTTTGCCGTGGAGTCGATTTATTCGCTGGCCGAAGTGACGACGCCGGGAAGCGCGATGAACCATATGGATGTCATTCGCATGCTCGCCGAGCTCTGGCGCAATGCGGGGCAAGCGGATCAGATTCCGGCGCTGGTGGCGGACTATTTACGCCGGGACCTGATCAACAAGATTCTTGGCAACTCGGACAACCACGGTCGCAATACCGCAATCATTCGTGACGAGGGCTCGTATCGTTTGGCCCCCATTTATGATCTGGCCCCCATGGTCATGGATGACGAAGGTGTGACCCGCACCACCAAATGGCCAAAAGAGCTGGAGAGGGCGGGAGATGTCGATTGGCGAGGGGTTTGTCGCGCATTGGCGGATATTTCCGATCCGGATGACCCATTGGCAGGGTTGTCCGACGCGCCGAAATCTTTCGAGCGCCTGCGTGAAGACGCGCAGTGCCTGGCCGAGTTGCCGGACATTTTGAGCGCCAGCGGTTTGCCTGACCGGACAATGAATCATCCGGGCGTCCACCTGAAAAACCTGGAGCAACGATTGAAAGAATGGGATCTGAAATGAGCATGACCGTCGTCGAGCGCACCTTGCTCATCGAAAGCATTCAAGAAGCGCTGGCTGAAGGAACCGTAGAAATCGGTGAAGCCGTTCGCCGTTTGCGCGTGGAGGTGACCGGGCTGCATCAGACCCAGTTCGCGAAGATGTGCAAGATTTCGGTACGCACGCTGGTGCACATCGAACACGGCGAGGGTAATCAGACACTGAAATCGCTGAATGCCGTGTTCCGCCCGTTTGGACTGAAAATGGGCGTGGTACGGGTTCGGCGAAACAACAGCTGAACCCGCAACCCGCTTAGTGTCGATCGAGTTTCAAGCGCGGCACTCGACCAACCCCTTCACCTGCCCATCCGCCGTCTGATTCTCATCGCTCAACCAACGTTCGAACCCGGCCGCAATCGCCGGCCATTCCGAATCCAGAATCGAGTACCACGCGGTATCGCGGTTCTGGCCCTTGACCACCATGTGTTGGCGGAACACGCCTTCGAAGCTGAAGCCCAGGCGCTCGGCCGCGTATTTGGAGCGGGCGTTGCCGTTGTTGCATTTCCATTCCAGGCGGCGGTAGCCGAGGGCGAAGGATTCCCTGGCCAGCAGGTAGACCGCCTCGGTGCTTTTCGGCGAGCGCTGCATCGGGGCGCCGAAGGTGACGTGGCCGATTTCGATGCGGCCCTGAGCCGGGACGATCGACATCAGGCTGAGGATGCCTTGCACCTGGCCGCTGGCGCGGTCGATGACGCTGAAGAAATACGGATCGCTGTGGGCGGCGTGGTTGTTCAGCCAGTCATTGAAGGCACTGCGTTCCGGAAACGGGCCGTAGGGCAAGTAATCCCAGAGTTTCGGGTCGGCGCCGGGGCCTTGCAGGGCATTGAACAGGTCGTCGCCGTGGCGCGCCGGGTCGAGCTTTTCCAGACGGATGAAGCGGCCTTCGATCAGGGTGGTCGAGGGCGGCGGCACGCCTTTCCAGTCAGCGGGAGAAATGGTCATGCGCGTGGCTCCTTAAATGGCTTTGCGAAACTGGATGAAACCCGGGCGTTCGGCGATGCGCTCGTAGAGCTGGATCGCCGTGGCATTGGTTTCGTGGGTCAGCCAGTGCACCTTGCAGCAACCGTTGGCCTTGGCCGTGGCGTAGACGTGTTCGATCAACAGGCGACCGACGCCGGTGCCACGGGTTTGCGGCTCCACCAGCAGGTCTTGCAGGTAGCAGGAGTTTTCGATGCTCCAGTTCGAACGATGGTAGATGAAATGCACCATGCCCACCGCTTTGCCGTCAGCCCAGGCGAGGGCGGCGTGGGTTGGTTCGTTCGGGTCGAGAAAGCGCTGCCAGGTGCTTTGGCTGACGGCGTCCGGCAATTCCGTGTTGTAGAAGCGCAGGTAGGCCTGCCACAGCGGCAGCCAGGCGGCGTGATCGGCGGCGCTGACCGGACGGATGTCGATCTGACTCATGGTGATTTCCTTAACGCATCAAGTGAGCGAGGGTTTGATCGTTGATGTCGGGGCTGGCAGCCAGGCCTTCGCGCACGCCGGCGATGTCTTCGGCGCTGCGGTTCTGGCTGAGCTTGCGCTTGCCTTCGAGGCGGTCGATCGGAATGGCGAACCCGACGATGGCCTTGAGCATGCCGTCGATGTAATCGGCCGGGGCATCGTCGACCGACCAGGGCTGGGCGCGGCCCGCTTCATGGCGATTGGTGAGGGTGCTGACGATATCCAGCAGCCGACCGCCATCGCTGAAGGTTTCGGCGTGACCGTAGGCGTGCACGGCGACGTAGTTCCAGGTTGGCACGACTTTGCCGTGCTCGGCCTTGCTCGGGTAAAAGCCCGGGCTGACGTAGGCATCGGCACCGGGGAAAATCAGCAGGGCCTCGGCGCCGTCGCGCAGGTCTTTCCACTGCGGATTGGCCTTGGCCAGATGCCCGTACAGCGTACCGTTCGGACCTTGTTCACGATGCAGCAGCACCGGCACATGACTGGCCTGCAAGCCTTGTTCGCCGTGGCTGACCAATATGGCGAGGCGGGTGGCGAGGATCAGTTCGTGCAGTTGGGACAGGTCGTCGATGGCAAAGGCGCGGGGTGTGTACATGGAGAAAATTTCCTTGGCGAATGCCTGCATCGTAGGCAGGCTATTGGTCTGTTGTAAGAGCCATTGATGACCAATTTCATAGGTCCATTGTCATGCCCGATCCGACCACACTGTCGCTGCCGTTCAACCCTGCCGGTATCGAACTCGACCGCCGCAAAGGCCTGAGCCGTCAGCTCTACCAGGCCTTGCGCCTGCGGGTACTCGACGGGCGCCTGGCCAGCGGCACGCGGTTGCCGGCGAGCCGTGATCTGGCGGCAGCACTGGCGATTTCCCGCAACAGCGTGGTGCGTGCCTACGATCAGTTGTATGCCGAAGGCTTTATCGAAGGGCGGGTCGGGGACGGCACTTACGTGGCGCAATTACCGCAATCGCTGGCGCCCGCGAAAAAACTATCCACAAAAGTATCCACAGGGTTTTCAACAGGCTTACCCACAGCCTTATCCACATTTTCGTTAGATTCCACTGGTGATTTATCCAGCAAAGTTATCCACAGCGGTGCGTTGCAGCGGCTTGAACAGAACCATTTACCGACGCCACCAAGCGGTCCGCCGCGAGCATTCCGGGTCGGTGTTCCGGCCTTCGATCTGTTCCCGTTCGACGTCTGGGCCAAGCTGAACGCGGCGTTCTGGCGCAAACCCGATTTGCAGCAGCTGTGTTACGGCGACCCGGCAGGCGATGCGCGCCTGCGCGGTCTGATTGCCGCTTATCTGCGAAGTTCGCGGGGTATGCAGTGCTCGGCTGAACAAATTGTGATCACCAGTGGCGCTCAACAGGGAATCAGCCTTTGTGCACAGTTGCTGGTAGAGCCGGGCGCCGGGGTGGGCATCGAGAATCCCGGCTATCGCGCAGCGGGTCATGCGTTCGCGCTGGCCGGTGGTCGATTGCATGGCATTGCCGTGGACGAAGAGGGTATCGACTGCGCGGCACTGGCGGCTGCCGAAGATTGCCGGGTGGCGTATGTCACGCCGTCTCATCAATACCCGACCGGGGTGGTGATGAGCCTGGCCCGTCGTCTCGAACTGCTGGCCTGGGCCGAGCGCACTCAGGGATGGATCGTCGAGGATGATTACGATGGTGAGTACCGCTACACCGGTGCGCCACTGGCCCCTCTGGCTGCACTCGACCGGCAAGGACGGGTGTTGTATGTGGGGACTTTCGGCAAAGTGGCGTTTCCGGCCTTGCGCCTGGGATATCTGGTGTTGCCGCCGGGCCTGGTCGAGGCTTTCTCGCAACGTCGCGCGGTAGACGTACGGCATTCCGAAGTCAGCACTCAGGCGGTGATGGCCGAGTTCATGGCCGCCGGCCATTTTCAGCGGCATATCCGCAGGATGCGCCGAGCCGCCCTGAGCCGGCGCGACACCTTGATGAGTGGCTGGCCGCAGGAGGTCGAGGGTGTCGGCCCGCTGCCCGCAGTCTCCGCCGGCCTGCATTTGACGGTGCCGGTGGAGAGCGTCGAGCGCGAGCGCCAACTGATCGAACTGGCGCGCAGCGTAGAGGTTGAGATCAGCGGATTGAGTAACTACTGGCTGCCCGACTCGCTGACCCCGCTCGATCGGCGAGCCGGTCTGGTGCTGGGTTTCGCCGCCGTCCCGGAGCCGGCGATCGATTCGGCGCTGGGCCGTTTGCGCCGGGCCTGGCGGGTGTGAGCCTGCGACGTGACGTCAATCGTCGACCGGGTCGCGGGGCTGCGGCTTCAGGAACAGGTCCCGAACCACCGGATCGACAATTTTACGCAGCGCATTCTCGACCGCATCGAACGTGCTCAAGGATTGCCGCGTCGCCGCGTCGAGCGTTTGCAAGTAGGGCTCGGCGGGTTTGAGGTGGGCGGTGGTGTATTTCGCGTCGGGGTCCTTCAGGGCGTCGTAATGGAAATGCGCCACCCAGAGCGGTTCATTATTGCGGGCTTTGTCGAGGATCCGGTATTCCTGAAAATAATCCCCGCGTTGCCGGGTGCGGATGCGTCCGCGTTCATCCTTGACCACCTCCACCAGCCCGTTGTCATACAGCCAGTGAAAGTACGCCTCCCGGGGTTTGCGTTGCTTGAGCATCGCGGCATAGGTGCTGATGCCTTCGGTCCGGGTGCGTTGCGCTCCGTTGCGTAGTTCCTGACTGAGAGAGGCCACCGGCAGAGGGGGGCGCCCAGCCCTTTGCTGGGCTGCGAGCGCAGCGTCGACGTCGCTGGCCGTTTGCGTGAGCCTGACCGATTGCTGTTCGAACATGTCACGAATGTCCGCTGGAATGCGGCCGGGACGTTTGGCATCTTCCCGGGTTGTACGGTTGAACTCGTTGATTTTCAGATTCAGTTCCAATGCCCGCGCGATGACATCGACGGCATCAGATTTTTTGGGGAGCCGCGAACGCGACAGTTTGATAAAGGGGATTTCCCTGATAGCACCGGACTCTTCGCTCTCGCGTGACGATTCGCTGGCGCCCTGACGAGGGCGGCTCTTGCTGACCTTCACCCTGGGTCTCGACGTCGACGGTCCCGGCTGCGAAACGGACACGACCGACTGCTCGGTGCGCTCCGGTAGTTCTGCGACCAGGCGCGCGCCGGCCAGCGCATGGAATTCACCGATCAGCTCATGGATGCGATCCAGTCGCGCCTGCACGAACAGTCCCGGGTGGGCGGCGGGCAACTGCTCGATTTCTTGCGCGAGGCTGGCGAAGCGGTCGTTCAAGCGGGCCAATTGCTCGATTCGTTGGTGCTGCGCGCCAGCGATCGGTTCAGCCCTGGTCAGCTCGATCAGGTCATGGCTGGCAGTCGAAGCGTTGCCGGTGATGAGGTTGACGGCTTCTCGGGCATCTTCCATGGCCGGGCCGGGCTGTTCGCGCACGCACCATTCGTAAGCCATGCTGATTTCGTTGGCCTTGAGGTCCAGATCGGTGAACGCCGGAAGCAGCCGTTCCAGATCGTGCCCCACTTTGCTCGAAATCCCCGCCAGTTGCCCCAGGGTGTCCAGCGACTGACGCAGAACCTGCCGTCGGGCGATCATCTGGTCGCTCAGTGCCGTGGCTCGGGTGGTGATATCGATCTGTTCGTCCCGTGACAGGGAGATATCTGTGCTTGCACTGTTGGCGAATTTTTCGGTCATTTGTGCATAGACACGCATCTGCAGGCGCAGTGCACCGCCCAGGCATCGGTGTTGTTCTGCGGTCAGGCGCATCAGTTGGGACTGATAGAACACGCCACCGCCTCCGCTCTGACGCCAGGTTTCCAGGTGTCCGAGCGCCTGGGTGTATTCGTCACCCAGCGCCTCGGCCAACGCCAGGTAGCGTTGGGCCCTGGGTTCGAATTCACTCGAGGAACCGTCCCGTGGCAACTCGAGCAGGGCGCTGCTCACTGCGTTTTTGCGGGTCACTTCCTGCGCCATGAACTGATGAAGGGCCGTCCAGGCTTTTTCCTTGTTTTGCGCCTTGGCGCGCCGCAGCGCCTCGATTCGCCCGGTCGGGCTGCCTCCGCGCAGTCGCAGTTTCGGGTCCCAGTGCCACTCACCCAGCGTGTCATCGAATTTGATGGCCAGGCCGGTATGCGAAGGGTCGGCCGGGTCTACGATGCAGACCGGTTCATTGTCGGGCGCCGTCACTTGAAACCAGCGCGCTCCCACGCGTGCGCATAACCGATCGCCGAGGGTGTAGAGGTGGCTGACCGGGGAAATCGAATGTCCGTCCAGATCCGGATCGGGTATTTGGAAACGCTCCAGCATGGCCGTGAATCCGGCGCTGGTTGACGGTCGTACCAGAGTGCCTGGCTCGACGCTCGACAGATGGTTCGGGGCAATCACGTCGGTCATGGCGTTTGCGTTGAAACGGATGGTCGGCGGCGTTGGCGGGAAAGCACCGGAAACGGCGGGTATCTCTTCCAGTGTCTGTTCAGCCGAGGTCTCGAACAGCGCCAGGGGCGTACGACTGCGCAGCGTGGCGATGTGCTGCGTCAGGATGATGCCGAGGGTCAGCAGGATGTCTCCGACGGAGCGCCACTCCACCAGCGTGTCTCCCTGTTCCCGGGCATCGATTGCCTGCTGGATCTGTTCGATGGTTTGCCAGACCCACACGGCGGTGCCTGCTGCGCCAACCATGAAATTGGACGCGATACTGAACACCGCCCAGCCGCTGTTCGCGAGCAAGGCTCGCCGACGTTCGCTGTTGGAGACTGACTGGCGGTCGGCCAGTTCGGCCAGCGCCTGGCTGTTGGCAGTGTGAAGGGCGTCGAGGATATCGCCGGTCAGCGGCGTATCGTCCAGTCCGATCGGGCCGATCAAGTCGAAGTGGATAAAGGGCTCGAACGCCATCCGGGGAATGATCCAGGGTGACGGAATGCCGCTGGAAAAAACGAACTGGGCGTATTCGAAACTCAGCGACGGGCTGGCCAGCCAGGCCAGCACCGAGTCTCGCAACTCTCCAGGCTGATAAATCGCGTAGAGCAGGTTTTGCGGGGAAGCGAACTGCCGCAGCGGGGTGTCCGACAATGGCCGGTAAAGCACACAGGGGCCCAGCTCCGGCTCGCGCGGCCCGATGATGAACGTGTTGGCCACCGTGTCGGCCACGTTGCTTATGCGGTATCGAGGCCTGAAGGCCAAAGGGCGGATGTACACGCCGGGCTCGGTGTCGGACTGTCCCGCGCTGATGGATGCCATCAGTTGACAGATATACGTGTAACCGCGCTCGTCGACATCGCCTCGATGCCGGAGCTTACACTCCAGGGCCAACAGCGGCAGCAGGGTCGGCAGCTGGCGCCGGTAGCGGGCCCTGTGGCGGGCGGCCTGTTGCGGGTCGTCGATCAGTGCCTTTTTTATCAGTGCCGGATAATGGCCTCCAATATCGACCTGCTCTGCCATCTGCGTCAGGTAGTCGACGGTCAACCATGCCGGCACGCCATGGCCATTGGTGAACGCGACGCTGGCGAGATACGGCGTGGTGTTTTCAAGGGCGAACTCACCGAGGGTCTGATGTTCCTGCTCCAGAGGGTTGGGCAGGGTCAGGCCGGCAACCTCGAAGCTGTGAGTGACGGTTATCTGCAGGTCGTCGAGCGGCAGCGAGGCGGCGTCTTCGGCAGCCTTGTCGGCGACAATCGCCTCGCGCATCTGTTGTTGAGCGTAGGACTTGATCGAAAGCAGAGGCTGTCCGACGTTATCACTCGGTTCCTCCTTATGAAGCCTTCCGAGTTCGACGATGTAGCGTGTGTAAGCCTGAAAATCACGGATCGATCCCGTGTTAAGCCACTTGGGAATGGCCCGGTTCAACTGGCTGAGCCGGGCATGGTCCCTGCCGCTTAAATGCCTGTTGTGCGATGGCGAGGAAAGGGCAGTCGGAACGACGGGGCGGTTGGCGGGATCAAGGGCCTTGATGTCGTCCAGCTGAATGTTCACCAATGCCCACGTACAACTGTCGAAAATGTTTTCCTGCGGCTCCACCAGTCGCCACTCGAGGCTGCGCCCGCTCAGGTCCAGGTCGAGGCGTCCGGGCAGTGACTCTCCCAGTTCGGCAAGGGACGAAAACGATTCGTGGCCGGCGCCGATGGTGTACATCAAAAACCGTTCGCGCTGTTTGACGGTCGCGGTCAGCACGATCGCGCCTGCGATGGTCAAGTGAGTGGTGTTCGAGCCCTCGACCAGGTCGATATCCAGCAGGCAAGCGCGGATCTGGCTGAATCCGTTTAGTGTCGATTGACGCATGGGCTTTTCCGGATGGTTGGCCACCCACCGCCCCAGGGCGCAGGCGTCGGCATCCCAGCCAACCGCGGATTGCACGTCCACGGCGGTTTTCAACGTGTCGGACAGCTCCTGCCAGCGGGGGCAATGTGCGCCGGTTCCATTCCAGTAGTCGAGTTGTTGCTGTGCGAAGGCGATGAAAAAGAATGCGGCGTGCTCGTTGAGCAGCGATGTCAGCTCATCCATGTCGACGGCCAGGTGAGTGGCCGGTTGGGCGTCCGGCGTGACCGTCAGGAAATGTTCGCCTTCGATCAGGTTCGCTCGGGTTTTCTCGACACTCTGTCGGATGAGCGCGTGGGTCAGGGATTCGAACCGGAAAGACTCGATCGCGAACCCTTGTTCATCGTCGCGCCAAACCGGAGTGGCGAGCATGGTGTGATCGGGGTCGATCTGCAGGTGTGCATAGTGCTTTCCCAGCGCCTGTTGCAGTAGCGTCGAGGCCACCTGATTCAGCGTCGGGCCCTGGCTGATCAGATCGATCAGCCGGCTCTGTTCGAGCAAAAACGGGGAAGAGGCAGGCGTGGTGCCGGCGGCGGTTTCAGTCATGGTTCAGATCCCGTGTGAAAGGGCAGCGCGGCTGGCGGCCCTGATGCGACGCACGTTATCCGTGCGGGCATCGGGCAGGGCGGTGCATAGATATATGCCGTCGGCCGATGCCCGAATTTCGCGGGCAGCGGCGCACCGGCGTCAGGAAAAGAACAGCGCAGCGGCCTGCGCACGATTGATTTCACCGCGGTAAATGGCGATGAGTTCCTGGTTGCCGGTGGTGCGCGGATCGAAGCGCCCACCCAGTCGGCGTTGCTCTACGGTTTTCAGGTGCGCGGCGTTGAAGGCGGTCACCGGATCATTGATTCCGCTGTAGTGAAAGTGCGCGTACCACAGAAC
Source organism: Candidatus Pseudomonas auctus (assembly GCF_048654275.1). NCBI lineage: Bacteria > Pseudomonadati > Pseudomonadota > Gammaproteobacteria > Pseudomonadales > Pseudomonadaceae > Pseudomonas > Candidatus Pseudomonas auctus. Next base: position 185,631 of record NZ_JBJYZK010000005.1, on the reverse strand, counting down.
CGCGTGGGTTTCGTGATCGAGCACCTCGTACTCGTCCAGGTAACCCTTCCCGGAGCCCTTGAGCCGCTGCCGGGCAGTGGCTTTCGAGATGTCTACCTGGCCCTTGCTCTTGAGCCATTCGACACGGGCCGCGGTGGGTGGTTGTTGCTTGATGATCCGGATGCGTGCGCTTTGGCCGCGCTGATAAAGCGCGGTGGCGGCATCGGCGAGTTCTCTGTTCAAAGTGCTGGCCGTGGCATTGCGATCATCGGTGAGATTGCGCGCGGTCAGGGCCCGGTCGATTGCATCCCTCGCTTCGCGCAACCGGTCGGCATGCAGGTAGTAGAGATCCTGAATTTCGCTCGGAATGCGCGCGGCCCGGTTGATGTGGGCCTCCGTGCGCCGGTGAAAGGCAGGCAGGCCATCGATCAGTGCCTGGCCTTCCTCGATACAGCGGTGCAGGCTGGGTGCCGGTCCTTTTGACACGGGTTTGGGTGTGACCCTTTCGAGCCAGACACCCGGACTCTTTTCGTGAAAGGTGGCGATGATCTTGCCCGTCAGGGGCGCGCGCACGTCGACCAGATCGGTTTCCCGGCCACTGGCGTCCTTGCGTGGCTCACCGACGACCGTACCCTTGTAACGGGTCTTGATGACCTTTTTGGCCGACGCCGTCGATGGTTTAGAAGGGCCCGGTACGGGATCGAACTGTCGTTGGTCGCGCAGCAGGTTCACCAGCCGGTCGACCGTCCTGTCGGCAAATCCGGCAACGCGCCGGCGTACCTGTTCGATGCGATCGGCAAGCAGTTGCTCCGGATACTCGACGAGCAGGTCTGCAAAGCGCTGATCGACAGCGACGAACTGTTCGGCCAGATTGCTCATCGTCTCGATCCGCTGACTCAGATTTTGCAGACTCTCCTCGTTGCTCACTTCCAGAGAGCTCTGGATGTTCAGCGCCGCATCATCGATCAGGTTTTCCAGCGCCAGCCGCGCATCGACCGGCTCTTGTGTCAGGTCCGGCCTGATGCACAGCTCCTGCTCCAGCGTGATTTGCAGCAGCTTGAGGTCATCGATCGTGTAGCGGGGGAGTTTCGCCTTGTAGTCTCGCGTGACTTCAAGGGCGTCCCTGCCCAGCAGGCTCAGTTCATCGAGTCGGCTACGGGCGTATTCGATCTTGTCGATCATGCCCTGGGTCATGTCACTGGCTTTGGTAAAAGGCGCGTTGCGCTCTGCCGACAGGGGTGCCGAGGGTTCGTCAAGCAATGCCAGGGTAGTGCTCAGGCTGCTGCGGAATTCGGACGATTGTTCGTCGAGCCAGGATTGCACCAGAAACAGCTGCAGTGATAACCGCTCGATCATGGCGGTACGGTAATTGGGGATAGGTTCGACGACGTTCATGGCCTTGAGCTGCTGGATATGCTCACCGTACGCCCTGATCTGCACCTCCAGGGTGTCGAGAAACTGCTCCCGGGCGCTCGAACGGTTATCGGGGGTGGCCTGCAGCATGGCCTCGCGCACCTCTTTGAGCTGGGTCTGTTTGGCCTGCAAGGTGGCGTCGAAGTCGGTGAGCGCGGCCTTCATCTGAATCAACCGCGCCCGGTTATCGTCCTGCAGTTTCCTGAGCCGGCTGCGCAGGCCGCCACCGTTGAGGCGCAGGCGAAGATCGACGAACCACTGACCGTCGGCATTGTGAGTCAGCAGCGGCCCGGTACGCGCAGGCTGCTGGCGCGAATCGCTGATCTGGACACGTTCGTCGTCATTCACCATCACCTCGAACCAGCGCTGACCGACTGCTGCATACCAGGCGCGCCCATGGGCATGAAGGTGTTGGTATGGGCCCTCGTCCTGGGCATCACCCAGGCTTTCGGGCCTGGGGACCTGGAGGCTGTCGAGCAGCGAGCCAAGCCCCGGTTGCGAGCGGTCCATAGCGCCGATGGCGTTGACCGAGATGTCATGGCTGGCGGACAGTTCGCGGTCGCCGATGTCCGGCAGGCGCAGCACCTTGATGGCCGGGGATAGCGTTCGGGCAGGTGTTTCAACGACGGTTTGCGGCGACGCCGGTGATTCATGGACCGGCCTTCTGCCAACAGCGGCCCTGTGGGCCAGTACCATGCCCAGTGCCAGGAGGATGTCGGCCAGCGCGCTCCAGTCGAGTCGGGCCGGAGCCTCATTGGCGGCGTCATTCATTGCCTGCAAGTCATCGATGATCTGCCAGATCCACGCCGCCGTCCCCACGCTGCGCCCCAGGAACGGCAGCGCCGCATTGAAAATCCGCCAGCCACCATTCTTCAGCGAAGCCCAGCGTGCTTCAGCGTTGGATACCGACTGCCGGTCCGACTGGGTGAGCATGGCTTGCACATTGGCGTTGAACAGGGCTGGCAAAATCGGGTCTTCGATCACGTCGCTGGCCAACGAAACAGGACCGCTCATATCGAGGGCGGCGCTCGGATCGACCAGCGATTGGGGAATCGTCCAGATCGAAGGCAGCCTGGCGGGAAATACGTACTGCTCGTAATTGAAGCGCACGTCGTCAGGCAACCAGGCCAGTACCGCCTGGCGAATCGAGCGTGAATGCTTGATTGCGTATAGCAGGTTGGCGGGGCTGGCGTATTGGATCAGTGGCGGATCGAGCAGAGGCCGGTAAAGCAGGCAGGGGCCCTGATCGGTCTGACGCGGACCGATGATGAACATATTGGCAACGATGTCACGCGGACGCTGGCCGACAATGAAAGCCAGCGGGCGGACAACGATCTGCTGTCCATCCACTTGCCGTTCGCTGGCGGTGTCGGCCAGTGCAGCGACAATGTACCGATAGCCTTGTTCGTCGATATCCATTTCGCCACGGATCTTGTGTTGCAACGCCAGCAGCGGCAGCTCGGCGGCTAACTGTCGAGTGTAAAGCCGCTGCAGGGTGGAGGCCCGGGTGCTGTCCTCGACCAGGCAGCGTTTGAGCATGGCCGGGTAACGGGCCCCGATGTCGACGGTGGTCACGAGCCTTTCCAGATAATCGGCACTCATCCAGTCAGGCACCGGAGTGCCGTCCTTGCAGCGCACGACTTTGTTGCCCGGCGGCAGCCCGGCCAGATTCTGCAAGGCGAGATCGGTGAGGGACAGCGTGAGGGTCTCGGTATTGCCCGGCCACATGAACGTGCCCCAGACCACCAGGCTGGTAATGCTGATTTCGAGGTTGTCGACCCTTACATCGTTTGTCTGGGGTTGTTCTCTGCGGATCTGTGCGCTCAGGGCTTCGAGGGTGAAAGTGCGCAGGTCGGGGACTTCGTTCTGGAACGTCTTGCCGGCGTTCTGGTGTTGTATCAGCACCAGATCCAGCAGGTGGCGGCTGTAGCAGGTCTGGTCATCGGCCCTGGCCTGGTCCAGCCAGGACGGCAGCAGTGGTCGCAAGTGCTCGGCCTGGGGTTGGAGTTGCGGTGGCAGCTCTGCGGTGTGTCTGCCGAGCGTGCCCGGATGCGGTAGAACGCCCGGCCGGGTCGAGGGCGGCGACCCGAGCGCGCCGATGGCGTCTGCTTCCAGAGCGATGAGAATGCAGGCCTGGCGATCAAAAAAATTGCCCTCCGGCTCGATCAGCCGCCAGTTCAGCGAGACCGGAACAGCCTTCGCCGGATACGCGTTCCTGATAGCCTCGCCCAGCTCCTCGAAAGAGTCGAAGCGCTGGAAACCCAGCGGCAGTGAGTGGCTCAGGATCAGGGTGCGCCCGGCTACCGAGCCGACCAGCACGGCGGTGTCGAGGACGTGGAGATGGCGGCGTTGCACCTCGTCACCCGCGTCGACATCGATCAGGTACGCGCGGGTCTTGTACTTGTCCCGGGGCAGGCGCTGCGTTTTGTCAGGATCGGCGAAAACGGCCCGGGCCATGGCCAGCCGATGTTCGTCCCAGTCGGTTGTATCCTTGACGTCCCACAGTGCACGCAAGGCGTCCGACAACGAATACCAGCGCGGATGCGACAGGCCTGTGGGTTCGTTCCAGTAATCGATCTGTTGTTCCTGATAAGCCACGAACAGCAGTGGCGCGAGTTCATTGATCAAGCGGGCGAGCGCATCGATCTTGACCGCCAGCGTGACCGGTTGCTCATTCGTCGAGCGCCGGACAAGGTAATGCTCCCCATCAATCCAGGTGACGGTGGTCGCGCCAAGTCCGAGACGCACCAGCACATTGGTCAGGGATTCGGAGCGGCTTCGGCCAGGAATCACGCGATCTCCGTCGATTTGCCAGACCGGAGTCACCACGAGGGTCTGGCGCGGGTCGAGCTCCAGTTCCGGATACAGGGTCTTGAGTGCCGGGCGCAAGGTATTCGTGGCGACCTCCCACAGTGACGGACCGGTCACCAGTTGGGTCAGTACGTCGACAGCGCTGGGCGTCGGGATTTCAGGCATGGCCATCTCCTTGATTGAACCTCAGGCGGCCGGAAGCGGCGCCGGGTCGAGCAAGGTAGCGGGCGAGACGGGAGCGGTTGCGGTACATAAATATCGCAGGCAAAAAAAGACCCGCGTGTGCGGGTCGGGGTATCAGGTGGCGGACTTGAAGCGGCTCATTGCTCGAAACCTTCGAGCACATTCACCGCGTTGATACCGATTTCTTCTACCGCGTAGCCACCTTCCATGACGAACAGGGTCGGTTTGCCGAGGGCGGCGATGCGCTTGCCCATTGCCAGGTAATCCGGGCTGTCGAGCTTGAACTGCGAGATCGGATCGTCCTTGAAGGTGTCGACGCCCAGCGACACGACGATGATGTCGGCGCCGTAGTTATCGATCTCCTGGCAGGCCTGATCCAGCGCTGCGCTCCAGACATCCCAGCCGGAACCGGCCGGCAGCGGGTAGTTGAAGTTGAAGCCTTCGCCGGCCCCTTCACCGCGTTCGTCTTCGTAGCCGAGGAAGAACGGGAATTCCGCTTCCGGGTGGCCGTGGATCGAGGTGAACAGCACGTCGCTGCGCTCGTAGAAAATCGACTGAGTGCCGTTGCCGTGGTGATAGTCGACGTCGAGGATCGCGACCTTCTTGTGGCCCTGATCGAGGAATGCCTGCGCGGCGATGGCGGCGTTGTTGAGGTAGCAATAACCGCCCATCAAGTCGCCGGCAGCGTGGTGTCCCGGCGGACGGCACAGGGCGAAGGCACCCCGGGCGCCACGCTGGATTTCCGCTTGTGCGGTCAGCGCCACTTGCGCCGCGCTGTACGCCGCTTGCCAGGTGCCGGCGGTGATCGGCGCGCCGCCGTCGAAGCTGTAATAGCCGAGCTGGCCGTGCAGGCTGGTCGGCTTGATCTGACGCAGGGTGCGCGCCGGCCAGGTGTAAGGCAGCAAATCGCCGTCGGTGTTGAATTCGGTCCAGCGCGCCCAGGCGCCTTTGAAGAAGTCGAGGTAGTCGCGGCTGTGGATGCGCTCGATCGGCCCGAGGCCGAAATCCTTCGGTGCCTCGACCGGGCCGAGGTTTTGGTTTTTCACCCGCTGCAGCACGTGGTCGGCACGCGACGGCATCTCGAAGCAAGGCTTGAGCTGCCCGTCGATCAACTCGCAGCGGCCATGGTGCAGGTGGTGATCGTCAGAGTAGATCGTCAGCATTTGTTGTTCTCCGCAGGGGGCTGATTCGGTTGATCACAGTGTTGCGGCGTGAGCCGAATCGGAGAACGGTCAGAGAGGCCAAAAGGGGATCGATGTGGCCAAAAATACTGACCTGATATCGCCCCTCGACGGTTTAACCGTGTGGCCGGAATTGACTCGGTGCCACACCGCTCCAGCGCACGAAGGCATGGCGGAAGCTTGCGGTCTCGCTGAAGCCGAGGGTTTCGGCGATGCGATAAATCGGCAACTGATCCTCGCAAAGCATCTGCTTGGCCCGCTCGAAACGCAGTTCGTCGAGCAGTTCCTGATAGCTGCAACCCATGTCCTTCAGATGCCGGCGCAGGGTGCGCGGCGAGCAGTTCATCTGCTGCGCCAGACCTTCCAGCCCCGGCGCGGCGTTGAGTTGTGCGCAGAGCAACTGACGGATCCGCCCAAGCCACGCCTGACGGCCAGTGAACTCGATGTTCTGCTTGCGGCACCGCTCGGCCATGGCTTGATGGGTGATGATGTCGGCGAGTGGCAGCGGCTGGTCTAGCCAGCATCGGTCGAAGGCGAAGGCGTTGTCCTTGGCGCCGAAATGCACGGGCGCCTTGAAGTGCTCGGCGTAGCTGTCGCGATAGTCCGGCGCAGCGTGTTCGAAGCGGGCAGCCAGCAATGGCAGCGGATGGCCGAGCAGGTCGTCGCAGATGACTTTCAGCGACACCAGACAGAACTCGGCATTGAACACCGCCATTGCCGGGCTTTCGCGGTAATCGGCGGCAACGAACCAGACGCGCTCGCCGTCGTCCTCCAGGCTCAGCTCGAAAAGTGTTCCCAGCAGCGCCGGATAACGGATCGCCAGCCGTAAAGCGTCACCGAAGGTGGCACAGGTCAGCAGCGCGTAACCGAGGATGCCGTAGCAGGAAACATGCATGCGCCGGCCCAGTTCCAGTCCGATGTCGTGCTTGAGCGCGACCGCATTGGCGCAGACCTGCATCTCCTGATTGGTGGTGATGCGGGTGTCGGCGCGGGCCAGATCGGCTGCACGGATGCCGCTGCCAGCGAGCAGCGCTTCACTGGGTAGGCCTTCGGTCTTGAACGTGTTGAGGATCAACGAGACCGCATTGAGCGTAGTGAGGTGGGAGTGGAGCATAAGATCTTCCAGCCTTGGGATAGCTGGAACGCAGCAAGTTACATGCCGCACGAAGAGTCAATTGTGGGGGCGGGCTGGCACGCGAATGCGTTGTGTCAGACGACATCAACGCTATCTGACATAGCGCTTTCGAAAGCAAGCCCGTTCCCACAGGGCGATGACGCGGTCTCAGACCAACTCACCGCACAGGTCGAGTTCGACCAGGCGCCGCACTTCGGCCGTATCAAGGCCTGCACCGAGCAAGCCGTTCAACTTGCCGAACGCTGCTTCGCGGGTCATGCCGCCACCGGACAACACGCCAACACCACGCAAGCGGCTGCCGGCTTCATATACATCCAGTTCCACACCGCCTTCATGGCACTGCGTGACCGCAACCACCACCACGCCGTTGTCCCGCGCCCGGCCAAGGCTGGCGAGGAACTCTGGATTGTCGCTCGGCCCGGTGCCGCTGCCGTAGCACTCCAGCACCAGACCCTGAATGCCGCTGTCGAGCAGGCCGTCGATGATCTCGGCGCCAATGCCCGGGAACAGCGGCAACACCGCAACCTTGGCCAGTTGCTTCGGTTGGTTGTAGTTCAGCGCTGCCGGCAGGGACGTGGCTTTCACGCCGCCGCCCTGACGCTCCAGACGTTTGAACGGATGACGGCCGAAGCTGCGCACTTTCGCGCAACGGGTCGGGGCCAGCAGTTCGCCGTGGAAATACAGGTGCACGCCCGGCGCCAGGCCTTGGCCGAGGGCGACCAGTGCGCCGCTGAGGTTTTCCCAGGCATCGCTGTCGGTGACGCCGGCCGGCAGCATCGAGCCGGTGAAGCACACGCGGGCATGCAGGCCGAGCAACTGGAAGCTCATGGCGGCGGCGCTGTAGGCCAGAGTGTCGGTGCCGTGCAGGATCAGCACACTGTCGCAGCCTTGCACATCGACGGCGTCGACCACCGCTTCACGCAGTTGCTGCCAGTAGGCCGGGGTCATGTTGGCGCTGTCGATCAGCGGCGACATTTCGCGAAAGCGCCACTGCGGCACCACCAGCTCAGGCTGGCTGTGCAGGTAATCGCGCATCCGCGCTTCGAAACCGGACGCCGGGGCCAGGCCATTGGCGCTGGCCTGCATGCCGATGGTGCCACCGGTGTACAGCACCATGACGTGCTGGGCGGCAGGGTAGGTCGAGGAATTCATGGGGAGTTCTCCTGAACGAGGACAGCATGCGGTCGAGCATGACGCCGACCGCTGCTTGTGTCACGCCGGGCGCAGGATCTGCGCCCGGTTTTTACCCGATCAGCGTTGCGCTGCCGGGATGCCTTGCGGCTGAGCGTCAGTCTGGGTGTCGGCCGACGGGTTGGCAGGCCAGGCTTTCAGGTCCAGATCCAGGTCGCTGAACTTGCTGGAGTCGAACACAGGCTGGTCGACGCCGGCGCGGCGCTGCGCGTCGTAGTCGCGCATCACGCGCATGCCGACCTTGAACAGCAGGGCCAGGGCCATCAGGTTGACGAAGGCCAGGCAGGTCATGGTGATGTCGGCGAAGGCGAACACGGTCGACAGATCCTGCATCGAACCCCAGACCACCAGCGCCAGCACCAGGCCGCGGAATGTCATCAGCGCAGCGCGGTTGCGGGTGAGGAACTGCAGGCTGTTTTCGCCCAGGTAGTAGTTGTAGAGGATGCACGTGAAGACGAACAGCGACAGCGCGACGCTGACGAACATGCGGCCCCAGTCACCCACCACGGCGGCCAGCGAGTTCTGGGTCAGGACGATGCCGTCACCTTCGAAGCCCGGGGTGTAGAAGCCCGACAGCAGGATCAGCAGTGCGGTGCAGGTGCAGATCACGAAGGTGTCGAGGAACACGCTGAACGCCTGAACCACGCCCTGAGCACCCGGGTGTTTCACGGCGGCCACGGCGGCGACGTTCGGCGCACTGCCCAGGCCCGCTTCGTTGGCGAACACGCCACGCTTCACGCCCATCACGATCGCGCTGCCGAGCAGGCCGCCGAAAGCCGGGTCAAGACCGAAGGCGCTTTTGAAGATGGTGACCAGCATGGCTGGCACGTGTTCGATCTGAGTGCCGATCACGTACAGGGTCACACCGATGTAGGCCAGGGTCTTGATCGGCACCAGCAGGTCGGACACCGAAGCGATGCGCTTGATGCCGCCGATGAAGGTGATGGCCAGCAGCACTGCCAGGACGATGCCGGTGTGTTGCGGATCAAAGGCAAAGGCGTTTTGCAGCGAGTGGGTCACGGTGTAGGACTGCAGGCCGATGAAGGCGAAGCCGTAGGTGACCAGCAGCAGGATCGAGAACACCACCGCCATGCCTTTGAGCTTCAGGCCGTGCTGGATGTAGTAAGCCGGGCCGCCACGGTACAAACCGTCGCCATCGGCGCGCTTGTAGACCTGGGCCAGCGTACATTCGAAGAAGCTGCTGGACATGCCGACCAGCGCGGTCACCCACATCCAGAACACTGCACCCGGACCACCGAGGGTCACGGCGATGCCGACACCGGCGATGTTGCCTGCACCGACGCGGCCGGCGAGGCTGAGCATCAGGGCCTGAAACGAGCTGAGTTGCCCGGCGCTGCCCTTGAGGCTGTCGCGGAACACCGCGAACATGTGGAAGAAGTGGCGCAATTGAACGAAACGCGAGCGAATCGTGAAGTAGCTACCGAGCCCGACAATGAGCACGATCAGTACTTTCCCTGAGAGGAAGTCGTTGATGACTTCGAGCATGGATTTTTCCTCGCTGTTTATTGTTTAAGCAAATGCTGGATGGTCAGAAACATCGCGTTACACCGGTGTGCGCGCGGCACAACGGGCGAGGCGAGGGTTCGTCCCGGATCCATATCGCGGGTTTGTTATTAGTTCGGGTTTCGCATGGGTTATGGCCTCGTTACCGACGACCGCTCACGCGAAGAGGGGCGGCACTATACCGATCAGTGCGGCGCCCGTCTGCACGGTTGTGGTGCAAGCGACGAAACGAAGCTTTGAAACACCCGACGTTACCGGCGTCGGGCTTGTCTGGGAGCCGGTTTGCAGCCAGCTTCCATACATACGGTTCTCAGGTTCAAACAGTTAAAAAAAAGGGCTCGGGGAATCATCCCCAAGCCCTCAAAAGGTGAGAGGTGTCTAGTCCCTCGACCTGGTGAGCGGTGCTACAAGTCACGCGTCGGCTCAGGCTTTGAGCGGAACCAGACGCGGAGCAATCATGTTTTCCGGGCGCAGGATGTCGGCGAGCATGGCTTCGTCGAGCAGACCTTCTTCGCGCACCAGTTCCAGCACGCCGCGGCCGCTTTCAAGGGCGATACGGGCGATGCGGGTGGCGTTTTTGTAGCCGATGTACGGGTTCAGTGCAGTGACCAGACCGATCGAGTGCTCGACCAGTTCGCGGCAGCGCGCTTCGTTGGCGGTGATGCCGACGATGCAGTGCTCGCGCAGCATGTCCATGGCGCGTTGCAGCAGGCGGATCGAGTCGAGGATCTTGAAAGCGATCAGCGGCTCCATCACGTTCAGTTGCAGTTGGCCGCCTTCGGCTGCCATGGTCAGCGCCAGATCGTTACCGATGACCTGGAACGCCACCTGGTTCACGGCTTCCGGAATCACCGGGTTGACCTTGCCTGGCATGATCGAGCTGCCTGGCTGACGCGCCGGCAGGTTGATTTCGTTGATGCCGGTGCGCGGGCCGCTGGACAGCAGGCGCAGGTCGTTGCAGATCTTCGACAGTTTGACCGCGGTGCGCTTGAGCATGCCGGAGAACAGCACGAAGGCGCCCATGTCGGAGGTGGCTTCGATCAGGTCGGCGGCTGGAACCAGCGGTTGACCGCTGATCAGCGCCAGACGCTGTACGGCCAGGGCCTGATAGCGCGGGTCGGCGTTGATGCCGGTGCCGATCGCGGTGCCGCCCAGGTTCACTTCGGTCAGCAGTTCCGGGGCCAGCGTCTTCAGACGGGCCAGGTCTTCGCCCATGGTGGTGGCGAAAGCACGGAATTCCTGACCCAGGGTCATCGGCACGGCGTCTTGCAGCTGGGTACGACCCATCTTCAGGACGTGGTTGAATTCTTCACCCTTGGCCGCGAATGCCTGAATCAGGCTGTCGAGGCTGGCCAGCAGCGCGTCGTGACCCAGCAGCAGACCCAGGCGGATCGCGGTCGGGTAGGCGTCGTTGGTCGACTGCGCCATGTTCACGTCGTCGTTCGGGTGCAGGTACTGGTACTCGCCTTTCTGGTGACCCATCGCTTCCAGCGCGATGTTGGCGATCACTTCGTTGGCGTTCATGTTGGTGGAGGTACCGGCGCCACCTTGAATCATGTCGACCACGAACTCTTCGTGGAAATCGCCGCGGATCAGACGGGCACAGGCTTCGCTGATGGCAGCGTGCTTGGCTTCGCTCAGGTGACCCAGCTCGCGGTTGGCGTCAGCAGCGGCCTGTTTGACCATTGCCAGACCGACAACCAGCTTCGGGTAGTGCGAAATCGGAACGCCCGAGAGACGGAAGTTGTTCACCGCTCGCAGGGTCTGGATGCCGTAATACGCTTGAGCAGGGACTTCGAGGGTGCCAAGCAGGTCGTTTTCTGTGCGGAATGATGCAGCGGAGGACATGATAGAAATCATCTCGATAGGGACCCGGTCTGTGCCGGAACGCTGCGAATGCTAGGCTTGTGGGAATTTTTGGGCCAATGCTGTTAAACACTGCCCTATGCACATTCGGCATAATGCCCGTGTGACGCCGCGTGGACGGCAGACGTGTGACCTGTTTTGGTGCGTGTCCGGGAGGACGTGATGAATCTGGAAAGCAAATGGCTCGAGGACTTCAGTGCTCTGGCCGCCACCCGCAGCTTCTCGCAGGCGGCCGAACGGCGCTTCGTGACCCAGCCGGCCTTCAGCCGGCGGATCCGCAGCCTGGAAGCGGCGCTCGGGCTGACGCTGGTCAACCGCTCGCGCACGCCGATCGAGCTGACGGCGGCGGGGCAATTGTTCCTGGTCACCGCGCGCACGGTGGTCGAACAGCTCGGTGAAGTGTTGCGCCACCTTCATCACTTGGAAGGCGGGCAGGGCGAAGTGATCCAGGTCGCAGCGGCGCATTCGTTGGCGCTCGGATTCTTCCCGCGCTGGATCGCTCAACTGCGCAACGAAGGCCTGAACATCGCCACCCGGCTGGTCGCGACCAACGTCGGCGACGCGGTGCACGCGCTGCGTGAAGGTGGCTGCGACTTGATGCTGGCGTTCTATGACCCGGACGCGGCCATGCAGATGGACCCGGAAATTTTCCCGTCGCTGCACCTGGGCCAGACCGAAATGCTCCCGGTGTGCGCGGCGGATGCCGATGGCAAACCGATGTTCGATCTGGAAGGAGAGGGCAGTGTGCCGTTGCTGGCGTATAGCGCCGGAGCGTTTCTCGGGCGTTCGGTGAATGGCTTGCTGCGCCAGCGTCAGCTGCGTTTCACCACGATTTATGAAACCGCCATGGCCGACAGCCTGAAAAGCATGGCGCTGGAAGGCCTTGGTATCGCCTGGGTTCCGCAACTGAGCGTGCGGGCCGAACTGGCCCGTGGCGAACTGGTGGTCTGCGGCGGTGCGCAATGGCATGTGCCGCTGGAGATTCGCCTGTACCGCTGCGCGCTGGTGCGCAAGGCCAATGTGCGGTTGTTGTGGCGCAAGCTGGAGGGCGGTGCGGCGAGCAGTAATGCCTGATTGAAAGAAGCAGAGGCGCAAGTTGTTTTGCGCCTCTGCCATTTTGTTGGGTGGCTTTCTTCTGTTCAGTCCCAATCTTCATAATCTTAGAAGCGGAATGTCCAACTCCCTGGGCCTGCGGGTGCCGAGGAGTCTAAATATTTTTGAATGTTTTCCCGATTCTTATCGCTGTATCGGTTTGCGTCAGGGCGAAGTTCAGAGAAGCCACCTATCTCTAACATGATCGTTTCGCTCCACCATCCATTATATAGAATTTCGCCATCTTCATGGGTGGCGTTGAACATATGCCCAACTTCGTGAGCGGCGGTTCTGGTTTTTTCAATTGAAGCTATGCCCGCGAAGCCAGGGGAATGTGCAGCTCCCAGTACGCGATCGTTTATGGGGTAGCGCGTCAGTAATAGATATTTGTTAAATCGAGGGTTCAAATCTTTCCTCGGGCGAGCTCCATGATGTTTACTTACCTTGGTCGTCCACTCTCTCAGCGATGCCCTTGCATCATCGTTTTGATAGGGATGATCGCTCAGATCTTGTGCTTCCGATGGACTGATCAAACGAACCAGCATCTTGCGCCCGGAGATGTTTTCCATTTCCTCGACGAGCCAGGAGAAATGTTTATCGTACAAGTCGTCTTTGTTGTAGTCCGCGAGATCCTTGTGGATGAAGACCAGGAGTGCCAATGGTTCCTTGAACATGTTTTAACCTTTTGATAGTTAGCGGTCAGGCATGAGGCCTGTGACAAAAGTTGTGTCAGATGTAAGGACACAACTTTGTGTGAAGTTATTTAGAGATATAAGCTCTGAAAACAGTTTGGTTGCTGTTTGGTGAGCGGTATTACAGCTGCAGTAGCTGGCGGCTGTTTGTATATCACTAACTATCAGCAATGGCTTTCTGAAGTGTTTTGGATTTTATGTCATAAGAACTGACAGGGCTGAAAGTGCACTTATATGAACGTATGGACGTTCTTTGTTTTTAGAAAAAATTGGCGCCAGATTCTTGATCCTGAAGTCAATTGGATGAATGATTCTGACCAGATGACAGATGGTCGCAACGGGGGCTGTTTATTGCTTTCTTTGCGGTATACTGCGCGGCCTTCGGCCGGTTCGTCCGGCCATTTTTCCTACAACAAGCCACGCATCCTGCGTGGCTTGTTGTTTTTGACGCGCCTGCGGGCGCCCAGAGAGAAGAGGCGCGACGATGAGTGCACTGGTTGGCGTGATCATGGGCTCCAAGTCCGATTGGTCCACCCTTAGCCACACCGCCGATATGCTGGAAAAGCTCGGCATCCCGTACGAGGTCAAGGTGGTTTCTGCCCACCGCACCCCGGATCTGCTGTTCCAGTACGCCGAAGAGGCTGAAGGCCGCGGCATCGAGGTGATTATCGCCGGTGCCGGTGGCGCAGCCCACCTGCCAGGCATGTGTGCGGCCAAGACCCACCTGCCGGTGCTGGGCGTGCCGGTGCAGTCGGCGATGCTTTCGGGCGTCGACTCGCTGCTGTCGATCGTGCAGATGCCGGCCGGTATTCCGGTCGCCACCCTGGCCATCGGCAAGGCCGGCGCGATCAACGCCGCGCTGTTGTCGGCGAGCATCCTGGGCGCCAAGCATCCACAATTCCACGCGGTACTGAAAACCTTCCGTGCCGAGCAGACAGACAGCGTCCTGGACAATCCAGACCCACGTATTGCCTGAGGTTGTTGAGATGAAGATCGGTGTAATCGGTGGCGGCCAGTTGGGTCGCATGTTGGCCTTGGCGGGCACCCCGCTGGGCATGAACTTCGCTTTCCTCGACCCTGCGCCGGACGCTTGCGCCGCTGCGCTGGGCGAACACCTGCGGGCCGATTACGGCGATCAGGATCATCTGCGCCAGTTGGCCGATGAAGTCGATCTGGTGACCTTCGAGTTCGAAAGCGTCCCGGCGGAAACCGTAGCTTTCCTTTCGCAATTCGTGCCGGTCTACCCGAGCGCTGAAGCCCTGCGCATCGCCCGCGACCGCTGGTTCGAAAAGAGCATGTTCAAGGACCTGGGGATTCCGACCCCGGCGTTCGCCGACATCCAGTCGCAAGCCGATCTGGACGCCGCCGTCGCGTCGATCGGCCTGCCGGCCGTGCTGAAAACCCGCACCCTGGGTTACGACGGCAAGGGCCAGAAAGTCCTGCGCAAGCCGGAAGACGTGGTCGGTACGTTCGCCGAACTGGGCAGCGTGCCTTGCCTGCTGGAAGGCTTCGTGCCATTCACTGGCGAAGTGTCGCTGATCGCCGTGCGCGCCCGCGATGGCGAGACGAAATTCTATCCACTGGTGCACAACACCCACGACAGCGGCATTCTCAAGCTGTCGGTCGCCAGCTCCGATCACCCGCTGCAGGCCCTGGCCGAAGACTATTCCAGCCGCGTGCTCAAGCAGCTGGATTATGTCGGTGTGATGGCGTTCGAGTTCTTTGAAGTCGACGGTGGCCTCAAGGCCAACGAAATCGCCCCGCGCGTGCACAACTCCGGGCACTGGACCACCGAAGGCGCCGAGTGCAGCCAGTTCGAAAACCACCTGCGGGCCGTTGCCGGTCTGCCGCTGGGTTCGACCGCCAAGGTCGGCGAGAGCGCGATGCTCAACTTCATCGGTGTGGTGCCGCCGGTCGAGAAGGTCATCGCCATCGACGATTGCCACCTGCATCATTACGGCAAGGCCTTCAAGGCCGGGCGCAAGGTCGGTCACGCCAACCTGCGCTGCAAGGACAAGGCGACCCTCGAGCAGCAGATCCTCAAGGTCGAAGCGCTGATCGCCGAGTAACGACAGTTTCATCTGGCAGCGGCGGAACCATTAAGGGGCCGCCGTTCTCTGATGGCAGGATGCGAAAGTCTGGCTAGGCTTCATCGCATATCTACCATTCAGAGGGAAATGCCATGGGAATTATCGGAACCATCTTTATCGGCCTCATCGTCGGCCTGCTGGCGCGGTTCCTGAAACCGGGCGATGACAGCATGGGCTGGATCATGACCATCCTGCTCGGTATCGGCGGTTCGCTGGCAGCCACTTATGGCGGCCAGGCTCTGGGCATTTATCAGGCCGGTCAGGGCGCAGGTTTCATCGGTGCGCTGGTTGGCGCCATCGTATTGCTGGTGATCTACGGCCTGATCAAAAAGAACTGATTCAAAGCGACAAAGTCCTCTCCGCCAATCCGGCGGGGAGGGCTAAAATGCTCGGCGATTCAGCGTCCCCTCCCTTTTCGAGCATCCTTTACCGAGCACCTTCATGCGCCGTCTTCTGTTGACTCTCCTTTTGCTGGGCAGCGGTCTGGCCCACGCCGGCGAACTGCCGGAAACCGACTGGCTGGAACTGATGCCCAAGTCGGACCAGAAAGCCCTCGAGGCCATGCCTGAAATCGACCACAACTCCCCGGAAGCCACCGGCACCTTCACCCAGAAAGGCGGGATGAAGCAGGCCAAAGGTTTGCCGGCGGTGATGTATTCGACCAAGACCGTGGCGTCGATGAATGACAAACACATCCGCATCGGCGGTTATCCGGTGCCGCTGGAATCCGACGCCAAGGGTCGCAGCACGCTGTTCTTCCTGGTGCCGTACCCGGGCGCCTGCATCCATGTGCCGCCACCGCCACCGAATCAACTGGTGCTGGTGCGCTATCCGAAGGGTTTGAAGCTGGACGATATCTACACGCCGTTATGGGTGACCGGCACGCTGAAGATCGAAAAGGTCAGCAACGACCTGGCCGATGCGGCGTATGCGCTGGAAGCGGACAAGGTGCGGGTGGTGCAGGAATCTGATCTGTAATAGTCACTCCAAAACAACTGTGGGAGCGAGCCTGCTTGCGAAAGCGGTGTATCAGACACTTGAAGGGTGGCTGACATAACGCATTCGCAAGCAGGCTCGCTCCCACATTTTGTTTTGCGGTACTGGTTACAGCGGCTTGCTGCCGACGCTGACGCCCATTGTATGGCTAGCACCTGGCGCCAAAGTCACCACGTCGTCCATCACGTTCGCCGTCTCGATGCACAGCATGCGTTGCCAGCCGTCGTTGTCCATGTCGGCCAGTGCTGCCGCGCGGTCGATCCACGGGTTCCAGATTACCGCCGTGCGCGAGCCGGTAGCCGTCAGCACAATGCGCCGCTCCCAGGCCGGGTCGACGATGCTCAGTTGCGGCGGGGCGTCGAGGTAGATGCGGTCGGTTTCGCCGGCAAAGTGCAGGTCGCCTTGCTGGGTGCAGGTCTTCCAGTCGTCCAGGGTCTCGATGTAATTCAAGCCATCGACGCCGGCGACGTGCACGTTGCGCACATCGCTGACGGAAAAATACGTGTGCAACGCCTGACTGAGGCTGACGGTGTCGTTGCCACGGTTGTGGCTGGTCAGGCTGAACTGCAATTGCTCGGACAAATGCAGGGTCAGGGTCAGGTCGACCTGATGCGGCCAGCCCGGCAGTCCGCCTTCGGGGTGGGGCAGCGTGAATTCGACCTTGACGCCGTCAGCCTCTGATTCGATGCCGCCCAGCTCCCAATCCATTGCCCGCACCAGACCGTGCGCGGCGGCCGGTTGCGCACCTGTGTACATGGCCTGCACGCTCTGCGGGTTGCGTTCGAACTTGCCGAACCACGGCCAGCACACCGGCACACCGGCGCGGATGCTCTGGCCGGTCTTGAACACGGCCTTGTCGTTGAGCCAGATGATCGGCGGCTGGCCGTCCACCTGATAACTGAGGATGTGCGCGCCTTGCTGGGCCACCAGCACTTCGGCCTGACCGTGGCGGATGCGCCAGCAGTTCAGTTCATCCAGTTTCACGGCTTCAACGTTGGGCGTGTTCATGGGACAACTCTCGATCAGCAACTTGGACGACTATCGACCGTGAAACGGTCGCGAGGTTTAACGTGCGCGTGGCGGCACCGAGCGGGTGCGACCGCTGCCATCGATGGCAACGAACACGAACACCGCTTCGGTCACTTTACGCCACTCGCTGGACAGCGGGTCGTCGCTCCACACCTCGACCATCATCTGGATCGAGCTGCGGCCGATTTCCAGGGTCTGGGTATAAAAGGACAATTGCGCGCCGACAGCCACCGGCACCAGAAACGCCATGCGGTCGATGGCGACGGTCGCGACACGGCCACCGGCAACACGGCTGGCCATGGCCGTGCCGGCCAGGTCCATCTGTGCGACCAGCCAACCGCCGAAAATATCGCCGAAGCCGTTGGTTTCGCGGGGTAGCGCGGTGATTTGCAGGGCCAGGTCGCCTTGCGGGATCGGATCTTCTTGTTCGAGCTCTATCATGCCGGGGGTGCCTCTGACCCGTGACTCTTCGTTGGGTATTGCTGGTGGTAGCCGTCTTCGGGAAAAACGATTCAGCACCGAACATACTACGTTCGTCACGTTTTCCATCAGGCGCCTAAGGAGAAACTCTGCGAAACCGGCTAATCCCGAGCAAGGGTCGGGCCAACGACGTTTTCGCACAGCAACCCCTTACAAACCGGAGCAAGGTTGCGAGTATATCGGTCGGTAGACTCCGCGACGACCGTCCGGTTCTGATTTCGACCGGCAAATACGCGCCTCTATGTGCTTTTTCGAACAATTTGCTATGGTGCCGAACCTGCCCGAGCCACAGCCAGCGTTGTTGTGGCGGCAGATCCGACTATAAGAGAAGACCTTGCCATGACCACAGCGCCCTCGAGCCTCGCGCAGCCCGACCAACCCGCACGACCGTTGACCCGCAATGACTACAAGACTCTGTCGCTTTCGGCCCTGGGGGGCGCGCTGGAGTTCTACGATTTCATCATTTTTGTGTTCTTCGCCACCGTGGTCGGCAAATTGTTCTTCCCGGCCGACATGCCCGAGTGGCTGCGCCTGATGCAGACTTTCGGCATTTTCGCCGCCGGCTACCTCGCGCGGCCGCTGGGCGGGATCGTGATGGCGCACTTCGGCGACCTGCTGGGGCGCAAGAAGATGTTCACCCTGAGCATTTTCATGATGGCCGTGCCGACCCTGATCATGGGTCTGCTGCCGACCTACGCGCAGATCGGCCTGTGGGCGCCGATCCTGCTGCTGTTGATGCGCGTCATCCAGGGCGCGGCGATTGGCGGCGAAGTACCGGGGGCATGGGTCTTCGTTTCCGAACACGTACCCGGCAAGCACATCGGCTACGCCTGCGGCACCCTGACCAGCGGCCTGACGGCGGGCATCCTGCTCGGCTCGCTGGTCGCCACTGCGATCAACAGCATTTATACGCCGACGGAAGTTTCGGATTACGCCTGGCGGATCCCGTTCCTGCTGGGGGGCGTGTTCGGCCTGTTCTCGGTTTATCTGCGTCGCTGGCTGCACGAAACCCCGGTGTTCGCCGAACTGCAACTGCGCAAGGCCCTGGCCGAAGAAGTGCCGCTGCGCGCCGTACTGCGCGACCATCGCGGGGCCATTGCAGTGTCGATGCTGCTGACCTGGTTGCTGTCCGCCGGCATCGTCGTGGTGATCCTGATGACCCCGACCGTGCTGCAGACGGTCTATCACTTCTCGCCGACCACCGCGCTGCAATCCAACAGCCTGGCGATCGTGTTCCTGAGCTTTGGCTGCATCATTTCCGGCGCGCTGGCGGATCGCTTTGGTGCCGGTCGCGTGTTTGTGTTCGGCTGCGCGGCTCTGCTTGCCAGCTCCTGGACGTTCTATCACAGCCTCGCCGATCACCCGAACTGGCTGTTCCCGCTGTATGCGCTGACCGGTTTTCTGGTCGGCACCATCGGCGCGGTGCCTTATGTGATGGTCAAAGCGTTCCCGCCGGTGGTGCGCTTCAGCGGTCTGTCCTTCTCTTATAACGTCGCTTACGCGATCTTCGGCGGCCTGACCCCGATGGTCGTCAGCCTGCTGCTGAAAGAAAGCGCGATGGGGCCGGCCTACTATGTGGCGGTGCTGTGCGGGATGGGGATCCTGGTCGGCGCGTGGTTGTGGAGCAAAGGTCGCTAAGCCAACTTCACACTTGCGGTTACAACTGAAAGGCCAGCCTTCCGACAGGGATGCTGGCCTTTCATCCAATTGTCATATTTCAGCCATAGAGTATTCACACGGCCTGCTGATACTTGGCCCCGACTTAACACACCCTATCTGCTAGGAGTAAGGCATGAAACTGAAGCGTTTGATGGCGGCAATGACTTTTGTCGCTGCTGGCGTTGCGACCGCCAACGCGGTTGCCGCTGTTGACCCTGCGATCCCGAGCTACACCAAGACCACTGGTGTGTCGGGCAACCTGTCCAGCGTCGGCTCCGATACCCTGGCCAACCTCATGACCCTCTGGGCCGAGAACTACAAAAAAGAATACCCGAACGTAAACATCCAGATTCAGGCCGCTGGCTCCGCCACCGCGCCACCTGCGCTGACTGAAGGCACCTCCAACCTGGGCCCGATGAGCCGCAAGATGAAGGACACCGAACTGGCAGCCTTCGAACAGAAATACGGCTACAAGCCAACCGCTATCCCGGTTGCCGTGGACGCCCTGGCTGTTTTCGTGCACAAGGACAACCCGATCCAGCACCTGACCATGGAACAGGTTGACGCGATCTTCTCGTCCACCCGCCTGTGCGGCGCCAAAGCCGACGTGAAAACCTGGGGCGACCTGGGCGTGACCGGCGACCTGGCCAACAAGCCGGTTCAGCTGTTTGGCCGTAACTCGGTATCCGGCACCTACGGCTACTTCAAGGAAGAAGCCCTGTGCAAAGGCGATTACAAGCCTAACGTCAACGAACAACCAGGCTCGGCTTCGGTCGTGCAGTCGATCAGCTCCTCGCTGAACGGCATCGGTTACTCGGGCATCGGCTACAAGACCGCCAGCGTGAAAACCGTGGCCCTGGCCAAGAAAGGCAGCTCGGACTTCATCGAAGACACCGAAGAAAACGCCCTGAACGGCAAGTATCCGCTGTCGCGTTTCCTGTACGTATACGTCAACAAAGCCCCGAACAAGCCTCTGGCCCCGCTGGAAGCCGAGTTCGTGAAACTGGTTCTGTCGAAACAGGGCCAGGAAGTGGTCGTGAAAGACGGCTACATCCCGCTGCCGGCCAAGGTTGCTGCAAAAGCACTGGCTGACCTGGGTCTGCAGGAAGGCGGCGCTGAAGTCGCAAAAAAGTAACAAACTGAGTCAGGGGTGAACCCCGCCTGACTCCCGTGTGGGGCCCGGCCCGCAAGCGGCCCGGCCCCCACACTCCCCGAATTCTTCTATCCACTGCCAGTGCCCTGCTGGCGGCGGATTTGGTGCGTCACTGCATTGTCATCTTTCTGTCATACAGGATCGCTAGGGTGTGCGCATGAATGATCTGGCCAATTCCAAAATGACTACGAACCCTCCCAAGCGCATTGACTTCAATACGCCTGAGTTGCAACGCAAGCGCCGCATTCGCGCGCTCAAGGATCGCTTCACCCGCTGGTACGTCCTCGTCGGCGGTCTGGCGGTGCTGGCAGCCATCACCCTGATCTTCTTCTTCCTCGCCTACGTGGTCGCGCCGCTGTTCAAAGGTGCCGACCTGACCGCGAAAGATGCACTCACCCCGGCCTGGATGCAGGACGCCGGCAAGCCGCTGATGATTTCGCTCGAAGAGCAGAATCAGGTGGCCATGCGCGTTTCCGACAAGGGCCAGGCGCTGTTCTTCGACATCGACAGTGGCGCTGAACTGAAGCGCGTCGATCTGCCCCTGCCGGCAGGCGCCAGTGTGACCTCCATCGGCGAAGACCAGCCGGGCCATCCGCTGGTGGCCGTGGGCCTGTCCAACGGCCAGGCGCTGGTGTTCCGTCACACCTATAAAGTCAGCTACCCGGATGGCAAGAAGACCATCACCCCGGCCATTGAGTACCCGTACGGCGAGACACCGATCGCGCTGAACGAAAGTGGCGGTGCGCTGGAGCACGTCAGCCTCAATGCCACCGATTCGACCCTGATGCTGGTCGGCTCCACCGGTTCGCAACTGAATGTGCTGTCGCTGACCAGCGAAGAAAACATGATGACCGGCGAAGTCACCAACGAGCAGAAGCGTATCGATCTGCCGCAGATGACCGAGCCCGTAAAAAACATCTTCGTCGACCCGCGCCAGCAATGGCTGTACGTGGTCAACGGGCGTGCTCAGGCCGACGTGTTCAGCCTGCGCGACAAGAGCCTCAACGGTCGCTACAAACTGCTGGAAAATGCTGACGCTGAAGTCACTGCGACTACGCAACTGGTCGGTGGTATCTCGCTGATCGTCGGTGACTCCAAGGGTGGTCTGGCCCAGTGGTTCATGGCCCGCGACACCGATGGCGAACTGCGCCTGAAGCAGATCCGCACCTTCCAGATGGGCACCACGCCAATCGTTGAAATTTCTGCCGAAGAACGTCGCAAGGGCTTCCTGGCCCTGGATGCCAGCGGCAAGCTCGGCGTGTTCCACAGCACCGCGCATCGCACCTTGCTGGTCGATCAAGTCGTCGAAGGCCAGGGCCTGTTCGGCCTGTCGCCGCGCGCCAACCGCGTGATCGTCGAAGCCGGCGGCAAGCTGCAACCGCTGCTGCTCGACAACCCGCACCCGGAAGTCTCGTGGAGCGCACTGTGGAGCAAGGTCTGGTACGAGAACTACGACGAGCCTAAATACGTCTGGCAATCGACAGCTGCCAACACCGATTTCGAACCGAAACTGAGCCTGTCGCCACTGACCTTCGGCACCCTGAAAGCCGCGTTCTACGCGATGCTGCTGGCCGCACCGCTGGCCGTCGCCGCTGCGATCTACACCGCGTACTTCATGGCCCCGGGCATGCGCCGCAAGGTCAAGCCGGTGATCGAGCTGATGGAAGCGATGCCGACGGTGATCCTCGGCTTCTTCGCCGGTCTGTTCCTCGCGCCTTATGTAGAAGGGCATCTGCCGGGCATCTTCAGCCTGCTGATGCTGCTGCCGATCGGCATCCTGATCGCCGGTTTCACCTTCAGCCGCCTGCCTGAATCGATCCGCCTGAAAGTCCCGGATGGCTGGGAAAGTGCGCTGCTGATCCCGGTGATCCTGTTCGTGGGCTGGCTGTCGCTGTACATGAGCCCGTTCATGGAGAACTGGTTCTTCGGTGGTGACATGCGCATGTGGATCTCCCACGACCTGGGCATCACCTACGACCAGCGCAACGCACTGGTGGTCGGTCTGGCCATGGGTTTTGCGGTGATCCCGAACATCTACTCGATCGCCGAAGACGCCGTGTTCAGCGTGCCGCGCGGCCTGACCCTGGGCTCGCTGGCCCTCGGTGCCACGCCGTGGCAGACCATGACGCGCGTGGTGATCCTGACCGCCAGCCCGGGCATCTTCTCGGCGCTGATGATCGGCATGGGCCGTGCAGTCGGTGAAACCATGATCGTGCTGATGGCCACCGGCAACACCCCGGTCATGGAAATGAACCTGTTCGAAGGCCTGCGCACCCTGGCCGCCAACGTCGCGGTGGAAATGCCGGAGTCGGAAGTCGGCGGCAGCCACTACCGCGTGCTGTTCCTGTCGGCGCTGGTGCTGCTGTTGTTCACCTTCGTCATGAACACCCTCGCGGAACTGATTCGTCAGCGTCTGCGCAAGAAATACTCGTCGCTTTAAGCAAAGGTAGAAGTCTGTGAAACAGAACTCCCTGAAAGGATGGTTCAAGAGCGGCGCCCCCGGCGTCTGGATCAGCGGCGGCGCGGTGTCCATCGCGGTCATCATGACCATTGGCCTGCTGGCGGTGATCGCCGTGCGCGGTCTGGGTCACTTCTGGCCGGCGGATCTGATCCACGCCAGCTATGACGTACCGGGCCAGGGCCAGCATCTGGTCGTGGGCGAAGTGGTGCAGAAAGAAGAAGTGCCGCGCGCCCGTCTGAAGAGCGCCGGCCTGCCGGTGCCGGACGAAGGTCCGGAATTCATGACACGCGAGCTGATCAAGGTCGGCAACCGTGACCTGAACGGCAACGACTTCACCTGGATCGTCGGCGAGTGGCTGACCGACCAGAAGAGTCCGCCGGAGCTGATGGCGCTGGAGCGTCGTGAGTGGGGCAACTTCTACGGCTACCTGGTCAACGTCAAACAGGACGGCAAGGTGATCGCCGAAGGCGAAGCGGCCTGGCCTGAGCTGCAGGCGCGGATCAACCGCGTGAACGGCCTCGCCGCGCAGCTCAAGTCGCTGGAAAAAACCGACATCGGCGCAATCAACGCCGGCCTCGAGCGCATCCGTCTGCACGGTCGCAAGCTGGAGCTGGAAGGCAAGCTCGACGCCACCGCGCAAGCGGACATGGAATCCGAGCGCGCCGAGCTGAACGCCCGCTATCAGGACATCGAAGCCCGTCTGGCTGATCTGCACGCGCAGTTCAACCGTGACGCGCTGACCGCTCGCGATGCCAACGGCAAGGAAATCGAAATCGGCCTGGGCAAAGTGGTTCACGCCTACCAGCCGAACGCGATGGGGACGTTCACCAAGATCGGTTTCTACTTCAGCAAGGTCTGGGAATTCCTGTCCGACGACCCGCGTGAAGCGAACACCGAAGGCGGGATTTTCCCGGCGATCTTCGGCACCGTGATGATGACCCTGATCATGGCGATGATCGTGACCCCGTTCGGCGTGTTGGCGGCGGTGTACCTGCGTGAATACGCCAAGCAGAACACCCTGACCCGGGTGATCCGGATCGCGGTGAACAACCTGGCGGGTGTTCCGGCGATTGTTTACGGCGTGTTCGGTCTGGGCTTCTTCGTCTACGTGCTCGGTGGCTCGCTCGACCGTCTGTTCTTCCCTGAAGCGCTGCCGGCACCGACCTTCGGTACGCCGGGTCTGCTCTGGGCTTCGTTGACTTTGGCGCTGCTGGCGGTGCCGGTGGTGATCGTGGCCACCGAAGAAGGTCTGGCGCGTATCCCGCGCACCGTGCGTGAAGGCTCACTGGCCCTCGGCGCGACCAAGGCTGAAACCCTGTGGAAGATCGTTCTGCCGATGGCCAGTCCGGCCATGATGACCGGCATGATCCTCGCCGTGGCTCGCGCCGCCGGTGAAGTGGCGCCGCTGATGCTGGTAGGTGTGGTGAAACTGGCGCCGTCGCTGCCGGTGGACGGCAACTACCCGTACCTGCACCTGGATCAGAAGATCATGCACCTGGGCTTCCACATCTATGACGTTGGCTTCCAGAGCCCGAACGTCGAGGCCGCGCGGCCGCTGGTGTACGCCACGGCGCTGCTGCTGGTGCTGGTGATCGCCACCCTGAACCTGTCGGCGGTGTACATCCGTAACCACCTGCGCGAGAAGTACAAAGCATTGGATAGCTGATTTCCTGTGGGAGCGGGCTTGCTCGCGAAAGCGGTGGGTCAGGCAGCATTGATGTTGAATGTGCCGACCTCTTCGCGAGCAAGCCCGCTCCCACACTAGATTGCGTACAGCCGCACCAAGCGGCAAACCGAACCGAATTTGTTAGCACAGGGGATCTCCCATGCAGCACGAAACACATACCCACGGCATCAACATGTCTGCCCTGGGCCGCGACAAGCAGAGCCTGAACCTCGAGCAGGAAACCGTGGCCATCGAAGTACCGGGCCTGAGCCTGTACTACGGCGAGAAACAGGCGCTGTTCGACGTCAGCATGAACATCCCGAAACAGCGCGTGACCGCCTTCATCGGCCCGTCCGGCTGCGGCAAGTCCACGCTGCTGCGCACCTTCAACCGCATGAACGACCTGGTGGACGGCTGCCGCGTCGAAGGCGCGATCAACCTGTACGGCAACAACATCTACCGCAAGGGCGAAGACGTGGCCGAGCTGCGTCGCCGGGTCGGCATGGTGTTCCAGAAGCCTAACCCGTTCCCGAAGACCATCTACGAAAACGTGGTCTACGGCCTGCGCATCCAGGGCATCAACAAGAAGCGCATCCTCGACGAAGCCGTCGAGTGGGCGTTGAAAGGCGCGGCCCTGTGGGACGAAGTGAAAGACCGTCTGCATGACTCGGCCCTCGGTCTGTCCGGTGGTCAGCAACAGCGTCTGGTGATCGCCCGTACCATCGCCGTGGAACCGGAAGTGCTGCTGCTCGACGAACCGTGCTCGGCACTCGACCCGATCTCGACCCTGAAAGTCGAAGAGTTGATCTACGAGCTCAAATCCAAGTTCACCATCGTCATCGTGACCCACAACATGCAGCAGGCGGCGCGGGTGTCCGACTACACGGCGTTCATGTACATGGGCAAACTGGTGGAATTCGGCGACACCGATACCCTGTTCACCAATCCGGCCAAGAAGCAGACCGAAGACTACATCACCGGTCGTTACGGCTGACAGTTGCGGGTTATTCACAGAATTGACGCTGCGGCCCGCCGCACCTTACCGGACGCTCCAAGGACGCCAACATGATTAGTAAAGAAGGCCTCACTCATCACATCTCAGCGCAGTTCAACGCCGAACTGGAAGAAGTGCGCAGCCACCTGCTGGCCATGGGCGGGCTGGTCGAGAAGCAGGTCAATGACGCAGTCACCGCGCTGATCGAGGCCGACTCGGGCCTGGCCCAGCAAGTGCGCGAGATTGACGACCAGATCAACCAGATGGAACGCAACATCGACGAAGAATGCCTGCGCATTTTGGCCCGTCGTCAGCCGGCGGCCTCCGACCTGCGTCTGATCATCAGCATCTCCAAGTCGGTGATCGACCTGGAGCGCATCGGCGACGAAGCGACCAAGATCGCCCGCCGTGCGATCCAGTTGTGCGAAGAAGGCGAAGCGCCGCGCGGTTACGTCGAGGTTCGCCACATCGGCGACCAGGTGCGCAACATGGTCCGCGATGCGCTGGACGCTTTCGCCCGCTTCGACGCCGACCTGGCGCTGTCGGTGGCGCAATACGACAAGATCATCGACCGCGAATACAAGACCGCCCTGCGCGAGCTGGCGACCTACATGATGGAAGACCCGCGCTCTATCTCGCGGGTCTTGAGCATTATCTGGGTGCTGCGTTCGCTTGAGCGGATCGGCGACCACGCGCGCAACATCTCCGAGCTGGTGATTTACCTGGTGCGCGGTACCGACGTGCGGCACATGGGCCTCAAGCGCATGAAGGAAGAAGTTGAAGGGACAAGTGGCGAAACCGCTAATGTTCCGGGCGATGCTGACGATAAGTAAGATTGCCTGAGAAAAGCGCCCGGCCCTTTGGCCGGGCGTTTTTGTTTCTGCTTTTCATTGGCAGAACCGAAATAAAAAGCAGCACCCGCGAACGAAAAGTCCCGGCGTGACTGAAGAGTTTTGGCAATGTGCCATCAGCCAGCGTTATGCTTGCCGGGATTTTAATAGGGGTGTTGGATGAGCAAGATCAGTGTGTTGGTCGTGGACGATGCATCGTTCATTCGTGACCTGGTGAAAAAGTGCCTGCGTAATTACTTCCCGGGGATCCGCACCGAGGACGCCATCAACGGCAAGAAGGCCCAGGCCATGCTGGCCAAGGAAGCCTTCGACCTGGTGCTGTGCGACTGGGAAATGCCGGAAATGTCCGGTCTCGAACTGCTGACCTGGTGCCGTGAGCAGGACAACCTCAAGACCATGCCGTTCATCATGGTCACCAGCCGGGGCGACAAGGAAAACGTCGTGCAGGCGATCCAGGCCGGTGTTACCGGTTATGTCAGCAAGCCGTTCACCAACGAGCAACTGCTGACCAAGGTCAAGCAGGCCCTGAACAAGGTCGGCAAGCTCGACACTCTGATGAACAGCGCTCCAACCAAGATGAACTCGGCGTTCGGCAACGACTCCCTGAGCGCGTTGACCGGCGGCAAGGCTGCCGTGGTCGGTTCCGCTCCGGCTGCTGCTGCGGCCAACCCGTTTGCCAAGCCTGCCGCTGCAGCCCCGGCACCTGCCGCCGCGCCACAGCGTGGCCTGCTCAACAGCCCGCCGGTGAAGGCTCCTGCAGCGTCCAGCGCTCCAGCCGGCGGTCGCGGTCAGGGCCAACTGCGCCTCCCTAGCGGCACTCAGCAATGCGTGATCAAGGCCCTGAGCATCAAGGAAGCGCTGCTGGTGGTGAAACGCACCGACACCCTGCCGCAGATCCTCGACAGCGCCGTGCTCGATCTGGAGCAGGGCGACAACGCCGAAATCGCCCGTCTCAACGGCTACCTGCACGCCGTCGTCGCCCACGAGCCGAAACCCGACAGCGACTGGCTGCAACTGACCTTCCGCTTCGTCGACCAGGACGCGCAGAAGCTCGACTACATCTCCCGCCTGATCGCCCGCGGCACGGCGCAGAAGCACTTCGTTCCGGGCGCGTGATCTTCGTCGCCTGACCGTCCGCCATCGCCAGCCGGCTGGCTCCCACGGGGTTCACACCGAACCTGTGGGAGCCAGCCTGCTGGCGATGGGGTCATCAAAAGCACCACCCATCTCTCGCACTGCCCAATTTGAAACATCTGTCGACTAGCCTGGTCTGCTTCAGCTGCTAGGCTCATTCCCAGGCCTTACTCGACAGAACTTTTGCCCATGCCCCTGCGCCTGCTGTTTTTCTGTGGTCTGTTCATGGCCTCCACCTCGACGGTGGCCATGACGATCTACAAGTCCACCGATGCCAACGGAGTGGTTTCGTACAGCGACCGTCCGAGCAAAGGCTCCCAGGTGTTCGTGTTTCAGGATCGGATGGTCGAGCGCCTCGAGCGCCAGGTCTATCTCGACATCAAGAAACAGAAGGGCGCGGACGTGGTGTTCGTGCGCAACGACCTGTATGCGCCGGTCGAGGTTGCCCTGGCGTTTACCGGGATGAGCAACGTGCGCGGCGCACCGGCGCAAACGATTCGCCGGGTGCTGCCGGCGCGCAGCAATACGCGGCTGGCGTTGCTGACGCCGGTATCCGGTGGCAAACCGCTGGTGTACACGCCGATGTTCCAGTATTCCCTCGGCGACCCGGCTGGCGCGGCTCAGGGCTATCGCTATCCGTTTCCATGGCGTGGCGGGCCGTTCCGCCTCAGCCAGGGCGCCAATGGCGATTACAGCCACTTCGGGCCGAAGAACAAATACGCGATGGACATTGCCATGCCGGTCGGCACGCCGATCATTGCGGCGCGGGCCGGGGTGGTGGTGAAGACCGAGAATTCCCAGAACGGACGCGGCACCGATCCGTCCGGCAACTTCGTTCGGATCCTGCACGACGACGGCACGATGGGCGTGTACCTGCATCTCAAACAAGGGTCGGTGAGTGTGCGCGAGGGGCAGCGGGTGACGGTGGGCAGTCCGCTGGCGCTATCCGGCAACACCGGCAACAGCAGCGGCCCGCACTTGCACTTCGTGGTGCAGCGCAATACCGGGATGGGGCTGGTGTCGATTCCGTATCAGTTCAACCAGCCGCTGGGGGCGTTGCCCAACTTTGCGCTGGGCAAGCAGTAAACCCCGTCAGTCGAGCATCAGCACCTTGGCCAGAATGATCTTCGGACCTTTCATCTTCTTGATGATGATCCGCAGGCCTTCGACTTCCAGCACTTCTTCCTCTTCCGGCACCCGTTTCAGGGTTTCGTAGATCAGCCCGGCGAGGGTTTCGGCTTCGATGTGATCCAGGTCGATCCCCAGCAGGCGCTCGACCTTGAACAGCGGCGTATCGCCCCGCACCAGCAACTTGCCCGGCTGGTAGGCGAGGATGCCGCGCTCGGCCTTGCGGTGTTCGTCCTGGATGTCGCCGACCAGCACTTCCAGCACGTCTTCCATGGTCAGGTAGCCGATGATGTTGCCGTCGGCCTCTTCGACCACAGCGAAGTGCGAGCCGCCCTTGCGGAACTGTTCCAGCAGCTGCGACAGCGGCATGTGCCGCGACACGCGCTCCAGTGGGCGGGTCAGTTCGGCGAGGTTGAACGACTCGGGAATGTGATCCAGCGCCGCCAGCTCCAGCAGCAGATCCTTGATGTGCAGCAGGCCGACGAACTCCTTGCGCTCGCTGTCGTATACCGGATAACGGCTGAACTTGTGGCGACGGAACATCGCCAGGATTTCTTTCAGCGGGGCGTTGAACTCGAGGGTGATCAGGTCTTCCCGGGAGTTGGCCCAGTCGACCACTTCCAGTTCGCCCATTTCCACCGCCGAGGCCAGCACACGCATGCCTTGGTCGCTCGGGTCCTGGCCACGGCTGGAGTGTAGGATCAGTTTCAGTTCTTCGCGGCTGTAATGGTGCTCGTGATGCGGGCCGGGCTCACCTTGCCCCGCGATACGCAGGATGGTGTTGGCGCTGGCGTTGAGCAGGTAGATCGCCGGGTACATGGCCCAGTAGAACAGGTACAGCGGCACTGCCGTCCACAGCGACAGCAGCTCGGGTTTGCGGATCGCCCAGGATTTGGGTGCGAGCTCGCCGACCACGATGTGCAGGTACGAAATGATGAAGAACGCGGTGAAGAACGAGATGCCTTTGACGACTTCCGCCGACTGCACGCCGACCGCGCTCAGCAGCGGCTCGAGAATGTGCGCGAACGCCGGCTCGCCGACCCAGCCCAGGCCCAGGGAGGCGAGGGTGATACCGAGCTGGCACGCCGAGAGGTAAGCATCGAGCTGACTGTGCACTGTGCGCAGGATGTGCCCGCGCCAGCCGTGCTGCTCAGCGATGGCTTCGACCCGGGTCGAGCGCAGTTTGACCATGGCGAACTCCGCCGCAACGAAGAAGCCGTTGAGCAAAACCAGGATCAGAGCGAAAAGAATCATGCCGAAATCGGCGAATATTGTTGCGAGGGACAAGCCAGGGGAAGGGTCCATGATGGAGTTTTGCGGGTTCCGTGTGATTCGAAAGAAAGAAAAATCCGCACCTGAAAGGCAGGCGCAAGTCAGCCAATGTAGCGGCTGACCTGGCGATTGCCTAGTCCGGCATTACTCAGCGGCGCTGATGACCCGTGCCTGAGCGACCTGGGCCGGGGCGAAATGGCAGGTGAAGGTGCTGCCATGACCGGGCACGCTGCTGATCTCCATCCGGGCGCGATGGCGCAGCAGTACGTGTTTGACGATGGCCAGGCCCAGGCCCGTGCCGCCGGTGTTGGAGTTGCGGCTGGAGTCGACGCGGTAGAAGCGTTCGGTCAGGCGCGGCAGGTGTTTGCTGTCGATGCCGATCCCGGAATCCTGCACGCTCAGGTGCGCGCCCTGATCGTCGCCCCACCAGCGGATGCGGATATTGCCTTCGGCCGGGGTGTATTTGACGGCGTTGAACACCAGGTTGGAAAACGCACTGCGCAGTTCCGCCTCGCTGCCCTTGAGCAGGATGCTGGTATCGGCTTCCAGGGTGATGCGCTGATTCTTTGAGCCTGACAACTGCTGCGCATCGCTCTTGATCGACTGCAGCAGGGTGTCGATGTGCACCGGCTGGTTGTCCGACGGGTAATCGGTGGCTTCCAGCTTGGCCAGCAACAGCAGGTCGTTGAGCAGGGTTTGCATACGCCCGCCCTGTTGCTGCATCTGCTGCAGGGCGCGGCTCCAGCGCGGGTTCACTTCCTCGACGTTGTCGAGCAGGGTTTCCAGGTAGCCGCAGATCACCGTCAGCGGGGTGCGCAGTTCGTGGGAGACGTTGGCGATGAAGTCTTTGCGCATCTGTTCCAGCTGATGGATGCGGGTGACGTCGCGGACCAGCATCAGGTGTTCGTTGTTGCCGTACCGCGTGAGGTACAGCTGGATGCGTACGCGATCGTTGGTGGGCGAAGGGATTTCCAGCGGTTCGGCGTAGCTTTCCTGCTCGAAGTATTCCTTGAAGCGCGGATGGCGAACCAGATTGGTCACCGGTTGGCCGCTGTCCTGCGGGGTTTTCAAGCCGAGCAGGGTTTCGGCGGCGCGGTTCCACCATTCCAGGTTGCCGTCGCTGTCGAGCATGATCACCGCGTCTTTCAGCGCAGCGGTGGACTCCTGAACGCGGTCGATCACCGCTTGCAGGCGCCCGCGCACTCGTTGGTCGCGGCGTTGCAGGTGGTAGATGCTGTCGAACACCTCGCCCCACAGGCCGTAGCCGTCGGGCGGTGCTTCATCGGGTTGGTGCAGGCGCAGCCATTCGTGCAGGCGCAGCAGTTGCTTGAGCGTCCAGGCCAGGTACAGGCCCAGGCCCGCCGCCAGACTCCAGCCGTAGTAGCCGGTGATCAGGCCGATCACCAGGCAGCCGGTGACCAGCAACAGCATGTGGCGAATCAGGGTGCCATGCCAGTTTTGGTTCACGGAAAATGCGGTCCTTGTCTACGGGGCTGACGCTCGGCTCAGGCTTTGGTGGAGAATCGGTAGCCGGTGCCGCGCACGGTTTGTACCAGATTTTCGTAGGCATCGCCGAGGGCCTTGCGCAGGCGCCGGATGTGCACGTCGACGGTGCGCTCTTCAACATAGACGTTGCCGCCCCAGACCTGATCCAGCAACTGGCCACGGGTGTAGGCGCGCTCCTGGTGGGTCATGAAGAATTGCAGCAGACGGTATTCGGTCGGGCCCATCTCGGCAGGTTTGCCGTCGATGGTCACGCGGTGGCTGATCGGGTCGAGCAGCAGGCCGCCGACTTCGATCGGCGCTTCGCCATCGGTCGGGCCGGCGCGACGCAGCACGGCCTTGAGGCGTGCCACCAGTTCGCGGGGGGAAAACGGTTTGGTGATGTAGTCGTCGGCGCCGACTTCCAGGCCCTGGATCTTGTTGTCCTCTTCGCCCTTGGCGGTGAGCATGATGATCGGGATGTCCCCGGTCAGCTCGTCACGCTTGAGGCGGCGGGCCAGCTCGATGCCGGAAGTGCCGGGCAGCATCCAGTCGAGCAGGATCAGGTCCGGCTTGCGGTCGACGATGATGGCGTGGGCCTGCTGCGAGTTCTCTGCCTCGAGGCAGTCATAGCCGGCCATTTCCAACGCAACGGCGATCATTTCGCGAATGGGCGCTTCGTCGTCGACGATCAGAATGCTCCTGCCAACCATGCCTTAATCCTCTTGTCATTTAACTGTCTTGCGCCGCATTAGATAACGGAATTATTGCAGTCGTGTGACAGTATTTTAGTCCGGCGGCGATTGTGCGAATCCTGAACTAAGCTCTAAGTCCGAATCCTGACAACCACAAGAGAAGGTTTCCATGACTCAAATGACTGCTTCCTTTAAGGCTTTGCTGATGGCTGCCGCCCTGACTCTGCCTGGACTGGCGATGGCGGCCGAGCCGGCCATGATGAAAGACGGAATGATGGTCGACCACAAGGGCATGACGCTTTACACGTTCGACAAGGACAGTGGCGGCAAGTCGATGTGCAACGGCGATTGCGCCAAGAACTGGCCGCCGTTGATGGCGCCGGCAGATGCCAAGGCTGAAGGTAAATGGACAGTCATCAAACGCGATGACGGCATGATGCAGTACGCCTACGACGGCAAGCCGTTGTACACCTTCATGAAGGACGAGAAGCCTGGAGAAAAGAAAGGCGATGGCATGAAGGACGTGTGGCACGTGGTTCACGAGCACAAGTAATTCATTGGCAGTGAATCAGGATCGCGGCCCGCAGGCATTGCCTCGGGCCGCGATTTCTTGAGATCAGCGCAACGCGTAATCCAGCACGATCCCTACGAAAATCGCCAAACCGGCCCAATGGTTGTGCAGGAACGCCTTGAAGCAACGCATCCGGTCCCGGTCGCGGGTGTACCAGAATTCCCAGGCGTAGCACCCGGCGGCTACCAGCAGGCCGAGGTGGAACCAGATTCCCAGCTCGAATTTCGACCCCGCCAGCACCAGACAGCCCAGCGACAGCGCCTGCAAGGTCAGGATGATCACCCGGTCTGCATCGCCGAACAGGATCGCCGTGGATTTCACGCCGATCTTCAGGTCATCGTCGCGGTCGGTCATCGCGTAATAGGTGTCGTAACCCACCGTCCACAGCAGATTGGCGATCCACAGCAGCCAGGCGGTGGCCGGCAGCTCACCGGTTTCGGCGGTGAACGCCATCGGCATGCCCCAGGAAAACGCCGCGCCCAGCACCACTTGCGGGTAGTAGGTGTAGCGCTTCATGAACGGATAAGTGAACGCCAGCGCCAGACCGCCCAGCGACAGCCAGATGGTGGCGGCGTTGGTGCACAGCACCAGCAGGAAACTCACGCCCATCAGCAGCGCGAAAAACACCAGCGCTTCTTTCGAGCTGATCCTGCCGGCAGCAATGGGTCGCTGCGCAGTGCGTTTGACGTGGCCGTCGACCTTGCGGTCGGCCCAGTCATTGATCACGCAACCCCCAGCGCGGGTCAGGATCACGCCGAGGACGAAAATCACGATATTGGCCAGCGATGGCGAGCCTTTACCGGCAATCCACAGGGCCCAGAGCGTCGGCCACAGCAGCAGGTAAATGCCGATCGGCTTGTCCATCCGGGTCAGCTGGATGAAGTCCCAGGCGCGCGGGTTCAAGCGATTCAGGGATTTGAGCAGGCTTTGGTACATCAGCAGTTCTCCGGACAGGCACGGACGGCTTCCCACAGCGCAGGCAGGAAAATCTCCGCCACCAGGACGCTCAAGGCGCCACGGTCGAAACGCGAACGGCGGCCCCACAGGCCGGCAGCCCGGGAACCTTCGGGCAACCAGTGCTCAGGGTAATGACAGACTTCGATGGCGCGACGCTGGAAGGCGTGATCGCAGAACAGCAGTTCGCCCAGCGAGCGGCTGCCCAGTTCATCCATGTGCAAGCCGTCGCCCTGCAAGGCACTGCGCGACGCCACGCTGCGGGCGAACACCCAGGCCTCGCCATGCCCGCGCAGATACACCTCGCGCACCCAGCCCTCGCTGCCTTCGGCCAGGTCCAGCGCGGCGCATTCGTCGTCGCGCAGGGTCTGCCAGCCTTCGAACAGCGGCGTGACGCTGAAGCCGTCATCGGACAGGCGCGTCAGCCGGCGGGTCAGGGAGCCTTCATCGAACAGCCAGTCGAGCGTGGATGTGTCGGGCAGGGGTGTCAGTTCGCTTTGCGGGCGCCACAGCGGAGCGTTTGTGTGTTGCACAATGAGTCATTATTGGCAGCAAATGAGGCGGCGAGCTTACCATGGCGAGCCGTGAGTTTGATTGATCCGGGTCGCCGCTGCGCCGAACAGGCTTGCATCTGCCCGGCCCGATCAGTACAAAACGCCCTGAGCCGGACGGCAACGCTGCACCATCGACCGTCCGCGCCGGCTAAAGCCTGAACCCTGAGGAAGTACCTGAATGAAAAAGTGGCAATGTGTGGTCTGCGGCCTGATCTACAACGAAGCCGACGGCTGGCCGGATGACGGCATTGCGCCGGGCACCCTGTGGCAGGACGTGCCGGAAGACTGGCTGTGCCCGGACTGCGGTGTCGGCAAGATGGACTTCGAAATGATCGAAATCAACTGAGAAAACACTGAGGAGTAGGGCATGAGCGCACCTGTCGTCATCATTGGCACTGGGCTTGCGGGTTACAACCTGGCCCGCGAGTTTCGCAAACTCGATGGCGAAACCCCGTTGCTGCTGATTACCGCCGATGACGGTCGCTCCTACTCCAAGCCGATGCTCTCCACCGGTTTCGGCAAGAACAAGGACGCCGAAGGCCTGAGCATGGCCGAGCCGGGCGCCATGGCCGAGCAGTTGAAGGCCGAAATCCGCACCCACACCCGCATCAGCGGCATCGATCCGGGCCACAAGCGGCTGTGGATCGGTGAGGAAGCGGTGAGCTATCGCGACTTGATCCTCGCCTGGGGCGCGGAAACCGTGCGTGTGCCGATCGAAGGCGACGGCGGGGATCTGGTGTTCCCGATCAACGATCTCGAAGACTACGTGCGCTTTCGCGCGGCGGCCGCCGGCAAGCGTCGGGTGCTGTTGCTCGGTGCCGGGCTGATCGGCTGCGAGTTCGCCAACGACCTGATTCTCGGTGGCTACGAGGTGCAACTGGTTGCACCGTGCGAGCAGGTGATGCCGACCCTGCTGCATCCCGCTGCGGCGGCTGCGGTGCAGGCCGGGCTGGAAAGCCTCGGTGCACGTTTCCACCTCGGCCCGGTGCTGACCCGCCTGCAAAAAGTCGCTGATGGGCTGGAAGCGCACCTGTCCGACGGTCAGGTTGTCCCGTGCGATGTGGTGGTCTCGGCCATCGGCCTGCGCCCGCGGATCGATCTGGCGGCGGCCGCCGGCATCCAGACCAATCGCGGCGTGGTGGTCGACCGTCATCTGCAAACCTCTCACGCCAACATTTACGCCCTAGGCGACTGCGCCGAGGTCGACGGGCTGAATCTTCTGTACGTCATGCCCCTCATGAGTTGTGCGCGAGCGCTGGCACAGACCTTGGCCGGCAACCCGACCGTGGTGAACTACGGACCGATGCCGATCACCGTGAAAACCCCGGTTTGCCCACTGGTGGTTTCCCCGCCGCCACGGGGCCGCGAAGGCGTCTGGACGGTCGAAGGGCAGGGCGCCGACGTCAAGGTGCTGTGTCATGACGCCGAAGGGCAACTGCTCGGTTATGCCCTGACCGGCACGGCGGTGATGGAAAAACTTGCGCTGAACAAACAGCTTCCGGCCTTGCTGGCGTAAATACCGGTCGTTCTGTCGGAATCACCCCGCTTTTGCCCCCACAAACGTCGCGGGGAGACTGGCGCCGCCCTTAACCGCGTGCCATCCTCACTCCCGTCTGCCGCAGAGTAGAGCCTGCGGCGCCTTGGGCGCTGTTCCAACGAGAACAGCACGGACATAACAACAAAAAACCGTCAAAGGGGCTTCACTAATGCGTAAACCAGAACTCGCCGCTGCAATCGCTGAAAAAGCGGATCTGACCAAAGAGCAGGCCAACCGCGTTCTCAACGCCGTTCTCGAAGAAATCACCGGCGCCCTGCACCGCAAGGACAGCGTCACGCTGGTGGGCTTCGGCACCTTCCTGCAACGCCACCGCGGTGCCCGCACCGGCAAAAACCCGCAGACCGGTGAACCAGTGAAGATCAAGGCCAGCAACACCGTTGCGTTCAAGCCAGGCAAATCGTTGAAAGACAGCGTTAATCCATAATCGCGGCGCACTCCCTGAACAGCGGGGGAACACCGTAATAAAAAATGGGCATACCGATTGCGGTCGGATGCCCATTTTTTTGGCTGATGGCGAGCCGAGCTGGTCTTGGTGGATCGTTATGGGATTCGTCTAGCCGGTTACCCGTAGGTGGCCAGCACCATTCTGGCGAACTCGTTCTTGCTTGGCTGGTGTCCATAAGATTTCAGGTATTTACGCCACTCGGACTCGAGAATGGGACTTTCGTATTCGCCCTCCGTCGCCAGATGCGCAGCTGCATCGTCTATCAAGGCTTGGGTGTAATGTTTCGAGGGGCCGTCCGAACTGGCGTCTGAAGTTGAAATGAACGGTCCAACCGTTGTGAATAGCAACCCGATCCCGGTCAGCATCGAGAACTCCAAGGGGCCACCGTTCAATAGGCATCCAAATCCGATGCAGCCCTCAGCACGAGCAGAGGTGCTGGTTGTGAGCGTTAGCATGACAACCAAAGCGCATCCAAACCCTGATATTGATCGTTTATTGTGTCTGCCGCTCATGATGGTTTAACCCTCCCTAACGTTACTTATGGATCCCTTTGTTCAGTGATTGCAGATTGGCAGGTGACTGAAGGGGATGTGATGCCTTACCAGCTCCCGAAGGGAATGCCGTATTTTTCGATGTAGGTTTTGGACTCGGGTGAAAGAGGTAGCGCGTAGCGTCCTCCATTTTTCCCTTGATACGGCCCCTGCTTGACGATGCTCCCTTCAACCCGAGTTATCTCGACAGACTTGAGACAAGGCGCTCCCAGCCAGACCTTGGCAATGCCGCCGGGAGCCAAGCCAATACCTATGCGGTCGCGGTAGTCTGTGATCCATTTGCCATCCAGTCTGCAAAAAGCCTTTTCCGGTTTGCGCATGATTTCCCGCGCGGACTCGGGAATAACAATGTAGGCCTCGTAGGTTTGAGGCTCTGCCAATGATTGCCATCGCACATAGATCAAGCGGGGAAGATCGGCACCGGTGACGTCACGTCCGGCGCCGCTGCCGGGGCTGTCAGGCCAGCCCGCAGGCTTGCCCTTGTTGTCGGCGGGGGTGTTTACCGAGGCAATCCCGGCGCCGGCACGTTTGAACACACGTTCACGGATATCCACTACGTCGGCCGTTTCAATCCAGACCTCCATGTAGGCGGGTGCTCCGAAGCCGAGGTACCAGGGCCGTTTGGTGATCGGTTGTGCATGACTTTGAGTGCAAAGCACCAACAGCAATCCGAGGACGAACCCCGTGTGTTTTTTGATGGGCCGAGTGAGTTTATTCATGGGGGTGCACCACTCGTTGTTTGTCTTTTGTCGGTCGGTTTATGAAAACAATGCTCATGTCGCTGTTGTTGAAATCTTTGGCTGCGTTCCAGTGCGCAGAAAGATGGATATAGCGACTGCGTAACAGAGCCCGTTCTTTGATAGTCAGTCCTTCAACAGATGACTCGCCCAAGGCGTAAGCCTGGAGTTTTTTGTGAATGGGTATTAACTCTACGGGCAAATTTAGCTCTGGCCTGTCGGGAATCAACTTGAGCGGTACACTGACTCTCACCGCAAGCTCATGCATGATGCGTAGATACACCAGCGACAACTCACCGTGTACCGGGCGCTCAATCATGGCCGCAGCATAAACCCGCTTCTGGGGATCCGGTGTGGATCGGCCCCTTTCCAATCGTTGAATGACAGGGGTTTCCCAGAGTGCAACCCGCAGTTGATTGCCTGGAGCGTCATCTTCGATGACGCCTTTTGTATACCAGGTAAATGCCTCCTTTTCGGCAGCGACGTAAGCTGCGCTACGGGTCGCTTCGTGGCTTCGGCTGATGGTGCTGGTGACCGGACTGCTCAATAGAAGTTTCTCCCTGGCCCTGGGCAGATAACCACCTCCCAGATCCGAGTGGGCGCCGGGTAATACCAGATCAATCTCACCCAGGCTGTTAAGGGCAAAGTTCTCGCGATGTTCATCACGCGCCACCAGGTGCACCACTTTGTTGGCGCAACCCTCCGGCAGCTTCAAGTTCAGTCCCGGATTTCTGCTGTTGGCGCCAGTGAAGTCGAGCAACCATGGATTGGCGATTGCCGCGACGGTATCAAACAGACCAATGAAATTGATGCTGATACTGGATTGTGAATCCCAGTCAAAGCTACTGACCAAGAACGGAGAGCCCGCTGGCAACGCCTTTGCGAGAATGCTGCGCTTGCCTTTGAGCACCTCGTTTGCGAAGTGCCGTGCAGCGGCGGCGCCGCGACTGAAACCGAAAATATCGAACTCGATTCTTTCTATTAGCGCATTGGGGTTTTTTTTAATCAGTGTTCGCATTTGGTCCATGATTTTTTCAGGGCTCTGCTCCACACGAGCCAGGACACCGGTTTCGCCTCGGCCGGTTGCCTGTGCGTAAAGTGAATCGCCTCCATCAGCGGTTGTACCGATGCCTTCGATGTATACGCGCAGGGAGGCCTGTTTCGTGTTCTCCGCTAATACCTCGAAGGCATGGTCCGTATACAGTTCATGCAACCGCACAATGTTGCTCACATCGTTTCCATAACTGTTATCCGGCGAGTTGCCATTTCCGTCATAGCCATAAGTGGCGCAGTGCTTCTGAATCTCTTCGGCAGCCTCAGCCAGATTGGCATCTGGCGCATAGCAAGCCGCGACCGTTTCGCTGTTGGCCTTGTTGTTCCCCGTCCCATCGAAAAACACGCCAATCCGCAAAGTAATTCCGGCAGGCGTTTCATCCTCCAGTTCGACCTCTTCCTCCTCTTCTTCGAGTTCTCCTTCCTCCGCTGCTTGAGTGGAAGCAGTTGCTGGTCCTGCGGCCAAGGCACCCGCCATCGCGGCTTCTGGATGATCAACGGTTCCGCTGGCGGACGTCTTTCCACTCGCCACCATCTCGGTACTGCTGAAGATCCCGCCGCTGTCGATCACGATGTGGTGACCGCCCGCCTTCAGCGTGATGCTGGCGCCGGCATCCAGCACCACGCTGGCGCCGGCCTTGATCTGCACCTGCTGGCCCGCCTCGACGGTGATGATTTTTCCGGCCGTCGTCTGGCTGCTGCCCTGGATGCTTTCCCAACGATCGCGCCCGACCGCCAGCCGGCTGTCATGGAGAACCTGCCGCTCCATGTCGCGCTGGGCGCGCAGGTAAACCAGTTCCTGACCGGCGCGATCTTCAAGCGTCAGTTCGTTGTAGCCACCCGTGTCAGGCGAGCTGCGACTGCGCAGCACGGTTCGGGTCTTGTGCTCGGGAAGCTTGTACGGCGCGGGGGTTATCTTGTTGATCACGCAGCCGGTAATCAGCGGCTTGTCGGGATCACCTTCCTCGAAGGTCACCACCACTTCCATCCCGATGCGGGGGAGGATGACGGCACCGAAACCGTTACCGGCCCAGCTCGACGCCACCCGCACCCAGCAACTGCTGCGCTCACTGTTGAATTCGGCGCGGTCCCAGTGGAATTCGACTTTTACGCGGCCGAACTCATCGCAGTAGATCTCTTCCCCTTTGGGGCCGGTTACTCGAGCGGTCTGGCTGACCAGCGGTGACCGGCGTGCGGGCAGTGGCGGGCGGAACACTACTTCGGCAGGAATCGCGCGGAAGGTGTTGCGATAGCCTTGGGTAAAACCGTCCGCCGATTGAGTTTCGCTGCTGGCCGACTCCTCCAGAACTTGCGGCTGCCGTCCGGTGTGGGTGACACCGAGCAGCAGCCACAGACCGTTGTATTTCTGACGAGGGTGTTCGGTCAGTTCAAGCAGATGGCCACAGCGCAGGGTCGGTTGGTTGCTTTGACCCTCGGCCATTTCATAGTCGGCGCGATGGCGTTCCAGAGCCTGACGGGCCAGCTGCTTGCCGCGCTTTTCGTTCTCCAGCAGCAGCGGGTATCGGTAGTCCTCAAGCGTCGGCGTGAATCCGGCGCTGAAGCGGCTTTCGAGTAAAAGCGTCGGTCGCCTCAGGTCATAGTCGCGTCGCGTGACCCGGCTTGTCCGAGCGGCGGCGCGCACGGAAAACCTGCTGACCACCGTATATTCCGGGACCATCCCGCTATCCCGGCGATAGGGTGTGGCGCGCAAAGTCGGGAGGAACACCGCGTCATCGGTGAACACCAGCAAATGGCCTTGCGCGGAGTGCTGGTGATGCCAGGCGATGCCCTCCTCGGCACACAAGCGCTGAATGAACTCGAAATCACTTTCGCCGTATTGGGTGCAGTACTCCCGTGCCGCGAGGGGCTGGACATGAAAGGTGAACGCATCGGCGAGGATGCCATGTCGTTTGAGCGTTTGCGTGATGATCTGCGGGACAGTCTGCTCCTGGTAAATCCGTTGATCGTGACTGAACTGCAAATAGTGGAGGTTCGGCACCAGTGTCAGGCGATAGCGGGTCAGGCGTTTTTCCGACTCACCCGCCAACACATCTTCGATGCGCCCGTGAATACCTTCGCCGTTGAGGCCGAACTGCAGGAAGGCAGGCTGACTGAGCAGGCCTTCCATATCGAAGTCGGGGTCTTCACTGACCAGTTCGACGTGGAGGGCATAAAGGGTACTGACGGTCTCTGTGCCTTCGAAGGCCAGCACCTTGAAATCGTTGCGAACGGCAGGAATCTGCAGCGCAAAGTGCGCAGAACTGACAGCTCCAGGCATACGCTTGTCCTTAAGCAGAGAGGGGAAGACGGCGTGATGTCGAAACCCTCCCTGGTCAGCGCACGCGAACATTGGCCGGCACGCTAACAAGGCGTTAAACAGATTTATGTAAGAAGGATCGCTTGTTTAAGTCGGAGCTTTCCGGGTTGTAAAACAACGTAGAAATTGTGGGAAATGGCTGTGAGAAAGTGACGGCGAATGATTGGAATCCTGCGTAATAGTCTTATGCAGGCAAGGATCCAGGACTCTTAAACATATAAATGCCATCAAATTGATGGCACTTTTAATGTTGTCTGTTGTCGCCAGTCATTTGTTAATAAATGGCGGTGTATTTTCGGAAGCGTCCTACTTCAAATTTTTTCGGGGTTTGTCATGCTTTCGCCGCTTACTTGTGGAACGAGCGTGCAGATGTTCTCGATGCCGCGCGCCGGCCGCTCTGGTCCAATGCTTTCGGAAGGGATAGGCTTAAAAGTGAAATATAAAGGGACATCAGGGAAACCCCTGTCACATATAGGGCGATCTCCTACAGCGCCCAATGAACAGTTCGTCTTGTTGTTTAATCAGATGCTTGCTAGTGGCCATCATAGTGATTACGATGCGCGCACTTGAAAGAGCAAACACTCAATTGGATGAGTCTTCCGACTGCTCTTCGATACTGTCCCGCGCCGCTGCAACTCCAATAGGCGCACGACCGTAATCCTGATAAAGGCCATGGATGTCCTACTCAAGCAAACTTTCCGCCCATTACCTCGAACTCGCTAAAGTCTCTGTTTCCAAAGAGAATTTTGCGGGCGAAGACGTTCGTTTCTCGAGCGAATTCGAGGCCCTGGAAAGCGAGCTGGCCAAAGCCTCGTCGATGCACGAAAGCGGGCAGATCGACTGGCTGAAAATTCGCGAAAACAGCGAAAACCTCCTGCGTACCCAATCCAAGGATTTGCGTGTCGGCGCCTGGCTGACCTGGTCGCTGTACCAGCGTGAATCCTTCCCCGGCCTGCTGGCCGGCCTCGGTTTTCTGCACCATTTGTCGGAAAACCACTGGGCCGAGATTCACCCGCTCAAACCCCGCACCCGGGCCGCCGCCATCGGCTGGCTGGTGCCGCGTCTTGAGCAGGTGATCACCGAAAATATCGCGATCAAGGAACAGCTGCCGATGTTCCGGCAGTTGTCCGAGCATCTGTCCGGTCTCGACGCCGCCTGCACCGAGCATTTGGGCGATGATGCGCCGCTGCTGCTGCCGCTCTCCCGCCGCCTGAAAACCATGATCCAGCGCGCCGCCGACAACCAGCCGGCACCCGGTGTGGTGGGGGCGGCGGTGGCGCAGGTCAAGCAGGCCGCCAGCCAGTTGCTGGCGCCCGGCGCGCCGATCGACAACGAGAAAGAAGCCCACAAGGCCCTGCGCGCCCAGCAGGAAAGCGCCCGCCCGCTGTGCGCCTGGTGGCTCAAGCAGAAAGCCACCGACCTGCGCGCCCTGCGCCTCAACCGCACCTTGCTGTGGATGACGATCGACGCGGTGCCCGAGCGCAACGCCGAGCAGATCACCGTGCTGCGCGGGTTGCCGGTGGACAAGCTCAAGCAGTATCAGGACCGTTTCGATCAGGGCAAATACGCCGACTTGCTGGTGGAACTGGAGGCGAGCCTGGCGAAGGCGCCGTTCTGGTTCGATGGCCAGAGGATGGTCTGGGAATGTCTCCAGAACCTCAACGCCGAGCTGGCCATGCGCGAAGTGGAAATCCACTTCGCGCTTTTGATTCAACGCCTGCCCGGCATCATCGAGCTGCGTTTCCATGACGGCGCGCCGTTCGCCGATCCGTCCACCCGGGCGTGGATCGCCGGCAACGTCATGCCGCACCTGCAAAGCGCCAGCGCACCGCGCAAGGTCGAGACCGAGAACGCCGAAACCCAGCCGGCCTGGGAAAAGGC
The DNA here is from genome assembly GCF_048654275.1 of Candidatus Pseudomonas auctus. Taxonomy (NCBI): domain Bacteria; kingdom Pseudomonadati; phylum Pseudomonadota; class Gammaproteobacteria; order Pseudomonadales; family Pseudomonadaceae; genus Pseudomonas; species Candidatus Pseudomonas auctus. The sequence continues at coordinate 142,853 of NZ_JBJYZK010000005.1, read as the reverse complement.
CCTCGAAGAAGTCCAGCCGATCCTGCGCAAGGAAGGCCTCAAGCCCGCAGTTCAGCTCCTCAAGCAGGGCCTGCAATCGGCGCACGGCGGCCGCGAACGCTTCTTCTGGCAGTTCGCCCTCGCGCGGCTGTGTTTCCTGGCCAAGAAATACGAGCTGGCCAAGAACCAGCTCGAAACCCTCGATCAGACATTACAGGACTCAGGTCTGCACGCCTGGGAGCCCGATCTTGCATTGGAAGTGCTGCACCTGCTGCACAGTTGCTGCGAGTTGTTACCGCAGAACCATGCCGTACGTGAACGCAAGGAAGAGATTTATCGCAGGCTGTGCCACCTCGACCTCGAAGTGGTACTCGAATAGGCCCCAGGGCCACAACCGCAAGGAGAAAAGCCATGGCCAAAGAAGGCTCGGTAGCCCCCAAGGAACGCATCAACGTCACCTTCAAACCCGCCACCGGCGGTGCTCAGGAAGAGATTGAACTGCCGCTGAAGCTGCTGGCAATCGGTGACTACACCCACCGCAAGGACGATCGCAAGATCGAGGATCGCAAGCCGATCAGCATCGACAAGATGACCTTCGACGAAGTGCTGGCCAAGCAAGAGCTGGGTCTGACGCTGAGCGTGCCGAACCGTCTGCAGGAAGATGGCGAGGCCGACGAGCTGGCTGTGCAACTGCGCGTCAACTCCATGAAGGACTTCAACCCGGCCAGTCTGGTCGAGCAAGTGCCCGAGCTGAAAAAACTGATGGAACTGCGCGACGCGCTGGTGGCCCTCAAAGGCCCGCTGGGTAACGCACCTGCGTTCCGTAAAGCCATCGAAGGCGTGCTCGCCGACGATGAATCCCGCGGTCGCGTACTCGGTGAGCTGGGCCTGAACGCCGCAGCTCCGGACGCTTGAGACTCCAGCAGCCAAGGAAGCCAACACAATGAGCACTAGCGCAGCACAACAGAACGCCGCAGAAAACGGCGAATACAGCATCCTCGACAGCATCATCGCCGAAACCCGCCTGACGCCGGACGACGAAGCCTACGACATCGCCAAACGCGGTGTGTCGGCGTTCATCGAAGAGCTGCTCAAGCCGCAGAACAACGGTGAGCCGGTCAAGAAAGCCATGGTTGACCGCATGATCGCCGAGATCGATGCCAAGCTCAGCCGTCAGATGGACGAAATCCTGCACCACCCGGACTTCCAGGCCCTGGAATCGTCGTGGCGTGGCCTGCAACTGCTGGTCGACCGCACCAACTTCCGCGAAAACATCAAGATCGAAATCCTCAACGTCTCCAAAGAAGACCTGCTGGACGATTTCGAAGACTCGCCGGAAGTCATGCAGTCGGGCCTGTACAAGCACATCTACACCGCTGAATACGGCCAGTTCGGTGGTCAGCCGGTTGGCGCGATCATTGCCAACTACTACATGTCCCCAAGCTCGCCGGACGTGAAGCTGATGCAGTACGTGTCCAGCGTAGCCTGCATGTCCCACGCGCCGTTCATCGCCGCCGCCGGCCCGAAATTCTTCGGCCTGGAAAGCTTCACCGGTCTGCCGGACCTGAAGGATCTGAAAGATCACTTCGAAGGCCCGCAATTCGCCAAATGGCAGAGCTTCCGTACCTCGGAAGACTCCCGCTACGTTGGCCTGACTGTGCCGCGTTTCCTGCTGCGTAACCCGTACGACCCGGAAGAAAACCCGGTCAAATCGTTCGTGTACAAGGAAAACGTTGCCAACAGCCACGAGCACTACCTGTGGGGCAACACCGCTTACGCGTTCGGCACCAAGCTGACCGACAGCTTCGCCAAGTTCCGCTGGTGCCCGAACATCATCGGCCCACAGAGCGGCGGCGCCGTTGAAGACCTGCCTCTGCACCACTTCGAAAGCATGGGCGAAATCGAAACCAAGATTCCTACCGAGGTTCTGGTTTCCGACCGTCGTGAATACGAACTGGCCGAGGAAGGCTTCATCTCCCTGACCATGCGTAAAGGCTCCGACAACGCGGCGTTCTTCTCCGCAAGCTCGGTGCAGAAGCCGAAGTTCTTCGGCATCAGCGCAGAAGGCAAGGCTGCAGAGCTGAACTACAAGCTCGGCACCCAACTGCCGTACATGATGATCGTCAACCGCCTGGCTCACTACCTGAAAGTGCTGCAGCGCGAGCAGCTCGGTTCGTGGAAAGAACGTACCGACCTCGAGCTGGAACTGAACAAGTGGATCCGCCAGTACGTGGCCGACCAGGAAAACCCGAGCGCCGAAGTGCGTGGCCGTCGTCCGCTGCGCGCTGCGCAAGTGATCGTCAGCGACGTTGAAGGCGAGCCGGGCTGGTACCGCGTCAGCCTGAACGTGCGCCCGCACTTCAAGTACATGGGTGCCGATTTCACCCTGTCGCTGGTTGGCAAGCTGGACAAAGAGTAAGAGCGACTCATGGACGGATACGGCAGCCTTTTCGAACGCCTCAACGGCGACGCGGAACTACGCAAGGGCAGGAGCCTCGAGGCTTCGGCCATGGCGTCGGTGGCTGCCCATCTGGCCAAAATGCTCAGCACCCGGGCCGGCAGCGTGCAAACGCTGTCCGACTACGGGTTGCCCGATCTCAATGACATGCGCCTGAGCCTGCACGACTCCCTGAGTCAGGCCCGCCTGGCCATCGAAAGCTTCATCGAAGCCTACGAGCCGCGCCTGAGCAACGTGCGTGTCATTTCCCTGCCGCGTGACCACGATCAGCTCCGCCTGGCCTTCAGCATCGAAGGCCTGCTGGAAGTCGAGGGGTTCAAGCGTCAGGTCAGTTTCTCCGCGCGCCTGGATGGCAGCGGTCAAGTGAAGGTCAACTAAGGAGAACCCCGATGTCTGGCAAACCTGCAGCACGCGTATCCGACCCCACCGCTTGCCCGCTCCCCGGCCACGGCACCAACCCGATCGCCGCCGGTTCCGGCGACGTGTTCTTCGACGGCCTCGCGGCCGCCCGCGAAGGCGATGCCTCCGCGTGTGGTGGTGCGATGGTCGGCGGTTTGGCCACGACGGTGAAAATCAATGGCAAGTCTGCTGTCACTGTGGATTCCGTGGGCTCTCACGGCAACAAAGTCACTGCCGGTTCCGGGACGGTGATTATCGGCAATTCACATTCGCCGGCGCCGTTTGTGCCGCCGTTGCCGGTTGAACTCAAATGGCCATTTAACGAGCACTTCGTGATCAATTGCGAAGAGACAGGCAAGCCGCTAGCTGGGGTGGAATACACACTTAAAACAGCTTCGGGGAAAATCATAAACGGTGTGACAGGTGCCGACGGGAAAACTCAAAAAGTGTTTTCCACTACTGCAGAAGCGGTTGAGCTGATCATAGAGCCACAGAGTAGGGTTGTTCTCGCTTAGTTGTTGAACTTTAAAACTGGCGAAATTTACGTGAAGTGATATCAGAGGGATGTGAAGATGGCTGCAACGACAGTAGCAACGACAATGACTCCGGCGAGTAACAAGTCCGGCCAGACTGCTACTGCACGTCAGTTCAAGATTACTGATATTCCGAACACGATGAGAAAACTCAACTGGCCTGTTGCAGCGGATCTGATGGCCCATTGGTTCAATGGCAAACCGTGGCCAAACGAAAGTGGTGGGATGGATGATGCTGTTAAAAGGCATGAAGCTTTTGCACCGGCAGAGTACATCGAAGAGTCCATAGTAAAAATGAGTTGGGTCCTTGGGTTTGAGCGTGCAAATACCGCATTCAAACAACTGAAGGCGAATTGGAATAGCCCGCTTGGGACCGATCTAATAAAGCAGAGATTGCGCAAAGCTTTTTCCAATAGCGCTCCTGGCTGTTATCCACTGGCTTTTAATGGAGTGGCAAGTGCTGCTGAAAAGTTTGGTTACTCCAATAATAAAGTTGTCGAGTTCGAACAGACCGGGGCTGATGACGTAAACGAGCTTCGAGCAGCGCTCGCTAACTTCAATTTGCGTGTCATTGCCGAAGGCTCAGTCGTCGTGACAGGTAAGAGCATTGTTTTTACGCCATCAAAAATTGGTTTTTATATTGAAGATGCTTACGACTTTAATGATGGCATTGCTCTTTTTAGCCAGGTTCTAGGCTATTGGAACTTTGATAAATTGATTGCTGATCCCGTTGTCGGTTTTAAAACAAACGCCAAGCTCGCTACCGAAATGAATTCTGTGATGGCTGAGTCCACGTACAAGCAGGTCACGGGGCAGCAATCGCCTCAGCAGAAAGAAGAAGCCGTACGTCGTTATAGAGAGTTAGAAGGCAAGCATTACATACTTGTTCAAAATAGCGATTTTCGTGACTATCGGGATCAAAATAAAAAAGGCGGAGACTTTCGCGTTTATTCGGACATCTTGTACGAAAGTGTATCAGTCGCTCCTATTGAGGTCATTTCTAAATGAACTCATGGCGTAAGCTTTTTATAAATTTTGCAGCGCTGCTAGCTAGCTTGGTAATCGCTGTTGCTTTTGTAGTAAATGGTATTTTGAGTCGTGCGCCTGATGTCTCAAAAAAGAGTCCGTCCGGACAATATCTTATAGAGTCTATTCCGGCGAGTTCGCTTTTGACTCCACGAGATTCGGTGTACTTGCGCTTTACGGATTTGAATAACCCTGCTCGTACTTATCGAACTCCTCTTTTTTCTGATGTTTCACTGGATATGAATGCCGATGAGGATGATGAGGCGGTCGGTGTTGTATTCATTGAGCTGGATAAGGGAAGCAAGGAATTCACGTTGGCGCTATCTAATCCGAGAAAACATTGGCTTGATCTGTTTATCAGTAATACGCCTTACAAGGTGCTGGAAAATTGATGTCTGGGCTAGGGAAAGAGGGAGTTTTGTGCAATTGCACCAACAGAGCGCATCCAGCTCTTAAGTTGCTTGTTGCTTTCCTTAGTTCCGTTGGACTTCTGGCGATTGTGGTTTTGTTAGCAGTATTGCTGCGAATGGAACGATCTAACCCGCCGACGTTGATCGCTCACCCCAACGCACATTGGGTGGGGGCTGAAGATGGTGGCGTATTTGTCGAGATCGCCAAAGCCGAGGCCCCGGACTACTACGTGCAAGTCCGTCACGAAAGTGGCGAGATATGGTCAGAAGGCTGGGTTCGCTATGGCACAAAAGACGGCTATCCACTAAGTGCTGCCGGGATTGTCGGGTTTGATGGTGTAGAGCTTTATCTGCACACCAGCATGGCGATGACACCTGAAAAATCGAAGGACCAATAATTATGAGGGCGATGGATTTTCGCAATGTCTGTGAACCGTGTGCGAGGAGCCGTTGCCTTGCTCATCGTGGGCTAGGTGGTGTCCGGGCTGGCAGTCGCGCTCTACAGGATATTTTTTTGATGAGTTCCACTACCAGGCAGGTAACCCGTGTCCTTTAACCACTACTACCAAAGCGAACTCACCGCACTGCGCCAACTGGGCCGCCGTTTCGCCGAGCGTAGTCCCGCGTTGGCGCCGTTCCTGGGGCAGGCCGGGCGGGATCCGGATGTGGAGCGGTTGCTGGAAGGCTTTGCGTTTCTGACCGGGCGGCTGCGCCAGAAACTCGATGACGAGTTGCCGGAGCTCAGCCACTCCCTGATGCAATTGCTGTGGCCGAACTACATGCGTCCGCTGCCGGCGTTCAGCATTCTGCAGTTCGATCCGCTCAAGCGTTCCGGGCCGGCGCTGAAGGTCGAGCGTGACACGCCGATCGAGAGCGTGCCGATCGAAGACGTGCGCTGCCGCTTCCGCACCTGCTACCCGACCGAAGTCATGGCACTGGATCTGGCCGCACTGAACTACTCGGTGAAGGGTGACGGTTCGCTGCTCAGCCTGCGTCTTGAGATGAGTGCCGACGGCCACCTCGGCGAGCTGGAGCTGAGCAAGCTGCGCCTGCACTTTGCCGGTGAGCGCTATATCAGCCAGATGCTCTACCTGAGCCTGCTGCGCAACCTCGAGGGCATCGAACTGATCCCGCTTGACGGCGCCGGCAAGCCGATCGATGGCGTGAGCGGCAAGCCGATGGCGTTCAAGATTCCGGGCGACCGCGTGAAGCCAGTGGGCTTTGCCGAAGAAGAAGCGTTGATCCCGTATCCGCTGAACACCTTCCGCGGCTATCGCTACCTGCAGGAATACTTCGCCTTCCAGGACAAATTCCTGTTCGTCGATGTCCACGGCCTGGACATTCTCAAGGCGCTGCCGGAAGACACCCTCAAGCAGATGCGCGGCCTGGAATTGCGCTTCGATATCCGCAAGAGCGGCATCATGCGCATGCGTCCGACCCTGGATAACGTGAAGCTGTTCTGCACGCCGATCGTCAACCTGTTCAAGCACGACGCACTGCCGATCCGCCTCGACGGCAAACAGGACGAATACCTGCTGCTGCCGGCCGAATACGATCTGGAAAACTGCGGCGTGTTCTCGGTGGAGACCGTGACCGGCTGGAAACCCGGCGGCCTCGGCTATCAGGAGTACGTGCCGTTCGAATCCTTCGAGCACGACCCGAGTTTCGACGTGCCCAACAGCCGTCCGCATTACAGCATCCGTCAGCGTTCGTCGCTGCTGCACGACGGCCTCGACACCTACCTGAGCTTCGGTATCCGCCACACCGAAGCCCATGAAACCCTGTCGATCGAGCTGGTCTGCACCAACCAGAACCTGCCGCGCAAACTCAAGCTCGGGCAGATCTGCATGGCCTGCGAAGAGACCCCGGAGTTCCTGAGTTTCCGCAACATCACCCCGGCCACTTCCAGTTTCGCGCCGCCGCTGAACCGTGAATTCCTGTGGAAGCTGATCAGCAACATGTCGCTTAACTATCTGTCGCTGGCCGACGTCAATGCACTGAAGGTGATTCTCGAAACCTACGACCTGCCGCGCTACTACGATCAGCACGCGGAGAAGGTCAGCAAACGCCTGCTCGGCGGCCTCAAGCACATCAAGCATCACCACGTGGACCGGCTGCACCGTGGTCTGCCGGTGCGCGGTTTGCGCACCGAACTGACCATCGACCCGGAAGGGTATATCGGTGAGGGCGACCTGTTCGTCTTCGCCTCGGTTCTCAACGAGTTTTTCGCGCTTTACGCCAGTCTCAATTCATTCCATGAGCTGCGGGTAAAAAGCACACAGGGAGAGGTGTACCAATGGACACCACGTATGGGCCTGCAGCCCCTGCTTTAAGCGGGCTGACGAAGGTAATACGCGAGTACTCGCTGTTTCAGGCCGTGCTGCTGGTGATCGACCGGCTGCGCGATGCGCACCCGTACCTGAGCGAAGACGATTTGTACGACCAGCTGGAATTCCAGGCCAACCCGAGCCTCGGATTTCCGCGCAGCGACGTCGATCGCGTGGAGTTTTTCGAAGAGCACGGGCAGATGCGCGCGCGCCTGCGCTTCAACCTGATCGGCCTGGTCGGTTCCGGTTCGCCGCTGCCGGCGTTCTACGGCGAGCAAGCCCTGGGCGACAGCGAAGACGGCAACCCGACGCGCAACTTCCTCGACCTGTTCCACCATCGCCTGCAACGGCTGATGCTGCCGATCTGGCGCAAATACCGTTACCGCGCGAGCTTCCAGAGCGGCGCGGTCGACCCGTTCTCCTCGCAACTGTTCGCCCTGATCGGCCTCGGCGGCGACGAGATCCGCAAGGCCAAGGAACTGAACTGGAAACGCCTGCTGCCGTACCTCGGCCTGCTCAGTTTGCGGGCGCACTCGGCGGCGCTGATCGAAGCGGTGCTGCGTTACTACTTCAAGCACGAAGAACTGGTGATCGAGCAGTGCATCGAGCGCCGCGTGGAAATCCTCGAAGAACAGCGCAACCGCCTCGGCTTCGCCAACAGCGTGCTGGGTGAAGACCTGGTGCTGGGCGAACGCGTGCGCGATCGCAGCGGCAAATTCCGCATTCACATCACCGAACTCGACTGGGAACGCTTCCACGAATTCCTGCCCATCGGTTTCGGTTACCAGCCGCTCTGCGCGCTGGTGCGGTTCACCCTGCGTGACCCGCTCGATTACGACATTCGCCTGGTGCTGCGCCCGGAAGAAATCCGCGAACTGCGCATTGGCGAGAAGAACGACTGTCGCCTGGGGTGGACCAGTTGGCTGGGCTGCGAAAAAGCAGACGGCGTGGTGACCCTGGGCAGCAAAATTCATTAAGGACGTGAGCCATGATCAACGTAGACCTGCAACAACTCATCCAGGCGCTGGACGCCGAAACCCGTCGCGATCTGGAGCGTTCGGCCGAGCGCTGCGTGGCCCGTGGCGGCAGCAAGATTCTGGTCGAAGACTTGCTGCTCGGCCTGCTGGAGCGCCCGAACGGTCTGCTCTCCCGCGCACTGCAGGATGCCGACGTTGATGCCGGCGAACTGAGCGCCGCCCTGCAATCGCGGGTCGAGCACAGCGCTTCGCGCAACCCGGTATTCGCCCCGGAGCTGGTGCAGTGGCTGCAAGACGCGCTGCTGGTGGCCAACCTTGAGCTGGGCCAGACCTCGGTCGAAGACGCGGCGCTGATCCTCGCGCTGTTGCGCAACCCGATGCGCTACGCCGGCAGCCGCTACCAGCCGTTGCTCGCCAAACTGAACATCGATCGCCTGAAGGAATTTGCCCTGTCGCAACAACCTCAGGCAGCGGCCAACGGCAAACCGGCCGCTCAAGGCGAGTCGTTGCTTGAGCGCTTCACCCACAACCTGACCCAACAGGCCCGCGACGGCAAACTCGACCCGGTGCTGTGCCGCGATGGCGCGATCCGCCAGATGGTCGACATCCTCGCCCGTCGCCGCAAGAACAACCCGATCGTGGTCGGTGAAGCCGGGGTCGGTAAAACCGCCATCGTCGAAGGCCTGGCCTCGCGCATCGCTGCCGGTGAAGTGCCGCAAGTGCTCAAGGGCGTCGAGCTGCTGTCGCTGGACATGGGCCTGTTGCAGGCGGGCGCCAGCGTCAAAGGTGAATTCGAGCGTCGTCTGAAAGGCGTGATCGACGAGGTCAAAGCCTCGCCGAAGCCGATCATCCTGTTCATCGACGAAGCCCACACCCTGATCGGCGCGGGCGGCAATGCCGGCGGTTCCGACGCGGCCAACCTGCTGAAACCGGCGCTGGCGCGCGGCGAGCTGCGCACCATCGCCGCGACCACCTGGGCCGAGTACAAGAAATACTTCGAGAAAGACCCGGCGCTGGCCCGTCGTTTCCAACCGGTTCAACTGCACGAACCGACCGTGAGCGAAGCCGTGACCATCCTGCGTGGCCTGGCTCAGGTCTACGAGAAGAGCCACGGCATCTACCTGCGGGACGACGCGGTGGTTTCCGCAGCCGAGCTGTCCGCCCGTTACCTGGCCGGCCGCCAACTGCCGGACAAGGCTGTCGATGTGCTCGACACCGCGTGCGCCCGTGTTCGCATCAGCCTCGCTGCGGCTCCGGAAAGCCTGGAACGCCTGCGTGGCGAGCTGGCTGAAGGTGGCCGTCAGCGTCAGGCCCTGCGTCGCGATGCCGAAGCCGGTTTGCTGATCGACCACGAAGCGCTGGAGGCACTGGAAACGCGTCTGGACGAAGCCGAAACCGAAATGGTCGCACTGGAAACCCAGTGGACCGAGCAGAAACAACTGGCCGAGCGCCTGCTGGAACTGCGCCAGCAACTGGCCAAGGCCCGTGAAGCCGCTGCGGTCGAGCCGGTGGTCACCGTTGAAGAAGACGCCGAAGGCGCGGTGATCGAAACCGTTGCTGCTGAGGTTGAAGAAGGCCAGAGCGTCGAAGCGCTGGAAGCGCAACTCAACGAAACCCACAGCGCCCTGACCGCCGCTCAGGTCAAGGAGCGTCTGGTCAGCTTCGAAGTCTGCCCGCGTCTGGTGGCCGAAGTGATCAGCGCCTGGACCGGCGTGCCACTGGCGCAACTGGCCCGCGAACACAACGCCAAGGTCGCGAGCTTCGCCACCGACCTGCGCACCCGCATCCGTGGTCAGGAACAAGCCGTGCACGCCCTGGATCGCTCGATGCGCGCCACCGCTGCCGGCCTGAACAAGCCTGACGCACCGGTCGGCGTGTTCCTGCTGGTCGGCCCGAGCGGCGTCGGCAAGACCGAAACCGCTCTGGCACTTGCCGACCTGCTGTACGGCGGCGACCGCTTCATCACCACCATCAACATGTCCGAGTTCCAGGAGAAACACACCGTTTCCCGCCTGATCGGTGCACCGCCAGGCTACGTCGGATACGGCGAGGGCGGCATGCTCACCGAAGCCGTGCGCCAGAAGCCGTACTCGGTGGTGCTGCTCGATGAAGTCGAGAAGGCTGACCCGGACGTGCTCAACCTGTTCTACCAAATCTTCGACAAAGGCGTGGCCAACGACGGCGAAGGGCGCGAGATCGACTTCCGCAATACGCTGATCCTGATGACCTCGAACCTGGGCAGCGACAAGATCAGCGACCTCTGCGAAGACGGCGCGCGTCCGACCGCCGAAGTGCTGGAAGAAACCATTCGCCCGGTGCTCAGCAAACACTTCAAACCGGCGCTGCTGGCGCGGATGAAAGTGGTGCCGTACTACCCGGTCGGCGGCCCGGTGCTGCGCGAGCTGATCGAGATCAAGCTCGGTCGTCTGGGCGAGCGTCTGAACCGTCGCCAGCTGGACTTCACCTGGTGCCAGAACCTCGTCGATCACCTGTCCGAGCGCTGCACCCAAAGCGAAAGCGGTGCACGCCTGATCGACCACTTGCTCGACCAGCACGTGCTGCCGCTGGTGGCCGACCGCTTGCTCGACGCCATGGCCACCGGTGAAAGCCTCAAGCGCGTGCATGCGACGCTTGACGGTGAAGCCAGCGTGACCTGCGAGTTCGCCTGAGGTGAGTGTGATGTTCACTCAAGTGCCGCAGCCACTGCTCTATGCCGAAGCCTTGCTGGCGCAGTTCGCCAGCCTGTCGCGGGCGGCGGACGGTGCTGCGCTGCTGGGTGACTTCGTGCGCGGTCTGGCCGGGCTGAGCGGTTGCGAACTGACGCAGCTGTACTTGCTGGATGCCACGCACACGTCGCTGGGGATGAACGCCGAATGCCTCGACGGCGTGCTGCAACCGCGCAGCGCGGCGAGCCTGCCGGCGGACTACAACGGCGAGCAACTGTTGCAGTTCGCCCTGTGCCAGAACCGCGTGGTGTGCTTCGACGACCTGGGCGGCAGCCTGCACGAAACCAGTTTTCTGCCGGCCTCGTCCACGCCATGGCAGTCGCTGTTGTGCGTGCCTCTGGTCAATCAGCAGAAGGCCGTCGAAGGCCTGTTGCTGTGCGCCAGCCGTCGCCACATCAACCTGCAAGGGTTTGCCGATTCTCTCGGCCAGCTCGGCTCGTTCGTGCTTGGTCAGTTGCACTTGCTGCAACGCCTGCGCCAGCCAGTGGATGCGGCCGCGCCGGTCGTGCGCAGCCTGCCGAGTGCCAGCGGCTACGGCCTGATCGGCAAGAGCGCGGCAATGCGCCAGACCTACTCGCTGATCAGCAAAGTCCTGCACAGCCCGTACACCGTGCTGTTGCGCGGCGAGACCGGCACCGGCAAGGAAGTGGTCGCGCGGGCGATCCACGATTGCGGCCCGCGCCGGTCCCAGGCGTTCATCGTGCAGAACTGCGCGGCGTTCCCGGAAAACCTGCTGGAAAGCGAGCTGTTCGGCTACCGCAAAGGTGCGTTCACCGGTGCCGACCGCGACCGCGCCGGGCTGTTCGACGCGGCCAACGGCGGCACCCTGTTGCTCGACGAAATCGGTGACATGCCGCTGTCGCTGCAAGCCAAGTTGCTGCGCGTGTTGCAGGAAGGCGAGATCCGTCCGCTGGGTTCCAACGACACGCACAAGATCGACGTGCGCATCATCGCTGCAACGCACCGCGATCTGTCGGTGCTGGTCAGCGAAGGCAAATTCCGCGAGGACCTGTACTACCGTCTCGCGCAATTCCCGATCGAATTGCCGGCCCTGCGTCAGCGCGAAGGCGACATCCTCGACCTGGCCAAGCACTTTGCCGATAAGGCCTGCACTTTCCTGCAACGTGATCCGGTGCGCTGGTCGGACGCAGCGCTTGAACACCTGTCCGGCTACACCTTTCCCGGCAACGTGCGTGAACTCAAAGGCCTGGTCGAGCGGGCGGTGCTGTTGTGCGAGGGCGGCGAGTTGCTGGCCGAACATTTCTCGCTGCGTCTGGAATCGGCGCCGGTGCCGGAAGACCACTGCGGCCTCAATCTGCGCGAACGACTGGAAGCGGTCGAACGCAATCTGCTGCTCGATTGCCTGCGCAAGAACGACGGCAATCAGACGCTCGCCGCCCGCGAACTGGGCTTGCCGCGCCGCACGCTGCTGTACCGGCTCGGCCGCTTGAACATCAATCTGGGTGATTTTGATGGGTAGGCGAAAGTCCGTCGGATTCACCTCGAACACCTATTTCAGCGCCGCCCGTGAGGGTCGGCGCTTTGTGCTTTGTCTACACCTGGAGACCCTCTGATGTCTGTTCGTCACTGGCACGCTGTCCTGCTGACCCTCGTCGTTCTATGCGGCCTCGGCGGTTGCAGCGGCAATTACAAATTCAACGATAACGATTACCGCCCGTTGGGTGATCCGCAGGCGGTCAATCGCGGCAAGTGACCGCAAGGAGCATCAAACATGGAATTGGTTTTCGAAATGCTGAACACCAAGCAGTTCGTGCCCACCGAGCTGTGCCAGCGGACCTTCAAACAGGCCGGCGGCGTGATCGGGCGGGGCGAGGACTGCGACTGGATCATCCCTGACCGCAAGCGTCACTTGTCCAATCACCACGCGATTGTCAGCTATCGCGAGGGTTCGTTCTTCCTGACCGACACCAGCAGCAACGGTGTACAGGACGGCGACAGCGGCGCACGCCTGCACAAGGGCGAACCGGTGCGCATCGAGCACGGCAGCACCTACGTGCTGGGCGACTTCGAGATTCGCGCACGACTGGTGCGCGACCCGGCGACGTTCGACGGTGAAGTCGGTCTGCCACGCGCCGCCGGCAGCATCATTCCGGATGACGCGTTCCTCGACCTCGACCCGCTGAAGTCGCTGGAGCAGCAAGAGCGCGTGTACTCGGAATTCGAGGAAATGCTCGCACCGGTGACCGACCCTGAAGACTCCCGTCAGCGCGCCGACTACGCGCGCATCGACATGGAAAGCCTGATGGTGCCGGAGCTGATCGTCGAGCCCACGCCTGAGCCGGCACCGGCCCCGAAAGCGGTCGAGCGTCAGAGCGAAACCTTCTGGGATAAATTCGGCGCGGCCCTTGGCGTGAACGTGAAGAACCTCAGCCACGACGAGCGTGAAGCCCTCGCGCTGAACGCTGCACGTCTGCTGCGCCAGAGCGTCGGCGGTCTGCAACAGAGCCTGCGCACCCGTTCGGAGCTGAAGAACGAACTGCGTCTGGCCCAGACCACCGTGCAAGGCACCAACAAGAATCCGCTGAAATTCGCCGTCGACCCGAGCGAAGCGCTGGACATCCTGTTGCAGCCACACAAGCCGGGCCATCTGCCGGCCGAGCAGGCGATCTCCCGGGCGTTCCGCGATTTGCAGGCGCATCAGGTGGCGCTGCTGACCGCCAGCCGCGCGGCGGTGCGCGGCACTCTGGAACACTTCTCGCCGGAGCAACTGACCCTGCGTTTCGAGCGCGACAACAAGCCGTTGCTCGCCACCGCTGGCGGGCGCTGGAGAGCGTTCAACCGTTATCACCATGCGCTGCGTCAGGACGACGACTGGAGCGAGCGCCTGCTGGCTCGCGACTTCGCCCAGGCCTACGAAGAACAGATCCGCCTGATCTCCACCCTCCACACCGACCACCAAGGATGATGCGCATGTCTCGCCGCTCGACCGCTTTTTTCAAGACGCTGACCGCGCTCACCCTGTTGGTGCTGCTCGCCGGTTGCTCGTCGCTGTCGCCGTACTCGAAAGTGACCAAGATCAACCTGAAGCTGACCGGCAGCGATCAGTTGAACCCGGACCTCAACGGTCGTCCGTCGCCGATCGTGGTGCGCCTGTTCGAACTCAAGCACCCGGTGACCTTCGAGAACGCCGATTTCTTCAGCCTCTACGAACGCGCCAAGGAATCCCTCAACCCGGATCTGGTGGCCAGCGAAGAACTCGAACTGCGCCCGGGTGAAACCGTGGAGCTGAAACTCAGCGTGGAGGAGGGCAGCCGCTTCATCGGCATCCTCGCCGCGTACCGCGACCTGCCGGAAACCAAGTGGCGCCACACGTTCCCGATCACACCGCTGGAAGTCACCGAAGCCGATCTGACCCTGGATCAGGCCGGTATCCGCAAGACCAACGAAGTGCTCGCCAAGGCGGATGACTGACCATGAATACCCATAAAGTCATCTGGCAGGAAGGCATGCTGCTGCGTCCGCAGCACTTCCAGCACAACGACCGCTACTATGATCACCAGATGAAGACCCGCACCCGGTTGCTGGGCGGCTACACCTGGGGTTTCCTGAACCTTGAGATCGACCTGCAGTTCCTCAACATGGGCAAACTGGTGATCAGTGAAGCCTCGGGAATTCTGCCGGACGGCAGCCTGTTCGAACTCGGCGGCAACACCGAACCGCTGGCGCTGGACGTGCCGCCGAACACCGGCAACACGCCGATCTACCTGGCGCTGCCACTGGTCACCGGTAACCACATCGAGGCCCGTCGCCCGGAGCAGTCCGACGTTCTTGCGCGTTACACCGCATATGACGCCGAAGTGGCCGACTCCAACGCCGGTGATGATTCCGCCAGCCAGGTCAGTTGCGGTCGCCCGGACTTCAAGCTGTTGCTCGGCGAGCAGCAGAGCGACCAGGCCTACGTGAAGCTGAAGATCTGCGACGTGCTCGACACCACACCGGACGGCGTGATCAGCCTCGATCCGGATTTCGTGCCGACCTACATTCAGGCCCACGCCTCCAGCTACCTGCTGTCGTGCCTGAAAGAAGTGATCAGCATGCTTGGCCACCGGGGCGACACCATTGCCGAACGGATTCGTTCGAACGGCAAGGTCGGCGGCGCGGAAATCGGCGACTTCATGATGTTGCAACTGATCAACCGCACCGAACTGCTGCTGCGCCACTACCTGGGTCTGGAGCAGGTTCACCCGGAAGAGTTGTACCGCACGCTGCTGACCATGCTCGGCGATCTGGCGACGTTCTCCAGCGACAGCAAACGCCCGCGTCTGGACAGCCGTTACTCCCACGCCGACCAGGGTGCGAGTTTCCGCAAGCTGATGGAGTCGATCCGTCAGGTACTGTCGATGGTGCTGGAACAGCACGCCATCGAACTGATCCTGCAAGCGCGTCAGTACGGGATCATCGTGTCGCCGCTGCACGACCACAAACTGCTGGGCTCGGCGTCGTTCGTGCTGGCAGCCAGTGCCAACTGCGACTCCGAAGAACTGCGCAATCGCTTGCCTGCGCACCTCAAGGTCGGCCCGGTGGAGCGCATCCGCCAACTGGTCAACCTGCACCTGCCGGGGATCAAGGTCAAACCGTTGCCGGTGGCCCCGCGGCAGATCGCGTTCCACTCCAACAAAACCTATTTCATCCTCGAACTCAGTTCCGAAGACCTGGCACAACTCGAGCGCTCCGGCGGCTTCGCGTTCCATGTGTCCGGCGAATTCGCCGAGCTTGAACTGAAATTCTGGGCCATCAGGAACTGACCGACATGATCAAGGACATGGAACACAACCAGGACGACAAAACCGTCCTGCTCGACCGTCAGGGCCATGGCCCGGCGGCGAGTCCGCTGACCGACTTCGCCGCGCCACCGCGCTTCGAGCAACTGGAAGAACGGATGATCTACGCCGCGCGCCTGCGCCCGGCGGAGGCCTTCAACATCAGCCTCAATTCGCTGGTGGCGGCGTCGTCCGAACTGCTGTCGGAAGTGGTGCGCCTCAAGCACAGTGAAACCCGCGAAGACCTCTACGCGCTCAACGAGCGCCTGACCGCCGGGCTCAAGCTGTTCGAAGTGCGCGCCCTGCACAACGGCGCCGAAAGCAGCCAGGTGATGGCCGCCCGTTACGTGCTCTGCACCGTGGTCGACGAAGCCGTCGTGACCACGCCGTGGGGCAATGAAAGCGAGTGGTCGCAGATGAGCCTGCTCAGCAGCTTCCACAACGAAACCTTCGGTGGCGAGAAGTTCTTCCAGTTGCTCGATCGGCTGTCGAAAAACCCGGTCAAGCACCTGCCGATGCTGGAGCTGATGTACCTGTGCCTGTCCCTCGGTTTCGAAGGCAAGTACCGCGTGCAGGCGCGCGGCATGCTGGAACTCGAAGGCATCCGCGACGCCCTGTACCGGCAGATCCGTCAGTTGCGTGGCGACGTGCCGCGCGAATTGTCGCCGCAGTGGGAAGGCCTCAACGATCAGCGCCGCAACCTGGTGCGCATCGTGCCGGCGTGGATGGTGGTGCTGTTCACCTTCGTCTGTCTGGTGATGATGTATTCGGGCTTCGCCTGGGTCTTGGGCGAGCAGCGCGACACCGTTCTGCAACCATATCAGCCGCTTGATCCGGCCGCGGCCTCGCCGCAGTCGCAGCCGTAAACAGGGACGTGTGATGAAAAAGTTTTTCAAGAAAGTCGGCGCCTTCCTGCGCCAGACCTGGGTCTGGACCTTGCTGCTGGTGCTGTTCGTGGCGCTGCTGGTGTGGTTCGTCGGCCCGTTGTTGGCAGTGGATGACTACAAGTTCTGGGAAAGCGCGACTTCGCGTCTGCTGACCATCAGCGTGCTGTTCCTGATCTGGGGCCTGACCATGGTCTTCGTCAGCTGGCGCGCCGGTATCCGCAAGAAAGCCGTCGAAGAAACCGAAGACGGCCAGGACCGTATCCGCCGCGAAGAGTTGATCGACGAAGAGCAGAAAGAGTTGAAGGAGCGTTTCAAGGACGCCCTGAAAACCCTCAAGACTTCGAGCCTGTATCGCGGCCGCAGCGAGCGCTGGCGCAATGACTTGCCGTGGTACTTGCTGATCGGCCCGCAGGCCAGCGGCAAGACCAGCCTGCTGGACTTCTCCGGGCTGGAATTCCCGATCAACAAGATCGACCGCAAACTGACCCGCGACACCCACGGCACCCGTCATTGCGACTGGTACTTCGCCGATCACGGTGTACTGATCGACACCGCCGGCCGCTACCTGACCCAGCCGGATGCGGAAGTCGACGGCAGCGCCTGGACCACCTTGCTGGAACTGTTGCGCAAGCGTCGTCGCGGTCGTCCGCTGAACGGCGTGCTGGTGACCATTCCGGTGGAAACCCTGACCGGTGGCAGCGAACAGGACATCGAAACCCTGGCCCGCCAGGTGCGTGCGCGTCTGCAAGACGTCTATCAGAAGCTGCACGTCGATGTGCCGGTGTATCTGGTGCTGAGCAAGGCCGACAAGCTGCTGGGCTTCGATGAGTTCTTCGACCAACTGACTCGCGAAGAAAGCGATCAGGTGCTGGGCACCAGTTTCCGCAAGGATCAGGTCGGCACCGACGTGACGGTGCTGCGCAACGAGTTCGAAGAGCTGCTGCGTCGCCTCAACAGCCAGGTGATCATGCGCATGCACTCCGAGCGCGACACCCAGCGCCGTGGCCGCATCCTCGACTTCCCGCACCAGATGGGCCAGATCGGCGAGCGTCTGTGCCTGCTGGTCGACATGGCGTTCACCAGCAACCGCTACCAGCGTGCGACGCAACTGCGTGGCTTCTACCTGACCAGCGCACCGCACCTGACTCAGGAAATGGATTCGACCACCGCCGGCATCGGCGCGAGTCTGGGCATGAGCGCCGGCGTGCTGCCGACGCTGCGCAGCGGTCGTTCGCGTTTCATCCATCACTTGCTCAGCCGGGTGATTTTCCCCGAGGCCGATCTGGCCGGTCTGGACAAGCGCGAGCGCAGCCGCATCCACTGGGGCCAGCGTGCGTTGTACGTCGGCGCACTGGGTGCGCTGGTGCTGTTCGGCATGCTCTGGGCCGGTGGTTTCTCGGCCAACTACGAGCGTCTGGAAAGCCTGCGCAATCTGGCGCAGAACTGGACGCAGCAACGCACGGCACTGTCGCCGCGCGATGACGCCATGGGCGCACTGAAAACCCTCGACACCAGCTACGCTGCCACCCAGGTGTTCCCGAAAAAAGGCGACGCGGCGTACCACGAACGGATGGGTCTGTATCAGGGCCAGGACGTCAATCCGGTGGTCAAGGAGGCTTACGAGCACGAGCTCGAAAAGCAACTGCTGCCGCGCGTTGCAACGATGCTCGAAGGCCAGATCCGCGCCAACATGAAGGACCGCGAAAAGCTGATCAACAGCCTGCGCGCGTACCTGATGCTGAACATGAAGGATCGTCGTGACGCGGCATGGCTCAAGGACTGGATCGCGGCGGACTGGTCGCAGCGTTACACCGGCAACACCGCGGTGCAGAACGGTCTGAACACGCACCTCGAGCGTCTGTTGCAGCAGCCGTTTATCTATCCGCTCAACGAGCAACTGGTGGCCCAGGCGCGTCAGATCCTGCGCAGCGAGTCGCTGGCGACCGTGGTTTACCGCATGCTCCGCGAGCAGGCGCGCAACCTGCCGGATTACCGTTTCAGCCAGCACCTCGGGCCGCAGGGCTCGCTGTTCATCGGCACTGAATACGTGATTCCGGGCTTCTACACCCAGACCGGTTATCAGCAGTATTTTTCGGTGCAAGGCGCGTCGCTGGTGACCGACATCCTGCGTGACAACTGGGTGCTGGGCGAAGGCGCGGGCATCAGCGACATGGATCTGCGTCGCCTGATGGTCGAGCTGGAGCAACTGTACTTCCGCGACTACGCCAACTACTGGAGCGAGGCCGTTGGCCAGGTAGCACTGCCGCCGATCAGCGATGCCGGTGAAGGCGCCGAGCAACTGGCGGGCCTGACCTCGGCCAACTCGCCGGTGCTGGCGCTGCTGACCGAAGTGCGCGAGAACACCCGCTTCCCGGCCGCTGCCGATCCGGTGGACGAGGCGGGTGACGCGGCTGATGCGCTGGCCGGACAGAAAGGCAAACTGGGCAAGGTGGGCAAACTCGCCGCGGCGGCAGCGGACAAGGCCTCGGCCCTGAACGTGGCGAAGAACCTGCCGGACACCGCCAAGAAGTCCCTGCAACGCCGCTTCGAGCCGCTGCACAAATTGCTCGACGACAACAACGGCCCGGCCGCTGACCTGACCCCGGCCTTCACCGCGCTCAACGACCTGCAACTGCAGCTGGCGGGCCTCGCCCGTTCCAGCACGCCGGAGCAGGCCGCGTTCGAGCTGGCCAAGACCCGCATGAGCGGCCAGCGTGATGCGCTGACCAACCTGCGCAATGCGTCCGGTCGTCTGCCGCGTCCGCTGAGCGTGTGGTTCAACGTGCTGGCCGAAGACTCGTGGCGCCTGGTGCTTAACGATGCCTACCAGTACCTGAACGGCCGTTATCAGAACGAGCTGTACAGCGTGTATGGCAAAACCATCAACAAGCGTTACCCGTTCAGCGCCTCGAGCACCAGCGACGTGGCGATCAGCGATTTCCGCGAGTTCTTCCGCGCTCAAGGCACCATCGACCGCTTCTTCGACAGCTACATGCGTCCGTTCGTCAGCGGTGATCCGGGCAACTACCGGATGCGCAGCGTCGACGGCCGCAGCCTGCCGGTGTCGAAGGTCTTCCTCGACCAGATGGCGGCGGCCCTGAACATTCGCCAGAGCTTCTTCTCGATCAACCCGGCCGAACCGACCGTGCAGTTCAAGCTGGAGCCGTACACCCTCGATCCGGCGGTCAGCCGTTCCGAGTTCAAGTTCGGCGACAAGACCATGGAGTACCGCCACGGTCCGATCCTGCCCATGAGCTTCAAGTGGCCGACCGATGCTGAAGACGGTCGCACCAGCCTGGTCATGGACAAGATGGCCGGGCGCCCGATCGGCATCGAGAAGAACTCCGGCCCGTGGTCGCTGTTCCGTCTGTTCGACCTGATGCAGACCGAGTACCTGACCGGTCGCGACGTGCTGGTGCTCAAAGCCGACGTGGGTGGCCTGCGCGCCAATTACCTGCTGACCAGCCAGCGCACGCCGAACCCGTTCGACATGGGCGTGCTGCGCACCTTCCGTATGCCGGTGCAGCTCTGATGCTGGTGGCCAGTCCCTGGCGCAGCGCGGCGCGAACCGACCCGGGCAAGGTGCGGTCGCGCAACGAAGATGCCTTCCTCGACACCCCGCAGCATGGGCTGTGGGTGGTCGCGGACGGCATGGGCGGTCATCAGGGTGGCGACATCGCCAGCCAGTTGATCGTCGCCAGCCTGGCTGAACTGCCGCAGTACGAAGACTTCGACGAACGCCTCAAAGCCATCCGCCAGTGCCTGCACTGGCTGAACCGGCGCCTGGGGCAGGAGTTGACCGTCACCGCCGGGCGCCACGACAGCATCATGGGCAGCACCGTCGTGGCGCTGCTGGTGGAAGGCAATCGCGCGGCCTGCATCTGGGCCGGCGACAGTCGTTGCTACATGTGGCGTGGGCAGCGGTTGTATCAGCTGTCGAAGGACCATTCGCTGCAGCAGCAATTGATCGACGAGCAGCAGATGAGCGTCGAACAGGCAGCGGCGCACCCGGCGGCCCAGGCCTTGACCCGGGCGGTCGGCGCGGCGGAACAACTGACGCTGGATGTGCTGGAGCTTGAGGTGTATCCGGGCGATGTGTTCCTGCTGTGCAGCGATGGTTTGTATCAAGGCCTGAGCAGCGATGCCCTCGGCAACGCCCTCAGCCTGGCGGCGCCACATGTGGCGCTGGAACGTCTGTTCGACGGTGCCCTGCGGGGCGCCGCACGGGACAATCTGACGGCCGTGGTGATCCGCCAATGACTGAAATCGAATCCTCAGTCGATGACTTGCTGATGAGCGAGGAGCAGGCCAACAACCTGACCTATTTCGCTTTTGCAAAGCAGCACAACGCCGAACCCGCGCTGGCGCCAACCAAGGCCAGCGTCGGCGCACTGCCGGATGTTCTGGCAGGCCGCTACCACCTCGAGCGCCTGCTCGGGGCCGGTGGCATGGGTGCGGTTTACCGGGCCCGGGATCTACTGCACGAACAGTTCGGCGATCCCGATCCTTACATTGCGCTGAAAATCCTCAGCGAAGAATTTGCCGAGTCGCCGGACGCCAGCGCCTTGCTCTACAGCGAGTTCGCCCTGACCCGACGCCTGCGCCACGACAACGTGCTGCGACCGCACACGTTCGAAGTGGACACCGATTGCCAGCGGGCCTTCATCACCATGGAACTCATGCGTGGCCTGACCCTGGACAAACTGCTCTGCGAGCGGCCGCTGGGGCTGCCGTGGAAAGAACTGCGCGACATCGCGCTGCCGCTGCTCGACGCGCTGGCTTACGCCCACCGTCGCGGCGTGCTGCACGGTGACATGAAACCGAGCAACGTCATGCTCAGCGAAGACGGCGTGCGCCTGTTCGACTTCGGTCTCGGGCAGGCCGAGGAGGGCATTCTGCCCGGCCTGCCGCACCTGAGCCGCGAGCGCTTCAACGCCTGGACCCCGGGCTACGCCGCCCCCGAACTGCTTGAGGGCCAACCGCTGTCGGCCAGCGCGGACGTGTACGGCGTGGCCTGCGTGATCTATGAACTGGCGGGCGGCAAACACCCGTTCCGCCGCTTGCCCTCGACCCAGGCCCGTGACGAACACCTGGATCGCGAACTGCAAGCCCCGGCAAATCTGCCGACACACTGCTGGCCCGCGCTGCGCACCGCGCTGGCCTTTGACGCGGCAGAGCGCAACATTTCTGCCGACCAATTGCGTGACGCCTTGGGCGCCACTTCGTCCTGGCTGCAGCGTTTGCGGCTGAGGGCGTAACGGATGACATTCGAACAGGGAGCACTTTATGTTCAACCCAGCTAACGAAACGCACTTCAGCCTGACTGTTGAAGATTACGTAGGCGACCTGCAAGTCCTGTCGTTCACCGGCACCGAAGGCATCAGCCAGCCGTTCCGTTTCGACATCGAACTGGTCAGCGAAAACCCGGATCTGGACCTGGAAAAGCTCCTGCACAAACAGGCCTTCCTCGCCCTCGATCCGCAGGGCTCGGGCATCCACGGCCAGATCTACCGCGTCGCCCAGGGCGATGCCGGCAAACGCCTGACCCGCTACAAGGTTTCGCTGGTGCCGCAGCTGCAATACCTGCATCACCGCACCAACCAGCGCATCTACCAGCAGATGTCGGCGCCGAAAATCATCGCGCTGATCCTCGACGAGCACGGCATCAAGGGCAACGCCTACAGCTTCCAGCTCAGCCAGCCGTGCCCGGATCGCGACTACTGCGTGCAGTACGACGAAACCGACCTGCACTTCGTCCAGCGTCTGTGCGAAGAAGAAGGCATTCACTACCACTTCCAGCACAGCAAGAAAGGCCATCTGCTGGTGTTCGGCGATGACCAGACCGTGTTCCCGAACCTCGGCCAACCGACCGCGTATGTGCAGGGCAGCGGCATGGTCGCCGAAGAACCGGTGATCAAAGGCTTCAAGCTGCGCCTGGAAACCCGCACCAGCCGCACAACGCGCCGCGACTACGATTTCGAAAAGCCGCGCCTGCAAATGGAAGCGGCCTACAAACCAGACGGCGCTCTCGATAGCAAAGACGCTGAACCGGATCTGGAAGACTACGACTACCCTGGCCGTTTCATCGATCGCGCGCGCGGCAAGTTCCTCAGCCAGCGCGCCCTCGAACGTCATCGCGCCGACTACCGTCAGGCCGAAGGTCGCGGCGATCAGACCAAACTGGTCAGTGGCCATTTCATGGAAATGTCCGACCACCCGCGCAGCGAGTGGAACGACCTGTGGCTGCTCACCGAAATCTTCCACGAAGGCAAACAGCCACAAGTCCTCGAAGAATCGGTGACCAGCGACACCACCGACAACAAGGACGACTTCCACCAGGGCTACCGCAACCGCTTCCTCGCCACCCCGTGGGACGTGTTCTACCGCCCGGCCCTGGAACACCCGAAACCCCGCGTGCTCGGCAGCCAGACCGCGATGGTCACCGGACCCAAAGGCGAAGAAATCCACTGCGACCAGTACGGCCGCATCAAGGTGCAATTCCACTGGGACCGCGAAGGCCTGGCCGACGACAAAACCAGCTGCTGGCTGCGCGTCTCCAGCTCCTGGGCCGGCGACCGCTATGGCGCCATCTCCATCCCGCGCATCGGCATGGAAGTCCTCGTCACCTTCCTCGAAGGCGACCCGGACCAACCGCTGGTCACCGGCTGCCTGTACCACAAGGAAAACCCGGTGCCCTACGCCCTGCCGGCGAACAAAACCCGCAGCGTCTTCAAAACCCTCAGCTCCCCGGGCGGCGGTGGCTACAACGAACTGCGCATCGAAGACAAAAAAGGCGCCGAACAAATCTTCATCCACGCCCAGCGCGACTGGGATGAAAACGTCGAGCACGACCAGAAAATCCGTGTCGGGAATGAACGTCACGACACCGTAGTGAAGAACACCTACACCGAGCTCAAGGCTGAAGAACACCGCACCACGATTTCCGATCGTAAAGTCGAAGCGCGGATGGACGACCACCTGACTATTGGTGAGAGCCAGCATGTGAAGCTCGGGACGGCGCAACTGACCAGTGTCGGGAAAGAGATTCACATCAAGGCGGGGGACAAGATTGTCATTGAGGCTGGGACTGAGCTGACGATTCTCGGCGGCGGCAGTTTCATCAAGCTCGATGGCGGTGGTGTGACGGTGGTTGGGCCGGTGGTGAAGATTAATGCTGGCGGGTCGGCTGGCTCGGGGACCGGGATCGGGATTAAGCCGCCGGTGCTGCCGGGGGCGGCGGATAAGGATAAGGCGGGGAGTTTGATGGATCAGGCGTTGTTGAATGCGCCTGAAGAACAGGCCAAACGCAAGCCAAAACGCATGCTCAATTTTTCCGGTTAAGACATCGACGGCAATCCAAGCCACCAGGGATCAGAATTTAGGTAATTGGTAATGACAGAGACAACGAACAAAATTCAAAAATGGTCGTATCCCCTGAAAGTTGGAACAGCTGAAGCGACCGATCCGCAGCAGTTCTACAAAGCGTTAGCTAAAGCGAAGGATGGTTACTACCCATTGGGGGCCAATGGTCTTTGGCATGGTGGTGTTCATTTCGATGAAGCTTCGGGGTTGGTGAAGGATCTGACGGAGGTCAGGTGCATCGCTGATGGAGAAGTCGTCGCCTACCGTATTGACGAGAAATATCCGACTTCGGATTTTGGCTCGACGCACTCGGTTTATTCGACGGGGTTTGTGCTGGTTAAGCATCGACTTGAGTTACCGGCACCTCCGGCGCCTGCAGCCGGGGCGGCCCCGGCAAGCTCGCCAGTGGCAGGGCCAAGCCTGACGTTTTTCAGCCTCTATATGCACTTGCTGGATTGGGAGGGTTACAAAGCGAACCCTACGCTTAAAGACCGGCCGGGCTTTTGGGGAAAGGGGCTTTATGAAGTTAAGGCCAATGCTCCAGACAAGCCTTTGGGTATCCGGATGCGAAGTGGTAACGCCGGGCACTTTCCCGTCTTGGCAGTTTTGCCCCGGGGGACGACCGTGGTTACACAACCTGCCCCAGCGAATCAAATGTGGGTTGCGGTTATCAGCGTTAGTCCTGAAATCGCAGGCTTGCCTGCGGGCGGATGGGTATATAAGGGGCAATTGAAAGACTTGGGAGGTGGCAAGTATTTTGTGGGTAACGAAGCTCAAGATCCTGTCCCTGGAGGCGCTCAGCACGGAGCGAATATCCGCGGCGCCCATACCAGCGGCCTCCCGCTTAGCCACTTACCAGCAGGCGCACAAGTACGGCTTGGTGACGAAGCGACACCTAACAACTTTCGTAAACTCGCCGAAATCGTCAGTGGCCAGGCGACTCCGGCCTTAGCGCCCGGCGCGGATGGGAAGCTTCCTGGGTTTATTTGGTTGCAGTCACTTACGCCAAAGAGTGAGCCGCACAGCCCAATGGGAGATGTTGTTGTTCTCTCTCCGACATACAAGATCAAAGCTGGTGAGATTCTGGGGCATGTTGGCAAGTATCAGAACCATTCAGATGCAGCTCCGAAGAATCTCTTGCACCTAGAGGTTTTCAGCTGTGAGGATGTGAAGGCGTTCACTGAGCAGAGTAAAGCTAAAGCCGCAGGGGCCCCCGTCGCTGAGAAATCGATAGTCAAAATACCTGTAGGCACCAAGCTTATTACCCACGTGCAAGGTATGAACGCTACAAATCCTCCTAAAGCATCAGACGCTGGGAATGATGTGGGGTACGATTTTTATGTCCCTGTAGGATTGCTGGAGACGCTACCTGCGGACAAAAAAATAAAACAAACAGTCACAATGGGGCAGTCAACGACAACCACGTATTGGTGGCGTCTAGATGGTCTTTTGGGGGACAAGGACGGTAACGGGATTGATGGGTGGTTTGCGGAGCAAGACATAGTCATTTCGCGACATTCACCATTTGAGTGGAATGGCTTCGATTTTATCGAAGAGACCACCAGCAACGCTGATCACTTTGCAGCGTTTTTACATGCCCAAGAGAATCTCAGTGAGCAGGAGCGTGAAGGCTATTTGCCAAACGTGGAGGCGGCTATTGCGGGTTCCGTTAACGAGAAGCTGTATAAAATACTTGATCGGGACGGGGATAAAAAAATCGCCCCGACTGAGATTGCAGAAGCATTGAACAAACCTTGGTTCTCTCAGCCAATATCGCAAATGGTCACCCGTTATGAAAATGAGTGGGACTTTAAAAAAGATAAGTGGGATGCCCTAGACGAAATAATTGGGCATAGCGATTCTGAACCCCATGAAGAATGGGTAGAAGAAAAGGCGCGAATTGAGAAGCTAAGTTGGTGGAGCAAGCTGTTGGGTCAGCATGGAATTACCAGCAATGCGAGTGTGCAACATATTCATCCTATTGGGCTAATTTCGTCATTTGCACATGCAGGTGGTTGTAGCTGCTCGGATACCATTACTAAAGATCAAATGAAATTGATCGATCCTTCAGCGACTCAGGCTAATATTGATAAATATACAGATCTTTTAGGTGAGATGTTTGAGAGGTCTGGGGTAGCTAAGTGTATAAGTAAGGCGCATATCCTTGCGCAAATGCTGCACGAGAGCGGACATCTGCACTACACAGTAGAAGGTCTCGACCCAGATAAACCTTTGCCTACATATCACCCTTACATTGGTCGTGGTCTTATGCAAATTACCCATAGAGTCAATTATGAGGCCTATGGGCAGTTTGCCGGTGAGAGTTTTATAGGTGCGCCAAATTATAACAAACTCGGTCAGTTGCCGCATAGCGTACTGTCGGCGGGATGGTATTGGGTTGACTATAAAAAAATACTCACGCACTCGGATGCCGATGATTTTATATATTGCACGATTTTAGTGAATGGTGGTTTGAACCATTATGATGAAAGATTGTTGTTTTTGAACAATGCTTTGAAAGCCTTGGATATTAAAGGTTGTGCGAAGTTGAATAAATCTGGCGCCTATGATTTGCTCGATAGCAAGGCATATAATAAAGCTAAGTTTTCCTTTGCTTGGGGTCTGTGGAGCGATCCCGCGGGTGGAAAAGCTGGGAAGACACCGGATGCTGCGCAAGCAATAATCGGATATAAAAGGTTCTTGGATTTATATAACTCGGACTCGTCTGTTAGTGGTAATACCAATACCACTTACTATGCGTCAGGACGAATAGCATCGGTAGCTAAACAGTACGCGGAAGCGCGTATCGTCGCACTTGGGGGGACCTTATGATCAAAGTAGCTGTTTTTTTTATTCTCACGTTCATGGCAACAGCGGCAAGTGCGAGCTCTGGCTGCGAGGCTGACCTGAATGGAGATGGAATCTGCGATCCGTATAGTGTTAGCCCACTCGAGGATGACGGCACAATTTCGCGAATCACTATCGATATTGGCGGGAGTAATAAGTCTGTTTCGGGAAATTTTGAGCTTGGAGACGGTGGGTTGTCTGTAGGTTATTTACCAAGTGAATTCTCGTTGCTGCTGGATTTTTATACTCGTAATACAGATCTCACGCAGTTCAGTTTTAAATGGAGTTCTGCGCAGCAAGATTGGGTTCTCTATAAAAAATCTACTTGGGTGGAGCCTAGTAGAGATGAAAAATATACCTTGAGTGGTGAGAAGGCGCCAATTGAATTGCTATTTCCTCAGCAATTTAATGTTCAGCGTATAGCGTGTTGCACTTTGTTTTCTCAATTCTCAGAAAGTGCACCGAATTTTAGCTATTTGAGTGATGAGACTCAGCTTGCAGAAATCAGGAAAGACTTCAAATATATCCTTAGCAAGCTTCCTCAGGGTGAAAAAGGAGAATTATTTTATGGGCTCGATGATAGCGGGAATAAGGTAAGGCGGAACATTCCCCAAGAGCTGGTGTATGAGCTGACTTTGATTGTTGCTGATGATAATGTCGGACCTTTAAATGACTATGCTTATTATTTGTATCGCAGCAAAAACAATGTTTTAGCTGCTTTGCTTTTGAGGGAGATTCATAAAAAATTCCCGGAGAGAGTCGTTGCAACACTAAATTTGGCAGATGCCTATTGGGATATAGGAATGAGGTCCGACGCATGTCCGCTTTATAAGGAATACATCGCGCAAATGACAAAAAACGGAAAAGGTGGACGTATTTCACAGGCGGCGAAATCTCGGGAAAACTGCAATTGAGACGAGCCGCGTTTTTCAGTGAAAGTTAGGCAAGTACATGCAATTCAAAAATCTAGCGGTACCACTGCTCGGCTTGATGTGGACCCTCCAGGCGTTTGCCGAGACGTCGACGTTCAGCCCAACCCAAGGCGTCGAGGCGGCGCTGGTTCTCGAAGGCTCCACGCTGAACATCGCGGTTAAAGGCGAAACGCATAACGAGTCGCGGACAATCGATTTTCAAGCCGAAAACGAACTCCATGTGCAGGTCGATGATTTCAATTTTGACGGCGCCAAGGATTTCGCGGTCCGGCAGCTCGATGACGGCATGGGCACTTACGACTACTACCGGGTATTCATTTACCAAGCCAGAACGGGCACCTTCAAAGAGTTACAGCCGGACTGTGGCGATGGCTTCGTTAATTTGCGTGTCGATAAAAAACGTAAAGCTTTGCTCAGCACCTATTGGGAAATGAACATAGCCAAGCAATGCGTCACCCGGTTCGCCAAACGCAAAGCCTGAATGACTCAAGGAAGAACATAGTGAAACGTTTTGTTTTTACCCTGCTGGCCGTGCTGCTGCCTGTTTCAGCAGTGTATGCGCAGGATGGCTGCAGCAATGTCACCTCTAGCCTGGAAATGGTGCCGTGCTCGGAGGCGGCGAAGAAGGCTGCCGATACGCAGCTGAACGTCAGCTACAAGCAATTGATGGCGCGGCTTGAGTCTGACTATCGAGCAGATCCGGCATTGGGCGCGGAGTACGCGGCGAAGGTTAAAGAGTCGCAACGTGCATGGCTGAAGTTGCGCGATGCGAATTGTCCGTTGGAGGCATTCGAGATCGAGACGGGGATGCCAGCGCATGTGTTCGCGGTCAACTCGTGCATCGCCAGAATGAGTCGCGAACGCTCGGCGTATCTGGACAAGATCGTCCCTGCTCTTGCATCCGACAAGAGTACTTCGACAGCGCCGGCCAACGGCGCTTGTCCTTCGGAGGAGTTCCCTGCTTTCCTGACAGCCTTTTCCGCCAGCAGTGAATTACAGCGCCGTCTCACTGCGATGACGGTCAAGTCGCTTGTTTTGAAGCCGGTAGCAGGCAAGGACCGTAGTACCTTTGAGCCTTCGACCTCGGGCGTCAGCGGAGCTTCCTTCACCTACCCGCTGATGGCCGCCATCACACCCGGCAAGACACCTGGAGTCGAGATTGAAGAGGTCGATGACAGTCACGTCAACGTGGTCGATAAGCGGGCGGGCAACAGCAATGTGAAAATCTTCAACTTCTCTCGTCAGGCATGTTGGGTGCTTGAGGGGATTGAGGATTGGTCAGTGAGTGAGAAGGATCTTGTCGCAACTCGTAACCCCGGAATGAGCCGCGCTGAGAATTTCTGCGAACAGCGTGCTGAAGCTTTAGGAGGGTTAGGTTTTCTTGAGCAATACCCTCTGACTGGGGAGTTGATTGAAGCGTCTCTGGAAAACTATGTCTGTGCAGCAGAGTCGGGTGACCCACAGGCGAGTCTCTCAGCGGCAAGCTTGAGCCTTTCGCAGATGGCGTCTCAGTTGGAAACGAGCAAGGTTGAGGCGTTGTTCAAAGCGGCCTCGAAAATACCGAGTGGTGCGTTGGGCTATGCCACGTTTCTTTGTTCAGGAAACTCCACCGACTATAACGGTCCTTGTCTTCATCCCAAGCAGGCAGAAGAGCAGGTCATTCGAGCAATCAACATGGGCTCCATAGAGGGAATGAGTTATCTGGCTTCTACCTTTGAGGGTGGCGAGTTGGGAACAAAGGATATGTCCCGAGCATTAGCCTGTTATCAAATGGCGGCTGACAAAGGTCATCGGTTGAGCATCGACAACGTGGCGCGATTGAAGTCGCAAGGTCCAGAGCCGATCAAGGCGAGCCACTGCATTTGAATTTCGGGTTCATGCTTGATGCGCTTCCGCACTTGTTGGGCGTGAGCCTGTCACGGTAAACGTTTAACGCTTGTGCATCTGACAACCCCCATTTTCCTTTAAACTCCCCGCCC
Organism: Candidatus Pseudomonas auctus; assembly: GCF_048654275.1. Classification (NCBI taxonomy): domain Bacteria; kingdom Pseudomonadati; phylum Pseudomonadota; class Gammaproteobacteria; order Pseudomonadales; family Pseudomonadaceae; genus Pseudomonas; species Candidatus Pseudomonas auctus. The sequence continues at coordinate 113,230 of NZ_JBJYZK010000005.1, read as the reverse complement.
TCAAGGAACGCGCTCAGGACACGGAATGCCAGCCCCCTCTTTCTCTCTTCGCTCCGCGATGGTGCTTTGGCTGTATGCCGCCGCGATCGTGCATGTGCTCGCCGGTCTCACGCTGACCTGGGCCGGTCATTCCGGATTACTCGACGGCTATTTGCACACCCTCGAACTCGCGTTCTGGGGCGCCGATGCGGTCCCTGCCGCCGGTCACGAACTGCAGGTCTGGTGGCTCGCACTGTTCGGCGCGACGCTGCAAAGTTATTCGCTGTACATGCTTGCGTTGGTGCACCTCGGCAACCGTCTTAAAACTCCCGCAATTTGGGGATGGTTGATGGCGGGCGTGCTGTTATGGGCGCCGCAGGACATGTGGCTTTCAGCTCAACAACAGGTCTGGTCGCATCTGTGGCTCGACGGTTTTGCGTTGCTGGTGCTGTTGCCGCCGCTGATCTGGTTGCTGCTCCATGATCGTCGGAAGTCTCCGCCAGAAAGGGCCGTGAGCAAATCCAACCCGTTTGCCGGCGGCGCCTACAAGCGGGTACTGATCACCGGTGGCACCGGGTTTATCGGTGAAGCCGTAGTCAATCAATTACTCGATGCCGGCCACACCGTCAGCGTGTTGGCGCGTGATCCGCTGAAAGCGGCGAACCTGTTCGACGGTCGCGTCCGCTGTGTACGGTCGTTGAGCGAACTCGGCCGTGACGAACCCTTCGACGTAGTGATCAACCTCGCCGGCGCACCGGTCGCCGGTCCACGCTGGAGCCCCGAGCGGCAGGCGCAATTGCTCGCCAGTCGGGTCAACACCACTGAAGCGTTGATGACCTGGCTGAAAAACGCCAGGCACAAACCGGCGCTGTGGATTCAGGCCTCGGCCATCGGTTTTTACGGCGTGCGCGATGCCAGCGAAAGCCTCGATGAACAAGCCAGCAAGGGCGACGGTTTCATGGCCGAGCTCTGTGCGCGTTGGGAGGCTTCGGCGCAACCCGCCACGCAGTTTGGCGTGCGTCAGGTGGTGCTGCGCCTCGGCGTGGTGTTTGGTCCGGGCGGTGCGCTGCTGCCGTTGCTGATTCCGTTTCGCCTGGGTTTCGGCGGGCGCATGGGTGATGGTCAGCAGATCATGAGCTGGGTGCATCGCGACGATGTGATTCAGGTGATCGCTCGATCCTTCCACGATGAAAATTTGCGCGGCACCTACAACATGGTCGCGCCTGAAACCGTCAGTCAGGCAGCCTTCGCCGAGAGCGTCGGCAAAGTCCTCAAGCGTCCGGTGTGGTTCCACATTCCTGCAGCGCCGGTGCGTGCGTTGGCCGGGGAAATGGCTCAGCTGTTCTTCGACGGTCAGCGTGTGGTGCCGCAGCGTTTGAGCGAGGCGGGCTACACGTTCCGCTATCCGACTCTCGACGCCGCGCTGCGCGATCTGGCCTGAGGATCGCCCATGAGCAAGCCCCTGATGTACTTGCTGGCCGGCAACGGCAGCGCCGCCGATTGGTGGGATGACGCGCTGTCGCATTTTCAGCGTTACACCGTGGTGCCGCTGGAGCTGCCGGGCTTCGGCACCAACCCGCAGCCTCCCTGCGATGATCTGGCGGCTTACGCGCAGTCCTTGTTGGCGATGACGCAAAAGGGCAGCGCGATCATGGCCGTCGGGGTCAACGCGTTGCTGGTGCTGCATGCGCTGCAACGTCGGCCCGGACATTTTTCTCGCAGTGTGTTGCTGGCGCCGGTAGGCGCCTTTTTGTGGCAGCGCCGATTGCCGGCGCTGATGTCACCGCTGCCGATCCGCAAGTCCATTCATTGGCTGCTGTCGAACAAACCCACGCTGTTCGCCCGCAAGTTCTCCAACCAGACCTGGACGCCCGCGCAGTATCAGCGCATGGGCGCCGGCTATGCGCGCTGCCGTGCGTTTGTGCCGCACTGGGATCTGATCCGTGCCGACACCGCGCTGCCATTGTTGGAGTGGATCACCGACTCGGTCGAGCTGGTCTGGGGCGATCAGGACAAGGTGCTCGGCATCGAACAAGCCGCCGCGTGGTCAGCGATTCTTGCGCGTGCAGACCTGACCATCAGCCTCAAACCCGGTTGGGGCCATTACCCGTGGATCGACGCGCCCGCGCAGTTTGCGCAGTGGCTGGAGTCGGGCGAGCGCGGGTTTGTCGCGCACACCAAGGGCGGGCGTTTGCGTCTGGCGGAACTGGCCCGGCAACCGGTGCCGGCGGCGCTGACCCTCAATGATTGCAACGACCCGCGACTACCGAGCTTCCTCGCCAGCCAACCACAGGCGATCTGGGCGGTGCGTTCCTCCAGTTACGGCGAAGATCAGGCCGACTCGGCAAATGCCGGTTTAAGCACGACCTACCTGCGCGAGCCGAGCGCCAACGTGCCGGCGCGCATTGCGGAGCTGACAGCAGAAGGTGTCGAGGAAGTGGTGGTGCAGCGCTTCATCATGCCGCAGGTGTCGGGCATCGCGTTTGTGCGTCATCTGTCGGTGGAACTCGAATGGGTTGAAGGTCATCTTGAGTCCCTTGCCGACGGTCAGATCAGCCCGGAACGAGCGACGCTTTCGCGGCTCGGCGATGCCTGGCGCAGTGGCACGTTCACGGCAACCCATGGTTTGACCGAAGACGTGCTGTGGTGCTTTCTCCAGGATGTCTTGCGGGTGTTCCACTATGTGCCGGGCGATGTCGAATGGGCCTGGGACGGTACGCAACTGTGGCTGCTGCAATACCGGCCGATCAGCGACTACGGCTGGCGCCGGCACCTGACGGCCGCCAACATCGCCGAGATCCTGCCTCCGCAACCCAGCGTGCTGGTGGAGTACGCCCAGCGCCGGGCCGCCGCGAGTATTCCGGCGATCATGGCCCGTTGGGATGCGCGGGTGTTGCAGGACAACGAGCCGTTCACGGCGGTATTTGGCGGCGCGTCCTACATCAACAACGACCTGTTTCTCGCACGCTTGGCCGACTGGGGCATCAGCGCCAGCAACTATGCAGGTGAAGTCGGCGGCGCGACTCCGCATCTGCCGTGGCGACCGCTGCGGATGTTGCGTTCGCTGCCGTTGTTTTTGCGCATGCAACGTATCGCTCGCGGTCATTTGCTGAGCCTTGAGCACGGCTTGCAGCGCTTCGACCGGGAGCTGACCGACCTCGTCGCCCAAGGTGCTGACGGTCAGCAACTGGCCGACTGGTTCACCCGGTTCTATGTGTTCGTGGTGCAGGGCAATTTGTGCATCGCCACGGCGCTGGCCAGCAGTGGCGGGGACTGGCTGGGCCGACCGCCCACCGCTTACGACAACCTGGAAAACAGCCCCCATCGACTGCCGTGGGAGACCGATCCGGCCACACCTCGACCCGCGTCGAGCGCGTTGCCATTACAGGCGTTCCCGCAATGGTCAGGGCTGATTCGCCTCGCTCATTCAACCGGCCTGCCGGGCCTGCGTGGTTACTACCTGCAAGTGCGCGAGTGGTATCGCGACAACCTGATGCGCATCTTCTTCCGCCTGCATCACGCCATGCCACTGGCGGATCGCGAACATTGGTTTGCGCCGCACCCGGACATCCGCACGCGCGACGGCAGCTTCTGGCAGGACGGCCGCGAAGGTGCCGAACAAGCCACCGGATTCATGATTTACCCGGGGCAGGTGCGGGGCATTCTTGGCGAAGACATCTTGTTGGAAGACACCCTCGATCCCGGGCGCCACGCGCACTATCAGGCCGCGCGGGCGGTGATTGCGCGGATGGGCGGGCGGTTGTCGCATGGTTCGACGTTGTTGCGGGAATTGCGCAAACCGTCGGCGGTGATGCCGCAGGTGGATCTGGCGTGGGTGGGGTGTGAGGTGCTGTACCTCGATGGTGAGCTAGAGCTGATCAATCCTGCGAACAAAGGATGAGCCGACTGCTGTCAAGAAATGGTCGATAACGTTATGCATAGGGATATGGATTGATGGGTTTGATCAAGCCTTCATGGCTGCTGGGTTCGCTACTCGGCTGTATTGCTCTGGTACAGACGGCCGTCGCTGCCGATGCCATTGCGGTCGGCAATAAGTCGGGCCTGTCAGCTGTTGCACACGGCCCTGTCCAGGCAGCTGTCGAACTGGATTCATGCCGGTTCTCCATGCCGCTGTTACAGGATCAATGGCTGACGTTCGAAAGCTTTTATCTGGTGTTCGTCGCGGGCAAACAACTGCCCACTCGGGCCAACGCACCTGGCATGTGGCAGGCGGAAACGTCGAGTGGCTATGACTGGCATTTCGAGAAGTCCGGTAACTTGAGCCAGCCGTGGTTTGGCGCGGTGTGTGAAAGCGCTGATAGCTTCTCCTTGCTGACCGCCCGGAAGCCTCCGGAAAATGACTCCATCGCGCTGCAAGTCCTGCGTGATGACAACGACCGTAGATGCCCGGCAACCCTGACCGATCACGGCTGGGAGCCTACGTCGCTGGCAGGGCCCAAGAACAGATACACCTTCGAGACATTAGGTGGAGAGAAGTCTTCGGGTTTTATCTTCGGTTTTCATGACAAGTCACGACGCCACATCACTCGCGTCGCGTTTTGCCTGCTGCGCGGCGAAAGCGTGTTGATCGGCTCGGCGGAATCAGGCTCGGCCACCCCGTTGGCGATCAGCGCCGAAGGATTTGAACAAATCAAAACAGCGGTGCGCAGCATGGCTTTTGAGTAAGCCTGCGATGACCGAACGGAGTTACAGCGTGGCGGCAGCACCCTGTGCGGCGAAGTGCTGGATGCGCACACGGGGAAGGTTGTTGGCGGGTTGCCGAATGCATACGAAAGCCGCTACAGAACCCGCTACTTCGAGTTTGTGAACAATGAGTTCCGGCTGCTGACGTTCAAAGACTTGTGAGCGCCGCCGTTTGATTAAGGATGATTGGATGAACCGCTTTTCCATTCGGCCCATGCTGAGTGCACTTCTACTGTTGCCCCTCATCTACGCCATTCCGGCAACTGCCGAAGCCGGGAGTTGCTACGGCTATCTCACCGAAATGGTCAGGAGCAGCAACTTCCCGTTCCGCTATGTCGGCAAGGACAAGGTCAACCTGCTGATTGATGAAGACGACGGTGAAACCGTGCAAGCCCAGTTGCTCTTTGATACGGACGGCACCGGCACTATCGGCTGGATCAAATACACCCCGGCCACTCGGGTGCTGCTCAATACCTCGGCTGAACTGGAAGAGCCGGTGGAACTGTCATTCGATGCCAAATTCGCCGATGGCTACGCAAATTGTCTGGCTGGACAACACGCCGGTTAACGGCAAAAGGGAATTTTCATGAATCAGCATCTTTTCGCGGGCAGCCTTAAGTGGGTATCGATGGTCGGCTGTCTGTTCGGTGCTATGAGCGCCTTTGCCGAGGCCCCGTCAATAGTTGGTATCAGCGGGCACACGGTGTCGTTTCGGGCTACAGAATGGACGATGCCCGGTGTGGATTCGGCGACTGCATGGTTCACCGCCAATGGTAAAACCTTCCCGCTCTTTGGCGCCGATATTGGCGCCGATGGGCACTCCAATATGCTCAGTCCTGACAAGAAAACCTTGCTGCTCGACCCGGTGATTTTCGGCATGTTGTCGGACGAAAACGGTGAAGAGAAGCTAGTGTCGCAACAGCATTGCACGGTTATCTCAATGGAGACCGGTTGCGTGCTGGCTGATCGTTCGGCCACTTTTTGTGTCGGCCAGTGGAAGGGCAATCAATGGGTCACCGACGACGGCGAAGTGCTCACTCCCGCCCTGGAGACGAGGTCTCCAAAGGACTTGCTGAAACATGTCACAAGTAACGAACTGGCGCAGTCCCGAGCAGAGTCCATCGAATGGGGTCTGGTCTTTTTAAGTCCAGAGTCCTACATGGCGTGTCATCCCCCGGCGCAAAATGTTCAGGCCTATAACGACCTGGGCTTTTACTTGGCCGAGGGCGGCAAAGATGAGCTTGCACTGAAGTTCTATCGCGGCGTTGAGGCCGCCGGAAAACGCACAGTGTTGATGTTGAATATCGCCGACTCGCTCTGGCGCCTTGATCGCAAAGACGAAGCGCAGCGCTATTACAGCCAGTACCGCGACGCGATGAGCGCCGACGGTAAGGCGCAGAAAATACCTCAACGTGCAGTTGAGCGATCCGTCATTCAGGGAATGAAACATTGAACATGTTTGTGCGCTTTATGGCTTTGTCCTTTGGATGCCTGTTTGCCTCTTTCGCAATTGCCGATGACAACTGCAAAGAGATTTCCGTGAGCTCACAGGTTGATCGCTGCGTGGAGGCGGCCCGCAAGGAAGCCGATTCACAGCTCAATGCCAGCTACCAGAAACTGCTGGCGCGATTTGAGTCTCAGCAACGGACCGACCCGGAGCAGGGCAAAGCGCTGGTTGCCATGGCCAGAGAATCCCAGCGCGCCTGGATCAAACTGCGCGACACCACGTGCCCGCTCGAAGCCGCTGAAATTGAGCCGGGGATGGCTGCGCATGTCACGACCATCAACAACTGCGTGGCCAGAATGAGCCTGGAGCGTGCTGCTTATCTGGACACGATCGTCGCTGACGAGCCGGGAAATGTGGTTGATCTCAACAAGGTGTTCCTGTCCGGTTCCCAGCGCTTCGGCGATGTCGTGGCACGTTATGTCAGCACCTTTGGCAGTCCTTGTTTGACTGTTCAGATTCTGGCGCCTAACGGCGGTTGGAGAGTGCTTTCCTCCAAGCGGTTTTGCAGTTTTGACGGCAAATCGTTTTGGAATGGTTATGCCAGCGCATTGTTTGAGGATCATGCATTTGCTGCTGATGGCTTGCACCTGAGGCTCAGCTTGTTCGAGCTTCGTGGAGATGGAGAGAAGCGCCTGACCTGCATGATTCCGATTCAGAACGAGCAGATCAAAGAGCTGAAATGCGGTGCACCTGAATCATCGTGAGGCCACTCGCGTTGGTTTTTTGAAGATTGATCAATTTGTCGATCAACAAGGAAGTAATGGAAGTGACCAGGTTCTCAAGTTGTGTGTGCATGCTCGTATCGATCATCGGTTTTACAGCACAACCGGCAGCAGCTGATGACCTGCAAACCATCAAGCAAATGCATCCGCCGGTGGTGGCATCAGTGGGCGAGCAGAAGATCACCGTGTTGTTTTTGAAGAACACGCTCAAGGGTCAGACGACAGGCGCCTACGTTCCCGGTGGTGAGGTTTTTTACTCGACGATGAGTCCCACGAAGCCGGAACTCTCGTTTGTGGCGCCGCTCATGGGTGATGAAATCGCGTCGGTGTTTTTCTTTGAACGCAAATTTCCTGAGCAAGCGGGGAAATCCCTGTACGTGCTCACGAAGCTAAAAGAGTCATACGGTAACTTTGAAGGCTACACCTATTGGACGCTGGAATTGCCGCTCATCAAGCAGGGGGAACAGTTGTCTTTGCGGTTTTTCCGCGGTGATCCACCAGACCCCGAATTGCAGAACTGTCGCGACGGCCGAGACCTTGAGCATGGCGTCGATGTCGTGTGTGCCTACAAGGATGCAGCGAGTATCAAAAAGCGTCTGGCAGACCTTGATGCAAAGATCATTGCCGATTCGAAACTGCAAAAGGAGATCCGCCAGACAGCGTTAAAGACCGACGATGACGTGACCAGTGTTGCTTGCCCCTCACCCAACTTTTCAACGTTCCTCTCAGCCTTCTCTGAACGCGCGGACGTGCAGAAAGCCTTCGTCCAGCAGCCGCTGAAAATGGTCACGACCGTGGCCGGTGATCCCGAGCCCGAGATGCAAAAAAGCAGCCTCAGCGGCGATCAGCTCAAGTTCCCGATTATCCCGGATCTGGCGAAGCGAGAGGCCCAGGGCCTGACGCTGACCGTCAAGGAAGAGCAGGGTGATCACGCCGTCGCCATCCTGCAGAAACCGGATACCGATTATGTCTTCGAGTATCGGTTTGTTCGTGGGCAATGCTGGCGGCTGGAAGAAGTGATGGATTACTCGCTTTGAAACAGGTGGCAAGTTGAAAAGATTAGGCTTGATCGCGTTATTGCTGTGTTCTTTCTCTGCGGGGGCGGGGCCGATGTTCCCGTCTCTCACGTCGTGCAGGGACGTTGGCAGCGACTGTGCGCTGGCGCTGAAGGACAACTTTCTGGTGGACTCACACTCCGGGCAGCGTCTCTCCGAGATGGAGGAACCGGCAGGGGCGATGAGTGGCTTTTGGCTGTACCGAGATGGTGAACGCTACATCCTTCAGGAAGAAAACTACTCCCAGGCGAAGTCGCGTCGTTGGCTGGTTTTCACCTACGACAGCGGCAAAGTGGTGCTCGACGGCGCTTATGTTTTCTCGATCGACATTGATATGAACACCGGGCCCTACTGGCATGGCTATGACTGCCGAGGTGATGCCAAGCCGCTTGCCGTGTCAACGAAAGACTCGTTCAGTGAAGTCGCCTTGGAGGCGTTATGCGGGGAGGCCGAAGGCTGGGTCGTCTCGGGCGGGGATGCCAAGGTGCCGGTGTCGGCCAAGGGGCTGGCCGTCAGTGTTCCCGTTTATCACGCCCGCAACCGTGAGGGGTCAGCGACGTACCTGTTTGCTGAAAGCGATGTCCCGGATCTTTCGAAACTGGTTTGCCTGTCCAACTGTGCTGATGTCGCGCAAACGCCGGAGCGCGTTTCTCAGGAGACGGCGCTGTTGAAGGGCGGGCAGGATGAAACGTTGTGCTCGGATGACGAAGACATCTACTTCAGCTGCCCTTTGGAGGGCGGCAAGACGGTTTCCGTTTGTGCGCGGGGAAACAGCAAGCCCACGGCCGGTTCTGTTCAGTATCGCTACGGTGTGCCGGGGAACATCGAGATGGTCTACCCGAAGAACGCTACGCCACCCAAGGGCAAATTCTTTGTTGTAGATGCGTCGGAAGGCAGCGTGAACCTGAACATCATCAAGTTCAAAAGCGGTGCGTATACCTACCTCGTTAGTCAGGCCTTCGTGAGTTTTCTGACAGTGCTCAAGGAGGACAAAGTTGTATTCAGGCAGCGATGCGACTCAGGAAGTTATTCCTTCATAAACCGGGCGGCGCTTCTTGGGTTGGAGTCGCGACCCAAAAGCGCAGAGGACTTTCGCTAGTCGCTGCTGCCGAAGATCAGGAAAGGGGACTCAACGTCCCCTTTTTGCCGCCCGCGATTCAGCTACGGCTTGGCTTGATACTCCCGAAACTCAATGTGATCGAGCGTGCCTTCCACCATCAATCGAACGCCGTCCGCCATTCTGCTAAGGCCCAGCGCCATCGAGCGGCGGGGGCCGTCGAGGTCGTCGGCCAGGTTGGCGGCGAAGGCGCTGATGGAGAGCAGGTCTTCGGAGGCGTTGGCCATGAGGGCTTCGGCGTCGGCGTTGGGGCAGAGGGCGAACAGGCCGCCCAGGCGTTTGGGGCGTGGGGTGGTGGGTTTGAAATGGTGGTCGAGGGCGCGTTCGGCGGCTTCGTGGAGTTTCTTCGAATCGGGAGATTCGTAGGGGGAGGTTTCTGGGATTTCAGGAGGGTTGGGTGTTGGTTTGATCATTGGAATTTACCGATTGATGGAGCTAGCAACCTCTCGCTTGCACTTCGAATGAGGTGGCAGCTGTGTATAGGTGTGCAAGACCGGTAATCGATAAACCCGGCAGACCCGAAGATCTCCCACACACAGCCGCCATAACGATTCGCGAGCATAAGAAAACACTCGGTGAATGGCTATAACTGATGTGCATCGATTCCGGACTTGCACGTCCGAGTCACCGATTTTGCGGTGATGGAAAGAGGTTATCGATGAACCCCAAGCACGCCTAGTTCATGGACAGCACCGCAGTTTGAAGGACATTTCCCAAGGATTTGCGAGGTAGATGATCAAAAGATCGTGGCCTTCGGCAGCTCCTACAGGAATGTGTTTCTTCAGGTGTAGGACGGGGGGATGGTGTGACGCGGAGCGTCACGGGAGGCATTCCCACGCGGAGCGTGGGAACGATCAGGCTCAAGGGTTTGGAAGCGTGACTTGGTAGTCATCATGCGAGAAAAGTCCTGCATCGTCTTCTATCAATCCAGGATAGTGGCGAATCCAGCCGAATCCCTTACACTCCCCCAGCCGTTCATTTTCCTTTTGAGGCTGTGCGCATGAAATTTCGTTTTCTTCTGTGGATGCTGGGTCTGTTGATGGGTAAGGCCAGTCGGACAAATCCTGCGTTCCAGCAGCAGTTGGGTGACAAGGATCTGGTGTTTCAGCTGCAGACTCTGGATGGGAAAGTGGCGCGGCATTTCGTGGTGAAGGACCAGCGCATTACCAGCAAGTCCGGGGTGGTGGCGGAGCCGGCGTTTGCGATTGCCTTTAAAGACGCGGCGTTCGGGTTTGCCACGATGCAGGCGAAGAACAAGCAGCTGGCGTTCATGCAGGGGATTCAGGACAAGTCGATCCAGCTCAAGGGGAATCCGGCGCTGGTGATGTGGTTTCAGGGGTTGATGAAGTATTTGAAGCCTAGGAAGGCCAAGCCAAAGGCATAGGGCTTTCAGGTAGCTTGCCGGGACAGGCCTGCCTCTTCAGCTTTCGGGCTCGGGAGGCTCGGCGTCCAGGGGCTGACCCCGGTATGTCTTGTAGATCTGCTGGACTTGCGGGTTGTCCAGGTTCTCGTAAGTGATGTCTTCCTTGTCCAGGCCATCCAGGCCTCGGATGCCACTAATGGTCTCTGGCCATTCGTCACGACTTGATATATCGACTACGAACGGGTTGAGGTAGTTATCGAGATGCCTTTCGCGCGGCTCTCGGATCTCGTCGCTGAGGGCCCGCAAGTAGTCGTCTTTGCTTGTCCTTGACCAGTCGATGGCGAACCCGGCTCGATAACAGAGTTCCATGAAGACCAATAGAATCGCGCGTCCATTGCCGTCCAGGAAGGGGTGTGCGAAAGCCAGTTGGCCCATCACTCCACCGGGATGGTCTCTGAAGCGTTTTTTGTCTGATGCGAGCTTGAGTGCATAGTCGACAGACATTTTGATGGAGTCCGGGCGCTCGAAGACTGTGCTGCGAGGGTCGTCGAAAGAGCCCTTGAAGACCGCCAGATGGGGGACGAGCTCGTTCCGGTCTTTTCCTGCCCAGTGATAGAAGCCTGAGAACAGGATCTCGTGAACCTTGAGTACAGTCTGGTAATCGATTGGCTTTTTCTTGGCCAGATAGGCAAGCGCCTCTTCGATGCTCAATTCGAACGAAAGATGCTCTGACTCTTTTACTTCAACGGGATCTTTCAGTTGCAGCGAGTTTTGAAGATATCCAGCCGTCTCGAAGTCGCCGAATGGATCGAAAGTCATGCGCTACGTTTCTGTGCACGCCTTTCCTGAAGGTAGCGCCCTTGGAGCGCGAGGATTTCAGATTTGCTCAGAACGCCTTTTCGCTTGAGATTGACGAGCAACTGTTCGATGCCATCCAGCTCGACGACATCACCAGCCAAGCGGGTAATGCCCACGGCCATGCGACTCATGCCGTCACGACTGGCTGTAACCTTGTTGTCTTTGGCAAGCTTGCGCACTTCGCTCGCAACGCTGACAGCATCTGTTTGGGTCATCGGAAATTCCTCTGAATGCCGTCAAATCATAGCAGGGCGCTTGTTTGCTGTCGTTGCTGGCAAAGTGGCCGAAATCTGTGGAGCCAGGGCCCAATCTGCAATCAAAACAGGCCCTGGTTGACGTTCCGAAGAATGCTTTAAGCCTGGCTGAACTGCGAAGCCAGTTCACGCAACAACACTTCCGCCTCAAGCACTTTGCTGACCACATCATTGGCCTTGTCACGAGTCAGGCCAACGCGTTCCAGCAGCGCATCCGGAATGTCTTCATCCGGGCCGGAGCCGATCCCGCGACTGCGCAGCAGGCGCACGGCCAGGCAGACGAGGTTCGGGTATTCGGCGTAGGCGCCGTCGTAGTTCGGGTCGTGCTGGAAGCGCAGGGCGGTGGCCAGTTCGTCGGGCATGTCCCAGTAGCGCATCAGCCAGGAGCCGATCTGTTCGCGGCTGATGCCCAGCAGGTGTTGCTCGACGTAGCTGTGGCACAGGTGCGGGTTGACTTCCAAGTGGCGGCAGATCAGCGAGAAGTGCGGCGGGAACACGTGGGCCAGCAGCAGGTAGCCGAAGTTGTGCAGCAGGCCGGCGAGGTAGGTCAGGCCGGATTCCGGGCGCTGGGCACGCGGCATGGCGCGGGTCAGACCTTCGATGACGGCGGCGGTGTAGATAGACTGCTGCCAGTACGGTGTGGTGTGTTGCGGGTGATCCTTGGGCAGGCTCAGGGTCTTGCCGAGGGCCAGGCCCAGCGCCAGGTTGATCACCAGATCGAAGCCCAGCACGCGGACGATCGCGTCTTCCACCGAACGGATCTTGCCCGGCGAGGCGTAGTACGGCGACGCCGCCCAGCTCACCACTTGCGCGGCCAGCGCCGGGTCGGTTTCGACCACGCCGGTGATGTCGTCGATGGTGGCGTTCGGGTCGACGCGCAGCTTGATGATTTTTTGTGCGGTTTCGGCCAGCGGCGGAATCTCGATGGTCGCTTCCAGACGCTGCTGGATGCGCCGCGCGGTGAACGCCTGCACGGCCTGGGTGATTTCCTCGCGGTCATCGTCCGGGCGGTCGAGGTTCGGGCGGATGCTGCTCAGGGCTTCGCCGAAGTTGGCGGCGCTGGCCTTGGTCAGCATGGTCTTGAAGTCTTCGCTGGCGATTTCCAGCAGCAGGCCCGGCTCACCGGAGTTGATCAGCAACTTCGGCTCGCGCAGCAGGCCTTCTTCGTAGAGGCACGGCGAGCTGGTCAGCGCCGGCAGGCCCGGCAGCAGGCTCAGGCTGTGTTTGCCGAGCATCTTTTCCAGGCGCTCGGTGGACACGGCGGTCAGGCGACGGCCCGTCAGCTCGGCGAGGCGGTTGAGATCCAGCAACTGACTCTGTGGAAACAGCACCATCAGCGCACCGACCGCGTCGTCCAGCAACACCGCCTGCACTTTGCGCGAGGCATTGAGGCCGTGGTGGTCGAGCACTTCTTCGTAGGCGACGCCCAGCTTGTTGAGCAGCAGCCGAATAACAGACGGAGCGTGCGGTGATTCGGGGGCGAGAGCAGCTTCGGTCATGGTCTGTATCCGTTTTTGAAACAATTGCAGGAGTATAACCAGCTTGGTTGGAACGAGCTGTCAGAAACTGCGACGGTGCTCACACTTGGCCGTATTGCTGCCCGTGTCGCAGCCAGCGGTCGAGCAACGGGCTGACGTGGGTAGGCCAGCGTTCGAGCAAGGCCTGGGCGGCATCGCGCACGGCGGGCAGCAGATCGGCGTCGCGCATCAGGTCGGCGACCTTGAATTGCAGCAGGCCGGTCTGGCGGGTGCCGAGCATTTCGCCGGGGCCGCGCAGTTCGAGGTCTTTTTCGGCGATGACGAAACCATCGTTGGTCTCGCGCATGATGCCCAGGCGCTGGCGGCCGATCTGCGACAGCGGCGGATGGTAGAGCAGCACGCAATGGCTGACCGCGCTGCCCCGGCCGACCCGACCGCGCAACTGGTGCAGTTGCGCAAGGCCCAGGCGCTCGGGGTTTTCGATGATCATCAGGCTGGCGTTGGGTACGTCCACGCCGACTTCGATCACGGTGGTGGCGACCAGCAGTTGCAGGTTGCCGGCCTTGAATTCGGCCATGACGGCGGCTTTCTCGGCGGGTTTCATGCGGCCGTGGATCAGCCCGACTTTCAACTCGCCGAGGGCGGCGGTCAGGTCTTCGAAGGTGGTTTCAGCAGCCTGACAGGTCAGCTCTTCGGACTCTTCGATCAGCGTGCACACCCAATAGGCCTGACGACCTTCGGCGCAGGCGCTGCGCACCCGTTCGATGACTTCGACGCGGCGGGTGTCGGTGACCAGCACGGTGTTGACCGGGGTTCGGCCGGGCGGCAGTTCGTCGAGGATCGAGGTGTCGAGGTCGGCGTAGGCGCTCATGGCCAGCGTCCGGGGAATCGGCGTGGCGGTCATGATCAGTTGATGCGGACACATGCGTCCGCCGACGCCTTTTTGCCGTAGCGCCAGACGTTGCTGAACGCCGAAGCGGTGTTGTTCGTCGATGATCACCAGAGCGAGGTTCTTGAACTGCACTTCATCCTGGAACAGCGCGTGAGTGCCGACCACCATCGGCGTGCCGCTGGCGATCTGTTCCAGCGCGGCGACGCGGTTCTTGCCCTTGAGCTTGCCGGCCAGCCACGCCACGTCGATGCCCAGCGGTTCGAGCCAGCGCTTGAAGGTGATGAAGTGCTGCTCGGCGAGGATCTCGGTCGGCGCCATCAGCGCGACCTGATAGCCCGCTTCCAGCGCTTGCAGCGCAGCGAGGGCGGCGACCACGGTTTTGCCCGCGCCGACGTCGCCCTGAATCAGCCGCAGCATCGGTTCGTGCTGGCTGAGGTCGTAGGCGATTTCGTTGCCGACCCGTTGCTGAGCGCCGGTCGGATTGAAGCCGAGGTTGGCCAGGTATTTCGCCGGCAGTCTGGTGGCTTTCGGCATCGCCGGCGCACGCAGGGAGCGCATGCTTTCACGCAGGCGTTGCTGGGACAGTTGATGAGTCAGCAGTTCTTCGAAAGCCAGACGATGCTGGGCCCAGTGATGGCCGAGGGCGAGTTCGTCGACGTCGGCATCGGCGGGCGGGTTGTGCAGGTAGCGGATCGCGTCGGCCAGCGGCGCCAGTTGATAGTCGCGGGCCAGTTCGGTCGGCAGCCAGTCGGGCAGGGTGGATGGCTTGAGCAGGGTTAACGTCTGCATGCACAACTGGCGCAGACGCGCCTGTGTCAGGCCTTCGGTCAGCGGGTAGACCGGGGTCAGGGTTTCATCCACCGGTGGAGGTTCGTCGCCGTTGATGGCGCGGTATTCCGGGTGGTAGATCTCCAGCCCCGAGGCGCCGGGCCGGGCTTCGCCGTAGCAGCGAATCCGCGTGCCGCGCTTGAGGCCTTCTTTCTGCGCGTTGCTGAAGTGGTAGAAGCGCAGGCTCAACCCGCCGGTGCCGTCCTGCAAGCGCACGACGAGGCTGCGGCGCCGGCCCATGACCACGTCGGCGCCGCTGACGGTGCCTTCGACCACGGCGTCCTGCCCCGGCCGCAACGCGCCGATCGGCACCACGCGGGTGCGATCCTGATAACGCAGCGGCAGGTGGAACAGCACGTCCTGGAGGTTTTCCAGACCGACCTTGGCCAGTTTCTCGGCCATGGCTTCACCGACACCCTTGAGTGCGGTGACCGAGACCTGCGACAGCTCCGTCATGACGCTGGCTTAACCGGCCGTGACCGGCGCGGCAGGCTTGGCGACCGAGCACAGGCGTATGGAGTCGGCGAGGATCTCGATGGCTTTCGGCCGTGGGAAGCTCGCACGCCAGGCGATGGCCACGGTGCGGAACGGCACCGGTGCCGACAGCGGACGCACTTCGATCACGCCCGGAGCGTAGTGATGGCTATCTACCGCCGACAGCGGCAGGATCGAGATGCCCAGGCCGGACGCGACCATGTGGCGAATGGTTTCCAGCGAGCTGGATTCGACCGTGGTGTGCTTGGCGCCGTCGTTGCCCTTGGTCAGGGTCGGGCAGGCTTCCAGCACCTGATCGCGGAAGCAATGGCCCTCGCCGAGCAGCAGCAGGCTCTTGTCGTTGAGCAGCGCGGCGTCGATGGATTCTTTCTGGGTCCACGGGTGCTGGGCCGGCATCAGGACGTAGAACGGCTCGTCGTAGAGTTGCAGGGTCAGTACGTCGGCTTCGTTGAACGGCAGGGCGATGATGATCGCGTCGAGCTCGCCGTTGCGCAGTTTGTCGCGCAGCACGTGGGTGAAATTTTCTTCGATGTACAACGGCATCTGCGGGGCGACCCGGTGCAGTTGTGGAATCAGGTGCGGGAACAGGTACGGGCCGACGGTGTAGATCGCGCCGACTTTCAGCGGGGCGGTCAGCTGGTTCTTGCCGGCCTGGGCCAGTTCGCGGATGCCCTGGGCCTGCTCCAGCACTTTCTGCGCCTGGGCGACGATGCCTTCACCGACCGGGGTCAGGCGCACGGCGCTTTTGCTGCGCTCGAAAATCAGCACACCGAGTTCGTCTTCAAGCTTTTTCACGCCCACCGACAGGGTCGGCTGGCTGACGTGGCAACGCTCGGCCGCGTGGCCGAAATGCTGCTCTTGGGCGAGGGTAACGATGTAGCGTAATTCTGTGAGAGTCATAGCAAGCGTCCATGAAGATGCGGGCCAAGCATACCGGCTGCAATCGATAGACGCACGTTATCAGACTGAGTGATGAATGCGACACCGGGCAATGCCGGTTTGCCGTGGATGGATAAGCGAAAGGCACCTTGCGGTGCCTTTTTGGCTGGATCAGGCCGGGCTCCGCGAGTGCGGATCAGCGGCGACGTTCCAGTGAGTACACAAACGGCGCAACGATTTCGATCGCGCCATTGGTCAGCATGTCGGCCGGTGGCTTGGGCAGCGGCTGGGCGCGGCGGATCATTTCCAGGGTGGCCCGGTCCAGATCGGCGTTGCCGGAGCGGCCCACCAGTTCGAACGACAGCACGTTGCCTTCGCCATCGACCACGAAACGCAACCGGTTCAAGCCTTCCTTGCCCCGTGCCTGAGCACTGGCCGGGTACTTCTTGTACTTGGCCAGATGCGCGAGCAGGGTGCCTTGCCAGCTGGCCTTGGCGGCCATTTGTGCAGGCGACGGGCCCGGTGCAGGCTGGGCGGATTTCTCCGTCGGGGCCTGAGTCGGCTGGGTATCGGCCGGCTTCTCTTCGGACGGTTTCTCCTTCGGCGGATCGGGCAGTTTCTTCTCGATCGGCTTCGGCGGTTTGGGTTTCGGCTTGGGCTTCGGTTTCGGTACCGCGATCTCGGCTTTCGGCGCTTCGGCCAGTTTCGGGATCGGCAGTTCCTCAACCGGAGCCGGTGGCTGCGGTGGCGTGACGACTTTCGGCGGTGCAGGCGGTGGCGGGGCCGGAACCGGTGCCAGCTCGACCATCATTGCCTGCGGCGGCAATTCGATGGGCGGGCGGACGTTCCAGTTCAGCGCCAGCGCGATGGCCAGCGCGTGAACACCCAGCACCACGGCCAGGCTACCGCTGTAACGCGTCAGCTTATGGCGCGTGGTGATCATTTCTTGACTGCGCTCTCGAGTCCGACCAGACCGACCTTCAGGTAACCGGCGGCGCGCAGGTTATCCATCACGCTCATCAGGTCGCCGTAATCCACGCCTTTGTCGGCCTGGAAGAAGATCGTCGTGTCTTTCTTGCCCTGAGTCTTGGCGTCGAGGACTGCGCCGAGGGTTTCGGCTTTCACTTCGTCATCGCCAATGAACAGGCGCTGGTCAGCCTTCACGCTGAGGAACACCGGTTTCTCCGGCCGCGGCGCCGGTTTGGCGGTCGAGGCAGGCAGGTCAACCTTGATGTCCACGGTGGCCAGTGGCGCGGCCACCATGAAGATGATCAACAGCACCAGCATCACGTCGATGAACGGCGTGACGTTGATTTCGTGGTTCTCGGCCAGATCGTCGTCTGCGCCTTCTTTCAAATGCAGGCCCATGGCCGATTACCCCACTTTCACCATGTGCGGTTGCGAGCTGTTGCGCTCAGGCTGGTGGTCGAGGTCGCGGCTGACCAGCAGCAGCACCTGAGCCGACGCATCGGACACCTGAGCCTTGTAACCGGCGATGGAGCGGGCAAAGACGTTGTAGATGACCACGGCAGGAATCGCGGCCACCAGACCCAGTGCGGTAGCCAGCAGCGCTTCAGCGATACCCGGTGCTACGACGGCAAGGTTGGTGGTCTGGGTTTTGGCGATGCCGATGAAGCTGTTCATGATGCCCCACACGGTACCGAACAGGCCGACGAACGGTGCGGTGGAACCGATGGTGGCGAGGACGCCGGTGCCGCTGCTCATGTTGCGGCCACAGGCTGCGACCAGGCGCTCGAGGCGGAAGCTGACGCGTTCCTTGATGCCTTCTTTTTCGCGGGCGTTGGTCGACAGGCGCATTTCTTCCAGCGCGTCGTGTACCAGCAGGTTGGCGAGGGTGCCTTCCTTCGCGGCGGTGGCGCTGGCCTCTTTGAGCGTGGCGGCTTTTTTCAGGGCGGCAATCTCGCCGCGCAGACGACGCTTGGCGCCCATCAACTCGAAGCCCTTGGCGATCCAGATGGTCCAGGTGATGATCGAGGCGATGGCCAGACCGATCATCACGGCTTTAACGATGACGTCGGCGTTCTGGTACATGCCCCATGGCGACAGGTCGTGGGCCATGCCCAGGGTGTTGTCGGCTTCGAGGACTTCCGGCGCGTCGGCGGCGCTGGCGTCTACGGCCTGCACCGGGTCGGTCGCGGCAGGTGCGGCGGCCGGAGCGCTCTGCTCGGTGGCGGCTGGCGCGGCCGGGGTTTGTGCGTCAGCGAAGGCGGCGGCTGGCGCCAGCATCAGGCTGACCAGCAGGGCAGCCACGGCGCTCCAGGCGCGAGGTCGGTTGGTTGGCGAAGCGGAGTTTTGAATGCGTGTCATGCTGGCCGGACCTGAGATAGAAAAACGGTAATGCTCTTCCAGGCCTCGTGAGGCCGAGAACAAAAGTGGCGTGCATTATTGCAAGTAATTCTTGTTAACAAAAGTAATAGAGTTGCTTTTTTTCCTTGATTGCTAGCCGCTCGTCCCTTGCCGAGGCTAGTCTGTCGCTTTCCGATGGGAGATTTTTGATGTCCGCGCCTTCTGTTTTGATCGCCGGTTGTGGTGATGTCGGCAGTCGTCTGGCCACGCAATTGCTGGCTGCCGGCTTCCAGGTCTACGGCCTGCGCCGTGATATTTCACGTTTGCCGGACGGCGTTATCGGTGTGGCCGGTGACTTGTTCAATGAGGATTGCCCCGAGACGTGGCCGGTGGGCGCTATCGATTACCTGGTGTATAGCGCGGCGGCTACTGATCACGATGAAGCCGGTTATCGCGCGGCTTATGTGCAGGGTTTGCAGCATGTGCTGGGTTGGCTGAACGATTACGGTCAGGAGCCTGAGCGGTTGCTGTTTGTTTCCAGCAGCAGTGTTTACGGGCAGCAGAACGGCGAATGGGTCGATGAAAAATCCGAAACCGTCGCCGCTGGTTATTCCGGACGGG
The DNA here is from genome assembly GCF_048654275.1 of Candidatus Pseudomonas auctus. Taxonomy (NCBI): domain Bacteria; kingdom Pseudomonadati; phylum Pseudomonadota; class Gammaproteobacteria; order Pseudomonadales; family Pseudomonadaceae; genus Pseudomonas; species Candidatus Pseudomonas auctus. The sequence continues at coordinate 94,171 of NZ_JBJYZK010000005.1, read as the reverse complement.
TGATGCTGGAGGCCGAGCAGGTTGCGCTCAACAGCGGCATTCCAGCGAGCATCGTGCGCCTGACGGGTATTTATGGCCCCGGCCGTGAGTGGCTGCTGACTCAGGTGCGGCGTGGTTATCGGGTGGCGGTCGATCCGCCGCTGTATGGCAATCGCATTCATGCCGATGACGCGGCAGGGTTGATGGCGTTTCTGCTGGAGGCGGCTCGCAAGGGCGAGGCGCTGGATGACATCTATATCGGCGTGGACGATGCGCCGGCGCCGCTGGCCGAAGTGGTAGCGTGGTTGCGCGAGTATCTGGGCGTTACCGAATGGTCGGAAGACGAGAGCGTGCGTCGCACCGGCAGCAAGCGTTGCAGCAATGCCCGGGCGAAGGCGCTGGGTTGGGTGCCAAAGTATCCGAGTTATCGCGAGGGGTATGCCGCGATTCTTGAGGGGCGCTGCTGACTTTCAGGCATTACACAGTAAATGTGGGAGCGAGCCTGCTCACGATGAGGTCGTAACATTCAACATTGATGCTGACTGTCAGACTGCTATCGCGAGCAGGCTCGCTCCCACATGGGATCTCTGTAGCTTCAGAGGCTGGTTATTGCTTCTCGAGCAACCACTTGCGCTCACCCGGGGTGAACTGTGGTTGTTCATCCGCCAGTGCCGTGTTCACGGCCTGCAGGATTTCCAGTTCCTTGCCCTTGCGCACAAAGATCCAGTTGTTGCCCTGACCGTTCTGCTGCAACCACATGCTGTCGTTGCCGCTGCTCATCGACGCGCAATCGCCTGCGAGGCACAGCGCATAACGATCGGCACCTGGCAGGCCGGAGACTTGTCCGTCAGCCTGGAATTGCACGGTGGCGCCTTCGCCCTGGCCGCTGGTGATCGTCCAGTTGCCGCCCAGATAAGCGGAATACAGCGCGCGTTCGAAGCTGGCGCCGATCGGTGCGCCCTCCGGCACCGGAATTTGCGCGCGGTCGAAGACCTGTTCCGGTTCGTTTTCATTGGCGACTTGTTGCAGTTGGCCGCCGTCACGTTTCAGCTCGCTGGCGGAGCTGCCATAGAAGTCGACTTTCCAGGCGCCGGACTGTTCGCCGAGCAAGCGACCTTCGACGTTTTCGAAACCGTTGGTGTAGCGGGCCTGGCCGGCCTTGGTGTTGACGTCCCACTCCAGGTTCGGACCGTAAGCCTGAAGCGCTTCGCGCAGGGGGCCGCCCTTGGCAGCGGCATCGATGGCGACCTGATTGATCCAGGTGCCGCTGATGTCACGGTCGGCAGGGTTGCTGGCGCAACCGCCGAGGAAAATGGCGAGCAGCGAGAGAGCAAGCGCTTTGCGCATGGTGGAATCCTTTCAAAACCTTTTCTTTACCGCAGAGCAGTCGGCGCGGCGTGAGGCCGCGCCGTGCGCATTACTCGATGACCAGAATGGCATCCATTTCAACCTGCGAACCCTTTGGCAGGGCTGCCACACCGATGGCGGCGCGCGCCGGGTACGGCTGGTCGAAGTACTTGCCCATGATCTCGTTGACCTTGGCGAAGTGGCTCAGGTCGGTGAGGAAGATGTTCAGCTTGACGATGTCCTTGAACGAACCACCGGCGGCTTCGGCCACGGCTTTCAGGTTCTCGAACACCTGGACGGTCTGGGCTTCGAAGCCTTCGACCAGTTCCATGGTTTTTGGATCGAGGGGAATCTGACCCGACATGTAAACGGTGTTACCGGCCTTGATCGCCTGGGAGTAAGTACCGATGGCGGCCGGGGCCTTGTCGCTGGTGATAACAGTCTTGGTCATGTATGACTCCTTGTAATGTTTGAGTTATGCACGCATGCGGGTGATGCGGATCACCCCGGTCAGGGCGCGCAGTTTCTTGATCACGCGGGCCAGGTGCACACGGTCGTGGACGCTGACCACCAACTGGACAACGCTGATGCGACCATCGCGTTCGTCCATGCTGATTTTTTCGATATTGCCGTCGGCTGCGTTGACGCTGCTGGCCAGCAGCGCGATCAGGCCGCGCTGATGTTCCAGCTCGACGCGCAGTTCGACGTTGAATTCGCCGGTGACATCCTTGGCCCATGAGAGCTGGATGCATTTTTCCGGGTTGTGCCTGATTTCGCTGATGTTGCGGCAGTTGTCCAGGTGCACGACCATGCCTTTGCCCGCCGACAGGTGCCCGACAATCGGGTCGCCCGGGATCGGCGTACAGCATTTGGCGTAGCTGAGGACCAGGCCTTCGGTACCGCGAATCGCCAGCGGGCCTTCCGGGCTTGGCAGTTGTTCACCTTCACCGAGCAGGCGGCGCGCCACGACGTAGGCCATGCGGTTGCCCAGGCCGATGTCTTCCAGCAAGTCTTCGATCAGTTCGAGGCGGTACTCGGTGAGCATCGCCTTCACGCGTTCGGCCGGAATCTGTTCCAGCGCGCTGTCGAAGCCGTTGAGCACCTTGTTCAGCAGGCGTTCGCCGAGGCTGATGGATTCGGAGCGGCGTTGCAGTTTCAGCGCGTGGCGGATATGGGTTCGCGCCTTGCCGGTGACCACGAAGTTGAGCCACGCCGGGTTCGGCCGTGCGCCGGGAGCGCTGACGATCTCGACCGTGGAGCCGCTTTGCAGCGGTTCGGACAGCGGCGCGAGACGACGGTTGATCCGGCAGGCGATGCAGCTGTTGCCGACGTCGGTGTGCACCGCGTAGGCAAAGTCGACCGCTGTGGAGCCTTTGGGCAGCTCCATGATCCGGCCTTTGGGCGTGAACACGTAGACCTCGTCCGGGAACAGGTCGATCTTCACGCTCTCGATGAATTCCAGCGAGTTGCCGGCACGTTGCTGCATTTCCAGCACGCCTTTGACCCACTGACGGGCGCGGGCATGGGTGCCTTTCGGCTGCTCGTCACCGCTGGATTTGTACAGCCAATGGGCGGCGATGCCGTTGTTGGCCATCTCTTCCATTTCGCGGGTGCGGATCTGGATTTCGATCGGTACGCCGTGCATGCCGAACAGCGTGGTGTGCAGCGACTGATAGCCGTTGGCCTTGGGGATCGCGATGTAATCCTTGAAGCGCCCCGGCAACGGTTTGTACAAATTATGTACGGCACCCAGCACGCGGTAGCAGGTATCGACCTTGTCGACGATGATCCGGAACGCGTAGACGTCCATGATCTCGTTGAAGGCTCGACGCTTGCCGCGCATTTTCTTGTAGATGCCGTAAAGGTGTTTCTGGCGACCGCTGACTTCACCCTGGATGCCGTCGATGGCGAGGCAGTGGCCAAGGGATTCTTCGATCTTGTTGACGATTTCCTTGCGGTTACCCCGGGCGCGCTTGACCGCCTGGTAGATACGCGCGGAACGCATCGGGTGCATCGCCTTGAAGCCGAGGTCTTCGAACTCGATGCGGATCGCGTGCATGCCCAGCCGGTTGGCGATGGGGGCGTAGATCTCGAGGGTTTCCTTGGCGATGCGTCGGCGTTTTTCGCCGGACAGCACTTCCAGCGTACGCATGTTGTGCAGACGGTCGGCGAGCTTGACCAGGATCACGCGAATGTCGCGCGCCATGGCCATGGCCATCTTCTGGAAGTTTTCAGCCTGGGCTTCGGCCTTGGTTTCGAAGTTCATCTGGGTCAGTTTGCTGACCCCGTCGACCAGTTCGGCCACGGTTTCACCGAACTGCGCTTGCAGCGCCTCTTTGGCGATACCGGTGTCTTCGATTACGTCATGCAGCATCGCGGCCATCAGGCTTTGATGGTCCATGTGCATGTCGGCAAGAATATTCGCCACGGCAAGGGGATGCGTGACGTACGCCTCGCCGCTGCGGCGGCGTTGGCCGTCGTGGGCTTGTTCGGCGTAGAAATACGCTCGGCGGACCAGGTTGACCTGGTCGTTGCCGAGGTAGGTCGATAAGCGATCGGCGAGGGCGTCTATGCTCGGCATGATGTCTCCTGCCGTAAGCTGTGATCCCGCGCCGTGCTACGTCGACCAGGCATAGGCTTAGACGGCCTCGTTGGACTCGTCCTCGAACGCAGCGAAGACCGGGTCTTCGTGGACGATTTCCTGCTCGGCGATGAACTCGTAGCTCATCAGGCCTTCAGCGATTTCACGCAGCGCAACTACGGTCGGTTTGTCGTTTTCCCACTGAACCAGGGGCTCTTTGCCGCCGGTGGCCAGTTGACGGGCACGCTTGGTAGAGAGCATGACCAGCTCAAAGCGGTTTTCCACGTGTTCTAGGCAGTCTTCAACGGTTACGCGGGCCATGGTATTCCTCGGAGCGAATGCAATATGCGCGCTGCCCGGTTGGGCGAGCGGACTCAACAGTTTAAAAAATCACCAGCGATTAGGGAAGCGCTGATTTTTTGACCAGACTCTTCAACGCGCTGCAAGTGCCAATGTAAAGCCCTTGCTGCGGTTTTGGGAAGTGCTGTTTCAGCCGAGCAATTCAGCCAGCAATTTGCCGAAACGCACTTGCTGACGTTTCTGTTGCAGCTGATTGGCGCGGAAAATCGCCTTCAGATCGTCCAGCGCGTGGGCGAAATCATCGTTGATGATCAGGTAGTCGTACTCGACATAGTGGCTCATCTCGCTGACCGCTTCGCGCATCCGGCCGTCGATGATGTCGTCGCTGTCCTGGCCACGGTTGGTCAGGCGCTGGTGCAGGGCCTGCAGCGATGGCGGCAGAATGAAGATCGAGCGCGCCTGCGGCATCAGCTTGCGCACTTGCTCGGCGCCTTGCCAGTCGATTTCCAGAATCAGGTCGTGGCCTTCGTCCAGGGTCTGCTGCAGACGGCTTTGCGAGGTGCCGTAGAAGTTGCCGAAGACTTCGGCGCGTTCCAGGAAGTCGCCGTGCTCGCCCATCTTCACGAATTCTTCGCGGGTCACGAAGTGATAGTTCACGCCGTCCACTTCGCCCGGGCGCATGGCGCGGGTGGTGTGGGAAATCGAGACGCGGATTTCCGGGTTGGCGTCGGTCAGGGCCTTGACCAGACTGCTCTTGCCCGCGCCCGAAGGGGCGGAAATGATGTACAGGGTGCCGGTGCTGTGGGTCATGTCGGGGTAGCCTTACTCAATATTCTGCACTTGTTCGCGCATCTGCTCGATCAACACCTTGAGGTTGACCGCCGCCTGGGTGCTGCGCGGGTCGAAGGCCTTGGAGCCCAGTGTGTTGGCTTCGCGGTTGAGCTCCTGCATCAGGAAGTCCAGGCGCCGGCCGGCGGCACCGCCGGATTTCAGCACCCGGCGAACTTCGATGATGTGGGTGCTCAGGCGATCCAGTTCTTCGGCCACGTCGCTCTTTTGCGCGAGGATGACCATTTCCTGTTCCAGGCGCTGCGGGTCCAGTTCGGCCTTCATGTCGGCGAAACGGTCGAGGACTTTCTGGCGCTGGGTGGCGAGCATCTGCGGAACCAGTTCGCGCAGGGTCACCACATCTTCCTCGATGGAGGTCAGGCGATCGTTGATCAGGCGGGCCAACTCCGCGCCTTCGCGCTCGCGGCCGGCCTTGAGGTCTTTCAGGCCTTGATTGAACAGGGCCAGCGCCTCGGCGTTCAGCGCCTGCGGGTCGGTGGCGTCGGCGACCAGTACGCCTGGCCAGGCCAGCACTTCCAGCGGGTTCAGCGCGGCCGGGTTCTTGATCAGGCCAGCAACGGTTTCGGCAGCGGCGACCAGTTGCGCGGCGCGCTCGCGATCCACCTGCAGCGGCTTGCCGGTGCTTTCCTCGGTGAAACGCAGGGTGCATTCCAGTTTGCCGCGCGACAGGCCCTGGCGCAGGGCTTCGCGGACAGCGCCTTCGAGGTCGCGAAACGACTCCGGCAGGCGCAGGTGGGGTTCCAGGTAACGGCTGTTGACCGAGCGCAGTTCCCAGCTCAGGGTGCCCTGAACGCCGGCTTTTTCGACGCGGGCGAAGGCGGTCATGCTGTGCACCATGGGGTGACCTCGCGATACAGATCGGCGCGAATTGAAGCTCCGCAGCTCGATATCAATGAATTTAAGCCGACTGGCAGCAAAGGCGCAGGATTGTAGCGCAGTGCGGCAGATGCGCCCAAACACACGGTGTGACAAAGGGCTGCAGGCCGTCGGCGAAGCGCGTTTCAGGGCCTTCGGTCGTCGGCCGGATTTTTTAACGAGTGCCCAGGCGCGGTGCGCGGCTCTATAATGCTCCGCAGTTTTCCGTCCCCAGTACAGGTATCTCCTATGAAACGTCCAAGTGGTCGCGCTGCCGATCAGCTCCGCTCGATCCGCATTACCCGCAACTACACCAAACACGCCGAGGGATCGGTACTGGTCGAATTCGGTGATACCAAGGTCATCTGCACCGTCAGCGTCGAAAACGGCGTGCCGCGTTTCCTCAAAGGCCAGGGCCAGGGTTGGCTGACCGCCGAGTACGGCATGCTGCCGCGCGCCACCGGCGAGCGTAACCAGCGTGAAGCGAGCCGTGGCAAGCAGGGCGGTCGTACCCTGGAAATCCAGCGCCTGATCGGCCGCTCCCTGCGCGCCGCGCTGGACATGTCCAAGCTGGGCGACGTCACCCTGTACGTCGACTGCGACGTGATCCAGGCCGACGGCGGTACCCGCACTGCGTCGATCACCGGCGCCATGGTTGCGCTGGTCGATGCACTGAAAGTGATCAAGAAGCGCGGCGGCCTGAAAGGCGGCGACCCGCTCAAGCAAATGATCGGTGCCGTTTCCGTGGGCATGTACCAGGGCGAGCCGGTGCTGGATCTGGACTATCTTGAAGACTCTGCCGCCGAGACCGACCTCAACGTGGTGATGACCAGCACCGGTGGCTTCATTGAGGTGCAGGGCACCGCCGAAGGCGCGCCGTTCCAGCCTGAAGAGCTGAACGCGATGCTGGAGCTGGCGAAGAAAGGCATGAACGAGATCTTCGAACTGCAAAAGGCTGCACTGGCCGACTGAGCAGGTTCGTAACCCGCAAGGAGGACGCAATGAGTGGTGAGCAAGAGTTGCTGCCCAAGCCGAGCCAGGAGGTTCGCCAATGGGCCATGTTTTGTCACTTGTCCGCCTTGCTGGGGATCTGGATTCCGTTCGGCACGCTGATCGGGCCGCTGGTCCTGTGGCAGATGAAGCGCGAGACCGATCCGTTCATCGACGCCCAGGGCAAGGAAGCGCTGAATTTCCAGATCACCGTGGCGATCGCTTCGATGATCTGCTTCGTGCTGATGCTGCTGATTATCGGATTCGTGCTGTTCGGCCTGCTGGCCATTGCGGCGCTGGTGCTGACAATTATCGGTGGAGTGAAAGCCAACGAAGGTTTCCCGTATCGCTATCCGTTCACTTGGCGGTTGATCAAATAGCATCCGGCCGAAAGGTGCATGTTGGAATAATCAATCCGCATATTTAAAAGCCCTGACTTGTCAGGGCTTTTTTGCAACTCAATAAACCTGTAATGCTTGTAGGAATAATCTTTCTGCGATGAGTGGTAGAGGATATTTAATATATTCATCAGCCTTACATTTTTAGTCACAAGTACGTTGCCTTTATGTTGCCGAAGGACATTGGCAGCATGACTTTATGCTTGCTATGGTTGCCGCACGTTATATTCCTTCAGAAATATTTCGATATGTTCAAGCCATCGAAGGCTTTTGAATTCCAGTGTTTCCGGTGTTGAACAGTTCGCCGGTTCATGAGGCGTATCCAGGGAAAGTTCGCCTCTGAATATATAGCCAAGAATAATCCAGATGATTCAGCTCGATTTCTACGGCACGCTCGTGGCCGCTTCACTCGTACTTCTGCTGGGGCGTGGCCTTGTTGCCCGTGTTGGTGTACTGCGCAATTTCAATATTCCCGAACCCGTTGCGGGTGGGTTGTTGGTTGCGCTGGTTCTTCTGGTATTGCGAGCGCTCGATATAGAAGTTCGTTTCGATACCTCATTGCAGACACCGCTCATGCTGGCGTTTTTTGCCACTATCGGTCTGAGTGCCGATTTCGCCAGTCTCAAGAAGGGCGGTCGCGTAGTCGGAATGTTCTTGTTAGCGGTCATCGGCCTTCTGATTCTGCAAAACGCCATGGGTATCGGACTCGCAAAAGTGCTTGGCCTTGATCCGCTGATGGGGCTGCTGACGGGGTCGATTACCCTGGCGGGCGGTCACGGTACCGGCGCTGCATGGGGCGCGGTATTCAATGAGAAATACGGCCTGGCCTCCGCCTCGGAACTGGCGATCGCCTCTGCGACGTTCGGTCTTGTACTGGGTGGTCTGATAGGCGGTCCGGTTGCTCGTTTACTCATCAAGCGTGTGGAAGTGCCTGGCTGCAACGCCCAGGCGCCGCAAAGCCTGCCACGGGGCTTCGAGCAGCCGAACAAAGAGCGCTCGATCACGCCATTTTCCTTTATCGAAACCCTGGCTCTGATCGCGGTCAGCTTGCTGGCGGGTAATCTTCTTAATGGCCTGCTTCACGGCACGGCATTCGAATTGCCGACGTTCGTTTGCGTGCTGTTCGTGGGCGTGGTGCTGCGCAACGGTCTTTCAGCGCTGGGGTTGTATCAGGTGTTTGAACGTGAAGTCTCGGTGTTGGGGAATGTCAGCCTCTCGCTGTTTCTGGCGATCGCCCTGATGTCGCTCAAATTGTGGGATCTGGCGGCGTTGGCGTTGCCGATCTTCATCATTCTGGCTGTACAGGCGCTGGTCATGGCGCTGTTCGCGATCTTTGTGACGTTCCGGATGATGGGCAGTAACTACGATGCTGCCGTACTGGCGGCGGGGCACTGCGGTTTTGGTCTCGGTGCTACGCCGACTGCCATCGCTAACATGCAAGTGGTTACGCAACGCTATGGGCCTTCGCAGATCGCGTTTTTGGTCGTACCGATGGTGGGGGCGTTCTTCATCGACATTATTAATGTCATCGTGATCAAGCTGTATCTGATGCTGCCTTTCTTCGCCGTCATCTGAGTTCGATTTCACTTCGAACGCAGGCAAAAAAATGCCCGTATCTTGTGATACGGGCATTTTTTCAACTACGAAACTGCGCTTAGATAGTCAGCGTCCAGTCGTAGTCGACGATCAGCGGCGCGTGCTGTGAGAACCGAGGCTGACGCGGCAGGCGTGCGCTGCGCACGAAGCGCCGCAGCCCTGGAGTCAGGATCTGGTAGTCGAAGCGCCAGCCCAGATTCAGCATCTCGGCCTGTTCGTTGTCCGGCCACCAGCTGTACTGGTCGCCTTCGCGGCTGACTTCGCGCAGGGCATCTACGTAGCCCATATTGCCGACAATCTCGTCCATCCAGGCGCGTTCCGGCGCCAGGAAACCCGGGGATTGCTGGCTGTCGCGCCAGTTCTTGATGTCGAGCTTCTGCTGCGCGACGTACAGCGAGCCACAATAAATGTACTCGCGACGTTTACGCCGCTGTTTGTCCAGGTACTTGCCGAAATCGTCCATGAGCTTGAACTTCTGGTTCAAGTCCTCATCGCCGTTCATCCCCGAAGGAAGCAGCAAGGTGGCAATACTGACTTTGTCGAAATCTGCTTGCAGGTAGCGCCCGTAGCGGTCGGCCGTCTCGAATCCGAGACCGCTGATGACAGCCTTCGGTTGCAACCGCGAATACAAAGCCACGCCACCTTGGGCAGGGACTTCAGCATCGCAGGCATAAAGGAAGTAGCCATCCAGTTGGAAGGCTGGGTCGTCCAGTTCAAAGGCGGAGGCACGGGTGTCCTGCAGGCAGATGACGTCGGCATTCTGTGCCTGCAGCCAACTGAGCAAACCGCGCTCGACTGCAGCCTGAATACCATTGACGTTCACACTGATGATCCGCATAAATGGCCCCAAAAATCGCGTGCGTGTATGATACACGGCGTCAAGCTAATTAGCTAAATCCGTGGTATTTGGGGTTTTTTTCATGCAAGCGTATCAGCGCGATTTCATTCGTTTTGCCATCGATCGCGGCGTTTTGCGCTTCGGTGAGTTCACCCTGAAGTCCGGGCGCACCAGTCCTTACTTCTTCAATGCCGGCCTGTTCAACTCGGGTTCCGCGTTGGCGCAGCTGGGTCGTTTCTACGCTGCGGCCATCGCCGAGAGCGGCATTCCGTTCGACGTGCTGTTCGGCCCGGCCTACAAAGGCATCCCGCTGGCGGCGACCACTGCCGTGGCGCTGGCAGAGCACCACAACCGTGACCTGCCTTGGTGCTTCAACCGCAAGGAAGCCAAGGCCCACGGCGAGGGCGGCAGCCTGGTCGGCGCACCGCTGACCGGTGATGTGCTGATCATCGACGATGTGATCACTGCCGGCACCGCCATCCGTGAAGTGATGCAGATCATCGCTTCCCAGGACGGCGCCAAGGCCGCTGGCGTGCTGATCGCTCTGAACCGTCAGGAGCGCGGTAACGGCGAGCTGTCGGCAATCCAGGAAGTCGAGCGTGATTTCGGCATCCCGGTCATCAGCATCGTGTCGCTGAACCAGGTGCTGGAATTCCTGGCTGACGATCCGCAGCTCAAGCAGCACCTGCCAGCCGTTGAAGCCTATCGCGCCCAGTTCGGCGTCTGATCGCAGCTTCAGGCAAAAAAAGACCCCGCTCAGCCAGGCTGAGCGGGGTCTTTTTGTTTGCGCGAGCGCTTACGGACGCTTGCGATTGCTGATCAGCGTACCCACACCGGTATCGGTGAAGATTTCCAGCAGGATCGCGTTCGGTACACGGCCGTCGATGATCAGCGAGCTGCCCACGCCGCCCTGAACCGCTTCCAGTGCACAGCGGATCTTCGGCAGCATGCCGCCGTAGATGGTGCCGTCGGCGATCAGGTCGTCGACCTGCTGGGTGCTCAGGCCGGTCAGTACGGTGCCCGACTTGTCCATCAGGCCGGCGATGTTGGTCAGCAGCATCAGCTTCTCGGCTTTCAGCGCTTCGGCGACCTTGCCGGCCACCAGGTCAGCGTTGATGTTGTACGACTCGCCGTTCTCACCCACGCCGATCGGCGCGATCACCGGGATGAAGTTGCCTTTGACCAGCAGGTTCAGCAGTTCGGTGTTGATCCCGACAACCTCGCCCACATGGCCGATGTCGATGATTTCCGGCTGGGTCATCTCCGGGGTCTGGCGGGTGACGGTGAGCTTCTTCGCACGAATCAGCCCGGCGTCTTTACCGGTCAGGCCGATGGCGCTGCCGCCGTGACGGTTGATCAGGTTGACGATGCTTTTGTTGACCTGACCGCCCAGGACCATCTCCACCACGTCCATGGTCGCGGCGTCGGTGACGCGCATGCCGTCGACGAAGTGGCTTTCGATCGACAGGCGCTTGAGCAGATCACCGATCTGCGGGCCACCGCCGTGCACGACCACCGGGTTGATGCCCACGGCCTTCATCAGCACGATGTCGCGGGCGAAGCCGGTTTTCAGCTCCTCGCTTTCCATCGCGTTGCCGCCGTATTTGATCACCAGGGTCTTGCCGACGTATCGGCGGATGTAAGGCAGCGCTTCGGACAGGACCTTGGCAGTGTTGGCGGCGGCATCGCGTTCGAGGGTCATTCAGGGCTCCGGGTGAATCAGCAATCAGAACGGTAGTTGGAGATCAGGTGCAACGCGTTTCAGTTGGGCATGGAACACAGCCTTGATGCGCTGCAATTCAGCCTCGTCATCGGCCTCGAAGCGCAGCACCAGCACCGGTGTGGTGTTGGACGCGCGCACCAGGCCCCAGCCTTTGGCGTAGTCGACCCGCACGCCGTCAATGGTGGTCAGGTCGGCGCCTGGGCCCCACTGCGCATCGTGCAGTGCATCAATGATGCTGAATTTGCTCTCTTCGGTCACATGGATATTGATTTCCGGCGTGGAAATATCGTTCGGGAAGGTCGCGAACAGCTCCTCGGCCGAAGATTTTTCCTTGCTGAGGATTTCCAGCAGCCGTGCGGCGCTGTAAATGCCGTCGTCGAAACCGAACCAGCGCTCCTTGAAGAAAATGTGCCCGCTCATTTCGCCGGCCAACAGCGCGCCGGACTGTTTCATTTTCTTTTTGATCAACGAGTGACCGGTCTTCCACATTAGCGGCCGACCGCCATATTCCTTGATCAGCGGGATCAGGCGACGGGTGCATTTGACGTCGAAAATGATTTCCGCGTCCGGGTTGCGCGCCACCACGTCACGGGCGAACAGCATCAGCAGGCGATCCGGGAACACAATGGTGCCGGTGTTGGTCACCACGCCGACGCGGTCACCGTCACCGTCGAAGGCCAGGCCGATGTCGGCGTTGGTTTCCTTGACCTTGGCGATCAGGTCGACGAGGTTCTCAGGCTTGCCCGGGTCCGGGTGGTGGTTCGGGAAGTTGCCGTCGACTTCGCAGAACAGCGGGATGACTTCGCAGTTCAGTGCTTCGATCAGTTGCGGGGCGATCACGCCGGCCGCGCCGTTGCCGCAGTCGACCACGACTTTCAGGCGCCGGGCCAGTTTGATGTCCTGGACGATTTCGGTGGTGTAGCGGTCGAGGATTTCGACCTGGGTCACGCTGCCCGTGCCGCTGCTCAGGTTGCCGGTCTTGATACGCTCATGCAAAACCTGAATCTGTTCATTGGCGAGGGTATCGCCGGCGATCACGATCTTGAAGCCGTTGTAGTTCGACGGGTTGTGGCTGCCGGTGAGCATCACGCCGGATTTGCCGGCCAGCACGTTGGCGGCGTAGTACAGCGCTGGGGTCGGCACCAGGCCGACGTCGCTGACATGGCAGCCGCTTTCGGCGATACCGCGGATCAGTTCGGCAACCAGTTCCGGACCGGACAGGCGGCCGTCACGGCCGACGGACACGTTCGGTTCGCCCTGGGCCAGGCTCTGGGAGCCGATGGCGCGACCGATCCAGTAGGCGGTTTCGCCATTGAGGAATTCCGGCACGGTGCCGCGAATGTCATAGGCGCGGAAGATGCTGTCGGGAAGCTTCGGGGCGACTTGGGCGGGGGTGCTCATCTGCGAAAATGCTCCATCTCGAAAGTGGCTGGACACACCGACGACTATTCGACGGCAAGCTCAAACTGAAGGGTATGACGGCGGTTTTCACAGAGAGTTCGTGGTGTGAAAGGGCCATGACGCCTTGTACGGCGTGGCTTTGGCCTGTCAATGCCTTGATTTTCAGCGGTAAAGCTTGCAGATGAATCTGCGTATTTTTATGGCGAGAGAGCAGGCTCCCTCGCCACAAAACCAATCACTTGGTGCCGGAATGGCCGAAACCGCCAGCGCCGCGTTCGGTTTCGACGAACTCTTCAACCATTTCGAAGTGCGCCTGAACCACCGGCACCAGCACCAGCTGCGCCAGGCGCTCGCCGACCGGCATGGTGAATTCGGTCTGGCCACGGTTCCAGCAGGAGACCATCAGCGGGCCCTGGTAGTCGGAGTCGATCAGGCCGACGAGGTTGCCCAGCACGATGCCGTGCTTATGGCCCATGCCCGAGCGCGGCAGGATCAGCGCGGCGAGGTTCGGGTCGCCGATGTAGACCGACAGACCGGTGGGGATCAGCACCGTTTCACCCGGTTTGATCACGATGTCCTCTTGCAGCATGGCGCGCAGGTCGAGGCCGGCGGAGCCCGGTGTGGCGTATTGCGGCAGCGGGAATTCGGTACCGATGCGTGGGTCGAGGATCTTGGCTTGCAAAGCGTGCATGTAAATTAAACCTGGTTCAGACGTTCGGCGATAAAAGTGACCAGTTGGCGAGCGATCTTGCTCTTGCTGGTCTGGGCGAAAAGCGTGGCGTGCAGCGCACGGTCGATGACGCTGCAGGCGTTTTCTTCGCTGTTGAAACCGATGCTCGGGTTGGCGACGTCGTTGGCGACGATCAGATCGAGATTCTTGTCCTTCAGCTTGCGTGCAGCGTAGTCGAGCAGGTGTTCGGTCTCGGCGGCGAAGCCGACACTGAACGGACGGTCGGGACGGGTCGCGATGGTGGCCAGGATGTCCGGGTTGCGCACCATTTGCAGGACGAAGCCGTCGCCGCTCGTAGGGTCTTTCTTCAATTTTTGCGGGGCGACGACTTCCGGGCGGTAGTCCGCCACCGCCGCAGAGGCGATGAAAATGTCGCAAGGGATCGCGGCTTCGCAGGCGGCGAGCATGTCCCGGGCGCTGACCACGTCGATACGGGTCACACGATCCGGCGTCGGCAGGTGCACCGGGCCGCTGATCAGGGTCACGCGGGCGCCGGCCTCCACTGCCGCTTCGGCCAGGGCGAAGCCCATTTTTCCGGAGCTGTGGTTGGTGATGTAGCGCACCGGGTCGATGTTTTCCTGGGTCGGGCCGGCGGTGATCACCACGTGCTTGCCGGTCAATGCCTGACGCTGGAAGCAGTCCGCCGCGAGCTGGGCCAGGTCGGTGGCTTCCATCATGCGGCCCATGCCGACGTCGCCGCAGGCCTGGCTGCCCGAGGCCGGGCCGAAGGTCTTCAGGCCACGGCTTTCAAGAAGTTGCAGGTTGGCCTGGGTCGCCGGGTCGCGCCACATGGCCTGGTTCATGGCCGGGGCGACCGCTACGACCGCGTCGGTGGCCAGCACCAGGGTGGTCAGCAAATCGTTGGCAATGCCTTGGGCCAGACGGGCGAGCAGGTCGGCGGTGGCCGGGGCGATCAGCACCAGATCGGCCCATTTGGCCAGTTCGATGTGGCCCATCGCCGCTTCGGCGGCCGGGTCGAGCAAGTCCAGGTGAACCGGGTGACCGGACAACGCCTGCATGGTCAACGGGGTGATGAATTCGCTGCCGCCACGGGTCATGACCACGCGCACTTCGGCGCCCTGATCGATCAGGCGGCGCACAAGGTCGGCGCTCTTGTAGGCAGCAATGCCGCCGCCGACGCCCAGAACGATGCGTTTCCGATACAGCCGCTGCATAGGTCTGCCTTTCATTTCGTTGGTGACATACGTGGCGAAACCCCCTCCCCAGGGTGAATTCGCCCGCAAAAAAGATGGGCTACGATATCACAGCGACCGCTACGGAACAGCGGCGCCCACAGACAAGGAAGGTGTATGAGTATTCGCGATTGGCCGGCGGCGGAAAGGCCGCGGGAGAAGCTGTTGGAACAGGGCTCGGGAAGTCTTTCCGATGCCGAATTGCTGGCGATTTTTCTACGTACCGGCGTATCCGGCAAAAGTGCGGTGGATGTAGCAAGGCATCTGTTGAGTCAGTTCGGCAGCTTGCGTGCTTTGCTTGAGGCCGATCTCGCAACGTTCAGTGAACAACTGGGCCTGGGCCCGGCGAAGTTCGCCCAGTTGCAGGCCGTGCTGGAAATGGGGCGGCGACACTTGGCCGAGCGCATGCGCCAGAAAACGGCGCTGGAAAATCCGCAGGTCGTGCGTGATTACCTCAAGGCCATGCTGCGCCACGAGCCGCACGAGGTGTTCGGTTGCCTGTTTCTCGACTCCAAACATCAGGTGCTGACTTTCGAGACGCTGTTTCGCGGCTCGATCGACAACACGGCCGTGCATCCCCGGGAAGTCGTGAAGCGTTCCCTGGCCAACAACGCGGCAGCGGTGATCCTGTGCCATAACCATCCGTCGGGAAACTCCGATCCCAGTCAGGCTGATCGATTATTGACCAAGCGCTTGCAGAAGGCTTTGGAGTTGATTGATGTGCGGGTGCTCGATCACTTCATCGTTGGCGATGGTGAACCGTTGTCGATGGCGGAGTGTGGCTGGATGTAGCTCCGAAGGGAGAATGCAAAACCCTGTGGGAGCTGGCTTGCCAGCGATGACGGCGGCACATTCAGCACAATGTTGTCTGTCAGTCCGATATCGCTGGCAAGCCAGCTCCCACAGGTTTTGTGTTGTGGCGGGTTATTTAAGGGTGACTTTGGAGTAATCCTGCCGCCCAAACGGGCTCACCGAGTAACCCTGCACGTCCTTACGCGTCAGCGCATAAGCCGTCGGATGCGCCAGCGGCAGCCACAGCGCCTGCTGCTGGATCTGCGCCTGCGCCTGTTCGTAGAGCTTGGTGCGTACGCCTTGTTCGCTGGTGGTCTTGCCGGCGCTGATCAGCTTGTCCAGGTCGGCATTGCAGTAGCGGGCGAAGTTGGTGCCGGATTTGACCGCCGCGCAGGAAAACTGCGGCGTGAGGAAGTTGTCCGGGTCACCGTTGTCGCCGGCCCAGCCCATGAACAGCAAGTCATGTTCGCCAGCCTTGGCGCGACGGATCAGTTCGCCCCACTCGATCACGCGGATTTCCGCCTGAATGCCGATTTCTGCCAGATCCGATTGCAGGAGCTGCGCGCCGAGGCTCGGGTTCGGGTTGAGCAGGCTGCCGGACGGGCGCGTCCAGATGGTGGTCTGGAAACCGTCCTTCAATCCGGCCTTGGCCAGCAGGGCCTTGGCCTTGTTCACGTCGTGGGCGTAACCCGGCAGGTTCTTCGCGTAGCTCCAGGTGTTCGGCGGGTACGGGCCGTTGGCGGCTTCGGCGGTGTCCTCGAACACGGCTTTCAGGTAGTTGGCCTTGTCGAAGGCGAGGTTGATCGCCTGGCGCACTTCCGCTTTGTCCAGTGGCGGATGCTGGCTGTTGATGCCTACGAAAGCAGTCATGAACGCGTCAGTCTTTTCGACTTTCAGCGTCGGCTCCTGCTTGGCAGCCTGTACGTCCAGTGGTTTTGGCGACAGGGCAATCTGGCACTCGTTGCGCCGCAGCTTTTGCAGCCGCACGTTAGCGTCCGGGGTGATGGCGAAGATCAGCGGGTCCACCGCAGGTTTGCCGCGGAAGTAGTCCGGGTTGGCCTTGTAGCGGATCGAGGCGTCTTTCTGGAACCGGGTGAAGACGAACGGCCCGGTGCCGACCGGCTGGCTGTTGAGCTTGTCGGTGGCGCCGGCCTTCAACAGCTTGTCGGCGTATTCAGCAGAATAAATCGAGGCGAAACCCATGCTCAGGGTCGCGAGGAACGTCGAGTCCGGGTGATCGAGGGTGAAGCGCACGGTCAGCGGATCCAGTGCGTCGATCTTCTTGATCAGGCTCGGCAACTGCATCGACTGAGCATGGGGAAAGCCGCTCTGGGCGACCTTGTGCCACGGATTGGCCGGGTCGAGCATGCGGTCGAAGCTGAATTTGACGTCTTCGGCGGTCAGTTCGCGTGTCGGCTTGAAGTAATCAGTCGTGTGAAACTTCACCTGCGGGTGCAGCTTGAACACGTAGGTCAGGCCGTCGGTGCTGACTTCCCAGCTATCGGCCAGGCTCGGGACCACCTTGCCGCTGGCGGTGTCGAAGTCCACCAGACGGTTCATCAGCACATCGGCCGAGGCGTTGGTGGTGGTCAGCGAGTTGTACTGCACCACGTCGAAGCCCTCGGGGCTGGCCTCGGTGCAGACGCTCAGGGCGGCGGCCTGGGCCAGTGGACTCAGTAACAGCGGGGCGAAGAGCAGGGGGAGGGCAGCGAGGCGCATGGTCGGCTTCCTTTACAGATCGAAGGCCCATCTGCAAGTGCAGTCTGGAAAAGGCCTACCCTAGTGGTCGCGATTGAAAATGACTATCCCCTTTTTGCATTTTCGGGGCTGCGGGGTTAAGGATTTGTCGGAAGAGGTGGCGGGAAAAGTCTCGATTGCGGGCATGGCCGATTTTCTTCGACGAATGGTAAAAATTGCCGGCAGCCTTTGCCCAAGGCGCTTGCGGCCGGGAAAAGCGGCTTTTTAGCCATTCTTTGCGCACGGAAAGTTGTTGCTCCGTGGTCTTTCTGGTATAAAGCAGCGCTCTTTTCTAGGGGCCCGGTTCCTTCGCTTGTAGGTGTAGCCGGTAAGACCTCTAAAGAATCGCGGCGCCTGGCGCCACAATGACTAGAGATTAAGCGGCCAACCCATGCCGGGTTGGGCATGTGGTTTTAGAGGGCTGAGGCATGTCTAGAGTATGTCAAGTTACCGGTAAGGGTCCGGTGACTGGGAACAACATTTCCCACGCAAACAACAAAACCCGTCGTCGTTTCCTGCCGAACCTGCAGCATCACCGCTTCTGGGTTGAAGAAGAGAAACGTTTCGTACGCCTGCGCGTTTCCGCCAAAGGCATGCGTATCATCGACAAGCGTGGCATCAGCGTTGTGCTGGCCGAGCTGCGTCGCGACGGCAAGGTTTAAGGGAGCTAATCATGCGTGAATTGATTCGTTTGATCTCGAGCGCCGGTACTGGTCACTTCTACACTACCGACAAGAACAAGCGTACTACCCCGGACAAAATCGAGATCAAGAAATATGATCCGGTTGTTCGCAAGCACGTGATCTACAAGGAAGGCAAAATCAAGTAATTGATTTTTCCCGACTTACGAAAAAGGCCCGTATCTCACGATACGGGCCTTTTTTGTTGCCTGGCGATTAGCAATCAGCCGCAGATCAGTTCATCGATCTCATTGCGATCGTTGACCAGCACCCTGATCCGGTCAGGTTTGGGCAGGAGATTGAACAAGTCCTCCGGCCGTTCCAGTCGATGTTTCTGAACTCCGGCCGCAGTGCGGATAGCGCTCAGGGTCTCTGGGGTGGCGACTTGGCCGACAGCAAATTGCGCGGCGTTGATATTGCAGAAATCAGGCATGGTGCCTCCTTGCGTTCCATTCGGTTGGGAGCGCTCGCCGGTCAGTCCTGCCGAGACATCCTGCCTCGGTAGGAAATTGCCCGATGTATGAGCGCTGCCGCGAAGTTTCACTCAGAAGCACTGCACGCGTCTTACTCGTGTAGTCACCACTTGTGTCGGATCAGGCCTTCTGTTCGAAGATCACATAGACCTTGCGGCACGCTTCCAGCACTTCCCAGGTGCCACGGAAACCGGCCGGAATCACGAAGCGGTCGCCGACACGCAGGGTCTTTGCATTGCCTTCACCGTCACGCAGCACTGAAACACCTTGCAGGATTTCGCAGTATTCATGTTCGGTGTAATTCACTGTCCACTGCCCGACCGCACCTTCCCAAACGCCAACGCCCATTTGCCCACATGGGCTGTCGTACTGGTTGAACACCGCCTGCTCGGGATCGCCCTTGAGTACTTTGGCCGGGTCCGGGCGATAGCGGTCGGCTTCGGTTGTGGTCAGGCTGATGTCGACGACGTTCTGGATGTTCATTGTTGTTTTCTCCCGTGATGACGGCGCGGTGGCTTGAAAGGGGCAAAGTCTATGTTGATTAAATTGAACGCCGCAAGGCGCTATAACCGCCTTATGTCAAATATATTGAAACAACCCCGGCCGCTGGTTTAGGGTGGCGGATGCCTCGGGCCGAAAGCAGGCTGGCCGGGCAGTATTCCCGAGAACGACCGCGACGATCGCGGCGCTCGTATTGAACAAGAGGAGGACACTCGAATGACCACCCTGACTCGTGCCGACTGGGAACAACGCGCTCGCGACCTGAAGATCGAAGGCCGCGCCTTCCTCAATGGCGAGTACACCGATGCCGTCTCCGGCGAGACCTTCGAGTGCATCAGCCCGGTCGATGGCCGCCTGCTGGGCAAGATTGCCAGCTGTGACGCCGCCGACGCTCAGCGCGCCGTGGAAAACGCCCGCGCCACGTTCAACTCCGGCGTCTGGTCGCGCCTGGCGCCGACCAAACGCAAAGCCACCATGATCCGTTTCGCCGGCCTGCTCAAGCAGCATGCCGAAGAACTGGCCCTGCTCGAAACCCTCGACATGGGCAAGCCGATCAGCGATTCGCTGTATATCGACGTGCCGGGTGCCGCGCAAGCGCTGAGCTGGAGCGGTGAAGCGATCGACAAGATCTACGACGAAGTCGCCGCTACCCCGCACGATCAACTGGGTCTGGTAACCCGTGAGCCGGTTGGCGTGGTCGGGGCCATCGTGCCGTGGAACTTCCCGCTGATGATGGCCTGCTGGAAACTCGGGCCGGCGCTGTCGACCGGTAACTCGGTGATCCTCAAACCGTCGGAAAAATCCCCGCTGACCGCCATCCGCATCGCCGAACTGGCGGTCGAGGCCGGCATCCCGAAAGGAGTGCTGAACGTGCTGCCGGGCTACGGCCACACCGTCGGCAAGGCGCTCGCGCTGCATAACGACGTCGACACCTTGGTGTTCACCGGTTCGACCAAGATCGCCAAGCAACTGATGATCTATTCCGGCGAATCGAACATGAAGCGCGTCTGGCTGGAAGCCGGCGGCAAGAGCCCGAACATCGTGTTTGCCGATGCGCCGGATCTGCAAGCCGCTGCCGAATCCGCCGCCAGCGCCATCGCCTTCAACCAGGGCGAAGTCTGCACCGCAGGTTCCCGTCTGCTGGTCGAGCGTTCGATCAAGGACAAATTCCTGCCGATGGTGATCGAGGCGCTGAAAACCTGGAAACCGGGCAACCCGCTGGATCCGGCCACCAACGTTGGCGCGCTGGTCGACACTCAGCAGATGAACACCGTGCTGTCCTACATCGAGTCGGGCCACACCGATGGCGCCAAACTGGTGGCCGGCGGCAAGCGCATTCTTCAGGAAACCGGTGGTACTTACGTCGAGCCGACGATTTTCGACGGCGTGAGCAACGCGATGAAGATTGCCCAGGAAGAGATCTTCGGCCCGGTGCTGTCGGTTATCGCCTTCGATACCGCCGAGGAAGCGATCAGCATCGCCAACGACACGCCTTACGGCCTGGCGGCGGCAGTCTGGACTCAGGACATTTCCAAGGCGCACCTGACCGCCAAGGCCCTGCGGGCCGGCAGCGTGTGGGTCAATCAGTACGACGGCGGCGACATGACCGCACCGTTTGGCGGCTTCAAGCAGTCGGGCAACGGCCGCGACAAGTCGCTGCACGCGTTCGACAAATACACCGAGCTGAAGGCGACCTGGATCAAGCTGTAAGTCGCTAAGGGAGCCCGCCGAAGCGGGCACCCGAACGGTACAAGGATCCCTGTGGGAGCGGGCTTGCTCGCGAAGGCGGTGTGTCAGTCAGCATCAATGTCGACTGTCAGACTGCATTCGCGAGCAAGTCCGCTCCCACATTGGTTTTGTGTGAATACAAAAAATATCCACAGGAGCGTGGACCATGCGTTGGGCGACGTATTTCGCCGTGTTGGCGTCTGTCTTGAGTGTTGGTCTGGCCCTGGGGGTCAGCATGCCACTGGTGTCGTTGCGCCTGGAGGGCTGGGGCTACGGCTCGTTCGCCATTGGCGTGATGGCGGCGATGCCGGCCATTGGCGTGTTGCTGGGGGCGAAGGTTTCCAGTCATCTGGCCGCGCACTTCGGCACGGCGAACCTGATGCGCCTGTGCCTGTGGGCAGGGGCGCTGTCCATCGGCCTGCTGGCGCTGCTGCCGAGCTACCCGATCTGGCTGGTCCTGCGGCTGATGATCGGCGTGGCTCTGACCATCGTCTTCATCCTTGGCGAGAGCTGGATCAATCAACTGGTGGTCGAGCAGTGGCGTGGGCGACTGGTGGCGCTGTACGGCAGTAGTTACGCGTTGAGCCAACTGTCCGGTCCGTTGCTGTTGGGCGCGCTGGGCACTGATCGCGATTATGGTTTCTGGGTCGGTGTTGGCCTGTTGATCGTATCGCCGCTTCTGCTGCTGGGCCGCAGCGGTGCGCCGAGCAGCGAGGCCAGCAGCGTGACCTTCGGCGATCTGTGGGGCTTCGCTCGCGAACTGCCGGCCATCGCCTGGGCGGTGTCTTTGTTCGCCGCATTCGAAGCGATGATCCTGACGCTGTTGCCGGTGTATTGCCTGCAGCAGGGCTTCACCGCTGAAATCGCGCTGGCGATGGTCAGTACCGTGGTGGTGGGCGATGCGCTGCTGCAATTGCCGATCGGTGCGCTGGCCGATTATCTGTCACGGCGGACCCTGTTCACCGGCTGCGCCGTGGTGTTGATGCTGTCGAGCCTAGCGATCCCGATGCTGCTCGACACCTTGCTGATCTGGCCGCTGTGGGTGCTGTTCGGCGCCAGTGCCGGTGGTCTGTTCACGCTTTCGCTGATTCTGATTGGCGAGCGTTACCGCGACGATGCGCTGGTGCGCGCCAATGCGCATGTCGCGCAGCTGTGGGGTGTCGGTTGTCTGATCGGGCCGTTGATGGCGGGCGCGGGCAGCCAGTGGATCAGCGGACATGCGTTGCCGTGGCTGATGGCGGCCGGCGCGTTCGGGCTGGTGATTCTGCTGTCGCGACAAGGGGCGTTCGGCAAGGTGCCGGAGCCCGCTTGATGAGGCGGCTGGAGCGGGTTGCTACAGCATCCGCTCCAGTCCCACGGTGGTGCTGAACCACGCATTGAAGCGCCGCCACCAGTTGCCGGGCTCCTTGGTCAGCGTGTGCATCTGGCCATTGTCCTCGGTGACCCACACCACTTTTCCGTCCTGCAGTTTCGCTTCGTAGCTGAGCGCCGGCGCCATGCCCTGCAAGGCCAGTTCGCGCACGTGCGCCGCCAGTTCGGGGCTGTCCACCAGCACCCCGACTTCGGTGTTCCACAGCACCGAGCGCGGGTCGAAATTGAATGAGCCGATGAACGATTTTTTGCCGTCGAAGATCATCGCCTTGCTGTGCAGGCTCGAATCCGAGCCACGATAGGACTTGCTGTAAAACAGGTGCGGGCCGCTGCCGTCGTTATCCCCAGGCTGGCGCCGCAGCTCAAACAGCTTCACGCCATGTTCCAGCAACGCCTTGCGATACGGCGCATAACCGCCGTGCACCGCCGGCACGTCGGTGGCTTCCAGCGAGTTGGTCAGCAGGCTTACCGACACGCCCGCATCGGCGCGGCCGGTCAGGTAGACCAGCCCCGGTTGTCCCGGCACGAAATAGGCAGAAATCATCACCAGTTCTTTGCTGACACCGGTGAGCTCCGGCGCCAGTTGTGTGGTCAGCAGCAGCTGCGAATCGGGCTCGCCCTTGGCCAGCACCTTGCTCGGCGCATCCCACAACGCCTGATTCCAGGCCCAGATCAGCTCCCGGCGCCAGACGTCCATGCGCGGAGCGGTGCGGTAAGTCATCAACTGCTGATACAGCGCGTGATTCTGTTTGCGGGTCTCTTCCAGGGATTCTTCCAGGCGCGTGCGGGTGTTCTGCAGGTCTTTGGCCGTGGGTTTGCTGGAGAGGAATTCGTCGATCGGCTTGCTCAGGGCACTGTTCCAGTACTGGTCGAAACTGTGCCCGAGCTGTTCGGCGACCGGCCCGACACTGAGCATGTCGATGTCGGTGAAGTTCAGGTTGGGCTCGGCATCGAAGTATTCATCGCCCAGATTGCGCCCGCCGACGATGGCCACACTGTTGTCCGCCAGCCACAACTTGTTGTGCATGCGCCGATGTTGCAGCGACAGGTTGAACAGCCGCCCGGCCGCACGGGTCACGCCGGTGCTGCGCCCCAGGTGCAGCGGATTGAACAGACGGATCTGGATCTGTGGATGCGCCGCCAGTGTGGCGATGATGAGGTCGAGACCGTCGCTGGTGGTGTCGTCCAGCAGGATCCGCACCCGCACGCCACGGTCGGCGGCCTTCAACAATTCTTCCACCAGCATTCGGGTGCTGATGCCGTCATGGACGATGTAGTACTGCAAATCGAGGCTGCGTTGAGCGTTGCGGATCAGCTCGGCGCGGGCGGTAAAGGCTTCGGTACTGTTGGACAGCAGGCGAAAGCCGGACTGGCCCTTGTAGGGCGCCGCCTGGGCCTGGATCGAACGGCCGAAAGCGGAGTCGGAGGCCGGCAAGGCCTGGCTTGGTTCGCGCGGTACGTCGAGGGACGCACAACCGCCCAGGAACGAGGCGAGTAGCAGCAGAGCGAGTAGGGGCTGTCTGAAGCTCACGTGGGATCGTTCCGGTTGGCGGCAGAGTTGGGCATATGGACGCTTTTTGCTCGGTAAAAGTCAGTCGGCCTCGGCCAACAGTCTGATCGCTGCCGCACCGACCTTGCGCACCGCTTCTTCGATCAGCGGTGTCGGTTTGGCAGCGTAGTTCATGCGCAGGCAATTGCGGTACTTGCCCGAGGCGGAAAAGATGCTGCCGACGGCAATCTGTACGCCTTGATCGTGCAGCGCACGGTTCAGTTTCAGCGTATCGAAACCTTCCGGCAGTTCGACCCAGAGCATGAAGCTGCCCTGTGGGCGGCTGGCGCGGGTGCCGGCCGGGAAGTAGCGCGTCACCCAATCGATCATCACGTCGCGATTGCGCTGGTATTGCGTGCGCATCCGCCGCAAATGCGGTTCGAAGTGCCCAGCCTTGAGAAATTCGGCGATGGCGATCTGCGGTTGCGGTGCCGTGGAGCCAGTGCTGATGTATTTCATGTGCAGCACCCGCTCGAGATAGCGGCCGGGCGCGACCCAGCCAATGCGCAGGCCCGGCGCCAGGGTCTTGGAGAACGAACTGCACAGCAGCACGCGGCCGTCTTCGTCGAAGGATTTGATCGTGCGCGGACGTGGATAGGTGTAGGCCAGTTCGCCATACACATCGTCCTCGATGATCGCCACGTCGAAGCGCTGGGCCAGGTTGAGCAGGGCACGTTTGCGCGACTCCGGCATGATGTAGCCGAGCGGGTTGTTGCAGTTGGGCGTGAGCTGGATGACCTTGATCGGCCATTGTTCCAGCGCCAGTTCCAGCGCTTCGAGGCTGATGCCGGTGAGCGGGTCGGTGGGGATTTCCAGGGCTTTCATGCCCAGGCCTTTTAGGGTCTGCATGGCGCCGTGGAAGCTCGGCGAATCCACCGCGACGATGTCGCCGGGCTCGCAGATCGCGTGGATGCTGGTGGATAGCGCTTCGTGGCAACCGGTGGTGACCACCAGATCGCTGGCGCTCAACTGGCAGCCGGAATCGAGCATCAGCCGGGCAATCTGTTCACGCAATTCGAGAGTGCCGTGGATGTTGTCGTAATACAGACCGGGCATGTCCTGACGGCGGCTGATACGGGCCAGTCCGCGCAGCAGCGGTTTCATCGTCGGCGACGAGATGTCCGGCATGCCGCGACCCAGCTGCACCACGTCCTTGCGCGGCACGGCGCGAATCAGTTCCAGCACCTGATCCCACTGGGAAATTTCCACCGGCCGCTGCGCCGGACGCCCCACCGCCGGCAGTTCCGGCAACTCGCGACCGACCGGCACGAAGTACCCGGACTTGGGTTTCGGCGTGGCCAGGCCGCTGTCTTCCAGCATGCGATAGGCCTGCTGCACCGTGCTCAGGCTGACCCCGTGTTCGACGCTCAAGGCGCGCACCGACGGCAGTCGGTCGCCGGGGCGGTAGAAGCCTTGTTCGATGCGCGTGCCGAGCAGTTCGGCAAGGTTTACATACAGGGTCATGACACTGCCTCGGTGCAGGTGATTCGGTAAACCGGTACAGATGCGGCAAAAATCGACAATTCAGAGCTTGAGACGATCAATCTGTATGGAATTAATACAGATCTGTTGATTCTGTAATGCTTTTGCCCGCCCGCGCATCATGGAATCTCTGGCTACCCAAGTAAACAGGAGCAATGAAAATGAACGGCTTGAGCGATGTGCGGCTGACGTTACACAGTCAGGAACTGGAGGCAGGGCAACAGGACAATGCGCGCAACGAGAGCATGTGCAACGCACCGTCCGGCCTGAGTCGCTGGGACCTGTTCTGGCATCGTCTGCACACGCGCAAGGCGTTGCTGCGCCTGACGCCGGAACAGCTCAAGGATATCGGGCTGACCCGCGAGCAGGCGCTGGAGGAGGGATTGAAGCCGTTCTGGCGGATCTGAATCTTCGGAACTCATGAAGCCCATTCGCGAGCAGGCTCGCTCCCACAGGGATATGCATTGCAAAGTGGGAGCGAGCCTGCTCGCGAAGGCGTCATCAATGGCGCTGCAAAAGTATCAGACCAACTCTTTAAGGCGATGCCACAACATCCCCAACGCCAGCAGCGGCGAGCGCAGATGCTTGCCACCGGGGAAGGTGATGTGTGGCACTTTGGCGAACAGGTCGAAACCGCCGCTTTGCTGTCCGCTGATGGCTTCGGCCAGCAGCTTGCCCGCCAAATGTGTGGCATTCACGCCATGGCCGGAATAGGCCTGGGCGTAATACACGTTCGGCTGCTCCGCGAGCCGGCCAATCTGCGGCAGACGGTTGGCGCCGATGCCGATCATCCCGCCCCACTGATAATCAATCTTCACCGAGGCCAGTTGCGGAAACACTTCCAGCATTTTGGGCCGCATGTACGCGCCGATGTCCTTCGGATCGCGCCCCGAGTAATGGCAGGCGCCGCCGAACAGCAGGCGCCGGTCCGCCGAGAGCCGATAGTAATCCAGCGCCACCCGCTGGTCGCAGACCGCCATGTTCTGTGGCAACAGGTCGTGAGCCTGTTCTTCGCTCAGCGGTTCGGTGGCGATGATGTAGCTGCCGGCCGGCAGCACCTTGCCGCTGAGTTGCGGATTGAGGTCATTGAGATAGGCATTGCAGCCCAGCACCAGAGTTTTCGCCCGCACCGAACCTTGTGCGGTGTACACCCGGACTTCAGGGCCGTAGTCGATGCGGGTGACCGCCGATTGTTCGAACAGCTTCACCCCCAGTTGCTGCGCTGCTGCGGCTTCGCCGAGTGCCAGGTTCAGTGGGTGCAGATGCCCGGAACCCATGTCGATCAAACCGCCGACGTAGCGTTTTGAGCCAACCACGGTGTGCATTTCGTTCGCTTGCAGCAGGCGGGTTTCGTAGCGGTAACCGAGGCTGCGCAGCTCTTCGGCGTCTTCGGCAAAACCTTCAAGGTCGGAAGGTTTGTTGGCAAGGTCGCAGTAACCCCAGGTCAGGTCGCAGGGGATCTGAAATTTTTCGACGCGCTGGCGGACGATTTCCACCGCTTCCAGGCCCATGAGTTTCATCTGACGTACGCCGTCGGTGCCGATCACGTTGGCGAATTGATCGAGGCCGTGACCGACCCCGCGAATCAGTTGCCCGCCGTTGCGACCGCTGGCGCCCCAGCCGATCCGGTGCGCCTCCAGCAACACGACGCTTAAGCCGCGCTCCACCAGTTCCAGCGCGGTGTTCAGCCCGGAGAAACCGCCACCGACCACGCACACGTCCGCGATCAGTTCACCTTGCAGCACCGGATGGTCGGGTTGCGGCAGGCTGCTGGCGGCGTAATAAGAGGCAACGTGAGGTTGGCTCGCGGAGGCGTGGGCGCGGGCATTCATGGGCGTCATCCTGAGCGGGTGTCGAGAAAATTTGACGGAGCATAAGCCGCAGGCCCGAGGACGGGCAACATTGGTCGGCCCGTGGTGTCTGGATCACGGCTTTTGCGGCACAATTGCCGCCTATTCCGCTCCGGTTACCGCTGCAATGAGCTGCAACAGTCAGAAAATCCGCGCCCTGCGTCAGCAGATTCCCACGTTCGAGTGCGTGCCGGGCTGTCATGACTGCTGCGGGCCGGTGACCACCTCGCCCGAGGAAATGTCCCGCCTGCCGCGCAAGACCCGCGCCGAGCAGGACGCGGCCATGGAAGAGCTCAACTGTGTGCATCTGGGGCCAAATGGCTGCACGGTGTATGACGAGCGGCCGCTGATTTGCCGGTTGTTCGGTACGACGCAGACCTTGCCGTGCCCCAACGGCCGGCGCCCGGTGGAGCTGATTCACCCGCGGGTCGAGAAGCAGGTGTTCGAGTACATGGCCGAAAACCGACAGGTGCTGGTCTGAGCGATCAGTCCGGAATCGGCAGGCTCAGGCTCTCCTTTACTTCTTCCATGACGATGTAGCTCTTGGATTCGCGCACGTGCGGCAACTTGAGCAGGATGTCGCCCAGCAATTTGCGGTACGAAGCCATCTCGGAAATCCGCGCCTTCACCAGATAGTCGAAATCCCCTGACACCAAGTGGCATTCGAGCACGTGGGGCAATTTCAGCACCGCACGTCGGAACTCTTCGAAAGTATCGCCGGATTTGTAGTCAAGACTGATCTCGACGAAAACCAGCAGACTACCCTTCAAGTGCTGCGGATTCAGGCGGGCGTTGTAGCCCATGATGATCCCCTCGCGCTCCAGGCGCCGCACCCGCTCCGTGCACGGCGTGGTGGAGAGCCCGACCTTTTCGCCCAGTTCGGTGAATGAAATCCGCCCGTCCGCCTGCAGGATCCGCAAGATGTTGCGGTCGATCTTGTCCAGCTCACGTTTGGTCTGAGTGTTGGTACGCATAGGGGATGCGCCTCCGTGAAAAGGGTTTTTGCCGAGAATTGTCGCCAAATATAGGCGCTTATACAGTGAAAAGCACTGGCCAATCTTTTTTACACTGCGCGCATCATTGCTCTAACAACAGACGTACGCGGCACGCCGCGATGAGGGATACAAAATGCGCGTTATGGTCTTGGGTAGCGGCGTCATCGGTACCGCCAGTGCTTACTATCTGGCCCGTGCCGGGTTTGAAGTGGTGGTGGTCGACCGGCAGCCCGCTGCGGCCATGGAGACCAGTTTCGCCAACGCCGGCCAGGTCTCGCCAGGCTACGCCTCGCCGTGGGCTGCGCCGGGCGTACCCCTCAAAGCCATCAAGTGGCTGCTGCAACGCCACGCGCCGCTGGCAATCAAGGCCACCGCCGACATTGATCAGTACCTGTGGATGGCGCAGATGCTGCGCAACTGCACCGCCAACCGTTACGCGGTGAACAAGGAGCGCATGGTGCGTCTGTCCGAGTACAGCCGCGACTGCCTCGACGAACTGCGCGCCGAAACCGGCATCGCCTACGAAGGCCGCAGCCTCGGCACCACCCAGTTGTTCCGCACCCAGGCGCAACTGGATAACGCCGCCAAGGACATCGCCGTACTGAAAGAATCCGGCGTGCCGTTCGAAGTGCTCGACCGCGCCGGCATTGCCCGCGTCGAACCGGCGCTGGCCGGTGTCACCGACATCCTCGCCGGCGCCCTGCGCCTGCCGAACGACCAGACCGGCGACTGCCAGATCTTCACCACCCGCCTCGCCGAAATGGCCACCCAACTGGGTGTGGAATTCCGCTTTGGCCAGGATATCCAGCGCCTCGACTTCGCCGGTGACCGCATCAACGGCGTGTGGATCGACGGCAAGCTGGAAACCGCTGACCGCTACGTGCTGGCCCTCGGCAGCTACTCCCCGCAACTGCTCAAGCCGCTGGGCATCAAGGCCCCGGTGTATCCATTGAAGGGCTACTCGCTGACCGTGCCGATCACCAACCCGGACATGGCTCCGACCTCGACCATTCTCGACGAGACCTACAAGGTCGCGATCACCCGTTTCGATAACCGCATCCGCGTCGGCGGCATGGCGGAGATCGCCGGTTTTGACCTGTCGCTCAACCCGCGTCGGCGCGAAACCCTGGAGATGATCGTCAACGACCTTTATCCTCAGGGCGGCAATCTGGCCGAAGCGAGCTTCTGGACCGGCCTGCGTCCAACCACCCCGGATGGCACGCCGATCGTCGGCGCCACCCCGTTCAAGAACCTGTTCCTGAACACCGGTCACGGCACTCTCGGCTGGACCATGGCGTGCGGCTCCGGTCGCTTGCTGGCCGACCTGATGGCGAAGAAAAAGCCGCAGATCAGCGCCGAAGGTCTCGATATTTCCCGTTATGGCAACACCACCCAGGAGTCCGCAAAGCATGGCAATCCAGCGCCAGCTCACCAATGAGCGCATGAGTCAGATCGTCAGCCACAACGGTACGGTGTATCTGTCCGGGCAGGTCGGCGATGACTTCAACGCCGGTGTCGAACAGCAGACCCGCGACGTCCTCGCCAACATCGAGCGTCTGCTCGATCTGGCCGGCACCGACAAACAGCATTTGCTGTCGGCGACGATCTACCTGAACGACATCGAGGCGCACTTTGCCGGCATGAATTCGGTGTGGGATCAGTGGCTGCCCAAAGGCGCCGCCCCGGCCCGCGCCACCGTCGAAGCGAAGATGGCCAAGCCGAGCATCCTGGTCGAAATTTCCATCGTCGCCGCGTTGCCGTAACCCGTTGTAAAGATCCCTCTCCCGGTGCTGTTGGCGGTTCACGCCGTCAGCCAGCGCCGGTTTTTATTCCCATGACCGCCAAGAAGTCTGCTGCCATGCGTCCTGCTCGTGCCCTGATCGACCTTCAAGCCCTGCGTCACAACTACCGTATCGCCCGTGAAGTCACCGGTGCCAAGGCACTGGCGGTGATCAAGGCCGATGCCTACGGCCATGGCGCGGTACGTTGCGCCCAGGCGCTGGAGGTTGAAGCGGACGGCTTCGCGGTGGCATGCATCGAAGAAGCCCTGGAGCTGCGTGCCGCCGGGATTCGCGCGCCAGTGCTGCTGCTTGAAGGTTTTTTCGAGGCGGACGAGCTGGCGCTGATCATCGAGCACGATTTCTGGTGCGTGGTGCATTCGCTGTGGCAGCTCGAAGCGATCGAGCAGGCGGCGTTGAGCAAGCCGATCACCGTGTGGCTGAAGCTCGATTCGGGCATGCATCGCGTGGGCCTGCATCCGAAGGATTACCCGGCGGCTTACCAGCGTCTGCTGGCCAGCGGCAAAGTAGCGAAAGTCGTGCTGATGAGCCATTTCGCCCGGGCCGATGAACTGCACGAGCAGAGCAGCGCCGATCAGGTCGCAGTGTTCGAAGCCGCGCGTCAGGGCCTGGCGGCCGAAGTCAGCCTGCGCAACTCGCCGGCGGTGCTGGGCTGGCCGCAGATTCACAGCGACTGGGTGCGTCCGGGCATCATGCTCTACGGCGCCACCCCGTTCGAAGAAGCCAACGCTGTGGCCGAGCGCCTGCAACCGGTGATGACCCTGGAATCGAAAGTCATCAGCGTGCGCGAATTGCCGGCCGGCGAGCCGGTGGGTTACGGCGCGAAGTTCATCACCGACAAACCGATGCGCATCGGCGTGGTCGCCATGGGTTACGCCGACGGTTACCCGCGTCAGGCACCGACCGGCACTCCGGTACTGGTGGCCGGCCAGCGCAGCCGCATTCTTGGCCGGGTGTCGATGGACATGCTGTGCATCGACCTGACTGACGTGCCGCAAGCCGGCCTCGGTTCGACCGTCGAGTTGTGGGGTAAAAACATCCTCGCCAGCGATGTGGCGAGGTGGGCGGACACCATTCCGTACCAGATCTTCTGCAACCTGCGCCGGGTGCCAAGGCTCTATTCCGAGGGTTGAAGCGCTAGCGGGGCCCAAGTGTTGTAAATACTGAACGCTGTCGCCATGATAACGCTCAATATTTCTACAACATCAGGAGGCTCCAGCCTTGGACGTCGGTGAACGACTGCAATCGATCCGCAAGCTCAAAGGGCTTTCCCAGCGTGAACTCGCCAAGCGCGCGGGCGTCACCAACAGCACCATTTCGATGATCGAAAAGAACAGCGTCAGCCCTTCGATCAGTTCGCTGAGGAAGGTTCTTGGCGGGATTCCCATGTCCATGGTCGAGTTCTTTTCCGAAGAGATCCTGCAGGAAAAACCGACCCAGATCGTCTACAAGGCCAACGAGCTGATCGACATTTCCGACGGCGCCGTGACCATGAAGCTGGTCGGCCGCGCGCACCCGAGTCGGGCCATCGCGTTCCTCAATGAAATCTACCCGCCGGGCGCCGACACCGGCGAAGAAATGCTGACCCACGAAGGCGAGGAAACCGGGATTCTGGTGGAAGGGCGCCTGGAACTGGTGGTAGGCCTTGAAACTTTTATCCTCGAAGCCGGCGACAGCTACTACTTTGAAAGTACCAAGCCGCATCGTTTCCGTAACCCGTTCGATGCACCGGCGCGACTAATCAGCGCAGCCACGCCGGCGAATTTTTAAACCAAGAGGCGCCAGGCCATACGGCAAAGGCACCCGAAACGTTTTTCCACAGCGCGATATAACCCCTTCGAATTTGGGGTTGTTTCAGTGAAGCGGGCTAACCGCTATACTTGCGCCCGCCTGCGAACCGTGGCCGCAGGCGTGAATAGCCACCATTGAGGGTGAACGCGTGAACCTAATTATGAAAATGCTGGCTGCACCAGCAACCGTACTGGCCCTCTGGGCTGTCAGCGCTCAAGCTGCGACGAATGACGACATTGCCAAACGCCTCGAGCCGGTCGGCCAGGTGTGTGTTCAAGGGCAAGAGTGCAAGGGGATGGAAGTCGCTGCTTCGGCAGGCGGCGGTGGCGGCGCCAAGACGCCGGACGAAGTGATTGCCAAACATTGCAACGCTTGCCACGGCTCCGGCCTGCTGGGCGCACCGAAAATCGGTGACACCGCGGCCTGGAAAGAGCGCGCCGATCACCAGGGCGGCCTCGACGGCATCCTGGCCAAGGCCATCACCGGCATCAACTCGATGCCGCCAAAAGGCACCTGCGCCGACTGCTCCGATGAAGAGCTCAAGGGCGCGATCCAGAAGATGTCCGGCCTGAAATAAGCCGCGCTTCTGACGAAAAAAACCGTCTCCGGACGGTTTTTTTGTGCCCGCGATTCAGGCTTGAGGCTGTTCTTTGCAGCAAACAACCGGCAATCTCGGTCGTACCTCTATTCACGGAACGGGCAGGAGGCTTCAGATGGTGCAGTTGTGTTCGATCGAACAGGCGGTGGACGACGTGCTGGCGCGGTTGCCGGCGCACATCCACATGGGCCTGCCGCTGGGGCTGGGCAAACCCAATCCCTTCGTCAACGCGCTGTACCGGCGGGTTGCCGGGTTGCCCGAACGTCAGCTGACGATCTACACCGCCTTGTGCCTTGGCCGTCCGACCCTGGGCGATGGTTTGCAGAAGCGCTTCATCGAACCCTTCGTCGAGCGGGTGTTCGGCGATTACCCGGAGCTGGAATTCCTCGCCGACCTGCACCGCGACAGCCTGCCGT
This sequence comes from Candidatus Pseudomonas auctus, assembly GCF_048654275.1. Classification (NCBI taxonomy): domain Bacteria; kingdom Pseudomonadati; phylum Pseudomonadota; class Gammaproteobacteria; order Pseudomonadales; family Pseudomonadaceae; genus Pseudomonas; species Candidatus Pseudomonas auctus. The sequence continues at coordinate 61,629 of NZ_JBJYZK010000005.1, read as the reverse complement.
CCAACATCCGCATCGAGCAATTCTTCATGCAGCCCGGCAGCCTGCTCAACAGCGCGCCGGCCCAGCAGGATTACGTCAGCAGCAACTACAGCCACGCCGCCCGCGACATCAACGCCGCCGGCCTGAACCTAGTGGCGCAGTTGCTCGCCAGCAGCAGCGAACATCCGGATCGCCTGAGCCTCAGTTGCAACCCGGACATCACCCTCGACCTGTTCCCGATGATCGCCAAACGCCGGGCGGCGGGGGAGACCATTCTGCTGGTCGGCCAGGTGCACACCGAGTTGCCGTACATGCCGGGCGACGCCGAAGTCGACATCGATACCTTCGACCTGCTGATCGACGAGAAGGACAGCAGCACGCTGTTTTCCACACCGAACATGCCTGTCGGCTTTCAGGATCATTTCATCGGTTTGCACGCCAGCACCTTGGTGCGCGATGGCGGCACCTTGCAGATCGGTATCGGCTCGATGGGCGATGCGCTGACCGCAGCGTTGCTGGCGCGTCAGGCCGACAACGCCGGATATCAGGACTTGCTGACCGATGTGAACCTCAGCCAGTGGGCGCAGTTGATCGAACGCGAGGGCGGCATCGAGCCCTTCGCCAAAGGCCTGTACGGTTGCAGCGAAATGTTCGTCAACGGCCTGCTGGTGCTGGCCGAAGCCGGGATCATCCGGCGCAAGGTTTACCCGGATGTACAGACTCAGGAGCAGGCCAACGCCGGGACCCTCGACGAGGCGGCGCAAACCGACGGCATCTCGATCCACGGCGGATTCTTCCTCGGGCCGCGCAGTTTCTATGAACGCTTGCGTGAGTTGCCGCTGAGCAAACGCCTTGAATTCAACATGACCCGCATCAGCTACATCAACGAGCTGTACGGTCAGGAAGAGCTCAAGCGTCTGCAGCGTCTGGACGCGCGGTTCATCAACACCGTGTTCACCATGACTTTGCTGGGTGCCGGGGTGGCGGACCAGCTGGAAGACGGGCGGGTGCTCAGCGGCGTCGGCGGGCAATACAACTTCGTCGCTCAGGGCCATGCGCTGCACGATGCGCGCTCGATCCTGCTGCTGCGCAGCTGGCGCGAATCCGGCGGCGATGTCAGTTCGAACATTGTCTGGGAGTACGGCCACTGCACGATTCCGCGACACCTGCGTGACATCGTAATCACCGAGTACGGTATCGCCGATTTGCGCGGCAAGTCGGATGCGGTGGTGATCGAAGCGCTGCTCAATATCAGCGATTCACGCTTCCAGCAGGGCCTGATCGAACAGGCACAGAAGGTCGGCAAGCTACCGAAGGATTTCCTTCTCGACCCGCGCTTTACCGACAATACCCCGCAACGCTTGCAGGCGATTGCCGCACGGCATCCGAACCTGTTTCCGGAGTATCCGCTGGGCTGCGATTTCACGGAGGTCGAAAAGGATCTGTTGCGGGCGCTGAACTGGCTCAAGAGCAAATTCAAGCTGACGGAGATTCTGGAGTTGGGCAAGGCCGCGCTGGATGCGCCGCAGGCTTCGCTGTATTCGGAGCATCTGGCGCGCATGCAGCTCACCGATCCGGAAGGACTGAAGGAAGACCTGTTTCAGCGGTTGCTCCTCACCGGCCTCAAAGCTACCGCGCAATAATGTTCACCGTAAAACCAACTGTGGGAGCGGGCTTGCTCGCGAAGACGCCGTGTCAGTCGACCTATACTTTGACTGACACAACGCCTTCGCGAGCAAGCCCGCTCCCACAGGGATAATGCGATGAAGCCGGGTTACTCGATGAAGGTAACCACGCCATCCTTCAGTGATTTCACGCGAGCCAGCGACTCGACGCGGTAACCCTGCGAATCCAGCTCCGCACGGCCGCCCTGGAACGACTTCTCGATCACGATGCCCAGGCCAGCGACGGTGGCGCCGGCCTGCTTGATGATCGAGATCAGCGCCTGGGACGCCTTACCGTTGGCCAGGAAGTCGTCGATGATCAGCACACGGTCGCTGCTGGTCAGGTGGCGCGGGGAGATGGCCACTGTGCTTTCGGTTTTCTTGGTGAACGAGTAAACGGTCGCCGACAGCAGGTTTTCAGTCAGGGTCAGGGACTGTTGCTTGCGGGCGAAGATCACCGGCACGCCGAGGTTCAGACCGGTCATGATCGCCGGCGCGATGCCCGAGGCTTCGATGGTGACAATCTTGGTGATGCCCGAATCCTTGAACAGCGTGGCGAATTCGTCGCCGATCAGCTTCATCAGGGCCGGGTCGATCTGGTGGTTCAGGAAGGCGTCGACCTTCAGGACCTGGTCGGAAAGCACAATGCCTTGTTCGCGGATTTTCTGGTGCAATGCTTCCATGAAGCTGTCCTCATTTGGCGCTTTGTGCGCCGAAGGTCTAGTAAAAAGTGGTCAATTCTAGCGCTTTAACATCGCGCGTATATCAGCCAGTGCGCTGTTGCCCCGCACGGCTTTGACTTCGGTCGGTGTGTCGTCGTTGCCTTCCCAGGCCAGGTCGTCCGGCGGCAGTTCATCGAGGAAGCGGCTTGGCGCGCAGTCGATGATCTCGCCGTACTGTTTGCGCTTGGCGGCGAAGGTAAACGCGAGGGTCTGGCGCGCGCGGGTAATGCCCACGTAGGCCAGGCGGCGTTCTTCTTCGATGGTGTCGGCTTCGATGCTGGAACGGTGCGGGAGGATTTCCTCTTCCATGCCCATGATGAACACGTAGGGGAATTCCAGGCCCTTGGACGCATGCAGGGTCATCATCTGCACGCCTTCGGCGCCGTCTTCCTCTTCCTGCTGACGTTCCAGCATGTCACGCAGGACGAGTTTGCCGATGGCGTCCTCGACGGTCATTTCGCCGTCTTCGTCTTTTTCCAGGGTGTTCTTCAAGGCTTCGATCAGGAACCAGACGTTGCTCATCCGGTAGTCCGCGGCCTTGTCGCTGGAACTGTTGGTGCGCAGCCAGTTCTCGTAGTCGATGTCCATGACCATGCTGCGCAGGGCGGAGATCGGGTCTTCGCCGGCGCACTGCTCGCGCACCTTGTCCATGAAACGCTTGAAGCGCGACAGGCGGTCGGTGAAGCGGCTGTCCAGATGTTCGCCCAGGCCGAGTTCGTCGGTGGCGGCGTACATCGAGATCTTGCGTTCGGTGGCGTAGTTGCCGAGTTTTTCCAAAGTCGTGGAGCCGATTTCCCGGCGCGGCACGTTGATCACCCGCAGGAAGGCGTTGTCGTCGTCCGGGTTCACGATCAGGCGGAAGTAGGCCATCAGGTCTTTCACTTCCTGACGACCGAAGAAACTGTTGCCGCCGCTCAGACGGTACGGCACCTGATGGTGCTGCAGTTTCAGCTCGATCAGCTTGGCCTGGTAGTTGCCGCGATAGAGGATCGCGAAATCGCTGTACGGGCGGTCGGTGCGCAAGTGCAGGCTGAGGATTTCCATGGCCACGCGTTCGGCTTCGGCGTCCTCGTTGCGGCAGCGGATCACGCGGATCTCGTCGCCGTGGCCCATCTCACTCCACAGCTGCTTCTCGAATTCGTGCGGGTTGTTCGAGATCAGCACGTTGGCGCAGCGCAGGATGCGGCTGGTGGAGCGGTAGTTCTGCTCGAGCATCACCACTTTCAGGGACGGGTAGTCGTCCTTGAGCAGCATCAGGTTTTCCGGCCGCGCGCCGCGCCAGGCGTAGATCGACTGGTCGTCGTCGCCCACCACGGTGAACTGGTTGCGTTTGCCGATGAGCATTTTCACCAGCAGGTACTGGCTGGCGTTGGTGTCCTGGTATTCGTCGACCAGCAGGTAACGCACCTTGTTCTGCCACTTTTCGAGGATGTCGGCGTGCTCTTCGAAGAGTTTCACCGGCAGCAGGATCAGGTCGTCGAAGTCCACCGCGTTGAACGCCTTGAGCGTGCGCTGGTAGTGGGTGTAGACGATGGCGGCGGTCTGTTCCTTGGGGTTGCGGGCGTTTTCCAGGGCCTGGGCCGGCAGGATCAGGTCGTTTTTCCAGGCGCCGATCATATTCTTGATCTCGTCGACGCCGTCGTCGCCTGCATATTCCTTCTGCATGATGTCGGTCATCAGCGACTTGACGTCGGTTTCGTCGAAGATCGAGAAACCGGGTTTGTAGCCCAGCCGTTCATGTTCCTTGCGGATGATATTCAGGCCCAGGTTGTGGAAGGTGCAGACCGTCAGCCCGCGTCCTTCACCTGGACGCAGCAGGGTGCCGACCCGCTCTTTCATCTCGCGCGCGGCCTTGTTGGTGAAGGTCATGGCGACGATGTACTGGGCGCGGATGCCGCAGTTCTGGATCAAGTGCGCGATCTTGCGCGTGATCACACTGGTCTTGCCGGAGCCAGCACCGGCGAGCACCAATAGAGGGCCGCCGACGTAGTTCACGGCTTCTTGCTGCCGGGGATTGAGTCGGGACATACGAAAATTCGGGAGTCGTTGACGAAATGGGCCGGCATTTTAACAGGCTCAGCGATTTGTGCTGCTCTCTCCGACTTGTGACGCAGCACGCGATTCAAATTTGCCGGTTTTGTTACTTTCACGCAGGATGCGCGGTGATTTTGCGGCTAATGTTCTCATTCGTGACACAAAATAACGTTTTGATAACCGTTGTCGTTTGGTCATTGGTTGCCGCAACGGCATAATGCCCGCCGCCCACATCATTGCAGAGTCTAGGGAGTCAGCTTGACTACGCCTGTCGAACCCTTGCGTTTGCTGCTACTGGCCGAAGAGCCAGCGTGGACAGCGTTATTGCGCGAGTGTCTGGCTCCGTTGGGGAGTGCGGCGGTGCTGATCAGCGCGCCGAGCTGGGAGTCGGTCAGCAGCCTGTTCGAAGACAACCGCCACGCGGTGTTGTTGACCGTTCCCGCGTTGCAGCCGGCGCCCGGCCGTTGCAGCCTGCCGACGGTCTTGCTGTTGGAACACGAGCCGGCGACCGCGCCCGATGGTGTCAGCGACTGGCTGGTGTTCGATGCCCTCGATCCCGGCATGCTTCGACGTTGCCTGCGGCATGTGCGCGAACGTGGCGTGCTGGAAAACACCCTGCAACGCCTGGCCGAGCAGGATCCGCTGACCGGCATCGCCAACCGTCAGGGCTTCCAGACCCTGCTGACGGCGCGCCTCGCCGAAAACGACGGCCGCGGCCTGGCCCTTGGGCACCTCGATCTCGACAACTTCCGTCACGCCAACGATGCCCTTGGCCACCAGGCCGGCGATCGCCTGATCCTGCAAGTCGTCGCACGGCTGAAAAGTCAGCTGGAAGTCGGCGATCAACTGGCGCGCCTCGGCAGCGATGAATTCGCCTTGCTGATCGATACCCGCCGCGCCCCGCAACGGGCCGAATGGATGGCCGAACGCATCACCGAAGCCCTGGCTGAACCTTACTGGGTCGATGGAGAAAGCCTGTTGATTGGCTCCAGCCTCGGCATCGCCCACGCCCGCGCCCAAGGCGGCGCCGATCCGCTGATGTGGCACGCACACATCGCCATGCAGCAGGCCAAGAGCACTCAGGGCTGCACCTTTCACATCTTCAACGAACGAATCAACCGCAACGCGCGAAGCATGGCCGACCTCGAAAGCGAGCTGCGCCGGGCCTTGCGTCGTGACGAGCTGGAGCTGCATTACCAGCCGCGCCTGAACCTGCAGGACGGCCAGATCGTCGGCCTCGAAGCGCTGGTGCGCTGGCGTCACAGTGAGCGCGGCCTGCTGCCGCCGAGCGAATTCGTGCCGCTGGCCGAGCAGAGCGGTCTGATCGTGCCGCTGGGTTACTGGGTGATTTCCCGGGCCCTGCGCGACATGCAGGCGTTGCGCGAACGCGGATTGCCGGCGCTGCATATGGCGATCAACCTGTCGTTCCGCCAGTTTCAGGACAGCCAGTTGCTGCCGACGCTCAGCCGTCTGATCGCCGAGCGCGGAGTAGAAGCGCAGTGGCTGGAATTCGAACTCACCGAAACCGCCGTGATGCGCCGCAGCGATCTGGTCAAGCAGACCATGGACGCCCTCGGTCGCCTCGGCGTGCGATTTTCGCTGGATGATTTCGGCACCGGGTTCTCATCGTTCGTGCACCTCAACAGCCTGCCGATCACCTTGCTGAAGATCGACAAGAGCTTCGTCGGCGGCATGGAGCAGCGCGAAGAGAACCGCAAACTGGTGCACGCCATGATCAACCTCGCGCACAACCTGCACCTGGAAGTGGTGGCCGAAGGGGTGGAAACCCGGGAGCAACTGGATCTGTTGCGCGGGTTCGGCTGTGATCAGGTGCAGGGTTACCTGATCAGCAAGCCGCTGCCGTTGGCGGAACTGGTTGAATATCTGGTGGTTGACGCCAGCCAGCCGCCGCTGGGTATCGTGGTTTAGCCTCAAACCCCTGTGGGAGCGAACTCGCTCCCACAGGGAGACTCATTCGGCCTGAGCGATTTTGAAGCCTTGAGATTGCGGCTCAAGTCGAATCATTCGCTTCATCTTCCATTCGAACGCCAGCGTCAAGCTCACCGCCGCACAGGCCAGCCCCAGCGCCAGACCCCACCAGACGCCGGTCGGCCCCCAGTGCAGATGAAACGCCATCAGCCACGCCGCCGGCGCGCCGATCAGCCAGTAGCAAACAAGCCCGACCAGGAATGTGGTCTTGGCATCCTTGAGCCCGCGGATGCAGCCCATGGCAATCGTCTGCGTGCCGTCGAACAGCTCGAACCAGGCCGCCACGGCCAGCAGGCTGACGGCCAGACGAATCACTTCGGCAAACGCCGGGTCGTTATGGTCGAGGAACAAACCGACCAACTGATTCGGCAGCAACCAGAACACCATCGCAAACCCCAGCATCACCACTGCACCGAAGACGATGCCGACCCGCCCGGACATCCGCGCATCGTTCAATTGCCCGGCGCCGTAATGCTGGCCGACGCGCATGGTGATCGCATACGACATCCCCGCAGGAACCATGAATGCCACCGAGACGATTTGCAGGGCGATCTGATGCGCCGCCAGTTGCGTGCTGCCCATGGTGCCCATGCACAGCGCCGCGAAGGCGAACAGCCCGACTTCCACCGCGTAGGTGCCGCCGATAGGCAGGCCCAGGCGCCAGAGTTCTTTCAGGTACTGCCGGTTCGGCCGCGACAGACCTTCGCGAAGAGGGTAGGCGTCATAGGCCGGATGCCGACGAATGTGCCAGGCCAGTGCCAGCGCCATGCAGTTGGCGACAATTGCCGTGACCAGGCCGATGCCTGTCAGCCCGAGTTTCGGCAGGCCGAACAGGCCGGTGATCAGCGCGTAGTTGAGCAGGAAGTTGGCCACCGTGCCGGCGAGGCTGATGACCATCACCGGCGTTGCCCGGCCGATGGCGCTGGTGAAACCGCGCAGGGCCATGAAGCTCAGGTAGCCGGGCAGGGCGAACGGCAGGGCGATCAGGAATTGCCCGGCGGCATTGACGTTGGTCTCGGTCTGGCCGAACAGCAACAGCACCGGTTTCAGATTCCACAGCAGCAGCCCGGCACCGAGCGCCATCAGCCACGCCAGCCACAGCCCGGCCTGGGTCAGGCGGGCGGCGCCGATGATGTCGCCGGCGCCCTGACGAATCGCCACCAGGGTGCCGACCGCCGCAATCACGCCGATGCAGAAGATCGACACGAACGAATAGCTCGCCGCGCCCAGACCGCCACCGGCCAGCGCTTCGGGACTGAGGCGCGCCATCATCAGGGTGTCGGTCAGCACCATCAGCATGTGCGCCAACTGCGAGGCGATCAACGGCCCCGCCAGCCGCAGGATGGCCCAGAGTTCGGTACGCACAGGACGCTGCATGGCGTTCACATCCTTATAAAAGAGGGAGCAAGAGACCGTCGATTCTCAGGGTTTGGCGCAGGTTGCACAAAGGGATAAAAAGGATGGGTGGCATGATTAAAACTCATCTTGCCGCGATTCTGCTAAGTTGGCGCAATCCCGCCATAGGAGCGCTGTGCATGTCCCGTCGTCTTCCGCCCTTGTATGCCCTGCGCGCATTCGAAGCGGCGGCTCGCCACAGCTCGTTCACCCGGGCTGCCGAAGAGCTGTCGATCACTCAGAGTGCAGTGAGCCGGCACATCCGCACGCTCGAAGAGCATTTCGCCTGCCGCTTGTTCCACCGCAGCGGGCGCAACCTGCAACTGACCGAGTCGGCACGCCTACTGCTGCCGGGCATCCGTGATGGCTTTGCTGCGTTGGAACGGGCCTGCAATACCTTGCGCGCCGAAGATGACATCCTGCGCATGAAAGCCCCGTCGACCCTGACCATGCGCTGGTTGCTGGCGCGGCTCAGTCGCTTTCGGCACTTGCAGCCGGGCAACGAGGTGCAGTTGACCAGCGCGTGGATGGACGTGGACTCGGTGGACTTCAACAACGAGCCCTTCGATTGCGCGGTGTTGCTCAGTGACGGGCATTTCCCGCCGGACTGGGAAGCCAGCCTGCTGTTTCCAGAGGAGCTGATTCCGGTTGGCGCGCCGAACCTGCTCAACGATCAGCCGTGGGACGTGGCGCGGCTGGCCAGCGCCGAGCTGCTGCACCCGACGCCGGATCGCCGGGACTGGCGCAGTTGGCTGGAACACATGGGACTGTCGGAACAGGTGTCGCTCAAGGGCGGGCAGGTGTTCGACACCCTGGAGCTGGGCATGATCGCGGCAGCCAGGGGCTATGGGGTGTCCATGGGCGATCTGCTGATGGTGGCCGAGGATGTCGCGCAAGGGCGCTTGAGTCTGCCCTGGCCGACGGCGGTCGCCAGCGGACTGAATTATTACCTGGTGTGGCCAAAGACCCGTCCGGGAGGTGAACGTTTGCGCCGCCTCAGCGACTTCCTGCAAGGCGAAGTCCGCGCCATGGCGCTGCCGGCGGTCACGCGCTTGAGCTGAATCGTTCGAGCCTGCACAATGCCGGCCTTTCGCCATAACCCTGCTGTTCGCTCAAGTATTCGGTTTTACCGCCGAATACGTGCATGTGGAACCGTCGTGCCGGTCTCCACGATTCACCCCCATTAGAAAATTATCCGAGCTGCGATCAAGGAGGATCGGAAGTTCGGCCAGGAGCTGTCCATGTCTCAACCTCGCGCTCGGATCGCCTCGCAGCTGGGCCTCGCGCTCGCCGTGATACTGGCGATAGTCATCAGCGGCAGTACAGTCTTTGCTTTGCGTTCGCTGGATACCGCCAACCTCGCCACTCGTGAGGAGCACCTCGCCAGTGAAGCGCGTCTGCTCGCCGACCAATTGAGCACCTTCCACGGCACGCTGCGCGAAAGCACCCAGCGCCTGAGCGGGTTGTTCGAGAAGCGCTTCAGCGCCGGCCTGAGCATTCATCCGAGCGAGCCGGTGACCGTGGCCGGCACCCAGACGCCGGGCCTGCACCTGGGCAACGAAGTGTTGAACAACAACTTCAAGGAAGTCGACGAGTTCAAGCAGATGACGGCGGGTGTCGCCACGCTGTTCGTGCGCAGCGGCGAAGACTTCGTGCGGGTCAGCACCTCGCTGACCAAGCAGGACGGCAGCCGCGCCATCGGCACCTTGCTTGATCACGCTCACCCGGCCTATGCAAAGTTGATGGCGGGGCAGGGCTACGTCGGTCGCGCGCTGCTGTTTGATCGTTCCTATATGACCCAATACACCCCGGTGCGTGACAGCAGCGGCAAGGTGATCGCGGTGTTGTTCGTCGGCTTCGATTACACCGACGCGCAGAACGCCCAGTTCGACAACCTCAAGCGCTTCCGCATCGGCCAGACCGGTTCGCTGGCATTGCTGGACGAGAAAAACCAATGGCTGGTGGCCCCGGCGGGCGTGCAGGCGCTGGATCAAGCGATTCCGGTAATCAACGATCTGGCGAAAGCGCCGGGTAAAGGACAGTTCTGGAGCGACAAGTCCGAAGATTTCTACAGCATCGCCGTGCCGTTCGAGGGTGGGCCGTGGTCGGTAGTGGCGAGCATGCCGAAGGCGGAGATTCGCGCGGTGACCTGGAGCGTCGGCACTCAGCTGGCCATCGGCAGTCTGCTGGCGATGCTGCTGGCGGTCGGCTCTGTGGTCTGGTTGCTGCGCAGCAAGCTGGCGCCACTGGGCGATCTGGTCCGTCAGGCCGAAGCCTTGGGCGCGGGTGATCTGAGCGTGCGCCTGAGTGTGTCGAGCAACGACGAGATTGGTCAGTTGGCCCGCGCCTTCAACCAGATGAGCCAGGCCCTGTCGACCATGGTCGAGCATATCCGCCGCGCCTCCGAAGAGGTCAACCGTCGGGCTCAGGCGCTGTCCGGTCTGTCCGGCGGCGCTTATGAAGGCATGGAGCAACAGTCCGGCGAGATCACCAGCATGGCCGGCGCGGTAGAGGAGTTTTCCGCCACGTCGCTGAACATTGCCGACAACATGGGCAACACTCAACGTCTGGCTCAGGAAAACGCGCAGCAGACCCAGATCGGTCGCACGTCGATGGAAGAAGCGTCTTCCTCGCTGGAGCAGATTGCCGGCGCACTGAACACCACCGCGACCGTGATCAACACGCTGGGTCAGCGCTCCCAGGAAATCGGCGGCATCGTCAGCGTGATCACCTCGATTGCCGAACAGACCAACCTGCTGGCACTCAACGCTGCGATCGAAGCCGCCCGTGCCGGTGAACAAGGTCGCGGCTTTGCCGTGGTGGCCGACGAGGTACGCAGCCTGGCCTCGCGTACCCGTCAGGCGACGGATGAAATTTCCAGCATGATTCACAGCATCCAGCAGGAAACCGGCAACGCCATCAGCACCATGGAGCAGGGCAACCTGCTGATGCAGGAAGGCCTGTCGCGAAATGCCAACGTGGCGTCGGCGCTGGCGCGCATTGACGAGCAAAGTCGCTCGGCGGGTGAGCAGTTTGCCGCGATCACCACCGCGACTCAGGAGCAGAGCAGCACCGCGACTTTGCTCAGCAGCAACTTGCAGAGCATCGCGATGGCCAACAGCGAGCAGCGCGAAGTGGTGTCGAACCTGGCCATCACCGCCAAGGAACTGGAAGGCCTGGCAGCCGACCTGCGCCAAGAGGTCGACCGCTTCCGTTGAGGCGCCGTGCCCGCTTACTGGTAAGCGGAGAGGTCTTCGCTGGAGTCGACCTCTCCCCATTCTCCGCTGTAGGCCACGGCCGAGACCGGAACCCGACCCGCATCGATGACACGTTGCAGGGTGTTGGTCATGTGCATCTTGTCGCGTTGTTCCGGGGTCAGTTCGGCTCGTAGCCGAACGACTTCTGCCCAACCCTCAGGGGTGAAGCGCAGCAGCCCCATGTACTGACCCTGAACTTCGTCCACCGATTGCGGCTTGTTGCCGATTTCGGCCAGCGTACCGGCGTCGGTCAGGCGGAACGTTTCGGCATCCAGCAACGGATCGCCGAAACGCTGCGTCCACAATTTCAGCCAATGGGGGTCGTAGGTGACGGCCAGCGATGCTTCGTTGGTCATCAACGACTGAACGGCGTCCGGGCTGTAGAAAATATCGGAATAACTCACGATGCACGGCTGGCCCTGCAGCCAGGATTCGGCGTACGCCAGCGACGACACCATGTTGGTGTCCGCCCAGCGTGGGTTATGGAATTCGATCAGGCCACGCTCGGCCAGCCACTCTCTTTTATAGCCGGTCACTATGGCGATTTCGCTGATGCCCGCCGCGCGCAAGGATTCCAGCTGCCATTCGAGCAGGGCTTTGCCTCGCAGTTCGACCAGGCACTTGGGGCGCTCATCCGTGAGGCTTTTCATGCGACTGCCACGTCCGGCAGCCAGAATAATGGCTTTCACAACACGTCTATCCCGTGGGTTATTGAATGGAGTCAGGTTCGCCGAACAGCTGCCGGATACGTTCAAGGTCGTGGGTGGCAAAATCCGCTTCGCGCTCCGGGTGCCACATCCAGCCTTCCCAAGGCAGTTGAAGGTGGCGGATGGCTTCGATTTCACCGTCTTCGCTGCGCGCCATGACGTCGAAACCCTGCGGGCAACCGGCAAGAGCGAGGCCGTGATAGCTGTTCACCTCGGCGACGATCCGGCCGGACAGCTGATGCCGGGTTCGCACATGACCGGTCACCGGTTTCAACTCGCCGCCAGCCTCGTGCGCCAGCATCTGCATGCCGCGACAAATGCCCAGTACTGGCAACTGACGTTCGCGAGCGTGATCCAGCAACTCGCTCTCGGTACGGTCGCGGGTCGGGCACTGACCGATGTCATTGCCACCCGACAGCACAATGGCGTGTGGCGCGACGGCCGCCAGCCAGTGATCGAGCGGCAAGCCGTTGGGCACGGGTACCGGAATGAAACCGGCTGCCAGAAGGAACCCGATCAGTCGCTGATCCAGCGCATCCCGGGTTTCTCCTCGCTCTGGATAGCTGTCCACCCGTTGACTGACTGCGACCACCTTCATGTCATCATCTCCACCCGCCGGCCCGGGCAATCCAGGTGCAGGAAGTCCGCGGTCGACCAGCGACGGTAAAGCACTTCACCCGCGCCAATGACAGCCGGCAGGCCAAGCTCGCCGGCACGGATTGCCATGTGCGAATTGGCGCCGCCCCACGCCGTGATCAATCCGGCGATCGGGTAGGCGAACAGCCAGTCAAACCCCGGATCCGCGTTGGGAATGCAGACGATCGCCCCGGCGAGTTTGTCCCGGTCGTCGCACAGCACAACCGGTGCGGTCACGCGTTTCTGGGTGATGAAGTTGGGCGCCGTTTCCGGCCACTCGAAGCCCCAGACATCCTCCGGCCGGGTAATCACCGGCGGCAGGGATACCTTGAGCGTCTCGGCGTAACGCGCCTTGCCCTGTTCAATGCTGCGCAGCAGCACTTCCTTGGGCTCCGCTGCCGCCACGTGCAGTTCGGTGAAGGCACGGATGTCGCAATAAGCAAGATCTTCGCGCCCGATACCGTGCTCGGCACCGACTTGGGCAATCAACGCCAGTGCGTCGGACAGGTTGCGGGTGAAGTGAAACTTGGCGAGTTCGCGAAGTTCGATACCGTTCTGCAGGAAGTCCAGCAAACCCACCGGATCCGGCTGCAAGCCATGGGCTTCGAGCAGTTTCACGATCTCGCGCATCTGTGGCAGCGTCAGCGAAAACGGTTGAAGCGGTTCCGGAGCGGCGGGGCGCTGGGTCCAGTCGAAATAGAGTTCCGGGGCTTCATCGTAACGGGGAGACAGGATGTCGTAGGTGCCAGGTCGCAAATGGCCGTAACGCGCGAGGAAGGTCGTCTTGTCGAGCGTTGCCCGGTCGCGCGCCAGCTGCCCGCTGACGGTTGAAACACCGGCCATGAACGCATCGTAGTCGGCTTGCGAGAACACGCCCACGGACACCAGCGACCTGAGCATCTGCACGGCGACGAAACCGGCGCGCGCCAAACCGGCGAACGGCAGGGTGCCATAGCGTTTCGCGTCTTCCAGCAGCCAGTAAATGCGCTCCAGCGGGTCGGCGTCGGAGGCCATCAGCTCTTCACGACGGGCATTGAGCACATCCAGCTTGTTGGCATCGCTGCGCCACAGACCGTCCTTGGGATGGACGATGCGATTGGTCAGCTTGCGCAGGCTGGTGCTGATTGCCTCCAGCTCGTGGGGCTGAAAGCCTGCATCGGCGAGGCGCTCCAGTTGTTGCGAGAGATCGAGGGTGTAGCACGAGAACACGATTTCGAACTCCACCTTGTCGTGGAGTGTCGGTTCGGCCAGCAATCTGTCGATGTAATAGTCGACCAGTCTTCCCGCCAGATCCTCATCGAGGTCCGCCGGAATGAACGAGTTGAACGACAGGCGCACATCGATATAGGGCAGGCCGAAAAAGTGCGGCATCAGCGGAAAGCTGCGCAGGTTGCGGTAGCCGTAGTTGTGCCGCTGGTAAGCCCAGATGGAATCGGTCACCAGATCGCGGTACAGCGAGAGCGCCAAAGGTTTGGGCCGGATTCCGATGATCTCCGCCGGGTTCCAGTCAGGCATCACGCCATAGACCGTGCGCTGGCCGATCAGGAACGGATGCGGTCGCATGCCGCGTGCGACTTTGCGCTGAATGCTGTCCAGGCGGGCCGATTGCTCGGCATCGGTCTCCGGACGGGAAGGCAGGATCAGTGGCCGGGCCTGTAACAGCCAGAGCACTTCGCCTTCGGTTTCACGGGTGACTGCAAACTCGCAGTCGACGGGCTCGCCACCGAACAGTGCCAGCAGCTCTTCGAGCAGGCCAACCACGGGCGCGAGGGCGGCGGGCGCTGCAATCTTGCTCTGGGCAGCCTGTTGCCAGAGCCGCCCGCCCATGCCACCGGTCACCGAGGCCGTGTCGCTGCCTTCCGACCAGTTCACCACGCGATAGGGCGCGCAGGTGTTGGGGTCGTGGGAAAAGGCCACGCCGGAGCGCAGTACGTTCCCCAGCATGGGCTGAATCAGTATTTCGTCCGCCGGAAACGCCTCGCCATAACTGGCGATGACCTGTTCCACCGCCGGGCTCAGCCCTGCATCGTCGACATTCGGGATCGACAGGAAGGCGCCCGCGAAGGACGCCTGGGCACTGTCTTCACGCCCGCAACTGGAACGCACGATCCATGGGGCGGCCGGCAGCCGCTCACCGACCGCCTGGACACAGGCTTGCCGGTTCCGCCGCCAGTCCGCCACGGTGAATGCCAGCAGCGGAGCAATACGGGCCGAGGTCAGCCGTTCTTGCAGGCTGGACAGCGTCCCGGCCTTGGTAGAGAAATGCAGGGCCATCAGGCGTTATCTCAGCTGGGCAACCCAAATGTTCGTCGAGTACGGAATCTGGATCGAAGGCGTCTTCAGGCCTTTGAGGTAGTCGTCGATGGCGCTGATCACTTCATGGAAATTCGCACCGGCCTGACGCTCCAGCGTCGCGTGGGAGCGCCAGGCTTCCAGGCATTCTTCGATGCTTTGCTCGTGAATGACGCGGGCATCCAGGTGCACGACCGGGCCGAACAGTTCGCTGGCGTCGATCACGGCCGTCTGGTCTTCGCGGCGGGTGCCGTAGCCATAACCGGGTACGCGATCCTTGATGATGGCTTCGATCCGGGCCTGGATCGGGTCTTCGAGGTTGCGGTGGTTCCACATGCAGGCGAACCAGCCCCGAGGCTTGAGAATGCGCGCGGTTTCCTTGAGGGCCTGCTGGCGGTCGCAGACGTTGAACGAGCTGCCGAAGGTGACCATGTCGAACGCCTGGGTCGTTTGCCCAGTCGCTTCGCCAGTGCCTTCGTGCCATTTGACATTGGACAGCTCGGCAGTGCGCTTGATGCCGTTGGCGCGCATCGCGTCGTTCGGCTCCACGGCGGTGACGTCCAGACCGCGAGCGGCGAGCATCAGCGTCAGGTGTGCAACACCGGCGCCGACGTCACAGAATTTGTCGCCCTGTTCGGCCCCTGCGATCGAGAGCATGGCATCGATGGCAGCATCGGCGTAGTCAGGGCGCTTCAGGTAAGCGTCGGCCAGGGTGGTGTAATCCCATTCGGTTTTCATGCCGGATTCCTTGTGTGAATTTTATTGAGTAGATCGTCTGCCAGGTCTTGCCTGGAGCGCAGCGGGTCGAATTCGACCAGCCAGTCCGCTGCCTGCGGTTCATCCACAGGCAAGTCGAGACCGGCAACGTTGTGCAGTTCACCGGCATGAAACCGGCGGTAGATGCCCTTGGGATCCCGGCGACCGAGTTCCTCTACTGGTACTTTGAGGTAAACCTCGAAATAGCCAGGCAGGTGGGCACGGTTCCACGCATGAACTTCACGAAACAGCGAAATCGTTGCGATCACCACGGTGTGGCCTTGTGCGGCGATCATTCTGCAGAGGTGGGCGTATTGCATGGCCAACGCGAGTCGCCCTTCGCGGCCATGGTTCTGCGAGCTGGCTGCGGTGGCGCCGAACACCTCGCGCAGCTCGTCGCCGTCGAGCATCACGACCGATTCCCCGCGGTTGCGCAGACGGGTAACGAGATCACCGGCCAGCGTTGACTTTCCGGCGCCTGAAAGGCCCGTAATCCAGATTACCTGTGCGTGAGGGTTACATTTCATAGCGTTCTGACCAGTGTCCGGTTTGGATACCTGGCGTGATGAAGCCGTGGCCGGTTCAACACGCAATGCAAGTTCAATCACGCTCTTTAATGTTGCCAAAAGAGTCGATGGTTAGTTGGCAGAACATCGAGTCGTGCCTGTTTTCAATCAAGTCGTGAAACACATCCTGCGGTAATGGCAAGTTGCTGTATTGACGCTCATAGAACTTTTTGTAAATGAAGTAGCAGTCTTCAGGGGACATCAGGCTGAAACCGAGTGCCAGCTCTTTGAGTTCTTCGCCGTTTTTGGCGATGGGCAGCAAGTTGTTCATTTGCTGCAGCCAGACGTCGACGGTCGGGTTGGACTCGTCGGTCGTCGGAACGTAATAGATCGGCAGCTTGCACGTGTTGAGCATGAACGAGACACCGCCGGTCGAGGCATCGGTGATGATGGTGTCGCACTGTTGATAGAAAACCGTGCTGCTGGTGCCTGTCGTGTCGATGGTGATCCATTCATACGCCGAGAGCTGGTTGCACAGGTCCTTCAGGGTTGGATGCTGAAGGTCGGCCATGTACGGACGCAGGATGAACCGGGCGTGAGGGATCTGTGATTTGACCGCGTTGATCACGGTTTGCAGGTTCTCGTACAGGGAGGCGCCGCTTGGGCAGATTCCCAGTTGGGTCGGCAGCAGTCCGACAACGAAATCATCCGACGCCTTGTTTGACCCGGGAGCGGATTCAAAGAATTTCGGAACCTTGATGGGCAGAGTCGCGACCGGACTGGTCTTGCGCAGGTCGGAGCGCAAGGCTATGCCATCGGCAATCAGCGATTTCAGGGCCTTTCTGTCGGGTCTGTAGCGTTGCAGGCCCGATCTGATCAGATCAAAACCCGATCGGGACGAAGAAATGACCACATCCCAATAGGACGTCAGTTCGGCGTAGTAATACTTGTCTTTGGTCGGCATTCCCACATTGCCGTGGGTCAGGAAAATACCGAAGTTCGAATCGTCGAGCAGTCGGCCAATCCAGGCATCGTTTGAAATGACGACTTGCGAGGCCAGGTTCGCGATGACTTCGACTTCAACCTGCTCAACCGGATAGTCAAGGATCTCTTCTGCCTCCTGCCTGCTCAGGCCGGTCTTGTCGGTCTGCAGCACGATGCAGTTGTAGGCGTGGCGCAGGGCATTGAGCGCCGGGATCAGGTATTCGAGGTAGGTTTTTCCGCCACGGGTGACATTGCTGATCAAATAGACGTTTTTCATTAATGACTTGTACTTTTAAAATTTGCCGTGGCAAAAAAGTTGGATCAGCTGGATTGCGCGTAGACAACTGATTGATATTGTCTTGACGCGTTCGCCATTGAAAATCTGTCATCGACAGTTGTTTTAAGTCTGCCGTCTCATGATGATTTTATTGATTAAGTGTATTGCGCCCGCTGGGCTGAAGAGTTCTTTTCCATGATGTGTCGCCTCCATTTTATATTGCTTTAAAGTTTGAAGTTTTTAACTAAAAGCTCTGGCGCCTGATGAACAGCGCCGTCGTTATATCACATCTTGGCTAATGGCTATCAGCGCGTGCGGACTTTATTTTCAGCTGGCACAGGTCGCCTCTAAGCTGCCTGTCCATCCCGTCATTGCGTCGCTGGGCGATACTGCAGCGCTTCGGCCAGATGCTCACGTGATATGGCATCAACCTTCTCTATATCGGCCAGTGTCCGTGCAACCTTGAGCAGCCGATGTGCTGAACGCAGCGACAGGGTCAGTCGCTCACAGGCTGACTCCAGCCAGGTTTCATCGGCTGTGGATAACTTGCAGTGCTTCTTCAGCCCCGGCAAATCGAGAAACGCATTGGCACAGCCCTGGCGTTTTTGCTGACGCTCGCGGGCCTCGGCGACCAATGTGGCCGCGCTGGCGCTGTCCTCTCCCGGTTTCACGGCAGGGTTCAACGCTGTCGCCTCCCGCGCTACTGTCAGGTGCAAATCGATCCGGTCCAGCAACGGCCCCGACAGTTTGTTGCGATAGCGCTGCACCATGTCCGGTGTGCATGAGCATTTGCCGCTCGGTTCGCCGAGATATCCACAGGGGCAGGGATTCATCGCCGCGACCAGCTGGAATCTCGCGGGAAACCGCACCCGTTCCTTGGCCCTTGCGATCACGATGCAGCCGGATTCCAGCGGTTCGCGCAGCACCTCCAGCACCTTGCGATCAAACTCGGGCAGCTCATCGAGAAACAGCACGCCATGGTGGGCGAGGGTGATTTCGCCGGGCTGAGGTTTTGAACTGCCACCGACCAATGCCGGCCCGGAAGCCGAGTGATGCGGTTGGCGGAACGGGCGTTGCGGCCAATGAGTCAGCGGCGCGCCACTGGCGACGGATTGAATCGCCGCCACTTCCAGCGCTTCACTCTCGGTCAGCGGTGGCAGCAGCCCTGGCAAACGACTGGCCAGCAATGTCTTGCCCGTCCCCGGTGGCCCGCTGAACAGCAGGTTGTGGGCGCCGGCAGCGGCAATCAGCAGCGCCCGTTTGGCCGCCAGTTGGCCCTGTACTTCATTCAGGTCGGGATAAGGTTTGGCAGCATGGATCAGCCCGTCCGAGACATAAGGCTCGACTGGCGTATGCCCGTTGAAATGCGCCACAGCCTCCAGCAGATGATCCACCGCAATCACCCTCAGTCCCGACGCCAGACAAGCCTCCTCGGCATTCGCCCGTGGCACCACCAGCGTCCGCCCGGCCTTGCGTGCCGCCAGCGCCGCCGGCAAAACCCCGCGCACCGCCCGGACTGCGCCGGATAACGCCAGTTCACCCAGACATTCCACGTCATCGAGCGTCAACGTCGGCACCTGCACACTCGCCGACAGAATCCCCAGCGCAATCGCCAGATCGAACCGCCCGCCATCCTTGGGCAGATCCGCCGGCGCCAGATTCAACGTGATCCGCCGCGCCGGAAACTGCAGCCCGGAATTGATGATCGCGCTACGCACCCGATCCTTGCTTTCCTTCACCGCCGCTTCGGGCAGGCCGACCATGGTCAGCGAGGGCAGGCCGTTGGCCAGGTGGACTTCGACGGTGACGGCGGGGGCATCCACGCCAATCTGGGCGCGGCTGTGGACGATGGCGAGGGACATGGTCGTTCCTTGAGTTGAATCGGGGGCCGCTTCCTGCGGGTTTTTGAAGGGTAGTTGA
This sequence comes from Candidatus Pseudomonas auctus, assembly GCF_048654275.1. Classification (NCBI taxonomy): domain Bacteria; kingdom Pseudomonadati; phylum Pseudomonadota; class Gammaproteobacteria; order Pseudomonadales; family Pseudomonadaceae; genus Pseudomonas; species Candidatus Pseudomonas auctus. The sequence goes on along the minus strand of NZ_JBJYZK010000005.1, from coordinate 42,511 downwards.
GCGGGGTTCTAGCGTTTGAGTAGAGGTTTACAAGACGTATCAGAAAGCGGTTGTGCGGGCCTATGCATTCATCTTCTGCCTGCTAACAGACCACTTGGCTCAAGCTCAGGTCCGTACGTAACGGCAACTGGGAGCCGTTGGGCATGACTGTCATGGACTTGGCCATGCCCACAAACTGGCCTGAAACCGAGATCGAGAAGCTTGTGAAATGCCAGCTCAGGATCTGCGCCGATCTGGCAATCAGGCTGGCCATTCACCTCAACACCACGCCTGAGTTCTGGATGAATCTTCAGTCGACTTACGATTTGCGAAAAGCTGAAGTTTAGAGAGGAGCTTCCGTCCGTGATCAAGTGGAGTGGCTGGCGCATTGCGCTTGATCTGAATCCAAGGTCGTACGGCGGGGAGCTGAACAGTTGCTGTGACTACTCCTCAGAAAACCGATTATTGCAGCTATCTCGAGGCGAAAAAAAACCGCCTTGAGGAGACGGTTTTCAGTTGCAGGCTTCGGTGAGGCCAAGGCCTGCGCGTCCTTAGTGAACACACTCACGTTTGCTGAGGTTATGCAGGTTTGATCGCTGGCACAAGCATCAACGAAATTCCGCCAACCAATTGCAGGCTGGGATGAGGACTCAATCAGCCGGCGGCGTCAGCTTCGCTTCCAGCTCCGCCACCTTCGCCTCAAGGCTCTCGAGCCGGGCGCGAGTGCGCGCCAGCACCACCATCTGACTGTCAAACTCTTCACGGCTCACCAGGTCGAGTTTGCTGAAGGCACTTTGCAGCAGCATCTTGAACTGGCTTTCGATTTCGGCTTTTGGCAAGGGCGTGTCGCCGCTGAACAGGCGGGAGGCGGTGCCGCTCAGGGCGTCGAGGAAGTCTTTGGGCGCGAGCATGGGATATGTCCTGGAAACAATGGCCGGCAGTGTATCACGCAGTGTCTATAGTCATTGGCGCAGGCACGGATGCACGCTTTTCGCGCAACGGGATGCACGGCCACGCACCGTTGTTGTGCGTATCCGGAGTGCCATTTGGGTGATGGCATCTGTGGCAGCGGCCAAGGGATTGAAATCAGTGGTTTTTGGCGAGATGGCAAGCTTTCTGCTTAGTCACCTTCGACCCATGCACTGATGCAGTCGCTGTGACGAATGCAGTGCGGCAGACGGAGCGGGGAGTTTCGTCTGGAGCGGTTAGCTGGCGTCGACAACGAAGCGTTACAAAGCCAGGCACTGCGCTTAGACTTGAGTCGGGTTTGTTTTCCTGGGGCAAGTCCACCAATTCGGGAGAGAGTTTCATGAAGCTAGTCACTGCCATCATCAAGCCGTTCAAGTTGGACGACGTGCGCGAGTCGCTGTCCGAAATCGGCGTGCAGGGCATTACCGTTACTGAAGTCAAAGGCTTCGGTCGGCAGAAGGGTCACACCGAGCTGTATCGCGGCGCGGAGTATGTGGTCGATTTTCTGCCCAAGGTGAAAATCGACGTTGCCATCGACGACAAGGATCTGGATCGGGTTATCGAGGCGATAACCAAGGCTGCCAACACCGGCAAGATCGGTGACGGCAAGATCTTCGTGGTCAATCTGGAACAGGCGATCCGCATCCGTACCGGCGAAACCGATACCGACGCGATCTAAACGCCGCCACAAACCCAACGCCCCAGGAGAAAACAATATGACTCTGCGTAAATTCGCAGGGCTAGGAGCCCTGTTGTCTATCGTAATGCCCGGCCTGGCCATGGCGGCAGACGAAGTGGCAGCCCCAGTCCTGAATTCCGGCGACACTGCCTGGATGCTTACTTCCACAGCCCTCGTGCTGTTCATGACCATTCCCGGCCTCGCGCTGTTCTACGGCGGCATGGTTCGATCGAAAAACATTCTTTCCGTGATGATGCAGTGCTTCGCCATTACCGGTCTGATCAGCGTCCTGTGGGTCATTTATGGCTACAGCATCGCGTTCGACACCACCGGCATGGAGCAGGGCGTCGTCAACTTCAACTCGTTCGTGGGCGGTTTCGGCAAGGCGTTCCTTGCCGGTGTTACGCCAGCGAGCCTGACCGGCCCGGCGGCGCTGTTCCCCGAGGCGGTGTTCATCACCTTCCAGATGACCTTCGCGATCATCACTCCGGCGCTGATCGTCGGTGCGTTCGCCGAGCGGATGAAGTTCTCCGCGATGCTGATCTTCATGGGCATCTGGTTCACCCTGGTTTATGCACCGATCGCGCACATGGTCTGGTCCGGCAACGGCGGCCTGATGTGGGACTGGGGCGTGCTCGACTTCGCCGGCGGCACCGTGGTGCACATCAACGCCGGTGTGGCCGGTCTGATCGCCTGCCTGGTACTGGGTAAACGCAAAGGTTTCCCGACCACTCCGATGGCGCCACACAATCTGGGTTACACCCTGATGGGCGCGGCGATGCTGTGGGTCGGCTGGTTCGGCTTCAACGCCGGTTCCGCTGCGGCCGCCAACGGCACCGCCGGCATGGCGATGCTGGTCACTCAGATCGCTACCGCTGCTGCTGCATTGGGCTGGATGTTCGCCGAGTGGATCACCCACGGCAAACCAAGCGCACTGGGTATCGCATCCGGCGTCGTTGCAGGTCTGGTCGCGATCACTCCGGCCGCTGGCACCGTGGGCCCGATGGGCGCACTGGTGATCGGTCTGGCAGCAGGCGTGGTGTGCTTCTTCTGCGCCACCACCCTGAAACGCAAACTCGGTTATGACGACTCCCTGGACGCCTTCGGCGTGCACGGTATCGGCGGTATCCTCGGCGCGATCCTGACCGGTGTGTTCGCCGCACCGTCGCTGGGTGGCTTCGGCACCGTCACCGACATCGCCGCACAAGTCTGGATTCAGTGCAAAGGCGTCGGCTTCACCGTGATCTACACCGCCATCGTCACTTTCATCATCCTCAAGGTGCTGGATGCCGTGATGGGTCTGCGTGTGACCGAGGAAGAAGAATCGGTCGGCCTGGATCTGGCACAACACAACGAGCGCGGCTACAACCTGTAAGCACGCGCCGCAAAAAACTTGCCCGGCTTGCCGGGCATTTTTTTATCTGGAATTTGTCTTCCCTGATACAGCTGAAAGGATTTTTCGTACTGCTTTGGTCGTGTTTACGACGAGTGTTTTTCTGCGGCCAAAGGCTTACATCATTGAAGGAATATTAGGGCCTTTGTTTTTTTCCAGAGCGCGCTAGAATGCGCCCCGAACGTGCGGAGAACTGTATGTGGCAACAGACTCTGATAACCCTGCGGGCACGGCCCCGGGGCTTTCATCTGGTGACGGACGAGTTGCTCGCCGGTCTGCCTGAACTCAAGGCATGCCGGGTCGGTCTGTTGCATTTGTGGCTGCAGCATACCTCGGCGTCGTTGACCATCAACGAGAACGCCGATCCGGCGGTACGTCGCGACTTCGAACGATTTTTCAATCGTCTGATCCCACAAGGAACAGACGGCTATGAGCATAACGACGAAGGCCTGGACGACCTCCCGGCGCACTTCAAGGCCAGCGTGCTGGGCTGTCAGATCAGTTTGCCGGTAACGGCGGGCCGACTGGCACTGGGCACCTGGCAAGGCGTTTACCTGGGCGAGCACCGTGATCATGGCGGTGCCCGTAAAGTCCTCGCCACCTTGCACGGTGAAGGGGCATAAACCGTTGGTCACCAATGGTTACTGATTTTTTTCCGGCGACTTTCGACAGTCGCCAAAGCTGGTCTATAACTAATCTGCTTTTCGCAAGTCATGAGGTAGAACATGAGCGACGATGATCTGGAAAACGACGACCTCGAAGTAGGCGACGAAGACGAGGCCGAGGAAGGTCTGGAAGCAGCAGCGGAAGACGTTGCTGACGACGATGGCGGTGACGATACGCCGGCCCCGGCTGCAAAAGGCAAGGCCAAGGCGGCGGTATCGGTCGACGAGTTGCCGAGCATCGAAGCCAAGAACAAGGAGCGCGATGCCCTGGCCAAGGCCATGGAAGAGTTCCTTGCGCGCGGTGGCAAGGTTCAGGAAGTGGAGGCCAACGTGGTCGCCGATCCGCCCAAGAAGCCGGACAACAAGTACGGCAGCCGCCCTATCTGAGGCGTGGCGCTTGCTTGCTGAAAAAGCCCGCCGTCGCTGCGGGCTTTTTCATGGGCGAAAGAAAATCAGCCGCGGCTGTTCCAGCGGGCGAGCACCGCGGGCAGATCGCTAAGACTGCGAATCTCGGCATCCGGCAGGCGCTCCGCTTCCCAGACCTTGCCGGCGGGGTTGAACCAGATCGCTCGCAGACCGGCCTGCTGCGCCCCGGCGATGTCGTCCCCCGGGTGATCGCCGATATGCACCGCCGCTTCGGCGCTCACGCCACCGCGCTGCAACGCTTCATGGAACAGTCGCGCATCCGGCTTGGCGATGCCGATGTCTTCGGCACACAACGCAAATTTGAAATAGTCCGCCAGCCCGAGACGACGGACATCGGCGTTGCCATTGGTGACCACCCCGAGAGCGTAGTGTTTGGCGAGGGTTTCCAGGATCGGCTCGACCTCCGGGAACACATCGATCTGATGCCGCGCATGCAGAAACACTTCAAAACTCTTGTCTGCCAGATCCGACGCTTCGCTGTGGGCGTATCCGGCTTCCTCCAGCGCATGGAACAGCACCCGCCGGCGCAGCGCGCTGATGCGGTGCTTGAGTCCCGGCTCGTTGGCCAGCACCCGTTCGCGGATCGACCACAGATGCTCCACCGGCACCGCGCCCAGATTCGGCGCATGTTCGCTCAGCCATTCGCGCAAAACCGCTTCGGCGCTGACGATCACCGGAGCGGTGTCCCACAGGGTGTCGTCGAGGTCGAAGGTGATCAACTGGATGCTCATGAATCGTCGCCTTTCATGCGTTTGGCCCGTGGGTGGGCGCTGTCGTAGACCGCCGCCAGGTGCTGGAAGTCCAGGTGGGTATAGATCTGGGTGGTCTTGATGTCCGAGTGGCCGAGCAATTCCTGCACCGCGCGCAGATCCTGAGAGGACTCGAGCAAATGGCTGGCGAAGGAGTGCCGCAGCATGTGCGGGTGCAGGTTCTGCCCCAGTTCGCGCTCGCCGGCCAGTTTGACCCGCACCTGAATCGCTCGCGGGCCAAGGCGTCGGCCTTGCTGGCTGACGAATACGGCGTCGTCTGCCGGATTGGTCAGAGCCCGCAGTGGCAGCCATTGTTCCAGCGCTTCCCGGGCCTTCTTGCCGACCGGCAACAGGCGCGTCTTGCTGCCCTTGCCGAGTACCTGAACCATGCCGTCGGCCAGATCGAGCTGATCGAGATTGAGCCCGGTCAGCTCCGACAGGCGCAGGCCGGAGGAATAGAACAGCTCCAGAATCGCCTGATCACGTCGAGCCAGGAAATCGTCCTCGACCGCACCTTCGAGCAGTTGCAGGGCGCGGTCGGTGTCGAGGGTTTTCGGCAGCCGGCGCTCGCCTTTGGGCGGTGCCAGGCCGGTGGCCGGATCGTGGTCGCAGAGGCCTTCGCGATTCAGATAGTGATAGAGCCCGCGCACGGCCGAGAGCAGGCGCGCCAGACTGCGCGACGACTGGCCCTGGGCATGCAGGCGGGCGATCAGGCTGCGCAGGCGCTGGATGTCCAGGGCCTGCCAGCTGCCGATGTTTTGTTTGTTGCACCAGCCGAGGACTTTGTCGAGGTCGCGGCGGTAGGCCGACAGCGTGTGTGGCGACACCTGCCGCTCACTGCGCAGGTGTTCGCAGTAAGCGTCCAGTTGTCGTTCCATGCTCAGCGTACCGAGCGCAGGGAGCTGTTGACCCGTGGCAGCACGCGACCCATGACTTCGGCGATGTAGCTGAGGAACAGCGTGCCGACCGAGCTCTTGTAGTGCTGCGGATCACGGCTGGCGATGGCCAGGATTCCGTGGATGCCCTGGTGGCTGACGGCGACCACGGCGGTGGAGCCGATCTGCTTGCGTTGCTCTTCGCCGAACAGGAAGTCGAGTTCGTGTTCACGCAGGCTGCCGCTGACGCTCTTGCCTTCGGTGAGCAGGCCGCCGATGGCGGTCTGCGCGTCGGCGTGGGTCACCCAGCGGCCGACCGGGGCCGGGTTGTCTCCGAGCAGGATCAGGCTGACGAAGGGCACCTGGAAATCCTGACGCAGGCTGTCTTCGACGCTGATCACCACATCTTCCAGGGTGGCAGCGTCCATCAGGGCGAGGATCAGGCGACGGGTCTTGTCGAACAGGCGATCGTTGTCCCGGGCGACGTCCATCAAGTGCGAGAGGCGGTGACGCATCTCGATGTTGCGGTCGCGGAGGATGGCCATCTGACGCTCGACCAGCGAGACGGTATCGCCGCGCTGATGGGGGATGCGCAGGGACGGCAGCAGTTCTTCATGCTCGACGAAAAAGTCCGGATGGGCCTCCAGGTACGCGGCAACCGCTGCCGCCTCCAGGCTCTCGGACGCTGATTCACCGGACTGTCGGGCGGGTACCTGAGGCTTATCGGTCATGGCTTCTGCTCACTCAAAGACGCACTTGTCCTTCGTATACGCGCACTGCCGGGCCGGTCATCAACACCGGTTGGCCGGGGCCTGCCCACTCAATGGACAGGCGCCCGCCCGGCAGGTCGATCAACAGTGGCGAATCCATCCACCCCTGACTGATCGCAGCTACAGCAGCAGCGCAGGCACCGGTGCCGCAGGCCTGGGTTTCCCCGGCGCCGCGTTCCCAGACGCGCAGTTGTGCGCGGTGGCGGTCGATGACCTGGAGAAAACCGACGTTGACTCGCGCCGGAAAGCGCGGATGGTGTTCGATTTTCGGCCCCAGTTCATGCACCGGTGCAGTGTTGATATCGCTGACTCGCAGCACCGCATGGGGGTTGCCCATGGACACCGCCGCCAGATCGACCGGCGTACCGTCGACATCGACCTGATAACTCAGGGCCTGCTCCGGCGCCTGGAACGGAATGTCCGCTGGCACCAGGCGCGGGGCGCCCATGTTCACGCCGATCTGGCCGTCGTTACGCACGTCCAGTTCGATGATGCCGCCCTTGGTCTCGACGCGGATCTGCCGTTTGGCGGTCAGACGTTTGTCGAGCACGAAGCGGGCGAAGCAGCGCGCACCATTGCCGCACTGCTCCACTTCGGAACCGTCGGAGTTGAAGATCCGGTAACGGAAGTCCACATCCGGATTGCTCGGCGCTTCGACGATCAGCAACTGGTCGAAACCGATGCCGGTGTGCCGGTCGCCCCACATTTTTGCGTGCTTGGGCTGAATATGCGCGTGCTGGCTGACCAGGTCGAGGACCATGAAGTCGTTGCCCAGGCCGTGCATCTTGGTAAAACGCAGCAGCATGGGGTTACTCCGGCAGCAGGCTTTCGCCGGCAAACAGCTCGGCCACGGTTTCGCGGCGACGCACTTCAAAGGCCTGATCGCCATCCACCAGCACCTCGGCGGCACGGCCGCGGGTGTTGTAGTTGGAGCTCATCACGAAACCGTAGGCACCGGCCGAATGCACGGCCAGCAGATCGCCTTCTTCCAGCGCCAGCTCGCGTTCCTTGGCGAGGAAGTCGCCGGTTTCGCAGATTGGGCCGACCACGTCGTACTTGCGTGCAGCGGTGTCGCGCGGTTTGACCGCGGTCACGTCCATCCAGGCCTGGTACAGCGCGGGGCGGATCAGGTCGTTCATGGCCGCGTCGACGATGGCGAAGTCTTTGTGCTCGGTGTGCTTGAGGTACTCGACCTGAGTCAGCAGCACGCCGGCGTTGGCGACGATGAAGCGGCCCGGTTCGAACACCAGCGCCAGATCACGGCCAACCAGACGCTCGCGCACAGCCTTGATGTAATCGGCAGCCAATGGCGGCTCTTCGTCGCGATAACGCACACCCAGGCCGCCACCGAGATCGATGTGGCGCAGGTGGATGCCGCAATCGCCAAGGCGATCGACCAGATCCAGCAGGCGATCAAGGGCATCGAGGAACGGCGGCAGAGTGGTCAGTTGCGAACCGATGTGGCAGTCGACGCCGACCACTTCCAGGTTCGGCAGGTGCGCGGCACGCACGTACACGTCTTCGGCGTCGGCGATGGCGATGCCGAACTTGTTCTCTTTGAGACCGGTGGAAATGTACGGGTGGGTGCCGGCATCGACGTCCGGGTTCACGCGCAGCGAGATCGGCGCGCGAACGCCCAGCTCGGCGGCGACCACTTGCAGGCGCTCGAGCTCGTCGGTGGATTCGACGTTGAAGCAATGCACGCCGACTTCCAGCGCACGGCGCATGTCGTCACGGGTCTTGCCGACGCCGGAGAACACGATCTTGTCCGGGCTGCCGCCGGCGGCCAGAACACGTTCCAGCTCGCCACGGGAGACAATGTCGAAACCGGCGCCGATGCGGGCCAGGACATTCAGGACGCCGAGGTTGGAGTTGGCCTTGACCGCGAAGCACACCAAGTGCGGCATGCCGGCCAGCGCATCGGCGTAGGCCAGGTACTGGGCCTCGATGTGGGCGCGGGAGTAGACGTAGGTCGGTGTGCCGAAGCGATCGGCGATGGCGGACAGCGCCACACCTTCCGCGAACAGTTCCCCGCCACGGTAGTTAAAAGCGTCCATGGCGATCCCTTAGTAAACGTCGTGCTTGTGTGCCTTGGAGACAGGCTGCTTTTGCGAAGACTGGGCTTGCTCGGCCGGGTCCTGATCTTCATCGGGCAGGTACAGCGGGCCTTTTTGACCACAAGCCGAAACAAGGCAGGCAACCGCGACGAGCGCAGCAAGGGAAGAGATCAGGCGCTTCATGGCGAAATCCTTGAAAATGCGTTAATTGCGCCGGAGTATACCGGCCACCCGGCAGCTTGCCTATGCGACGGAACTCCCGTCCGGCGGGGCTCGGGCTGCGGCGCGGAAACTTTTCCCGCGTGACGGGTGGATATTTCGTCGCCGGGCAGGGCGCTTGGTCGTTATCCTTTGCAATCGGCCGGCGGCGTCCGTATCTTGCGGCGCTTGAGCCTGATCAGACATTTTTTGAGGTTGCCGCAATGAGTTTGTCCGAAGCCCGTTTCCACGATCTGGTCGATGAAACCCAGGAAAAACTGGAAGACATCTTCGACGACAGCGACCTGGACATCGACATGGAGAACTCGGCCGGTGTGCTGACCGTCAAGTTCGAGAACGGCACGCAGCTGATCTTCAGTCGTCAGGAACCGTTGCGGCAGCTGTGGCTGGCCGCCGTGTCTGGCGGTTTCCACTTCGACTACGACGAAGAAAGCGAACGCTGGATGTGCGACAAGAGCGAAGAACAGCTGGGCGAAATGCTCGAGCGCATCGTCAAGCAGCAGGCTGGCACCGAATTCGATTTCGAAGGCCTGTGATTTCGTGACTGATACTGCGCCCGTCCGTCCGCCGAAGCCGCTCTACAGCAACGTCAGCCCGGCCGTGCCTTCGCCGTGCACCGGCGTGTGCCGGCTGGATGAGCAGAAGGTCTGCCTCGGTTGCATGCGCCATGTCGAAGATATTCGCGAGTGGCGTTCGGCCGATGACGAGCGCCGTCGGGTGATTTGTGCGCAAGCGGCTCAGCGCCGGCAGCTCACCGGAGCGTAGCTTGTATATTTTTTGAGCTGTGGTAGTGTCCGGAAACGCCTCAACCCATCGAGGCCTGGTGAAAACCCCGTCTTTTTTGGCGGGGTTTTGCTTTTTTTGTGTGCAGAAGAAAGGAGTCTGCCCGGATCATGACCGCACCTTCCATCACCCTTACCCGTCTGGACGTGCAACGTCTGGAGCGCCTGATCGACAGCCTGGATGACACGCTGCCGGGCGTGATCGCGCTGCAAACCGAACTGGACCGCGCCGATACACTGGTCGGTCACGATGAAGTGCCTGCCGATGTCGTGACGATGAATTCCCGTGTGCACTGCCGCGAAGAAAGCAGCGGCAAGGACTACCACCTGACCCTGGTCTATCCGAAGCACGCCAACGCCGACGAAGGCAAAATCTCGATCCTGGCCCCGGTCGGCAGTGCGCTGCTGGGGCTGAAGGTTGGTCAGCACATCGACTGGCCGGCTCCGGGTGGCAAGACCCTGAAACTGACTTTGCTCGAAGTCGAATCGCAGCCGGCCAACGGCGGTGATTTCCCGGAGTAACCCGCGTCAGACCTGCTCGAGCGCCTCGTTCAGAGAGCGTTCAAGGTCGGCCTTGTAACGCAGATACAGATTGCTCGAACTCTGCCCGTCACCGATCACGCCCGACAGGTCCAGGTCGGTGATGTAGCAGCGGTAGCGCTCGGTTTCCCGGCGCTGTCCGACGATCTCCCGGGCGACCACGCTGAACAGCTGATCGCCATGTTCCAGCTCGCTGAATTCCCGTTGATTGCAATACAGCGTGACCTGCACTTCGCCGGGCGCGGCTTTGCCGACGATCGCCTGCACGTCGTAGAACGGTTTGTTGACCGGCGTCTGCGGCGCCGGGCGCATTTCGACCCGTCGCGCGCGTCCCGGTCCTGATGGCAATAACTGGTAATACAAGATTTCAAGACTGGCGGCATGGTTCGAATTCATTGGCAGCAGCGCTTCGCGACGGAACTGGATCGACTGCAGGAACCGCTGCAATGGCACCAACAGGCTTTGCTCGTCGTGAAAGGGCAAGTGCTGTTGCCACAGCGCGTTGAACTCATCGAGCACGTACAGCTCGGCGGTTTGTTCGGTGATCCGGTAGAACACCTGAATGCATTCAGGCTGGCCCATCGGCAGGATCAGCGCCAGGTCGTGGTCTTCCAGCGCCATCGGGTCCAGGTGCAGCGGGCTGTAGCGCGGTTGCTCCTCGCCCAGGTAATCGAGCAGCGCCGGCAGGGTGGCGAGGGCGACATGGCTGACCTGGCCCGGCACCAGTTCCAGCACGTGGTAATGCTGCTGCACCTGGATCAGGTAGCGGTGATTCAGGTCGCTGAGCAACAGGGTCTGCGCGGTGTCGATTATTTCTTCCACCCGGCGCGCGATGAATTGCGCGCGGTTGTGACAGAAGCAGCGCACTCGCAGCGAGGGTTGTTGCGCTCCGCGCGGCAGATTGTTGAGGTAATCGCGCAGGCAGTCCATCAGGGCATGCGGGCCATCGAAGCGGTTGACCAGCACTTCGTTCCAGCTGTTGAGCGTGACCTGATCCAAGGTCAACACCAGGTTCTCGCGCACACCGGCGTAGCTCAGCGAATCGGTACGCTCGGTGGTCATCAGGATGTTCAGGTCGCGGTGATGCTTGAGCGGATCGACCCCGACATTCACCAGCATCAAGACTTCGTTCGGTACGGCGGCGCGCAGCAGCGGTTCTTCGGCAACGGTCGGCAAGGGTAGGGGGATACTCTGTTGCAGGCTGCCGAGCAGGTTGAACAGCTCGAACTCGCTCATGTCGCTGGTGCCGGGGTGCAGGGCCAGTCGGGTGCTGCTGTCGATCACGCCGTTGCGGTGGCACCAGGTCAACAATTCCAGCAACTCGCGGCTGCGCTTGATCGGTGCGAAGTGTTCCCACTCCAGCGCTGTCAGGCTGCCGTTGTAAAGGCCCCACTGGGTCTGGCCCGGTTCCTTTTTGTTCGGCGATTGCACCAGGGTCAGCGTGTCTTCGGCCAGGTCCGGGGCGATGCCGGGATTGATGAACTCTACCTTGTCCGCCTTGCGCTCGAACGCCGCATACAGGCGCCGTCCGAGAACGTTGAGGTCGCGCTTGTTGATCAGGCTGACGGTCTGCTCTGCGCGGGCGAACTGGGTCAGGAAGCGATAGCTGTAATTGAGTTCGTTGACCAGCGCCCGGCGTTCGGCGCTGACCTGGCGGACTTTCCACTGGCTGCGGCTGTCGAGCAGCGTCAGTTGCCGCTGATCCCAATGCCATTCGCTGGCCAGTCTTTCCAGCAGTGAGCGCTGCCAACTCTGGGTTCGGCTGTTGCCGGTGAGCTTGCGGTTGACCTTGAGGTACAGCGCCCGTCGAACCAGCTCAAGGCGTTCCGGCTCATTGCGCGCAGTAAGGTATTCCTCGATCCGGCGGTAGACCACCATGTACGGATCCAGCTCGTCGAGATCCAGCCGGTTGGCGAACACCGCCTGCTTGAAGCGCAGGCTCAGGCACTGCACATGTGGATGCTCGCTGGCGTAGACCTCGGTCAGCAGCAGCTTGAGCACCGATTTGTAAGGTGACTCGATGCCCTTGAACAGTTGCCACAGCCCGGCGCCGACGAACTCGCCCGGCGGAATGTGCGCCATCGGCCCCAGGTCGAGGGTTTCATCGTTGCGGATGAAACGTTTGGAAATCAGGGTGTGGGTGTACGCGTCGTAGGCATGTTCTTCATAGACCGGCACCAGCCACCAGATCGGCGTGCGGCCGGCGAGCCAGATCGCGGTGCGGTAGAACTCGTCCAGCAGCAGATAGTGCTGGGTGGTGCCGCAATCTTCGGAGCTGAGTTGAGTGTCGCGTTCGCCTTTGACGAAACGCGCCGGGTCGATCAGGAAGAAGTGCGCTTCGGCCCCCTGGCTGGCAGCCCAGGTTTCGAGCAACTGGCATTTCTTGCGCAGCTCGGCGAGTTCACCGTCGTTCAGGTCGGGGGCGTGGCAGACCCACACGTCCATGTCGCTCTGGTCGGCCTGGGCCAGGGTGCCGAGGCTGCCCATCAGGAACAGGCCGTGAATCGGCCGTGGCGGGTTGCTGCCGTGACGCGGTTTGTAGGAGAACGAGCGGGTCAGGCGCTGGGCTTCGGCGAGCGCCTCGGCGTCAGGCTCGTAATTCGACAGCCCGGTTGGCGTGCTGCCCGAGACATAACCTGGCAGCAGCGGATGATTAACGTGAAAAAACAGCGGCAGCAGCGTCAGCACACTTTGCTGGCGCGTCGACAGTCCTTCCCGCGCCCGGTTCAGGCGGCCTTCATTGAGTTTCAGAAAGCGTGCACGTAGCTGGCTGAGTACCTTGCGGTCGATGCCTTCGTCGAGGTCGGGGCGGATTTCATGGGTGCGGGTCATGTCGGCTCAAACCGGCGCGCAGGGCTCGGAGGCAAAGGGTCTCGGGTGTCCGGGAGTTTAGCGCCTGAGCGGCAGGAGTTTTAAGCTGAATTTGTTTTTTGACGTCAGATTTCTATCGCGCGGTGATGGACGACGTTCATGGCTGGCCCGCGGAAATCCCGTGACAGGGGTTTCCGTGGGCAAAGTCGGGAGGATCAGGCGGTTTGCTGCTCTTTGAGAATCGTCAGTACGGTTTGCACGTTTTGTGCGGCATCGCGACCGAGGCTGGTCAGGTAACCGCCATCAGGCTGGTCTGTCAGTTCTTTTTCGAACAGGCGTTGTGCGGCGGCAATGTGCTTCGGGGCAGCGGTCTGATGAATTTTCAGACCTTCCTGGGAACTGTCCAGGTTGAAGAGTGCGAGGACTTCCAGTTCGGCAACCAACTCAGGGGTAAGCGACATAAGGACTCCAGACTTTCTAGGAATTGGACGACAGCGCCCCTAAGGTGAACCTGCCGGCGCGGCCTGTCCAGTGCGCGTGTCAGGGTTTTTGTCGCGGGGTGGTTTCCAGTGTAGTCAGGGAGCGGCAGAAGACCGCGCAGATGGGTGACAAATTGTGTGGGAGCAGGCGGGCTCCCACAGGGCGGGGCCGTTTACTGCTTTTCCGGTGGCAGCTCGGGCAGTGCGCGCAGCGCGGTTTCGTACCACTCGGTATCGAACGCGCGGTCTTCGTCGAGCATCGCGTCGATTTCGTAGGCCAGCACGTGGGCCATCAGATTCAGGATGTCATCACGCTCGTAACCGACCAGCGTCAGCTTGTTGAAGGTTGCCTTGGCCGCTGGCGGGTTGTCGCTTTCGATCTGGTTCTCGATCGCTTCGATCAGCGTCGATTCGGTGAACTCTTCTTCATCATTGTCGATGTCAGTCGGCTCGCTCATGGCAGGCTCCTCAAGGAAAGGCGCCAGTTTACCCGCATTCAGCGGCGTGATGCTGCTGGCGCGAATCCCTGGTGCGATCTATAAACAGGCACTGCCCACCCCGCACGGCCTGGAGGCTATGTGATGTTCAAGCTCTATGGATTCTCCGTCAGCAACTACTACAACATGGTCAAGCTGGCGCTGCTGGAAAAAGACCTGCCGTTCGAAGAGGTCACGTTCTACCCGACGCCAACGCCGGAGTCCCTGGCCATCAGCCCGCGCGGCAAGGTGCCGGTGCTGGGGGCCGAAGGTGGCTACATCAATGAAACGATGGTGATGCTCGAATACCTCGAAAGCACCCAGAAGGGTGCTCCACTGCTGCCGGCCGAGCCGTTTGCCCGTGCTCAGGTGCTGGCAGTGGCCAAGGAGATCGAGCTGTATATCGAACTGCCGGCCCGTGCCTGCTATGGCGAGGCGTTTTTTGGCATGGCACTCCCGGAGGCGATCAAGGAGAAAACCAAGGCTGAATTGCTGCTGGGTTTTGCGGCGCTGGCACGTCACGGCAAGTTCGCTCCGTATGTGGCGGGCGACAGCCTGACTATTGCGGATTTGTACTTCCTCTACAGCGTGCCGTTGGCAGTTGCGGTGGGGCACAAGCTGTTCGGTCTGGATTTGCTGGCGCAGATGCCGAAGGCCAAGGCACTGCTGGAGCGGCTTGAGCAGAATCCGCACGTGCAGAAGATTGCGGCGGACAAGGATGCGGCGATGCCGGCGTTTTTGGCGATGATCGCAGCGAAGAAGTAATTTTTTGGAGTTTTCGAGATGGCTTTCGCGAGCAAGCCCGCTCCCACACTTGATCTCGATTGGACACCTGTTCGGTGTTCGCAGCAGATCGAATGTGGGAGCGGGCTTGCTCGCGAAGCTTTGACTTTTAGCGGCTGGCGATCAGCGCCTGACCGCGAACCACGGCAGCCTTGACCTGCGCCGGCGCAGTGCCGCCGATGTGGTCACGGGCATTTACCGAACCTTCCAGGGTCAGCACGGCAAACACGTCCTGCTCGATCTGGTCGCTGAACTGGCGCAGTTCTTCCAGGCTCATTTCCGCCAGATCCTTGCCGGTGTCGACGCCGTACTTCACGGCATGGCCGACGATCTCGTGGCAATCACGGAACGGCAGGCCACGGCGAACCAGGTAGTCGGCCAGGTCGGTGGCGGTGGAGAAACCGCGCAGCGCCGCTTCGCGCATGATCGCGTGTTTCGGTTTGATCGCCGGGATCATGTCGGCAAAGGCACGCAGCGAGTCGCGCAAGGTGTCGGCGGCGTCGAACAGCGGTTCCTTGTCTTCCTGGTTGTCCTTGTTGTAGGCCAGCGGCTGGCCTTTCATCAGGGTCAACAGGCCCATCAGGGCGCCGAATACCCGACCGGTCTTGCCGCGTACCAGCTCCGGCACATCCGGGTTTTTCTTTTGCGGCATGATCGAGCTGCCGGTGCAGAAACGGTCCGGCAGATCGATGAACTGGAACTGCGCGCTGGTCCACAGCACCAGCTCTTCGGAGAAGCGCGACAGGTGCATCATCGCGATGCTCGCGGCCGAGCAGAATTCGATGGCGAAGTCGCGGTCGGACACGTTGTCCAGCGAGTTGCCGCCGACGGCGTCGAAGCCCAGCAGTTGCGCGGTGTATTCGCGGTCGATCGGGTAAGTGGTGCCGGCCAGTGCGGCGCTGCCCAGCGGCATGCGGTTGGTGCGCTTGCGGCAGTCGACCAGGCGCTCGTAGTCGCGGCTGAGCATTTCGAACCAGGCCAGCATGTGGTGCCCGAAGGTCACCGGCTGAGCGGTCTGCAGGTGAGTAAAGCCCGGCATGATGCTGGCGGCTTCACGCTCGGCCTGCTCCAGCAGGCCTTTTTGCAGGCGGGTGATTTCGCTCAGGATCAGGTCGATTTCGTCACGCAGCCACAGGCGGATGTCGGTGGCGACCTGGTCGTTGCGGCTGCGGCCGGTGTGCAGCTTCTTGCCGGTGACGCCGATGCGGTCGGTCAGGCGTGCCTCGATGTTCATGTGCACGTCTTCGAGGTCGACGCGCCAGTCGAACTGGCCGGCCTCGATTTCGCCCTGGATGGTCTTCAGGCCATCGATGATGCTGTCGCGCTCGGCATCCGTCAGCACGCCGACCTTGGCCAGCATGGTGGCGTGGGCGATCGAGCCCATGATGTCGTGGCGATACAGGCGCTGGTCGAAAGTGACGGAGGCGGTGAAGCGGGCGACGAAGGCGTCGACGGGTTCACTGAAGCGGCCGCCCCAGGACTGATTGGTCTTGTCAGTGCTCATGAATTCGCTCGTATCGGCTTGAAGAAAGAAGGCGTGAAACGCTGGCGCGGATAATAACAGGGTTGCCAATCCTGTCGCTGACACTGGTCGATACGTTTTTTTCTCATTCGCTCCGCCATAGTTGTCGGCGTCCCCGGGGGATTTGCGCAAGGATATTTTTCGATTGAGCAATATCCGCCCGACGAGCGTCTACAGTAGGACATAGGGGTCGGGTGACCACGGATCGGGCAAAGATCCGGCCACCGACTATAAGAAGAGAGAGGGGTGGGTGTATTGGCCATTGGCATACCCTGCGTAAAACGCAGTCGGCGACGGGCGTCGGGCGGTACGTTGCAGGTGTCGGCAAATATTGCCGGCCGACGTACGGCACTTTTTGGCGCTCGCGCTAGTCTTAGCGTGGATCGCGGTGACGGACGTCACTCCACTTGTCTACGCTATCCTTGTGCGAGACTCACGCAGGAATCCAGCGCAATATGAATGTCCTGATCGTTGATGACGAACCACTGGCCCGCGAGCGACTCAGCCGAATGGTGAGCGAGCTCGAGGGCTACACAATCCTGGAGCCCAGCGCCACCAATGGCGAAGAGGCGTTGGCACTGATCGACAGCCACAAGCCGGATATCGTACTGCTCGATATCCGCATGCCGGGCCTCGATGGCCTGCAGGTGGCTGCCCGTCTGTGCGAACGCGAAACCCCGCCAGCCGTGGTGTTTTGCGCAGGTCCCGATGAATTTGCCGTGGAAGCCCTGCAGGCCAGCGCCGTGGGCTATGTGGTGAAACCCGTGCGAACCGAACATCTGCATGACGCCCTGAAACGGGCTGAACGTCCCAACCGGGCCCAACTCTCGGCCCTGACCCGTCCTGCCGCCGAAAGCGGTAACGGCCCGCGCAGCCACATCAGCGCCCGGACCCGCAAAGGCATCGAACTGATCCCGCTGGATCAGGTGGTGTACTTCATTGCCGACCACAAATACGTGACCTTGCGCCACGAAGCTGGCGAAGTCCTTCTGGATGAGCCGCTCAAGGCGCTGGAAGACGAATTCGGCGAGCGCTTCGTGCGGATCCACCGCAATGCGCTGGTCGCCCGCGACCGCATCGAGCGACTGCAACGCACACCGCTGGGCCACTTCCAGTTGTTCCTCAAGGGCCTCAACGGTGACGCGCTGATTGTCAGCCGTCGACATGTGGCGGGTGTGCGCAAAATGATGCAGGGGCTTTAGTCCGCAGGCTCCGGGCGGTTCTTTGTTCATTTCACCAGGCATTGCAGGCCAGGGAGGCCACGCCGTATCTGATTCAGGTCAAAGTGGATTTGGCTGAGCTGTTATTATCCGCCGTATCTATTCAGTACGGATTGATCCATGTCCTCTCGCGAAATCCGCATCGCCACCCGCAAAAGTGCTCTGGCCCTCTGGCAGGCCGAATACGTCAAAGCCCGTCTTGAAGCATCCCACCCGGGCCTGCTGGTGACGCTGGTGCCCATGGTCAGTCGCGGCGACAAGCTGCTCGATTCGCCCCTGTCGAAAATCGGTGGCAAGGGCCTGTTCGTCAAGGAACTGGAAACCGCGCTGCTGGAAAACGAAGCCGACATCGCCGTGCATTCGATGAAAGACGTGCCGATGGATTTCCCCGAAGGCCTCGGTCTGTTCTGCATCTGCGAGCGCGAAGATCCCCGTGACGCGTTTGTCTCCAACACTTATTCCAGCCTCGATGCATTGCCCGCCGGCAGCATCGTCGGCACTTCCAGCCTGCGGCGTCAGGCGCAGTTGCTGACGCGCCGTCCGGATCTCGAGATCCGTTTCCTGCGTGGCAACGTCAACACCCGTCTGGCCAAGCTCGACGCCGGCGAGTACGACGCGATCATCCTCGCGGCAGCGGGCCTGATCCGCCTCGGTTTCGAAGATCGCATCACCTCGGCCATCAGCGTCGATGACAGCCTGCCGGCCGGTGGCCAGGGCGCCGTCGGTATCGAATGCCGCAGCGCCGACACCGAAATCCATGCCTTGCTCGCGCCCCTGCATCACGCCGACACCGCTGACCGTGTCACCGCCGAGCGTGCCCTCAACAAACATCTGAATGGCGGCTGCCAGGTGCCGATCGCCTGCTACGCCGTGCTCGAGGGCGATCAGTTGTGGCTGCGCGGTCTGGTGGGCGAGCCGAGTGGCGGCAAGCTGCTCAGCGCGCAAGCCCGTGCGCCGCGTGCGTCAGCCGAGACCCTGGGTGTGCAGGTGGCCGAAGACCTGCTGAGCCAGGGCGCCGACGATATTCTCAAGGCAGTCTACGGCGAGGCAGGACACGAGTGACCGCCTGGCGCCTGCTGCTGACACGCCCGGCGGAGGACTGCTCGGCGCTCGCCGCCGTGCTGGCCGAACAAGGGTTTTTCAGCAGCTGTCTGCCGCTTTTGGAAATCGCCCCACTGCCGGTCTCTGACACAATGCGTCGCACGATCACGCAACTGCCGCGTTACAGCGCAGTGATCGTGGTCAGCAAGCCAGCGGCGCGGATCGCGGTGGATCTGCTCGACTCTTTGGGCCTGGCGACTCCTACGATGCCGTGGTTCAGTGTGGGTGCAGCGACCGCCGCTATCCTTCGGGATCGGGGGCTGGATGTGAGCTTCCCGGACGCGGGTGACGACAGCGAGGCCTTGCTGCAATTGCCGCGTCTGCTTGAGGCGGTGGCCGTGCCCGGTTCGCAGGTATTGATCCTGCGTGGGGAGGGCGGACGCGAGCTGCTGGCCGAGCGCCTGCGCGCGCTTGGTGCTAGTGTCGAATACTTGGAGGTGTACCGTCGCGACCTGCCGGACTATCCGCCGCAGGAGCTGCCCCGCAGGATTGCAGCGGAACGCCTGAACGGGCTGGTGGTCAGCAGTGGACAGGGTTTCGAGCACCTGCGCCAACTGGCCGGCGACAGCTGGCCTGCACTTGCGCGGCTGCCGTTGTTTGTTCCAAGCCCAAGGGTTGCCGAGCAGGCCAGTGCCGCCGGGGCCCGAACAGTTGTGGATTGTCGCGGCGCCAGTGCCGCGGCCTTGCTGACGGCGTTACGGGAGCATCCCGTGCCCGTTCTCTAATGCAAAGGATGGATACGTGAGCGAAACAGCCTTGCCTAAAGATGACGTTCAACCTGTGATCGATGCACCGGTTGATGCACCGCCACCGGCCGCGGAACCGCGCCGAGGCAACGGATTGGCCATTCTCGCGCTGCTGCTCGGCGCTGCCGGTGTTGCGGTGGGTGGCTGGGGTGTGTGGCAGGTGCGACACCTGCAGACCAGCACTCAGAATCAGTTGAATCAGGTTCAGGCGTTGAACGATCAGGCACAGACCCTGAAGCTCAACGAGCAACGACTGACCGAGCGCCTCGGGCAATTGCCCGGTGCCGATGAACTTGCCGAACGCCAGCGTCTGGTGTCGCAACTACAGGGCGATCAGCAACGCCTCAACCAGCGTCTGGAAACGGTCCTCGGCGCCAGCCGCAAGGACTGGCGGCTGGCCGAGGCCGAGCACTTGCTGCGTCTGGCCAGCCTGCGTCTTTCCGCCCTGCAAGACATCAGCAGCGCTCAGGCGCTGGTCCAGGGTGCCGATGAAATCCTGCGCGAGCAGAATGATCCCGGTTCGTTCGCCGCCCGCGAGCAAGTGGCGAAAACCCTGGTGGCGCTGCGCAGTACCGAGCAGCCGGATCGCACCGGGCTGTTCCTGCGCCTGGGCGCCTTGCGCGATCAGGTCGTCGGCCTCACCGAGCTGGCGCCGGAATACAAGGATCGCGGCGATTCGCTGCTGGGCCTGACCTCCGATGGCGACGGCGCCAGTCGCTGGGCGCAGTGGTGGGATCAGATATCGCGCTACATCCGCATCGATTTCAACGCCGACAAAAACGTCCGGCCGCTGCTTGCCGGCCAGAGCCTGAGCCAGGTGCGTCTGGCCCTGAGCCTTACGCTCGAACAGGCGCAATGGGCTGCGCTCAACGGTCAGGCGCCGGTGTACACCCAGGCGCTGGCCGAAGCGCGTGACGTCCTCACGGGCAACTTCAATCCGGACAACCCGCAGAGCAAAATCATGCTCGAGCAGGTCGCGGAATTGAGCAAGCAACCGGTTACCGTCAACACGCCGGATCTCGCTGGAACCTTAAGTGCGGTGCAGGCCTATCTGGAGCGCCGCAACGTCAACGCCGAAGACTCGGTGAAACCCTTCGCCAAACCGGCTGCCAGCACCGCGCAGGAGGCGACACCATGAAGCGCCTGTATGTGATCGTGTTTCTGGTGATCGCGGCGACGGCGGCGCTGGGCCTGGCGATTGCCGAGCATTCCGGTTACGTGCTGGTCGCCTACAAAAGCTTTCGTTATGAATCGAGCCTGTGGGCGACCCTGGCGGTGGTGGCGGTGCTGTGGCTGCTGGTCTGGGGCATCAAGGCGCTGGTCGAGCTGGTACTGACTTCCGGCGGAGTGGTCAATCCGTGGTCGCGTCGTAACCGCAGCCGCCGTGTGCAGGTGGCGATCGAGCATGGTCAGCTCGACCTGGCCGAAGGCCGCTGGGCCAGCGCCCAGCGTCATCTTTACCGGGCCGCCGAAGCCGAGCGTCAACCGTTGCTGTATTACCTGGGCGCCGCCCGCGCCGCCAACGAACAAGGTCATTACGAGGAAAGCGATCGCCTGCTGGAGCGTGCCCTTGAGCGTCAGCCGCAGGCCGAGCTGGCGATCGCCCTCAGCCATGCGCAGTTGCAGACCGATCGTGGCGATACCGATGGGGCGCTGGTCACCTTGCAGGCGATGCATGAACGCCATCCGCACAATGTCCAGACCCTGCGCCAGTTGCAGCGCCTGCATCAGCAGCGCGGTGACTGGTCGTCCGTGATTAGGCTGTTGCCGGAGCTGCGCAAGGACAAAGTCCTGCCACCGTCCGAACTGACCGAACTCGAACGTCGCGCCTGGGGGGAAAACCTGTCCCTCGCGGCCCAGCGTGAAGAGGACGGCGCCGTCGGTTTACAGTCGCTCAACCGCGCCTGGCAGCAACTGACTTCTGCCCAGCGCCAGGAGCCGGCGCTGGTGCTGGCCTACGCCGAGCAGCTGCGTCAGCTGGGCGCTCAGGTCGAAGCGGAAGAAGTGCTGCGCACGGCGCTCAAGCGCAAGTACGACAGTCATCTGGCCCGCCTTTACGGTCTGGTGCGCGGCAGTGATCCAGCGCGTCAGTTGCAGACGGCCGAGGGCTGGCTCAAGGATCATCCGGGCGATGCCAGCCTGCTGCTGACGCTGGGGCGCTTGTGCCTGCAAGCCAGTCTGTGGGGCAAGGCGCGGGACTACCTGGAAAGCAGTCTGCGAGTGCAGCGCAATCCGGAAGCGTGCGCCGAGTTGGCGCGGCTGCTGGCCCGGCTCGGTGACACCGAACGCAGCAATCTGCTGTTCCAGGAAGGGCTCGGTATGCTGGATGAGCGCCTGCTGGCTGCACCATTGCCGGTAGCCGCTCGAGCATGATCAGAAAGGGGGAGCGTTGCTCCTCCATTTCTTTCCCGGTGACTGAATTGTTACCGGTAAATCCCCTCCCGAGCAAAATCCTACAGTGGGCTACATCGAATCCTTCGGTGCCTGTCGGGATTTCCCTACACTTCTGATGAAGTGTCGCCAGTGACCTGCCTTGAAAGCCCGAGGCGCTTTCCTCTACCGTAACTGCCTGTCTTTATTGTTACGGATAAGCCATGTCGTTGGCCTGCTCACGCTCCCTGTTCTTTATGGCTTTCACTGCGGGGATTCTGGCCCTGGGAGCTTCTTATTACCTCGAATACGCGGTCGGTCTGGTGCCCTGCAGCCTGTGTCTGGTCCAGCGTCTGTTCATGTGTGTGCTCACCATTTTTTGTGGTGTGGCGGCGGTCCATGGGCCGCAGCGTGTCGGTCTGTCGCTGTACTGGATGATGGCGTTGCTGACCAGTCTTGGCGGGATGACGGCGGCCTGGCGACAGGTGCTGTTGCAAAGTGATTCCCTGCAAAGGCTGGCGCATTGCGGGCCAGGGCCGGAGGAAATGTTCAGCAGCCTGCCGTGGTTATGCGCACTGATGCGTATGTTCAACGACACTGCCGATTGCACGGAGTTGTCCTGGACACTGTTCGATTTGAGCATTCCGGAGTGGAGCCTGCTGTTCTTCGTGGGGATGTCGATCCTTGCCGCTTACCAGTTGCTGCGACAGGTCTGGATGGCTTTACAGCGACCACTTAGCGGCCAACCGTCGCACCCGGCGCTGGTCAGGGATTAAACACTTGTATGAACTTTCTCTCCTGCGTACCTTGAAGCCATAGGCGTGCGGGCATAATCTGGCCCGCACGTGTCATTGGAATTGTGTTGCTCGATGACGCTCTGCCTGGCCGCCTCTCAAAGCAATAGCCACAAGAAGGGGCGCGGGTGTAGGGCAGCATGACCCACAAGGGAAGAGAGATCACCATGCTCGAAAGTTGTCAGAATGCTCAGGAACGTTGGGGTGGAGTTCATCTGCTGATCGACCGCTGGCTGCAGGAGCGTGAGGAATTGATCGCTGCCTATGACAAGCTGGGCGCCAAACCTCAGGCGCTGTCCGAGGATCGAAAGCCTTTGCAGGAATTCTGCGGTGTGCTGGTCGATTACGTCTCGGCCGGGCACTTCGAGATCTACGAACAGCTGACGGGCGAGGCCAAGGCCTTCAACGACAAGCGCGGCCTGGAACTGGCCGAGACGATCTATCCGCGGATCGATGTCATCACTGAAAAGCTGCTCGCGTTCAACGACCTTTGCGATGAAGGCAAATGCGTTGCGGAGAAATTCAAGGAGCTGGGCGGCCTGCTTCACGAGCGCTTCGAACTGGAAGACTGCCTGATCGAAGTGCTGCATACCGCACACAAGGAAGAGGATTCGGTTCAGGCCTGAACCGAACCTCGCAAGACACAAAAACGGTGCGCCCCAGGCGCACCGTTTTTTATTGGGCGATCAACTGGTCGCGCCGCGTAATTCCACTTCGAACACCAGCGGTGTGAACGGCGCGATCAAGTCGCCGGCACCGTCGGCGCCATAAGCCTGATCCGATGGAATCACCAGACGCCACTTCGCGCCGACCGGCATGTTCTGCAGCGCGGTGCGCCAGCCGGCGATCACGCTGTCGAGATTGAACCACTGCGGCTGGCTGTTCTGATCGAACACGGTGCCATCCGGCAGTCGGCCGATGTACAGCACCTGCACTTTTCCATCCGGGCCGGCCTTCGTGCCATTCCCCGGGGCAAGTTCGGTCAGCAGGATGCCGTCGGCCAGCTCCTTCACACCCGGTTTGGCTTTTTCGGCGGTGAGAAAGCGTCGCTCGTTTTCCATCGCGGCTTCAGTCGAAGGCATCGCCGCCTGCTCGGCCGTCTGCGATTCGTGATCGGCGAGGATCTGCTCGATGCGAGCCTCGCTCAGTGCCAGCGGCTTGCCTTGATAGGCTTGTTGCAGGCCTTCGATCAACGCCTGGATCTGCAGCTGCGGCACTTCCTGACGCAGTCGTTCGCCGAGGCTGGCGCCGAGGCTGTAAGCCAGATCGTGGGCGTCATTCGCCGTCGTTTTTTCGTCGGCCTGAGCCACGGAAAAAATCATGCAGAGGGATAAAAAAAAGTAGCGCGACATGGGCACTCTCCATCCTGAATTGCGGTGGATTATGCCAGCGCGAACGTCTGCAACGGTGAACTGCTTTTGCCAATGCGCAGAAGTTTTTTGCAAGCCTGCAACCGAGTGCTTTCGATACTGTCAACATGCCCTAGCGGCGGTAGCAGCAGAGGTCTAGTATGAGCCGCACTCACGTCAGCCAGGAGGTAAACCATGTCGGCCACCAAGAAGCCTGTAAACACTCCGTTGCATTTACTCCAACAACTCTCGGGCAGCCTGCTCGAGCATCTGGAAAACGCTTGCTCCCAAGCCTTGGCTGATGCTGAAAAACTGCTCGCCAAACTGGAAAAGCAACGCGGCAAGGCGCAAGAAAAGCTGCACAAATCCCGCACCAAACTGCAGGACGCAGCAGCAGCCGGTAAAGCCAAGGCGCAGACCAAGGCCAAGGCTGCCGTGAAGGAACTCGAAGACCTGCTCGATGCGCTGAAGGAACGTCAGTCCGACACCCGCAGCTACATTCTGCAACTCAAGCGCGATGCCCAGGAAAGCCTGAAACTGGCCCAGGGTGTCGGTCGTGTTCAAGAAGCCGTCGGCAAGGCGCTGTCCCTGCGTTCGGCTAAACCTGCAGCGGCACCTGCGAAAAAAGCAGCCGCCAAACCTGCTGCAAAAGCACCGGCCAAGGCTCCTGCAAAAGCCCCTGCAAAAGCGCCAGTGAAAGCCACTGCAAAACCAGCCGCGAAGAAACCCGCAGCCGCCAGCGCTGCCAAACCTGCGGCCAAAACCACAGCAGCCAAACCAGCTGCCGCGAAGTCAGCTGCTGCAAAACCAGCCGCCAAACCTGCGGCGAGAACTGCTGCTGCGAAAGCGGCTCCAGCGAGAACTGCCGCTGCGAAACCTGCTGCCAAGCCAGCTGCCAAAGCAGCCGTTAAAGCCGCCGCTAAACCAGCTGCCAAAACAGCTGCTGCCAAGCCTGCGGCGAAAACCGCTGCCAAACCGGTTGCTGCCAAACCTGCGGCCAAAGCGGCAGCGAAACCAGCGGCCAAGCCTGCGGTAAAAGCTGCGGCCAAACCCGCTGCAAAACCCGCTGCAAAACCAGCGGCCAAACCGGCTGTCGCCGCCAAGCCTGCAACGACCGCCGCCAAGCCAGCGACCGCTGCTAAACCGGCCGCCAAGCCAGCCGCGAAACCCGCTGCAAAACCAGCAGTGAAAAAACCTGCCGCTGCCAAGCCGGCTGCCGCGAAACCCGCTGCAGCAAAACCGACCGCTGCTCCTGCTGCCAAACCTGCCGCACCGGCAACTCCGGCTGCGACCGCTGCACCTGCACCCGCCGCCACTACCTCGACCACCGCAACCACGCCATCGTCGGCGCCGGTGTCGAGCGTCGCCAGCAACCCGTCCAGCGCTTCCTAAGCGCCGGTCGCCGCGACGCGCAGCACTTGCAGCGCGTCGCGGTTCAGGTTGGCCGCAGGGCCGGCCAGCACTTGCAGCCAGTCACTCGATTCCTTTGAATGACGCTTCCAGCCTTGCGCGGCGCCTTCCAGTCGCGACAGCAGCGCACGTTCCGCTTCCAGTTCCAGTCCCTTGATCTGCTCGCGCATCCCCTTGAGCACCGGATCGGTGTCGGCCAGGGTTTTCCACTGCATGCGCAATGCGCGTAACGGCTGGACCACTTCCCGATCCCAGGGCTCTGTCATTTCCAGAAGCTGCCGGGCGCGTGCCTCGTCACAGGTCGCATCGCGTTGTTCCAGCCATAAACCGCACAGCATCAGGCACACGTTGGCCCCCGCCGATTGCAGGCGCAGGCAGGCATCCTCCACGCCGGGACGGGCGTAGACGGCAAGGGCAAAGCTCCACAGGTCAGAGGACATCGTGCTACTCGCGCCAGTTGCGGGGGAAGCTGGTAGACTCCGCCGCCATTATGATCCGACTTCAGAACCTGACTTTACAGCGTGGCCCGCAACGTCTGCTAGAAGACGCCGAGCTGACCCTGCACGCCGGCCACAAAGCCGGCCTCATCGGTGCCAACGGCGCCGGCAAATCCAGCCTGTTCGCCTTGCTCCGCGGTGAGCTGCACCCGGACTCGGGCGACTGCCTGCTGCCGGCCGACTGGCGTATCGCCCACATGCGCCAGGAGGTCGACACGCTCGAGCGCCTGGCGGTCGACTATGTACTCGACGGTGACCTGCGCCTGCGCGAAGTGCAGCGCGAGCTCGCGGCAGCCGAAGAGGCCCACGACGGCACCGCGCTGGCCCGCCTGCACGCCGAACTCGACAGCGCCGACGGCTACACCGCCGATGCGCGGGCGCGCAAGCTGCTCGCCGGCCTCGGTTTCACCAACGAGCAGATGGATCGTCAGGTAGGAGATTTCTCCGGTGGCTGGCGGATGCGTCTGAACCTTGCGCAGGCTTTGATGTGCCCATCGGACCTGTTGCTGCTCGACGAGCCGACCAACCACTTGGACCTCGACGCCATCATCTGGCTCGAAGAGTGGCTGAAAAGTTACCCCGGCACCTTGCTGCTGATTTCCCACGACCGCGATTTCCTCGATGAAGTCGTCGATCACGTGGCTCACGTCGATCAGCGCAAGCTGACGCTCTACCGTGGCGGCTACACCGCGTTCGAACGCGCCCGTGCCGAGCGTCTGGCCCAGCAGCAACAGGCCTACGAGAAGCAGCAGGCGCAGCGTGCGCACATGGAAAGCTACATCGCCCGGTTCAAGGCCCAAGCCACCAAGGCCCGTCAGGCCCAGAGCCGGATCAAGGCGCTGGAGCGCATGGAAGAGCTGTCGGCGGCCCACGTCGATTCGCCGTTCGACTTCGTGTTCCGCGAGTCGACCAAGATCTCCAGCCCGCTGATCGACCTGTCCGATGCGCGCCTGGGTTACGGCGAGAAAACCGTGCTGGAGAAGGTCAAGCTGCAACTGACCCCCGGCGCGCGGATCGGCTTGCTCGGCCCCAACGGCGCGGGCAAGTCGACCCTGATCAAGAACCTTGCCGGCGAACTCGAACCACTGGCCGGGCGCCTGACTCGCGGCGAGAACACCGTGGTCGGTTACTTCGCTCAGCATCAACTCGACTCGCTGGATTCCAAGGCCAGCCCGTTGCTGCACTTGCAGCGTCTGGCGCCGACCGAGCGCGAGCAGACCCTGCGCGATTTCCTTGGTGGTTTCGACTTCCGCGGCGCACGGATCGACGAACCGGTGCTGAATTTCTCCGGTGGCGAAAAGGCTCGTCTGGCTTTGGCGCTGATCGCATGGGAACGGCCGAACCTGCTGCTGCTCGACGAACCGACCAACCACCTCGACCTGGAAATGCGCCTGGCGCTGACCATGGCGTTGCAGGAATTCAGCGGCGCGGTGTTGGTGGTTTCCCACGATCGGCATCTGCTCAAGAGCACCACCGATAACTTCTTCCTGGTCGCGGACGGCAAGGTCGAAGAGTTCGATGGCGACCTTGAGGACTACGCCCGTTGGCTGGTCGAGTACCGTCAGCGCAACGCCCCGGTCAGCAACACACCGGTCAACCCGGACAAGACCGACAAGAAGGCCCAGCGCCAGGCCGCCGCTGCGTTGCGTCAGCAACTGGCGCCGCACAAGCGCGAAGCCGACAAGCTCGAAGCCGAGCTCGGCAAGCTGCACGAGAAACTGGCGAAGGTCGATGCCAGCCTTGGCGACAGCGACCTCTACGAGCCGGCGCGCAAGAACGAACTGCGTGACCTGCTGGCCGAACAGGCCAAGTTGAAAGTCCGCGAAGGCGAGCTTGAAGAAGCATGGATGCAAGCGCTGGAAACGCTGGAAAGCATGCAGGCGGAGCTGGAGGCGCTGTCTTGATGGAAGCTTTCAAACTTCCATTGCCGGCGATGTGGGCCGAGCCGATCTGGCTCGGTGTGCAGATTCTGCTGATCCTGCTGGCCGGTTACTTCGCCCAGCGCGTCGTCGCCCGATTCCTGACTCGCCTGGGGGAGAAGTATCCGTTCCCGCCGCAGTTGCTGATGCCGCTGCGCGGCGGTCTGCGCTGGCTGATCATGGGCAGTGCGCTGATCTTTGTGCTGGAGCGTCTCGGGGTGTCGGCCACGGTGCTCTGGACCGCGCTGTCGGGCTTCGTCGCGGTGGCGGCGGTGGCGTTCTTCGCCATGTGGAGCGTGCTGTCGAACCTGCTCTGCGCGATTCTGATCTTCACCGTCGGCCCGTTCCGTCTCGGCGATGTGGTCGAGTTGGTCGATACCACCGACAAACCCGGTGTCAAAGGCCGGGTGGTGGCGATCAATCTGCTCTACACCACGCTGATCGAAGCCGAAGAACTCGGCACCGGCAGCGCCATGGTGCAGGTGCCCAACAGCCTGTTCTTCCAGCGTTCGGTGCGCCGCTGGCGCGGCACCGATGTGTTCCCTTCCAGCGGTTTCGAAAAGTGATTGGGCGCCGGCCACATTGGTCGGCGGCCGCAACATCCTGCAAAAAATCGGTAGTCATCCAGCCAATTCCGCATTAGCTTTGAGGATTGTCACGAGTCCGAGTCGAGGTGTGCGATGGAGCTTCAAACATGGCTGGCGTTTTTTGCCGCCTGCTGGGTGATCAGTCTTTCTCCGGGTGCCGGCGCCATCGCGTCGATGTCCAGCGGTCTGCAATACGGTTTCTGGCGCGGTTACTGGAACGCCCTGGGCCTGCAGATCGGCCTGGCTGTGCAGATTGCCATCGTCGGCGCCGGTGTCGGCGCGATCCTCACCGCTTCCGCCACGGCGTTCCATGCGATCAAATGGTTCGGTGTCGCCTACCTGGTCTATCTCGCGATCAAACAATGGCGCGCACTGCCGATGGACATGAGTGATGACGCGGCGGTTCGGCCGATCGGCAAGCCGCTGGCGCTGGTGTTTCGTGGTTTTCTGGTGAACATCAGCAACCCCAAGGCGCTGGTGTTCATGCTCGCGGTGCTGCCGCAGTTCATCAATCCGCATGCGCCGCTGCTGATCCAGTACGTGGTGATCGGCGTGACCATGATCGCGGTCGACCTGATCGTCATGGCCGGCTACACCGGTCTGGCGTCGAAGGTGTTGCGCCTGTTGCGCACACCGACCCAGCAGCGACGCATGAACCGCACGTTTGCCGGGCTGTTCATTGGCGCTGCGGCGTTCATGGCGACATTGCGCAAAGCGGCCGCATAAAGCGTGCAGCCACAAAAAAAGGCGACCTGAGAAGGTCGCCTTTTTCGTTTCCGGCAGTCGGTCAGTGAAGAATCACTGGCGCCGTATCACGCGGCAGATTGTTGCGCTGCTGCGGTTCGCGCGGCTGCTCGTAGCCGCCACCGCCGAGCTGCGTGCTCAGCTGTCCGGCCACGTCTTCGCCCAGCGCCTTCGAAACATCACGCACCACCCGCGGGCGGTTGAGCGAGATCTTGATGTCGCGGTGGTTCACCAGTTTGGTGTCCTGCGCTTCGCCCATCGCCGTGAAGGCCGAGGTGATTTCGAAGGTCTTGGTGTTGATCAGGCTGAAATCGGCCACCAGCGTCAGGCCCAGCACGGCGGAATAGCTGTCGGTGTTCGCCAGCTCGTTTACGTCCTGGGTAAAGTCGATGTCCGACACCGTGCCGAACAGCACGTAGTCGGCACCCTTGAAGTTGCCGGCCTTGATCCGCTTGATCACGTCGTAGACGTCACCCTTGGACGACGCCGTGTACGGCGTGCCCTGCACCAGCTGGAACATGCCGGTGCGCAGGATTTCACCCTTGATGTCGCCGGTGAACTTGCGCAGCTCGGTCTGTTCGATGTAGCTGGTGGTGGCTTCGAGCTCGTTGTAGCTCGAAGAACCGCTGGAACTGTAGTAGCCCTCGCGGTAATTGTTCTGGGCCGAAACGATGTGGATGTATTGCTCCACACGTTCCTGATACGCCAGATCCGTCACCGCGACTTTCGGGGCCGCCTGCACGCTGAACGCGCAAGCCAGGGCCATCATGCCAATCCATGTGCGCATCGATTAACGCTCCGTGGTTTTGCGGATCTCTTTCTCGTCCATCCACTCGGCCAGACCGCTTTCAACGTCGATCAGTTGCAGGCTGAATTTGTAGAAGACGTCCTTGTAGTCGCTGCTGCGCTTGACGATCGAGCTGATCGAACCTTCAAGACGGTATTTGGCGGCGATCATGTTGCCGGTCTTGGCCACGGTGCTTTTCTTGTACAGGCCGCTCTGGTTTTGCAGCTTGAGCTGGTCGACCTGGCTCTGCATCGCGGTGTTGTCGCTGGCGAAACGGGCGGTGCCGGACTTCATCAGCTGGGTCTTGATGCTGGTGGTGATTTCGCGGGTGTCGATGTATTCGCTGGTCTTGTTCTTCACGTCGTAGACCTGCACCACAGGGCGACCCTGCAGAATGCCGGACTGGGCCAGGGAACGGGTCATCGACTCGGCGATCATCTGCAGGTCGGTCGAACCGAACTCGTTGGTCACGGTTTCAACGGCCTTGGTGTCGCCGTAGCTGATGTTCTTGCTGCCCAGGGTCGGCGAAGTGTTGGCGCAACCGCTGGCCAGCAGGGCGAGGACGGCGATGAAGGAAAAGCGTGCAAACATGGGAGTGCTCTCTGAATCGGGAATAGGGTGTCGGGCTTAAGGCGTCTTGAGTTCCAGACGGAAGTCCACGGCTTTGGGCGTCGGGGCGATGCCCTGGATGAAGCTGGTCTGGGCGCCGTACATCATCTGGCTCTTCCAGACTTCTTCTTCGGCGATCGGGAAACCTTCAGGCCCGAGCCAGGCGAAGCGGTAGTAGAACGTCTTGTTGCTGTTGAGGGTGTTGCTCAACTGCACGTTGACGGTCATGAAGCCGTTTTCGCGGGCCACGCGCATCGCGCCGACCACGATGTGTTTCTGCGGGCCCATGGCCACGACCTTGCTCGCGGCACTGCCCGGCTCCGGTGGTGGCGGGGTGGCGCAGCCGCTCGCCAGCAGGGCGAGGGCGGCGACGGCGATGAGTTTGAAGCGCATGCAAAGACTCCGTTCTTAAGGTTGTTTGAGGCTGGCCACGGCGGTGGCGCCAGCGCTCGGGGTCACGTGGGCGGCGAGGCCTGCGGCGAACACCTGATTGCCGACGGCGCGCAGGGTGATCACCTGATAACGCTGATCGACGGTGACCTTGACCTGAGAGCCACCGACGGCGCTCGGCAGAGTGACTTGGTGCTCACCTTTCTTCAAGCGCAGACGTACAACCTGAGTCATGTCCGGCAGGGTGCGCCACGTACGGGTATCGGCACCTTCGAGCACAGCTGAAGAAATACCCACCGCCAGGCCCGCCAGCGGGTTGGTTTCGTTGATCTTCTTCTGCGCCACACCTTTGGTGATCGCGCGCACGGTGGTGCGCAGGATGATCCCCGGCATGTCATCGCGCAGGGCGCGGCGGGACATGGCGGTGGTGCTGTTCAGAGCGGTCAGGTCGACCTGCTGGCCATCGACACCGATCTGCGCGAACGTTGCGGTGGAGGTGTCGGGCTTGATGATCGGGAACGACAGCGGAGTAATCACTACGTTGTTGGAGATTGGCAGCGGCAACGGCACGCGGATCGAATCGCGGGCCGGCGCCAGACCGCTTTGCACCACGATCAGAATGTCGCTGTCATCGCTTTTGACCGGTTTGTCGAGGTTGACCAACGCCTGCTCCAGCAGCGGCGTATTCGGGCGCAGTTCGGCAGCCTTGCGATAGCCCGGCGCAGCGAGGTCTTTTTCGCCCAGGGCTTCATAGACGAAACCGGCCAGGTAATGGCTGAACGCACTCTGGTAGCTGTTTTTCAGGCCGACCACTTCCGGGGCGTCGAGGCTGGCCACCGGGTAGCCCTGCAAATCCTTGTATTCGGTTTTGATGCCTTCCTTCTCGGCTTCCTCTTCGCTCTTGAGGTATTCCTTGTCGCGCAGGTCGGCGATCACCGCTTCACGTTCGTGAGTCTTCTTGATCGCGGTGCGGGCGCCGTCGAAGTCGTTGACCGCCAGCAGGTTCAGGGCCATCTGCGTAGTCAGCATGACTTTTTCGTAGTCGTAGCCTTCGTAGCGGCGCACCTTGTCGTTGACCAGGAAACTGCCGAACTGGGCCAGGTACTTGTCGGTGTCGAGTTTGACCGAGTCTTCCCACTTGCCCACCACCTGGTCGGCGCTGGTCCAGGCATTCTGGCTGCCGGACAGATCGCCCTTGGCGCGCAGCAGTTCACCTTTCTCGAAGTAATAGAGCAGGTCTTTGTCCGGGCCGGTGTTGTTCTTTTCCAGCAGGGTCAGGGCGGCGTCGACGTTGCCGGTGGCCAGTTGCTGGTTGGTCTGGGCCAGTTCGGAATCGTAGTTGCGAAACGCCGAACAGCCGGACAGCAGGGTGACAGCGCTGAGCGCAATCAAAGTGGGAGCGCGGAATGCCATGGGGTTACTTCTTCCATGAGTAGCGACAGCCTCGGGTGCGGGTCGGGCTGCTGGGACCGATCGGCAGTGGCACTGGCCTCCTGCCAATTCCTCATAAAAAGAGGAGCTTTAATGCCGCAACGCGATAGCGCGGGCGCGGCATTATAAGCGGGCGATGCTGGCTATGTAATAGCTTTTTAATTGCACTGGTTGGTTGGGTGCCATTACTTATCCGGCAGTCTGGCATTGCCGATTACGTTGGCGACATCTCTCAGAACTCGCAGGTTGACCAATTGGTGATCGCGATCGATGCGCAGGGTGACCGATGACGCTCCGGGTGCATTGGGCGCATTGAATTGGTGATCGCCTTTCTTCAGCCGTATGCGCGCCACCAATGTCTTGTCGGGGAGCGTGCGCCACGTTCGGGTGTCGGCCTCCTCAAAGGGGTCGTGCTCGGTGACGACCAGCGAGGCCTTGGCCGGATTGCGTTCGTTTTCCTGAGCCTGCGAGATGGCGGCCATGTTGGCGCGGAACATTGCCCGGGAAATGATCGCCGGCATGTCATCGCGCAGCGTACGAAACGCCATGTCGGTGACGCTGTTGATCACGGTCAGCGGGCGTTTGCGGCCATCCACCAGGATGTGGTCGAACGCTGGTGTGACGGTGTCCGGCACCAGGATGGGAAACGAGATCGGCGCGGTAATGACCAGATTTTCATTGAGCCGCACCGGGATCGGCACTGTTACCGAGCTGCGGGCCGGCGCCAGACCGCTCTGGACGACGATCAGAACATCGCTTTCATCATCCTTGGCCGGTGGCTGGTCGAGATTGCGCAGCGCCTGTTCGAGGAAGGGCGTGTTCGGGCGCAACTCGATTGCCTGGCGATAACCCGGTGCGGCCAGATCCCGTTCACCCAGCGCTTCGTAGGTGAACCCGGCCAGGTAATGGCTGAAAGCACTCTGGTAGCCGTTCTTCAGTTCGATAACCGCTGGCGAGTCCAGGGTGGTGACGGGATAGCCCTGCAAATCCTTGTATTGCACGACGATGCCTTGAGCTTTGGCCTGTTCCTCGAGTTCTTCATACTGGCGCTCCCGCTGGCGGGCGATCAGTGCTTCACGTTCGTGGGTCTTCTTGATGTCTGCCCGGGCGCCGTCGAAATCGCTTTCGCCCAATTGGTTGAGGGCCATCTGTGTGGTCAGCATGACTTTTTCGTAGTCATAGCCTTCGTAGCGGCTGAGCTTGTCGTTGACCAGCAGGGTGCCCATTTCATAGGCAAACCGGTTGAGCAGCTTCATGGGGGCGGAAGGCACGGCTTCTTCGCGCTGGAACACCATCCGGTCTGCGCTGCGCCAGGCTTTCTGGCTCTGCGGGCGGGCGTTGGCGAAGCTGAGAATCGAACCCTTCTCGAAGTAGTAGAGCAGGTCCTTGTCTTCCCACGGGTTGTGCCACTCCAGCACATCCAGGGCACCCTGATAGTCGCCGAGCATCAGCCGGTCGTTGGTTTGCTGCATTTCCAGGTCGTAATTGCGGTAAGCCGCGCAGCCGCTCAGTTGCAGGATCGTGCTGATTAATACCGGGAGTAGCAGGCGTTGGCGCATGGAGTGCAGCTCTTCCTGGAGCAGAGAGGCGAAAGGTGAAGGATTATAGGGGTGGGCAGTGGCCATGTGCCGGGGATTGGAGAGAAAGCTTGAGGGAATCGCGCTCGAAGTGAACAATATGTAACTTCGCATTTCCACTTGAGACTCATTCATGACTGCCGCGTCCCGATTTCTGGCCTGGCTGGTGTTCCCGCTGTGCGCCCTGAGCAGCTTCAATCTGCTGGCCGACACCGTGGAAGGCGCGCCGCAAGCGTTGCACCTGCTTGATTACATCAGCGCCGATTACCCGCCGACGGTAGCGGCAGGCAAGGTCATCGACGATGGCGAATACCGCGAGCAACTGGAATTCACCCAGGTGCTGCAAGGGCTGATCGCCGGCCTGCCGGCCAAACCGGAGAAAGCGGCGCTGGAACAGGGCGTCAGCGCCTTGCACGCCGCGATCACGGCGAAACAGGACGGTGCGGACGTGGCCCGTCAGGCCCGACAACTGGGAGCGAAACTGGCGGTGGCTTATGAAGTCAGCCAGGCCCCGATCATCACGCCTGATCCGACCCGTGGTGCGCCGCTCTACGCGCAAAACTGCTCGGTGTGCCACGGCGACGCGGGTGCCGGCGACGGCCCGGCAGGTCTCGGTATGACGCCGGCGCCGGCCAATCTGCGCGATGCTGCGCGGATGGATCACCTGAGCCTGTATGCGATCTACAGCACCCTCGGCCAGGGCGTCGAAGGCACTGACATGCCAGCCTTTGCCGATCAACTGGACGACCGTCAGCGCTGGGATCTGGCGACCTATATCGCGCAGTTCAGCGCCGATCCGGCCACGGCCAAAGCCGACAAGACCTACAACATTGCCGATCTGGCCCGCCAGACCCCGGCCGAGGTGCAGGCTGCCGAGGGCGCTGAAGCCGCCGCGATCTTCCGTGCGCAACGGGCGCAGCCGCCGCAGGTCAAGCGCGGCCCGGCGCAGTTGCTCGACTACACCGCCGCGACCCTGGACAAGAGCCTGGCGGCGTACCGTGCCGGTGAACACGATCAGGCTTACGACCTGTCGGTGGCGGCGTATCTGGAAGGCTTCGAACTGGTGGAAAGCTCGCTGGACAACGTCGACGCCAACGTGCGCAAGGACACCGAAAAATCCCTGATGGCCTATCGGCAATCGCTGCAGGACGGCTTGCCGGTGGAGCAGGCCGAACAGCGTCTCGATGCGGCCAAGGCCAAACTCA
This sequence comes from Candidatus Pseudomonas auctus, assembly GCF_048654275.1. Classification (NCBI taxonomy): domain Bacteria; kingdom Pseudomonadati; phylum Pseudomonadota; class Gammaproteobacteria; order Pseudomonadales; family Pseudomonadaceae; genus Pseudomonas; species Candidatus Pseudomonas auctus. The sequence goes on along the minus strand of NZ_JBJYZK010000005.1, from coordinate 7,601 downwards.
AGGAGTCTGCCGGCCTGTTGGGCAGCGATGGATTGAGCTGGTCGCTGAGCTACATTTCCGGTCTGCTGATTCTGCTGCGCGAAGGTCTGGAAGCGATTCTGGTGCTGGCGGCGATCCTCGCGTTCCTGCGCAACACCGGCCAGCAATCGGCGGTGCGCAGCGTCAACGTCGGCTGGGGGCTCGCGCTGCTGGCCGGCCTCGGCACCTGGGCGCTGGCGGCGTATGTGATCGATGTCAGCGGCTCCCAGCGTGAACTGCTCGAAGGCGCCACGGCGCTGTTCGCCAGCGTCATGGTGTTGTGGCTCGGGGTGTGGATGCACGACCGTCGCCACGCGGCAGCCTGGCAGGACTACATCAAGCAGAGTCTGGTTGGCGGAGGCGGGCGTTTCGGTTTCGCGATCCTGGCGTTCTTCTCGGTGTACCGCGAGCTGTTCGAAGTGATCCTGTTCTACGAAACCCTGTGGCTGCAGGCCGGTCCTGCCGGGCACAACGCGGTGTTGGCGGGCGGTGCGACGGCGCTGGTGCTGCTGTTCGGTCTGGCGTGGGTGATCCTGCGCGGTTCGGCGAAACTGCCGCTGGCGCTGTTCTTCAGCATCAACGCCGCGCTGCTCTGCGCGTTGTCGGTGGTGTTCGCCGGTCACGGCGTGAAGGCGCTGCAGGAAGCCGGGATCTTTGGCACCCGGCCGGTGGCGTTCTTCGATTTCGACTGGCTGGGGATTCATGCCGACGCCTATTCGCTGACGGCGCAGGCCGTGGCGATCGCGGCGATCATCGTGCTGTATGGCCGCAGTTGGGTGGCTGAAAAGCGCCGCATGGCGGCTTGAGATGATGCGCGTATGGATCGATGCCGACGCCTGCCCGAAGATGGCCAAGGAGCTGGTGGTGAAGTTCGCCCTCAAACGCCGCTTCGAAGTGGTGCTGGTGGCGGGGCAGCCGCAGAGCAAGCCGGCGCTGGCGCTCGTCAAGCTGATCGTGGTGCCGAGCGGCCCGGATGCGGCGGATGATTATCTGGTGGAGCATGCGGTGCCGGGTGAACTGGTGATCTGCAGCGACATTCCGCTGGCCGACCGGCTGGTGAAGAAGGGCGTTGCGGCGCTGGACCCGCGAGGCAAGGAGTTCGACGTGCAGAACATGGGTGAACGGCTGGCGACACGCAACCTGTTCACCGACCTGCGTGAACAGGGCCAGGTCAGCGGCGGCCCGGCACCGTTTGGCGACCGCGAGAAGCAGGCGTTCGCCAATGCGCTGGACCGGATCCTGACACGGCTGGCGCGCCAATCCTGACCTTGTGGGAGCGAGCCTGCTCGCGATGAGGTCAGTACATTCAACATAACGGTTGCCTGTAATACCGATCGCGAGCAGGCTCGCTCCCACATGAAGTCGGGTTCAGGCGTCGTTTTCGTGGGTCAGTTCTAGCACCCGATCCACCAGCTTGTTGATCCCCGAAGCCGCCTCGCTGATCGACTGCGCCAGCATGTAAGCCGGAGTGGTCACCAGTTTGCGCGCCTTGTCTTCAATAATGTCGGTCACCGCGCAGTCTTCGTGGTTGGCGCCCATCTTGTTCATGGCGGCGGCCGTGTCGGCGTCGTTGCCGATGGTGCAGGTCACGCCCGGGCCGTAGATCTTCGCGGCCAGCGCCGGCGAAATGCAGATCAGGCCCACCGGTTTGCCCGCTTCGGCAAAGGCTTCGGCCAGCGCCAGTACTTGCGGCTGCACGGTGCAGCCGGCGCCTTCGATGGCGAAGTTCGACAGGTTCTTCGCCGCACCGAAACCGCCTGGCACGATCAGCGCATCGAAGTCCTCGACATCGGCCTCACGCAGATCCTTGACGTTGCCCCGGGCGATGCGAGCCGATTCCACCAGCACGTTGCGCGACTCGGGCATTTCTTCGCCGGTCAGGTGATTGATCACATGCAATTGAGCGATGTTCGGGGCGAAACACTGCACCTGGGCGCCGCGCTGGTCGAGGCGCAACAGGGTGATGACGCTTTCGTAGATCTCGGCGCCGTCGTAAACGCCGCAACCGGACAGGATCACTGCAACTTTTTTGCTCATGGGTTTCTCTCCAGATTCATGGCGCTAAATGTCCTCTAATTTGTCGTTCGTTGCCATAGGATCAAGCCGCGGCTACACCTAGGATCTGAGCTACAGATTCCGACCAGGGCGCGTCATGAACTTCATCCTGTATGCGGTACCGTTTTTCTTCGTGTTGATTGCGGCGGAGCTCATCGCCGACCGCTGGCGCGGGGTGAGCAACTATCGCCTGGCCGATGCGGTGAACAGCATCAGCACCGGGGTGTTGTCGACCACCACCGGCCTGTTGACCAAGGGCGTGGGCCTGGTGACCTATGCGTTTGCCCTGGAGCATCTGGCGCTGGTCAGGTTGCCTGCGGACAGCGTCTGGGTCTGGGTGTTTGCCTTTGTCTTCTATGACTTCTGCTATTACTGGCTGCATCGCATGGGCCATGAACGGAACATCCTCTGGGCGGCGCATTCGGTGCATCACCAGAGCGAGGACTACAACCTTTCCACGGCCTTGCGCCAGACCAGCACCGGGTTCCTGCTGAGCTGGATCTTCTACCTGCCGATGGCCGTGCTCGGGGTGCCGCTGCTGGTGTTCGTCAGCGTTGCGGCGCTGAATCTGCTGTATCAGTTCTGGGTCCATACCCGGCACATTCCCAAGCTCGGCTGGTTCGAGTGGTGCTTCGTCACGCCGTCCAATCATCGGGCCCACCATGCACAGAACGCTCTCTACATGGATCGCAACTACGGCGGGGTGTTCATTATTTGGGACCGTCTGTTCGGCTCCTTCCAGGAGGAGGACGACAACGAGCCGGTGATTTTCGGCGTGACCACGCCGCTGGCGAGCTGGAATCCGTTGTGGGCCAACCTGCAGTTTTACGCGCAGCTATGGGATGACGCGCGCCGGGCGGAACGCGTGTGGGACAAGATCAGGATCTGGTTCATGCGCACCGGCTGGCGTCCGGCGGACGTCGCGGCGAAGTACCCGATGAACAAGCCGGACCTGAGTCAGTTCCGCAAATTCGAGGTGCCGCTGGACAGTCGTCAGCAGTGGTACGTGGGGTTGCAGTTTGGCGTCTATGTGGCGCTGGGCAGTTATCTGATGAATCTGGAACACAGTCTGCCCACCGGAGCATTGCTGCTCGGCTGGGGCGCGGTGGCGTTCGGTTTGTTCGTGTTGGGCGTAGCCCTGGAGAATCGCCCGTGGGCGGGCAAGCTGGAAGTGTTGCGGCTGGCTTCGAACCTGCCGCTGGTGTGGCTGGCGCCGCTGGTCGGACTCTGGCCGGCCAGCCCGGGGATATGGGTCGGCCTGCTCAGTTACAGCCTGCTCAGCGGCATCGGGCTGTATTGCTGTCGCCAGCGACTTACTCGGCTGGCGTCTTAGGGTCGGCAGCCTTGGCCATTTCGGCTTTGTGCCGTTCGGCCTTGGCCAGCAGCTCGGCCTGTTCTTGCTCGTAAACCTTTTTCGCCAGCCGGGCATTCTTGAACCGGCGGCGCAGCCATAGGCCCAGGCCGAGCACCAGCAGAGCGCCCAGCACCCACAACTCATACTTCTTGATGCTGCCGAGCATGCCTTCGAGCACGGCACCGAAGTGGTAAGCAGCGGCGGCCAGGGCGGTGGCCCAGATCGCGGCGCCGATACCGTTGAGCAGCAGATAACGTCCCGGCGGATAGCCCGAGAGGCCGATTGCCACCGGCATCACCGTGCGCAGTCCGTACACGAAGCGAAAGCTCAGGACCCAGATGTCCGGGTGCTTGCGGATGTGTTCCAGCGCGCGGTCGCCCATCATCTGCCAGCGCGGTTTGCGCGCCAGCAGCTTGCGCCCGTGCTTGCGGCCCAGGAAGTACCACAGCTGATCGCCGGCATAGCTGCCGAAGAACGCCACGACCACCACCAGTTTGATGTCCATGTATTCACGGAACGCGAGGAAGCCCGCGAGCACCAGGATGGTTTCGCCTTCGAAGAACGTCCCGAGAAACAGGGCAAAGTAGCCGAAGTCATGCAGAAATTGTTGGAGCATTGTCTGGGTGCTGGCGAAATGAACGCGCAGCCTAACCCTTCGGACACATTCAGGAAAGTGTCGAAATGTGTCTCGACGTGAACATTTCCTACACGGACAATGGAAAGCGACTACCTGTCGCAGGGGTGCACATAACTGTCATACGACCGTCATAATGGCCATCTATAACTGTCACGCTCGCCCGTTTGCGCGGGCTCAGGAGTCTGCCGTGAGCTTTACCCCAGCCAACCGTCTGTTCCCTGCCACCCGCCTGCGTCGCAATCGCCGTGATGATTTTTCCCGGCGGCTGGTGCGTGAGAATGTGCTGACGGTCGATGACCTGATCCTGCCGGTGTTCGTCCTCGACGGTGAAAACCGCCGCGAAGCCGTGGCCTCGATGCCGGGTGTCGAGCGCCTGACCATCGACCTGCTGCTTGAAGAAGCCGCCACATGGGTCGAGCTGGGGATTCCGGCGCTGGCGCTGTTCCCGGTCACCCCGCCTGAACTCAAATCCCTCGATGCCGCCGAAGCCTGGAATCCCGAAGGTATCGCGCAGCGCGCTACTCGCGCCCTGCGTGACCGGTTCCCGGAACTGGGCGTTATCACTGACGTCGCCCTCGACCCGTTCACCACTCACGGTCAGGACGGCATTCTCGATGAAGAAGGCTATGTGCAGAACGACATCACCGTCGATGCACTGGTCAAGCAAGCCTTGTCCCATGCTGCTGCGGGCGCCCAGGTGGTTGCCCCGTCGGACATGATGGACGGCCGCATCCAGGCCATCCGCGAGGCGCTGGAACTGGCTGGCCACGTCAACGTGCGGATCATGGCCTACTCGGCCAAGTACGCCAGTGCCTATTACGGCCCGTTCCGCGATGCGGTGGGTTCGGCCGCGAACCTGGGCAAGGCGAACAAGGCCTCCTATCAGATGGACCCGGCCAACAGCGATGAAGCCCTGCACGAAGTGGGCGCGGACTTGTCTGAAGGCGCGGACATGGTCATGGTCAAACCCGGCATGCCGTACCTGGACATTTTGTTCCGGGTAAAAGATGCCTTCAAAGTGCCGACCTTCGTCTATCAGGTCAGCGGCGAATACGCCATGCATATGGCGGCGATCCAGAATGGCTGGTTGAGCGAAGGCGTGATCCTCGAATCCCTGACCGCCTTTAAACGTGCCGGCGCTGATGGCATCCTGACTTACTTTGCTGTCCGTGCCGCTCAATTGTTACGAGAGCAGAAATAGCCCTCCCAGGAACATTCGATGAATACCGAAGGACTCACTGAAGTTGCCGTAAAAGAAGCTCAACCCGTGGTCGAGCAGATTACCGAAACCCCGCCGGAACTGGAGCCTGCGCCACCCGCGCCGGCAACCGAGCCTGCCGCGGCGGTTCCGGCGATCGCGATTCCCGGCCTGGATGACAGCAGCCTGTACATCCACCGTGAATTGTCGCAACTGCAGTTCAACATCCGCGTGCTGGAACAGGCGCTGGACGAGTCCTACCCGTTGCTGGAGCGGCTGAAGTTCCTGCTGATCTTCTCCAGCAACCTCGACGAATTCTTCGAAATCCGCGTCGCCGGCCTCAAGAAACAAATCACCTTCGCCCGTGAACAGGCCGGCGCCGACGGCCTGCAACCGCACCAGGCCCTGGCCCGGATCAGCGAGCTGGTGCACGGTCACGTAGATCGCCAGTACGCGATCCTCAACGACATCCTGCTCCCGGAGCTGGAAAAGCATCAGGTGCGTTTCATCCGTCGTCGCCACTGGACGACCAAGATCAAAACCTGGGTCCGCCGCTATTTCCGCGACGAGATCGCGCCGATCATCACTCCGATCGGCCTCGACCCGACGCACCCGTTCCCGTTGCTGGTGAACAAGAGCCTGAACTTCATCGTCGAGCTCGAAGGTATCGACGCCTTCGGTCGCGATTCCGGTCTGGCGATCATCCCGGCACCGCGCCTGTTGCCGCGAATCATCAAGGTGCCGGAAGAAGTCGGCGGCCCTGGCGACAACTATGTGTTCCTGTCGTCGATGATCCACGCCCACGCCGATGACCTGTTCCAGGGCATGAAGGTAAAAGGCTGCTACCAGTTCCGCCTGACCCGAAACGCCGACCTGGCGCTCGATTCCGAAGACGTCGAAGACCTGGCCCGCGCACTGCGTGGCGAGCTGTTTTCGCGTCGATACGGTGACGCCGTGCGCCTGGAAGTCGCCGACACTTGCCCGAAACACCTGTCGGACTACCTGCTCAAGCAATTCAACCTGAGCGAGACCGAGCTGTATCAGGTCAACGGTCCGGTGAACCTGACGCGTCTGTTCAGCATCACCGGCCTGGACAGCCATCCGGAGCTGCAATACACGCCGTTCACGCCGCAGATCCCGAAACTGCTGCAGAACAGCGAAAACATTTTCAGCGTGATCAGCAAGCAGGACATCCTGTTGCTGCACCCGTTCGAGTCGTTCACCCCGGTGGTCGACCTGTTGCGCCAGGCCGCCAAGGACCCACACGTCCTCGCCGTGCGCCAGACCCTGTACCGCTCCGGCGCCAACTCGGAAATCGTCGATGCGCTGGTGGACGCCGCGCGTAACGGCAAGGAAGTGACGGCGGTCATCGAGCTGCGTGCGCGCTTCGACGAAGAGTCCAACCTGCAACTGGCCAGCCGTCTGCAAGCGGCGGGCGCGGTGGTGATCTACGGCGTGGTCGGCTTCAAGACTCACGCCAAGATGATGCTGATCCTGCGCCGCGAGGCCGGTGAGATCGTGCGTTACGCGCACCTCGGCACCGGTAACTACCACGCCGGCAACGCCCGCCTGTACACCGACTACAGCCTGCTGACCTCCGACGATGCCTTGTGCGAAGACGTCGGCAAACTGTTCAGCCAGTTGATCGGCATGGGCAAGACGCTGCGCATGAAGAAGCTGCTGCATGCGCCGTTCACTCTGAAGAAGGGCATGCTCGACATGATCACCCGCGAGACGCAATTCGCGCTCGACGGTAAACCGGCGCACATCATCGCCAAGTTCAACTCGCTGACCGATCCGAAGATCATTCGCGCGCTGTACAAGGCCAGCCAGTCCGGCGTGCGCATCGATCTGGTGGTGCGCGGCATGTGCTGCCTGCGTCCGGGCATCGCCGGGGTTTCGCACAACATTCACGTGCGCTCGATCATCGGCCGCTTCCTTGAGCACACCCGAGTGTTCTACTTCCTCAACGGTGGCGAGGAACAGATGTTCCTGTCCAGCGCCGACTGGATGGAGCGCAACCTCGACAAGCGCGTCGAGACCTGCTTCCCGGTGGAAGGCAAGAAGCTGCTGACCCGGGTCAAGAAAGAGCTGGAGCTGTACCTGACCGACAACACCCACAGCTGGAGCCTGCAATCGGACGGTCGCTACATCCGCAACACGCCGACCGGCAACCAGAACCCGCGCAGTGCGCAGGCGACGTTGCTGGAGCGGTTGGGTAGCCCGATTCTGCCGGTGAGCAGCTGAGAGCTTAAAAGCACCCCCTCACTGTAGAGACCGGTACATCCTTTACACATTAGACCGGGGACATCGTTTACACCTTTTACAGGCTTGATACG